>NZ_JAWDIW010000001.1:0-636628 GCF_032464805.1 Rhizobium sp. 10PS4 | reverse complement strand
GAAACCGCGCCGTGATCCTTGTGGCCCCACCAGGTCAAGACGTCAGTCTCAGTAAGGCGGGCTTCGCTGAGGCCGTGTTCCGGCTCCTGCAGCGTCGCCGTCGTCGCCGAGATAGTTGGATCGGTGTTCAGCGCCTTGGCGATCGTGGTGTGCATGCCTTCGGGATAGATCCCCCGGACGATCTCATTGGTATTCTCGTGGATGTTCTCACCCCACACAACGGTGCGAATGGTCACGTCGTTCTCTCCTTATAGTTAAAACGGATCGAGCCTTGGGAGGAACATCGACCCTGGGAAAATCAGGCAGCCCGCATGGATGCTCGCTCAAGCGCCCGGCCCGACCGGTCGAAACGGTGAACGTGGCCGGCAAGCGGCACAAGGCCAAGCGTTTGGCCAGGCGCGTGACGGGAGACACCGGCTTCCCGCACGACGAACGGCTCATCCGCCCCGATATCCAGATAGACGAAGCTATCGGCGCCGAGGATTTCTGAATGGATGACCGTGCCGCTCCAAACGGGCGACTCGGGCGTGATGCGAACATGCTCTGCGCGCACGCCAATCGTGTGGCTATCATAGGGCTGCGCCAGCCCGCCCGAGAGGAAATTCATCTTCGGCGAACCGATGAAGCCGGCAACGAAGACCGAATTGGGACTTTCGTAAAGTTCCAGCGGCGTGCCGATCTGCTCGACGATGCCGTCCCTCAACACGCAGATCCGATCGGCGAGTGTCATGGCCTCGACCTGGTCATGGGTCACATAGATCATCGTCGTGTTGTGCATGCTGCGATGAAGCTTCGCGATTTCCAACCTCGTCGCGACGCGAAGCGCCGCATCGAGGTTGGACAGCGGCTCGTCGAAGAGAAAGACCTTGGGATCGCGCACGATCGCCCGGCCGATTGCGACGCGCTGACGCTGGCCGCCGGAAAGCTGTCGTGGCAAGCGGTCTAAGTAGGGTGAGAGCTGCAGCATGCCGGCGGCCCGTTCAACACGCTGGCGGCATTCGTCTCTGGTGCTCCCGGAAAGTTTCATGCCGAAAGCCATGTTGTCGAAGACCGTCATATGCGGGTAGAGCGCGTAGGACTGGAACACCATGGCGATCCCTCTCTTCGACGGCGCGTGCTGGTTCACCGTCTTGTTGTCGAAGGAGAGGGTTCCCGACGTGATGTCCTCGAGCCCGGAGATAAGCCGCAGCAGCGTGGACTTGCCGCATCCCGACGGCCCCACGAACACCATGAACTCGCCCCGGCGGATGTCCATCGTCACGCCTTTGATCACCTCGAAAGCGCCGAAGCTCTTGCGGATATTCTCCAGTCGGATTTCTGCCATGTCCTACTCCCTCAACCCTTGACGCCGCCGGCGGTCAGCCCCGAAATGATCCGGCGCTGGAATATCAAAACAAGCACGACGACCGGTACGGTGACGATTACTGAAGCCGCCATGATGTTGCCCCACGGGATCTCGAATGCGCTGTTGCCCGAAAGCAGGGCGATCGCAACCGGGACGGTTCGCTGCGTATCCGACGACGTGAACGTCAGCGCGAAAAGAAACTCGTTCCAGGCGGTGATGAAGGCGAGCAGTCCGGTTGTTACCAGCGCCGGCCACATCAACGGCATGAACACCTGGGTGATGATGACCCATGGTGAAGCGCCGTCGACGATCGCCGCCTCCTCGATCTCGATCGGCAATTCCCGCATGAAGGTCGTCAGCACCCAGACGGTGAAGGGGAGCGTGAAGATCATGTAGGAAAAGATCAGCGCGAAGGGCGTGTTGAAGATGCCGATCCAGCGGATGAGTTCGAAGAGGCCCGCAAGAACGGCAATCTGCGGAAACATCGACACCGAGAGGATGGTCAACATCAACAGTGCCCGCCCGCGGAAGTGCACCCGGGCCAAAGCGAAGGAAGCGGTGATCGAAAGTAGCAGCGATGCTGAAACAACGACGCAGGCGATCATCGCGGAATTCGCCAGACTGCGGACGAAACCGCCCTGGCCCATTACGGACGTGTAGTTGCCGAAGGAGATCGAGGTCGGCCAATAATCGACTTTGAAAAGGGCCGTGCCGGTCTTCAGGCTCGTGAGGATCGCATAGTAGAACGGAAATACCGCAATGATGACGATGATTGTGACGAGCAGGTAGAAGAGCGTATTCTTGGCGAACGAAAGCAGCATCAACGTTCCTCCCCGCCGAGCTTGACGCGACCGAGCCAGATATAAAGGACGGTTACGGAGGCAATGATGAGGAAAAGCACCGTTGACGCGGTGGCGCCGTAGGCGAACTTGTCGAAGTCGAACAGGTTCTCGCGCGCCATGACCGACATGGTCTTCGTCTGCGCATTGTTGGGCGTCAGTACATAGATCAGGTCGAAGATGCGCATCGCATCCAGTATCCGGAAGATCACGGCAACCATGATGGCCGGTCGGATCAGCGGCAGCGTCAGACGCCAGAAAACCTTGACCGGATTGACGCCATCGATCTTGGCAGCCTCATAGATGTCTCCCGGAACCATCTGTAGTCCCGCAAGAATCAGAAGCGCCATGAAGGGAGTCGTCTTCCAGACATCGACGATCAGCACTGCGATCATCGCCGTTTCCAGATTGGCGGTCCAAGCAATCTTCTCGCTGATAAGACCGAAGCCGAGCAGAATATCGTTCAGAATGCCGAACTGATCATTGAGCATCCAGGCCCACATCTTTGCTGAGACGATTGTTGGGATCGCCCAAGGAATGAGGAT
Organism: Rhizobium sp. 10PS4; assembly: GCF_032464805.1. NCBI lineage: Bacteria > Pseudomonadati > Pseudomonadota > Alphaproteobacteria > Hyphomicrobiales > Rhizobiaceae > Rhizobium > Rhizobium sp. 10PS4. The sequence goes on along the minus strand of NZ_JAWDIW010000001.1, from coordinate 633,899 downwards.
TGCGGCCCGTACGATCCCACGCCCGACGAACCGTGCGTTCAGCACCAAGGCGACGATCAGCCCGAGCCCGGTCTCGATGACCACCGAAAGGACGGTAAACTTGGCAGTGTTCCAGACGGCATTCCACCAAACCGGATCGGCAAGCAGCCCGCGATAGACGGTCCTTCCGCTCTTCAGTGTCACCCAAGACAAATAATTGTCAAAGCCGACGAACTGCGCATTGCCAAGGTCGTTCAGCGACGCATTCGTAAAACTGAAATAGATCGTTCTGAACAGCGGCCAGCCAGCGACGATTGCCAAGATCAACAGCGTCGGCGCCAGAAACATCCATGCCGATCGAACGCGCTCGGATCGCAACTCCGTGGTGGCTCTGAAATGGGAAACCCTGGGCTTGACTGCTTGTGGAACTACGATTTCGCTCATGAAACGTCTATCCGTCGTTAGCGCGTCCGAAGACCGGACCGGCGGCTTGACAGCCGCCGGTCGGAATACTCACCAAGCGTCGCCTTTGAGGGTCGTTAGGTCGGCTTCGAGAAGCTCGAGGTTCTCGGCAGCTGAGCCGCTGCCTGACAAGGTATTGTGCACCGCAGTCCAGAACTTTGAGGACACCTCATTGTACTTTATCTTGGCCGTCGCCGAAGGGCGTGGCACCGCGTCCTGGAAAATGGGTTTCCAGTTCGGCATGAAGGGCTGCGCGGCAGCAACATCCTTGTCGTCATAAATATCCGTCAGGGTCGGCAAATTGGAGAGTTCGATCGCACGTGCCTTTTGAACGTCCTTCGACGCCAGGAATTTTACGAGCGCGATGGCTGCCTCCTGCTTTTCGGAATATTTCGAAACCGCCAGGTTCCAGCCGCCAAGTGTCGAAGACGGCTTATCGCCGACGGCTGCAACCGGTAGCGTCATCACGTCGAACTTGCCCTTCACGGCGCTGTCGGCACCGTTTCCGAGAGAATAGGCATAAGGCCAGTTGCGCATGAAGACGGCGTTGCCGGTCTGCCAGACGCCGCGCGATTCTTCTTCCTGATATGCGAGCACCCCTGGCGGTGAGATCGTGCCGATCCAGCCCTTGGCCCGTTCAAGCGCGGCTGCCGCCTTCTCGTTGTTGATCGAGATCGTCCCGTCCGGCTCGACGATCTGGCCGCCGCCCGACGATTTCACCCATTCCAGTCCGTTGCAGGTAAGCCCTTCGTAGGAATTGCCCTGGAAGACGTAGCCCCAGAGGTCCTTCTGTCCGGCCTGGCGTTCCTTATCCTGAATCTCTTTGGCGGTTGCGGCCATCTCGTCCCAGGTCTTCGGCGGCTGTTTTCCATATTTCTCCAGCAGGTCCTTTCGGTAAAACAGCGCAGGAGCATCGGTAAACAACGGCAGCGCCACAAGCCGGCCATTGACAGTCTGAGACGCGATGATCGACGGGAAGAACTGGCCGACAACGTCCTTGGCTGCCTCCTTCAGATCGACGAACTGGTCGGCAAGCTGCGGTGCCCAGATGACATCGGTCTGATAGACATCGACGTCCTTGTTTCCAGCAGCAAGCCATAGGCGATATTGCGAAAATTGCTCGCTGCTCGATGACGGCATGGTCACGAGCTTGACCTGATTGCCGGTATCTTTCTCGAAAATAGCCAGCTGCTTGTTCAAGAATTCTACGTTTTTTCCCGTAGTGTTGGCGGCAAAGGAAATTTCGGCAGCGCGGATCGGGCCGGCGGCCGCGATGGCGATTCCGAGCGCGGACAAGCCCAAAGCAAATTTTTTCATGATCTCCTCCCAGAAATTGAAATCGATTTGGCGATTAAACCATTGCAGAAGGTCGCAGAGGCGTCAAGCCCACGGAGATTAGCGATCCACAGTTGCATTATGAAGAGAAATTGACTGATATACAGTGAGTAGCGGCATTTTTTACCCCTGCGAGCAGGGATTCAAAGCAACAAAATTGAAACCGATTTCAATTTTCGCCGGACTGACACTTGCCCGTTGCGCATCGCCAAAGCTTCGTCCATTGATTGCCGGGACAAAGAAGACATCCGATGAAACTTCGTGAATTTGCAAAGCAGCTTGGGCTCTCTCCGACGACGGTCAGCCGTGCGCTCAGTGGCTATCCCGAGGTAAGCGAAGCCACGCGCGCCCGGGTTGCGAGCGAAGCAATGCGGCTTGGCTATCGCCCCGATATCAATGCCGTGCGGCTAAAGACCGGGAGAGCCGGAGCGATAGGCGTCATGATGGCGCGGTCGGGAGAAATCCATTTCGCCGAATTCATGTCAGGTATGGCACAGCGCCTGGAAACGGCCGATACCGATATTCTCATCACGCCTATTACCGCACACAATGATGAGGACGAGATGCAGGCCTACCGACGCCTGGTCGAAAGCCGCCGGGTGGATGCGGTGATCATTCATTCGCCTCGCCCGAGGGATCCGCGGATCGGAGTGCTGAACAGCTTAGGCCTGCCTTTCCTGGTTCACGGCCGATCGGAATCCGAGCACGTTCACGCGTGGCTCGATATCGACAATGAAAATGCCGTGCGTCGGTCCACCGAACATCTGCTCGATCTCGGGCATCGGCGCATTGCCATGATCAATGGTCTGCGGGGCAAGACGTATTCGATCCATCGCGAGCAGGGTTTTCGGGTCGCGCATCAGGAACGTGGGCTCGTCGCCGATCCCAACCTAATGGTCTGCGATAAATTCTCCGACGAGAGCGGCTTTCGACATGCCCGCTCTTTTCTCGAGAGGGCGAACGCGCCGACTGCCATCGTTGCCGGTTCCACGATGACAGCGCTTGGTGTTTACCGTGCTGTCCGTTCGCTTGGGATGACGGTGGGACAGAATGTTTCCGTCATCGCCCATGACGACGTCTTCCCATATCTAACGGCCGAAAGCATGGTGCCGTCGCTCTCGACAACACGATCGTCCATGCGTGCCGCGGGCACGCGCTGCGCTGAGCTAACGCTACAGCTTATCGCTGGACGTGCCGTGGATGAGATCCACGAATTGTGGCCAGTCGAACTGATCCTGAGGGAAAGTACCGCCCCGCCGCCCTGACGGAGAGCAACCTCTCGATAGTGCGTTTGCCGACGCACGCAGGATCGGCCTGCTTTTTTAAAGCTGATCGATCGCAGGAACCTTGCCGCTCAGAAACGCCAGAGCCGCGGCGCCGACGAGGCCCGAGTTCTGATCCAACGCCGCCAGCATTACCCTGACATCCTTGAATGCCGGCATTGCCCATTGCGTGATGTAGCCTTGAATGCCCGGTTGCAGCCGGTCGAACTCGTGGGAAAGCCCGCCTCCCATCACGATGATATCGGGACTGAATATATGGATCAGGCTGGTGAAGCCGCGACCGAGAATTTCCGCTTCCTCGTCAATCAGTTGATTTGCGAGCCGATCGCCATCTCTTGCGGCTGCGAAAACGCTGCGGCTGTCGATGGCGCCGCCATCGCTGCCGATCGTCGTCCCACTGGTCTCCATCGCCTTCATCTGGGCGCGGCGCGCAAAAGCCGTTCCGGATCCGTAGGCCTCGAAACAACCTCTGTTGCCGCAGGGGCAAAGCTCTCCGTTCGGCACGACCGACATGTGCCCGACATGGGCTGCCATGCCCTTCCGGCCGCGCACGACGCGACCGTCCGACACAACGCCACCGCCAATGCCGGTGCTCACCGTGACATAGACAAGATTATCGAGCCCTCTGCCGGCTCCGAACTGCCACTCGCCGATGGCAGCGGCAATAGCATCGTTCTCGAGGTCGACCGGAAACGGAAACCGCTTCTGTAATTCCGCCTTCAGCGGAAAATCGACAAAGCCGGAGAGGGTCGGGATATGCGAGGCGATACCAGCGACCGTATCGAGCGGGCCCGGAGCGGATACGCCGACGCCCACCACAGAAGCAGGGTTCGATGCTGCAAGCAGTCCATCGGTCAATCCGCAAATCTGGTCGAGCACGCGGGCGGGGCCTGCCAGCGCATCCGTTGATTCCGCTGCACGCTCCAGAATCCTGCCCTGCTCGTCGACGAGGGCAGCGCGCACCTGCGTCCCGCCGAGGTCGATTCCAATGGCAATCTGCTGCATGTGAAGACCATGAGTTAGAGTGCGCGCACCCATGCCATCCGCTCGTCGAGCGACGGCGCATTGAAAGCCAGGGAACCGAGGACCACCGTTTCCGCACCCGACTGGCGCAGAAGAGGCACGGTGTGTTCGCGAATACCGCCGTCGGCGGCCAGCACGATCCGATGAGCCGCACCGCAGCCGGCGATGATCTGCTTTGCCTGCTGAAGCCGCGCTCCGGCCTTCTCGTCGAGGCCCTGGCCCTTCACGCCGATCGCGGTACCGAGCAGCGTCACAAAGCGCAGCCGGGAAGCGTATTTCTCGACGCGTTCGACAGGGGTATCGACCTTCAGCACCATGCCGGCGGCCACGCCGCGGCGATCGAGAAGATCGAGAGCCTCGGCGGCGACACTTTCGTTTTCAACATGAAGACTGATCAGATCGCTGCCCGCATCGGCGAACTGCTCGATCTGCGACAGGAGGATGCTGTCGGCGACCATCAGGTGAACATGGATTGGGCGCGCGGACACTTTGCGCACACCGGCAACAAGATCAGGGAAAAACAACATTGCCGGGGCGAAATGGCCATCGGCGACATCGATGTGGAGGACGTCGACGTGAGGATCGACACGCGCGAGATCATCTGCCAGATGCACGAGATCGGCGGACCAGACGGAGAATTCGGCAATCAGACGATCCTTCGGAAGATCGGCGATCCAGGACTTGGAGGGGGTCGTCATTGTTTCAGAGCTCCTTCAGAAAATTGCCCATGGCAAGCCGGAAGTCGGCGACGTATTGCGGACGGCTCTCGGTCTTCGATGTGATGTGCACCAAACGCGCGCCGGCAATCCGCTCGGCCAGAGCACGCGCATGGCTGAGAGGATGAATGCTGTCCCGATCATGGCCGATGATGAGCGTCGGCACAGTGAGATTGCCGACCTCCTCGTCGGTCACATCGGGACCATCATTGGAAATCCGGGTGAGCAGTTCGGCGGTCACATCCAAAGGCGTGCGGGAGAAAAAGCCGGCAAGCGAGGCCAGATTGTCCGGTGCCTCGGCGGCGAGCCGCACGCCAACCGGCCCGGCGAGGAATGCGGTCTTTGCCTCATCCGGCGGGAGAGTTTTCAAAAGATGCCCGACTTCGGCGTTGGATGCCATATTCTCCGGCGCGGATGCCGTCAGCCAGGCCGGCCTTGCGATGATCAGAGCCTTGACAAGATCGGGGCGCTTGACCGCGAGACGCAAGGCGATCGCCGCACCCATCGAGATGCCGCCGATCACGATCGGCGGCGTAAGGTTTTTTTCGACATAGGCGGCGATATCATCGCAGAAGGTCGCGATCGACAGGCGCTCCGGATTGCCGGCTTGGGAATGGCCGTGGCCGCGCGCTTCGATGGTAACCCGGCGAAAACCCGCTTCGAGCGGAAAGACCTCATCGGTCTGCGTCGCGTCGCCGCATAGGCCGTGCTGGAATATGACGGACGCGCCCTCGCCCGCCATATCGACATTGAGAATGGTGCCGTCGCTGGTTTCGAACGGTTGCGCGCGTCTCATGTTCCTGCCCCCGCAGCTTCGCCGCCGAGACTGCTCTTCAGGAAACTCGCCGCACCGGCCGCCTCCGAAGCCGAAAGGCCATGCGTGACGAGACTGCCCTCGAAGCCGATCGCCTTGAGACGGCCGAGATAATGCGCGTAGTCGAGCACGCCCTTGCCGGCGGTCGCGAAACTACCGTCCGGGTTGCGATCTTTCGCATGCGCCATGACGATCCGATCGGCCAGAAGGTCGATGGCGGAAGACACAATGCTCCGCTGCTCATCGAGTGTCGCGACCTCGAAGAGATTGGCCGGATCGAGTACGATCTTGATGCGGGGGCTCTTCAGTGCCGCGATCAGCCGGTAAGCTTTCTCAGCCGAGTTGACGACATTGGCAAGCTCGGGCTCGATGCCGAGATCGACATCGTAACGCTCGGCGATCTCGATGGCCGCCCCCATGGCGTCGAGGAGATCCCGCCAGGCCTCCGGCGTGTCGTTGTCGGCATGCGCCTTCCACTGGTCGATGGGGTCGCGTGTGCCGGTGCAAAGCGTGATCAGAGCCGTCGACATGCCGGCGCAGCGTTCGGCCAGCGTTGCCAGTCTGCGAAGGCCGGCCTCGCGAACGGCGGGATCCGGATGGATCATGTTGAAGGTGCCCGAAACGGCAACGATCTCGACGCCGCTTTCGCGCGCCGCTTCGGCGACCGAGCCGGCCTGGGCTTCCGTGATGATCTCCGGCATCGGCGCAAGGCCTGAGCAGGCCATATTATATTGTGCGCAGGTGAACCCGGCTGCGGCGACCGCATTCAGAACGGTCAAGGGTTCCGTTCCCTCGAAGGTCTTTGCGAAGATGCCGAGCTTCATCACACGCCACCCGTGACGTCGGACAGCGCAACCGCCTTGCCGCTTTCGACGGAGCGCGCAACCGCGACCATGGCCCGGACGGATGCCAGACCATCATCGATGTCGGCGCCTTCCATCATGGCACCATCCAGAATGGTGCGGGCGAAGCCTTCGACCTGACGGCGATAGAAATGGCCGTCGGCACCGAGGACGCGATGGGTGGCGCCGTCCGCTTCCCGGAAAATGTCCACCTCGCTGGTCTTGTAGTACCATGGGTTATAGGTCTTGCCCAAAATGCTGCCGTTCTTGCCGTAGATCTGAAAGCCTTCGTGCCAGTCCATGCGCACCTGGACGGTGAGATCGAGATGGCCGAGCGTGCCGGAGGCAAATTCCACGTCCACGAACCAGCACCAGATACCGGCTCGCTCTGACAGACGAGCGTTGACGGAAACGATGTCGCCGGCGAAATAACGTGCCGTGTCGATCAGATGGCAACCGTGCGCAAGCATATAGTAGCGCCGCAGGTCGGCCTTCGGATTGGTGGAGGGTTTCTTCGCATTGGCGCTGGTGACGATCAGAGGCTGGACCGCATCGGTCATCGGATAGCGGTGCGTGCTGTCGCAATACCATGCTTTGAGAGCGACCATCTCGCCCATTTCATCGCGGATGAAGGATTTGGCAGCTTGGAGCCCCGCGTCGAAACGCTTCATGTGCCCGACCTGAAACACCTTTCCCGACTTGTCGACTGCGGCCTTCAGCTCAAGGCATTCCTCGATGGTGACGCCGACCGGTTTTTCGCACAGCACATGTTTGCCCGCCTGAAGGGCGCGAAGGGAAGCCGGGACGTGAAAGGCATCGGCGGTCGCAATGACCACGGCATCGAGGTCGGGATCGGCCAGCATCTGATCGTAATCGCCATAGGTCTTTTCCGCCCCGTGGGTGATAGCCATGCGTTCGCGGAGATCCTCGGCGACGTCGCAAATCGCATAGAGGTCGGCATTGGCTGCCTTCGTGCAGCTCTCGAAGTGCGCGGCCTGGGCAATCTGGCCCGCTCCCAATACGCCGATGCGGAGACGTCGTTCCTGTTTTGCTGGCATCGATAAGCCCTTTGGATCGGATATTGAAGATGAATGCTGGTTTCGGCGTCGGATGGAATGCTTTCAAGACATCGAACGTCGCCGACGTCTTCTGGCCGGACCGCCACCGGCGTGTCGGCTCTCCCTCGTCACGTCACAGCGCCATATGTGTTTGAGGATTGAAAAAGTGAAGTTTCGCCGGGTCGATGGCCAGATCGATCGATTGGCCCGCCTCGACCGCGCTGACCGCTTCGAACCGCGCGACGGCGTTGGCGGCCCCGCTCAGGTCTTCGACGGCATCGGGGTCGCCCGAGTCGATCCGGACCGCGTCGATCTTCAAATGCACGATCAACTCGGAGCCGAGCTCCTCGATCGATTTCACGACAACCGGGATCGTCGGATGGGAGGCTCCAGACGGCAACCGGCTGTCGTAGAGGTCCTCCGGCCTGACCCCAAAGATCACGTCCTTTCCCTCGAAAGCCGATAGACCGGGAGCACGCTCGAAGGCGCTGCCGGACAAAGGAATGGAGAAGCCCGGCAGATGGATCCGTCCGCTCGCCAGACGCCCTTCGAAAAGGTTCATCGATGGCGAACCGATAAAGCCCGCCACAAACGCATTGACCGGGCGGTGATACAGAGCCTTGGGCGTATCCACCTGCTGAAGGACACCGCCCTTCAGCACCGCGACTCGATCGCCCATGGTCAGCGCTTCGGTCTGGTCATGGGTCACGTAGATCGTCGTCACGCCCAGCTGTCTCTGCAGGCTTGCGATCTCTGCCCGCATCTGAACACGCAGCTTCGCATCGAGGTTCGAGAGCGGTTCGTCCATGAGGAATGCCGCAGGCTCGCGGACCATGGCGCGGCCCATCGCAACACGCTGGCGCTGGCCGCCGGAAAGCTGTGCGGGCTTGTTGCCCAGCAGGGACTCCAGCTGCAGGATCTTGGCGATCTCGTGCACGCGCTTGGTGCGTTCGGCCTTGTTCTTTCCGGCCAGCTTCATCGAAAAGGCGATGTTGTCGAAGACGGTCATGTGCGGATAAAGCGCATAGCTCTGAAAGACCATGGCAATGTCCCGGTCCTTGGGCGCGAGATCCACGACGTCCTGACCGCCAATGCTCAATGTTCCGCTGCTGATTTCCTCGAGCCCGGCAATCATCCGCAGAGCGGTCGATTTTCCGCATCCGGACGGCCCGACCAGAATCAGAAACTCGCCATCATGGATCGTCAGGCTCAGATCCTTGATCGCATGGTAGCTGTTTCCATAGGTCTTGCAGATCTTGTCGAGTACAACCACAGCCACGTCTCGTCCTCCCGTACCAGTTCGGATCATATCTTCAGACGGCGCTCGCGCCGTCTCCGATCCTTTCGACAAGAAAGCTCAGGCCTGAGCTTCAAAGTCAACCAAAGAATCGAGGATAGTTCGCCGCAGATCACCAACCGTTTCCAATATCTATTTGAAAAATATAAATAATTTGAGAGAAATTAAAAATTAAATGCGGAATTATATTTTTTGCCGCGCGTAACTTTTATGGTTGAAGTTGCAGCCGTTGAGAGATCGCTCAGTGCGATTCAATAACACGTGACCCGTGAGGCTCTGTTGGGGCGGTCGACCGGAGCCAGCACCCATCGCCGCCCGCGCTCATTCTTGACATCCGGAAACCGGGAGCGGCGCGGGCGCATTCTCCGCCGCCATCCATGCCATGCACGTCTGGTGATCTGGCAGGCCTCTGCGCCCTCCCCGTGCGGTCACCGAGATGGCGGCCGCCGCCGTGGCATAGGCAGCGCAATCAAGCGGGCTCTTACCCCTAGCGACGGCGAGAGCGTAGGCACCGTGAAAACAATCACCGGCGCCGGTCGTGTCGACCGCCTGAACCTGATAGGCCGGCACATGCCATCGGATGGCATCACCTTTCTGGCGGAGATAAGCCCCTCGTTCGCCATCGGTGAGGACAACCGCGGACCGATCCGCGGACCAGAGCTTGTCCAGGATCATCGCGGGATCACCCTCGCCGGTGTACTCCTGCGCAAAGGCGAGCGGCAGCACCAGATGGTCAGCGAAAGCCAGGATCCGGTCGGTCGCGGCACCGATCGTCCATTCGATATCGGCAATCACGGCCAGGCCCAAGGCGCGTGCGCGCGCCACGACACTTTCCGAGTGCGTGGCATAACCGTCGATCAGCAGGACCGGGGCCTGCATCAGAACATCGTCCGGCAGCGCATCCGACGTGCCGTGCAGCACTTCATCGTCATAAGCGATGAACCGGTCGCCGTCGGGACCGACCGTGATCACCGAGCGGATCGGCGCGGCATCCGCGTGGCGGGGAGCCAGCGATATGTCGACGCCGTCCCGTTCGAGCTCGCTGCCCGCCACGTCGGCCGTTGTCTCATCGCCGAGCCAGCCGATGAAGCCGGCACGCCCGCCGAGCCGGGCGACGGCAACAAGGGCCGTCGCCACGTTGCCGCCATGGTCCGTGGCACGTTTCGTCACCTTCCCTTTGCCGGCCGTCAGCCCCCGATCGACATAAATGATGTCATCGATTGCCAGGGCGCCGAAGCCCAGAACCTGGAAAGGGCGCGACACGTCTCAGGCACCGGCCGCCGCCAGCGCATCCTCCGGCGTCATCCCCTTATGAATGACGAATTTGAAGGCGCGTGCGGCCATGGTCGTATCGCCGTGACCCCAGAGGTTGCGACCGACGACCGCGCCTTTGGCCCCAGCGCGCAGTGCCTCCGAGGTCTGGACGAGCGCCCCAAGCAGCGTATCGGTCTTCGGGCCGCCAGCGATCACGACCGGAATCGGGCAAGTCGCAACGGTCTCGCGGAAGGACTCGAAATCGCCGGTGTAGCCGACCTTGATCACGTCGACGCCGGCCTCGAAGCCGATGCGCACGGCGTAAGCGATTTCATCCGGGGTGAACACGATCTTGCCGCCGTCGGAGAAATCGCGGGGATAAACGTGGGCAACGACCGGCATCTCGAAGCGGGCAGCGGCGTTGACCGTATCGGTGAGCCAGCGGATATACTCTCCTTCGGTGGCGCCGCGCACGGGAATGGCGACAGCCAGAGCGTCCGCACCATAACGCACCGCGTCCTCCGGGGTCGCAATGAGCTGGCGAATACGGTCGTCGGCGGTGAAGCAACCGCCCTGAATGACCAGCGCTGCCTTTCCGGCATATTCCGACCAGAGGTGGCGCGCCGCGCCAGGCTGGATGCTGATATAGTCGGGGCCTCCCGCCATGACGCGTCTCAGCGCACCCGGCAGGTCGGCAAGCCCTCCCTCACGCACATTGCCATAACCGACAAAATGATCGACGGCGCCTCCGAACAGATGACCCGATGGGTTCGAGAACAGGCGTGCGAGGCGGATTTTGGTTCCGAGACCCATGGTGATGCTTCCTTTGTGATGGAGCCTTTGCGATTGCTGGCGCCGATGCTGGCGAAACCCTAACTCGAAAACAAACAAACATTCAATATTTCGATTTCTTTCGTTTTTACATGAATGCTGAATTTTAGACGTGCATTTCTGCCATCGAACGGCTATTTCTGCAGAAATAGACGTGGGATGAGATGACGCACTTTCGTTTTTCAAAAGTCGCATTGTTGCAAATAACAGCGGTCGGGATCACACATGCTTGCAGAACAGAGGCGGCAGCAGATCATGCTGGAACTTCAACGGGTCGGTCAGGCACGCACCCGTCAGCTGGCGGAATTCTTCGAAGTCTCGGAAGTGACGATCCGCTCCGACCTCGAAATCATGGACGCCAAGAAACAGCTGATCAAAACCCATGGCGGGGCAATCGCCCTGCCGTCCGACTCGCCGGCAGCGGCCTTCGAGGAACGCATGCAGCGCAATTTCGATGCGAAGCGACGCATCGCCCAGATGGCTGCGCGACAGATCATCGATAACCAGTCGATCGTCTTCGACAGCGGTTCGACGCTGCTACAAGTGGCCATGCAGATGCCAGCGGTCAACAACGTCGTGGTTGCGACAACGGCGATGAACATCGCCCAGCATCTGATGTACCGGCCAGGGCTGGACGTACACATGATCGGCGGCCGCGTATTTCCCAGCACCGTGAGCACGATCGTACAAGATTCCGACAGGGCGGTCGGCGGCCTCGTCGCCCACCAGGCCTTTGTCGGCGCCCACGCGATCGATCAGGCGTTTGACGTCGTCGATGTTTCTGAGGACGTGGCGCGGACCAAGCGCAACCTGGTTCGCATGGCCCGGCGTGTCGTCCTCGTGGCGGATTCGAGCAAATTTGACATCGGCGCTTCCTCCAAAGCCTTCTCGCTGTCGCGCGTCGACCTTATCATCACCGACAGCAACATGCCGCACAGCATTCGCCACAGGCTCGACAAGCTGGGCGTGGAGGTTCGCTACGCGTGACCTGCAGTGCACCTCTCCCATTTACAAGAGAGACAGGAGAGGCTTTGGTGTCGACGGATAACTTTGGCCGACGCCACGGAATACGAGATGGGCTAAAACCCGAGACGTCGAAGCGTCTCGCGGTTCGCGCGAACGGCGGCTGCAGGATCGGTTGCGGCATGGTCCGACTCTTCTTCCACCACGATCCAGCCGATAAAGTTCGGCGCATCCCGAACGGCCGAAATCACGGCAGGCACGTCGCAGACGCCTTCGCCCAACATCGCCCAGATCCCGCCGGCGTCGACATCCTTCAGATGCACGTAGCGGGTCCGGTCCCGGTGGGCCGCCAGCGTATCGCCGATCTGCTGGCCGCCACGCAGGATATGGCCGGTATCCGGCACCCAACCCACTTGTGGATCCAACAGAGCAAACAGCTGATCATAGTCCTTCCGCGTAAAAAGCAGCGTGTTGTGGTGCGAGGAAGGATGGACAGCTACAGTGACGCCAGCCGACTGTCCGATCTCGGTCGCACGATTGTAGCACTCGGCCGCAATGGCGAATTTCTCATAGCGTGGACCATCCGAGACAACCGTCGCCGATCCCATCGATACCAACGCACCGGGAAAACTCGCCGCGAAATCGATCCATCGCCGCGCCGCGTCGAGATCGGAGGCGATCTTTTCCGCCACCGTGAAGCCACTGGCGGAGCCGAAGGCAAAGGAAACCAGCGCCAAGCCGGCATCCGTCAGGGCGCGGGCAAAGTCGGCAGGCTTGAGCGCGTAGTGACCGATCATCGTGTCGGTGATTTCGATACCGGCATATCCGCCATCGGCAATGGCGCGCACCAGATCGTCCGGCCCGCCGCCCCAATCTGTCCCCAGCATCTCCCAGGTGAATGTCTGGCAGCCGATCTGCAGCTCAGCATTATTCATATCTTGGTCCTGACCCATCCGTTGACGACAGCCGATACCGAAGCCGGCAGCGCGCACGCAATCCTCGGAAGCTTCGCCGGCCTTGCCGAAAGCCCCTTCCGCGGGAGAGGCGGCCGAAACTGGGACGGCAGGCTCCTCATCGGAGATTGCGACGCCTCCCAGCGTCTTGTCATTACGTACGGTCAAATGTTATCGTGCGTCAATATAATTTATTGCTTGCGCCTAAAACACTGACATCCTCCACTCTCCGCGCCGCAACGGCAAAATCAGGTTCTTAGATGGCACAGACCAATGGTATGAAACTCAGGATCGGCGTTGTGGGATGCGGCAATATTTCGCTCGCCTACATGCGCAACGCGCCGCTGTTTTGCGGCGTCGAAATCATCGCCTGTGCAGATCTCAACGCAGAGGCCGTCAAGCGCCGCGCGGCGGAGTTCAATCTGCGCGCGACTGACGTCGATAGCCTCATTGACGACAACAGCATCGACCTCGTCCTCAATCTGACGATCCCGGCTGCGCATTTTGACGTTTCGATGCGGGCTCTGTCGGCGGGCAAGCATGTCTTCACGGAGAAGCCGCTCGGCATCACGGCCGCCGAAGGACGCAGCTTGGTGGATGCGGCCGCGGCGAAGGGCCTCATGCTTGGCTCGGCGCCAGACACGTTCCTCGGCGCGGCCGGACGCCATGCCCGGCGGCAGATGGAAGCCGGCGCCATCGGCAAGCCGGTGACCGGGACAGCCTTCATGATGGGGCGCGGCATGGAGCACTGGCATCCGGATCCCAGCTTTTATTACCAGGCCGGCGCAGGCCCGCTGATGGATATGGGCCCCTACTATCTTACGACGATGGTCAATCTGATGGGGCCAATCCGCCGTGTGCAGGCCGTCGCCACAAGCGGGCAGGAAGAGCGGCTCATCACGGCGGAGGGACCGAAGCAGGGCACAACGTTCACGGTCGGCACGCCGACCAGCGTGCTGTCGCTACTGGAATTCGAGTGCGGTGCTACCGTCACCTTCGGCACCTCGTGGGACGTATTCCGCCATTCCAACCATCCCATCGAACTCCACGGAACCGAAGGCTCGCTGCGCCTGCCCGACCCCGACAATTTCGGCGGCTCCGTCGCGCTCTCCAGCCGCGGCGCGCCCTGGCAGGAAACGGATACATCAGGCGAACTCTTCGGTGCCGTCAACTGGCCGATCGCAGCGCCGGATCGCGCCAACTATCGCATGCTTGGCCTCGCCGATCTCGCACGCGCAATCGTCGAAGGCCGTAAGCCGCGCGCTTCGGGCGATCTGGCGCTGCACGTGCTCGAAGTCATGGAAGCGATCCTGCGTGCCGGCGAAACCGGTATCGCGCAGACCATTTCGGGTACTGTCGCGCAGCCGAGAGAATTGCGGGAAGACGAAGCGAGGAGTTTGCTCAAATGACACAATTGGACGAATCCGCCAAACGCGCGCTTGCATGGCCTGGCGATCCGCAGACCCCGGTCGAAAACTGCACGCCGGCGCTGGCGCGGCAGCAATATCTGGATAGTTTCGCAGACATTCAACGGCCGCTCGAACACGTGGTCGAGACCCTGGAAAGGCATGCAGGCGCAATCAGGTTGAAGATATGGCGCGGCCGCGCTGCGCCGCGCCAGGGCGCGCCGGCCTTGCTTTATCTCCATGGCGGCGGTTTTGTGATCGGCGCGCCGGAAACTCATGAGGATATCTGCCGGACGCTCGCCAATATGGCAGGCGCCGTCGTGGTTTCGCCCGACTATCGCCTCGCCCCGGAGCATCCCTTTCCTGCTGCCATCGACGACTGCGCCGCCGCACTCGTCTGGATGACGGAGCAGGCCGATGCGCTCGGCATCGATCCCTTGCGGGTTGTCGTCGCCGGCGATAGCGCGGGCGGCAATCTGGCCGCCGTCGTCGCCCTGCTGGCGCGGGACAGACAGGTGCCGCCTGTCATTGGACAGGTGCTGATCTATCCGGTGACCGACCAGTTGCAGACGACCGACAGCTACTCACGTTACGAAGAGGGTTTCGGCCTGACGGCAGCCGCGATGAAATGGTTCCGAGACCACTACCTGCCGGACGCCGCAAGCCGGTCGGACTGGCGAGCCTCGCCGTTGAGCGTAGCGTCGCTGGCGGGCGTGGCGCCGGCCCTTCTGATCCTTGCCGGACATGACGTGCTGTTCGACGAAGGGGCCGCTTATGCCGAGCGGCTCAGCACCGAGGCGAAGGCAACGACCCGGACCTGGCCCGGACAGATCCATGGCTTCGTCTCGAAGAGGCGGGCCATTCCGGAGGGGCAAGAGGCTCTGGAAGCCATCGCAACGGGATGGCGCGCCATGGACCCAGCGCTTGCCCGTTGACGCGAAAACACGGCATCAAGCCGACTCGCGCATAACCAGCGTTGCCTCGAGGATTACCTTGTTCGTCACAGGGGTCGTTCCATCATCCTCACTTTCGATATGCGCCAGCAAAAGCTCCACGGATTTCGCGGCGATCTCGGGCGCGTTCTGGGCCATCGTCGTCAGCGACGGACAGGTATATCGGCTTAGCGGGTGGTCGTCGTGCCCGGCGATGCGCACGTCGCAAGCGTCGTTCCGGCCGATTTTCAGTCCCGACGCGAATGCGGCTGCCATCGCGCCGAAAGCAAAGCGGTCGTTGGCGCATAGCAGCGTTTTGCCCGGAAGACCGCCATTGGCAAGAATTCTCTGCATCTGCTCGTATCCGAGACGCTCGAATTCCCAGGAAGGCGGCACGTCGCAATCGATGACGAGCGGGGAATGCCCTTCCCTCGCCATGGTCGCGCGGTAGCCCGCCTGCCGCTCGCCGGCATTTTCGGTCATATGCGGAATTTCCAGGAAGATCGGCGGCTCACCGGACCGGCAGAGATATTGCACAATCGCTGCCATGCTTTGCGCGTTGTCGTTGCCGACATAAGGAAGGTCGGCGTCGGCAGGATTGTCGAAGCAGACGACGGGGATGGCATCCCTCAGCCTTTCCAGCGCGGAACGGCGAGAACCGGCTCCGAGCGGCGCCACGATCGCACCCGCCACCTTCAGCGAGAGCAAAGTCCGAACGGCCTCCGCCTCCAGCTCCGGCCGCGTGTGCGACGAAATCTGGACAGGCCAGAATCCCTTTTCCCGCAACTCCAGCTCGATCAGCGACACGACCTGCACATAAAAGGGATCCGACATGGTCGGGACCAGAATGCCGATATTCCTGGTCCGCTTGCGATTGAGATGCCGCGCGAAAAGGTTCGGCTCGAAATGCGACTTCTTGAGAGCCGCCTCGATACGCTTGCGGGTCACCTCCTTGATCTGCGAGGGATCATCGAAATATTTCGACAAGGTCGGACGCGATACGCCGGAGGCGCTCGCGAAATCGTCCATCGATTTATAACTTTTCTTGGCCATTCAATTCCTTGTTGGCGATGCCACGACGCTCCGGATCGAAATGATTTCGCGTCAACGGCAATTCCGCTGACGCGCCAAACCACGCATAGGGCAATTTGTACAGGGTGATCTTCGCTTTCCGGATCGTCGAAAATCAACGCATAGACCGGCGTGATCCGTCATTTTTTGCGCAGGTTCCGCCCTCCCTTTCGAAAATCGAAATATTCCCTTCATTTGCGACTTGTGCGGTCTGCGCCGCGGGGTTGCAAAAGGCGTTTGTTTCAGCACCCAAAATTCGAAAATTTGCAGTGAAGAAGCCGGGTGCCACGCTTTTCACTTTGTTGGGTAAACTTTCATTTGTTTACGAAAGTAAAGAAAAAATGCGTCACAAGCAATACAAATGCTGCAGAAAAACACTGATGATGTCAATCAATTTTATGATTTCTTATCAATGATTTAACGTAACGCGCACTGTCAATGCCGGCCTCCCATCTTTTCCTGATCGCAGTTCTTCATTGACAGATGGAGGCTTCAGGGAACCTACTTTGCCTACGGTCTTGAGGAGGATCGATTAACTGACAAATCTTTGGGAGGCACAGATGAATATCAGAAAATTCGGCGTGACGATGCGGGCTGCCGTGGCGGTATGGGCGCTCTGCGCCACATCGGCGTTTGCCGACACCACCATCGAGTTCATTCAATGGTGGGAACCCGAAATGCCGTCGGGCGCTCTGCGCGGCATCATGAACGATTTCGAAGCCAAAAACCCCGGCATCAAGGTGACGCTGGTCAGCGGTCCCTATGCCACAACGCGTGACCAGATCGTCGTCGGCGCAGCCTCCGGAACGCTGAGCGACGTGGTGGGCCTGGATGGTGCCTGGGTAAACGGGCTCTCCAAGCAGGGCGCGATCGCCTCCATGGACGAGCTGATGGAGCAGGCGAAATACGACAAGAGCCAGATCACCGATATCGTTAAGATCGATGGCAAGAGCGTGATGTTCCCGCTGGCATCCTTCGTCTACCCGGTCTTCGTGAACCTGGATATCGCCAAGGCCGCCGGCGTCGACAAGCTGCCGGCCACGCGCACGGAATTTGCCGAAGCCGCGAAGAAAATGACCGACGCCTCGAAGAACCAGTACGGCTGGGTCCTGCCGCTATCGCTGCAGTCTCCGAGCGGAATCCAGAACGACGTCATGTCCTGGGTCTGGGCCTCCGGCGCCTCGATGCTGAAGGACGGCAAGCCTGACCTCGAAAATGAAGCCGTCGTCGGCACTCTCGACTATATCGCTTCGCTCAACAAGGAAGGCGTTATTTCTCCTGGCATTTTTGCCAAGAAGGAACAGGACAAGGTCGAGGAATTCGTCAACGGCCGCGTCGGCATGATGGTCGACTCCCTCGCCCATGTGAACCTCATCCGCGAGCGCAATCCGAAGCTCAATTTCGGCATCTCCGCCTTGCCGGCCATTGACGGCTACACCGGCAAGCGCGGCATGCCCTACGCATCCTGGGGTATCGGCATAAGCGAGGGCAGCCAGCACAAGGAAGAAGCCTGGAAGCTCGTCGAATATCTGATGAGCCCTGACGTCAACGGCCGTCTCGTCTCGATTGCCAACGCCTTCCCCGGCAACGTCCATGCAAAGCCGGACTTCGTGGCCTCGGACCCGATCTTCTCGGAAGCCTTCAAAATCTTCCAGAGCGGTTATCCTGCGAACGAATTCGTCGGCCTTCCGGTTGCCGAAGAGCTGATGCGCGACATGAACGTCGAAGTTCAGAAGATGTTCGACGGCGGGCAGTCAGCCAAGGAGGCAGCTGCCAATACCGAGAAGGCTTGGCTGGCGAAGTTCTAAGCACGTCGCTTTCACGGATCACCGGCAGCGCAACCAGGCGCTGCCGGTGCAAGTCGTCAAATTTCGGCAGAATAGAAAGTCACAGCTCATGAACCATTCGGCTACGGCTCTGGTCGCTGCGCAAGCCAAAGCGCGAAGAAAAGGATGGCTTCGTTACAGCACCCTGAGGAAGCTGGTGCCGTATTTCTACGTTTCGCCGGCGACCCTGCTGCTTGTCCTGCTGATGCTGTTTCCTATGGTGATGGTCCTCAAGTATTCACTGATGGACGGCGCCATCATGAAAAAGGACGCTGCCTTCGCGGGCCTCCAGAATTATATGACCATCTTTGAGAATCCGGTCTTCTGGCAGTCGGTCGTGCAGACGCTTTATTTCACGATCATGAGCGTCATCTTCCACTTCATCATCGGCCTGGCCTTCGCGCTGCTGTTGAACACCAACCGCGTCGATCCGCTCATTCGCAGCATCCTGCGCGTGCTCTTCATCCTGCCCTGGCTGTTCACGGCCGTCATCATCGCCATCATCTGGCGCCTGCTGCTCGACCCGAACGGCGTCGTCAACAGCGTGCTGATGGCGCTCCATATCATCAACTTCAAGGTCGAGTGGTTCTCCTCGACGCGCACCGCCATCCACGCTTTGACCTTCGCAAACATCTGGGCAGGCTATCCGCTCTACATGGTCAGCCTGCTCGCCGGCCTCCAGGGTATTTCGAAGGAGCTTTACGAGGCAGCCGGCATCGATGGTGCGAACGAACTCCAAAAGTTCTGGTACATCACCATTCCGCAGCTGATGCCGATCATCATCAGCATCGCGCTCCTGGATTTCATCTGGACGATGCAGGTTTTTCCACTCGTATGGATGACGACGGGCGGCGGCCCGATCTATTCGACGGAAGTGCTCTCCACCTTCACCTACAAGCTCGCCTTTTCCCAGTACGAATTCTCGCTGGCTTCGGCGAGCGCAATGATCATCCTCATCATCTCGATGAGCGTCACCTACTTCTACATTAAACACCAGCAGCGCAGGTGATCCATGGCAAAGCGTTCCTTCAAGAGCTCGGTATTGCCGACCATCCTGACCTATCTCGGCCTGGCGATCGGCCTCGTCTTTTCGGCCTTTCCGATCGTGTGGATGTTTTTCAGTTCGCTGAAATCGAATACGGAAATCTTCGCCCTTCCGCCGCGGCTGTTGCCCGATGATTTTACGGTGGCCGCCTATCTGACGATCTTCAACGATCCAGTGAAAGTGCGGTTCTTCATCAACAGT
Organism: Rhizobium sp. 10PS4; assembly: GCF_032464805.1. Lineage (NCBI taxonomy): Bacteria > Pseudomonadati > Pseudomonadota > Alphaproteobacteria > Hyphomicrobiales > Rhizobiaceae > Rhizobium > Rhizobium sp. 10PS4. Next base: position 614,608 of record NZ_JAWDIW010000001.1, on the reverse strand, counting down.
TACTTCGTCGCCGGCGTCGTCACCGCCCTGACCCTGGTTGTCGCGATCGTAACCGCCTACGGCTTCAGCCGCTATCAGTTCCGGTTCAAGAACACCTTGAACATCTTCATCATCAGCACCCAGACCGTTCCGCCGATCACCCTTCTCATCCCCTATTTCGGAATGGTGGTCGCCTTCAGGATCTTCGATACCTATCTGGCGCTGATCCTCACCTACATGGTCTTCACTCTGCCTTACGCCGTCTTGCTGATGACAGGCTATCTCAACACCCTGCCGAAAGAGCTGGACGAGGCCGTCCTTGTCGACGGCGGCTCAAGCTGGACGGCGCTTTGGCGCGTCATCGTTCCCGTTTCCATCCCCGGGATCGTCGCCACCGCGGTCTACACCTTCCTGCTGGCCTGGAACGAATTCCTCTTTGCGCTGACGCTGACGAAATCGATGGACCTTCGGACGGTTCCGATCGGCATCCAGCTTCTGATGGGCCAGCACGCCTTCGAATGGAACGAGATGATGGCGATGAGCGTGCTTGGTTCGCTTCCCCTTCTGGTCCTTTACCTGGTTGCCCAACGCTACTTCCTGGCAGGCATGACCGCCGGCTCGGTCAAAAGCTGACGAGACGTCTCAGAACCTGCGCCAGCCGCGTCCAAGATCGTTTGGGCAATGTCGGCAAAGCCAAGGCCGGCGGGCTGCGAGGAGACCCATTTCGGCGCGTATTGCAATTGTGAAAGAACCGGGATGATATTGTTGACCCCGAAGGAGTTGCGAATAAAGCCGAACATCGGCGCATCGTTTCGAGAGTCGCCGACGAAGGCGGTCACAGCGGCCGTTTCATCGGGATCGACACCAAACATCTCGGTTAAAACACGCTCGCTCATCGAACGCTTGTTGTATTCGCCGAGCCACGTGTTGATGTGGATGGAGCTGATCGCGACCGTTCCGTCCATGGCTCTTATGCTGGATGCCAGATCGTCGACGTCCTGGGGATCATGCCCTTGAATGTCGATTGCGACATCCGCCAGCCGGAAGACCTGGTCGTGGGCAATTCTGAACGCCCTGCTCTTTTGCGATATCACTCCCTTGATCGCCTGCAGGTGCCGGCGTTGGCGCTCAGCCTGCAGGGTGGCGTCCTCCCAATAGTCGAAGACGACTTCGCCGCCCCGACGGGTGACGCAATATGCGCCACTTTCGCCGATGACCGCGGCCACCGGCCAGGCACGAACGATATGTTCGCACCAACCGGCGGAGCCGCCCGTGACCGGCACGACGGCAATGCCCGCCCGGCTGAGATCCCAGAGAGCTTCGTAGGTTCGCGGCAGTAACTTGCCTTCGGTAGTCAGCGTATCGTCGATGTCGGTGAACAGATAGCGCACATCCCGCAATTCACGAGCTGATGGCGCCAGGTCTACATAGCTCATGTCATATCCTCGCTGCATGTGACCACGTCCAAGCTGCTCTCGGCCAGAGCATTGGTGGCGGCCGCGTCGCCAGGTAGCCGATCGGTGTAGAAACGGGTGAGTTTGCTGAATGGCGCAACACGCACGGCCGCGTTGCGCGTCCACTTGCTGACGTCCGCGGCCAGGATCTGCGTTTGTGAATTCTCCAGCAGGGCATTGGTGATTTGGGCTTCGCTGTAGCTGAAGTCCATCAGTCCGTTAAGCGGGCTCAAAGCGCCTGCGCCGACAATTGCGTAAGTCGCATAGAATTTTTCGACGAACCTGATCACATCCGTGCCGACCACGTCGCGGTCATCGTGACGCAAAAGACCGCCCGTCAAATGGACCTCGACGCTCGGCGCGTCGCAAAGGCTCAAGGCGACGTGGATGTTGTTGGTGATCACCGTCAGCCCCTGGTGATCACGCAGCGCCTCGGCAACGAAGCGAACCGTGCTGCCGATCCCGAGAAACACTGTCGCGTCTGTCCCGATGTCGGCGGCGACGCGCTTGGCGATTAGCCGCTTGGCGCGCCGATTGAGCTGGGCGCGCGCATTGAGCGAGATGTTGCTGCCTTCGACCGGCAGATCAACGCCGCCGTGGAAGCGGCGTGCGTGCCCGAGATCGCATAATGCATTGATATCGCGACGGATCGTCTGCGTCGTCAGATCGTACCGGCGTGCCAGCTCCTCGATGTACTGAACACCTTCGGTCTCGATCAGCGCGAGGATCTCACGTTGCCGGCTCGATATGATCCGCTGCCCCATCGCCGCTCCTTAGGTGAGGTAGACACTGGGGTCGTCTGTTATCACGCCGGTCAAACCCACATCCCAGAACGATGCGAGCCGTCTGGGATCATTGCAGGTCCACGCCCGCACCGAGATGCCGCGACGCACGGCCTCTTCGATAAACCCGATACTCAGAGCCTTGTAGTCAAGATGGATGGTCTTTGCGGGAATCGACCGAAGGATATCGGTCCAATCCGCAGGCAACTTGCTCCACAGCATGGCGAGTTCGTAGCTTGGATCAAGCTCGTGCATTCCCTTCAGCGCAGCGGCATCAAAGCTCGAGATCATGATCTTGGTTTGCGCCGCCCGCGCCTTCAGATGTTGATCAACGACTTTGACCAGCTGGTCGAGTGACTTGTGATGGGCATGCTGTTTGATCTCGACATTGGCGTTGAGGCCGAGTTCGCCCAGCGCGGAAACAACGCGAGCCAGCGTCGGCAGTGGTTCGCCTTTGAATTTCGGGCTGAACCACGAGCCGGCGTCGATGGCGTCGAGATCCGACGCGGTGAGGTCGGCAAGATTTCCCTTCGACGACGAACAGCGATCGATGGAGACGTCGTGGATGACAACCGGGGTACCATCGGCAAGAAGTGCAACATCGAGTTCGACCCATTCCGCGCCTTGTTCTGCAGCCGCCCGGAAAGCGGCAATGGTATTCTCGGGCGCAATGGCAGAGGCGCCTCGATGCGCCTGAACCTCGCTGCGTCTCGGGCCGGTTCGCGGCTCTACAGTCGTCATCGTCTCATCTCTTTCGTCGTCATCTGGGGTGGGATGAAGAATTAAAAACCGGAGTCAATCTGTGCGTTTTCCGGTATCGCTGTTGAAAGGGTGCATCGCCCCGACACGTGCAAAGACGTCGATATTTGTATTCTCGGCAAAATCCGGACGACCCGGCACGGTCAGGACGACCGTCTGCTGGCTTCCGCGCAATCGCACATGCAGATGGCTTTCTCCCCCGATTGGCTCGAGCAATTCGACCGTCGCATTGAGACGAACGGAAGGCTCTGCCGGCTTGGTGACGAGCAACGCGTCCGGACGAAGGCCGACCATGTCGGTGCCGGCGGGCAATGCCAGGGCACTTGCGCTGTCGGCTGCCCTGAGGACGTCGATCGGCACGAGATTCATAGGCGGCGAGCCGATGAAACTGGCAACAAACAGGCTCGCCGGGCGATCGTAGACCGCCACGGGCGTGCCGACCTGTTCGACAAGTCCTCCGTTCATCACGACCAGCCGGTCTGCCAGCGTCATCGCTTCAAGCTGGTCATGGGTGACGTAAATGCTGGTGGTCTTCAGGCGCCGTTGCAGCCGGCGTATTTCAACGCGCATCTGCACCCGCAATTTGGCATCGAGATTGGACAAAGGCTCATCGAAAAGGAAGGCGGCCGGCTCACGAACGATGGCGCGCCCCATCGCAACACGCTGGCGCTGCCCGCCGGAGAGTTCGCGAGGTTTACGATCCAACATCGGCCCGATTTCGAGGATCTCGGCCGCCTCCGCCACGCGGCGGTTGATTTCCGCCCGTTCGGTGCCGCGATTTTTCAAACCATATTCGAGATTTCCGCGTACGGTCATATGCGGATAAAGCGCGTAATTTTGAAAGACCATGGCGATATCGCGGTCGGCCGGTTCTGCCTTGTTGACATTGCGGCCGGCAATCTCGACATGACCCTCGCTGATGGTTTCCAACCCGGCAATCATGCGAAGCAGGGTTGATTTGCCACAGCCGGAGGGGCCGACGAGGACGATGAGTTCGCCGTCTGCAACAGACAGGTTGATACCCTTGACCGCCGGAACGGCACCATAATTCTTCTTGACGTCAATGATGTTGATCGTTGCCATTTCACTTCTCCGTTTCGACCAGGCCTTTGACGAAAAGGCGTTGCATGGCGACGATGACGAGGACGGGTGGTAGGGCAGCCAGAATGACGGCTGCCATCACAAGGTTCCAGCGCGGCTCGGCATCGGCAACCGCTGCCATGCGCTGGATTCCCATCACAACGGTATAGAAGCTCTGGTCGGTCGTTATGATGAGCGGCCACAGATACTGGTTCCAGCCGAGCACAAACAGGATGATGAACAACGCGGCGATGTTGGTGATCGACAGCGGCAGCAGGATATCGCGGAAGAACTTCATCGGCCCTGCCCCATCGACACGGGCAGCCTCCATGAGTTCGTCGGGGACAGTCAGAAAGAACTGGCGAAACAGGAAGGTTGCCGTTGCCGATGCGATTAGCGGAATGATGAGGCCGCCATAATTGTTCAGCATTCCAAGGTCGGCGACGACTTTATAGGTCGGCACGATGCGCACCTCCACCGGCAGCATCAGCGTGATGAAGATCATCCAGAACGCCAGGGTCCGGAACGGAAACCGGAAATAGACGATGGCAAAGGCCGAAAGGATCGAAATAGCGATCTTTCCGACGGCGACGCCAACAGCCATGATCAGCGAGTTGATCAGCATCGGCCCGATCGGCGGCGCCCCGGAGCTTGTCATTCCCGACGACAGCATCGTCGAATAGTTCTCGATGATATGGCTTCCCGGTGTCAGCGGCACGACGCCAGACAGGAAGTCATTTGGGCCGTGGCTCGATGCGATGAAAGCCACATAGACCGGAAATACGACGATCGTGACGCCAATGATGAGGACAAGGTGCGCCAGGAAATTCAGGAAAGGGCGATTTTCAACCATCCTCGGGCTTCCTCAATATTGCACGCGGCGTTCGATGAAACGGAATTGCACCGCGGTCAGAGCGATGACGATCACCATGAGAATGACCGACTGCGCCGCCGACGAGCCCAAATTCAGTCCGATGAAGCCATCGAAATAAACCTTGTAGACAAGGATCTCGGTTGCCCGCGCCGGTCCGCCCTGGGTGGTCGCATGAATGATGCCGAACGTATCGAACATCGCGTAAACGATGTTGATGACAATCAGATAGAAGGTCGTCGGCGAGATCAGCGGGAACACGATCGTCCAAAAACGCTTCACTGGACCGGCTCCGTCGATGGCCCCGGCTTCCTGAAGCGAGCGCGGGACGGATTGCAGCGCAGCCAAGAAGAACAAGAAGTTATATGATATCTGCTTCCACGTCGCCGCGATCACGATCAGGACCATGGCGTGGTCGGGATTGATTAGGTGGTTCCAGTTGATCCCCATCGTACGCAACATATAGGCGACGATACCGATCGACGGATTGAACATGAACCACCAAAGAATGCCAGCGATCGCGGGAGCGACGGCATAGGGCCAGATGAGCAAGGTCGAATAAATTCGAGAGTTGCGCAACACGCGCATCGCCGCTGCAGCCAGGAGCAACGCGATCGCCGTCGACAGGACCGTCACGAGAATAGCGAAGACGAGCGTGTGGCCGAAGGCATTGATGTAGATCGGATCGGCAAAGAGCCGGCGATAGTTTTCGAACCAGACGAAATTCGTTTTGAAGCCGAAGGCATCCTGGCGCAGGAAAGATTGCCAGAATGCAGTCGCCGCGGGCCAGAGGAAAAATACCACGGTCACGAAAATTTGGGGTGCGATGAGCAGGTAAGGCAAAAGCTTGTTGGGAAATACGGTCCGTTTGGTTTGCATGGAGCCTCACACTGACGGATGGGAAACGGGGGCCGGCTCTCACCAGCCCCCGTCGCGGAGCCCATTAGTTGGCGGACTGAAAGTCGCGAAGCTGTTCGTTGCCTCGTGCGACCACGGAATCAACCGCTTCCTTCGCCGTCTTCTTACCGCCCAGCAAGGCTGCAAACTCATCGTCGATGATACCACGCACCTGAACGTAGTTGCCGAACCGGATACCCTTCGAATTGTCGGTGGGTGTCACCCGCGTCAGTTGCTTGATGCCGATATCTGCTCCCGGATTCTTCTCGTAATAGCCCTGGTCCTGGCCCAGCTTGTACGCAGCCTCGGTTATCGGCAGGTAGCCCGAGAACTGATGCCAATCGGCTTGGACTTCCGGCTTCTGCAGGTAGGTGAAGAATTTCGCGACCCCCTTGTACTCCTCTTCCGGGCGGCCTTTCAGCGTCCAGAGCGTGGCGCCGCCGATAATCGAATTGAGCGGCTGCGGAATGACGTCGTCATAGTAGGGAAGCGGCGCAAACCCGACCTTGAAAGCCTTCGCGTTGTTGATGACACCGGCCCGGCCGGCCGAGGAATTCATGTACATCGCACATTCCTGCGAATAGAACATCGGAGGAGCGTTATCGCCGCCGCCAGGTCCGCCGAATTTGAAGAGCCCCTCGTCCTGCCACTTCTTCAGATTGCCCCAATGGCGGATCGTCAGATCGTTGTTGAAGGTGAATTCCGCGTCCAGGCCGCCAAAACCGTTGGCCTTGGTGGAGTATGGCTTGTCGTGCAAGGCATTGAGGTTTTCGGTCTGGATCCAGGAAATCCAGGCGCTGGTAAAGCCGCATTTGGCAGCGCCGGACTTCATGATCGTCCGCGAGAAGGCCTCGACGTCCGCCCATGTTTTCGGCGGTGTTTCCGGATCGAGCCCCGCTTTTTGGAAGACATCCTTGTTGTAATACATGATCGGCGTCGAGGAATTGAACGGCAAGGACAAGACGTTGCCGCTGGTGTCCGAGTAGTAGCCGACGACCGGGGCAATGAATTTGCTCTGGTCCCAGGCCTCCCCCTCGTCCTTCATCAACTGGTAGACGGGATAGACCGCACCCTGTGCTGCCATCATGGTGCCGGTGCCGACTTCATAGACCTGGACGATTGCCGGCTGCTGGTTGGCACGAAACGCCGCGATCGCGCCGGTCAGCGTCTCGTCATAGGTGCCCTTGTAGACCGGCACGATCTCATAATCGGACTGAGACGCGTTGAACCCCTTGGCGATCTGTTCAAGCTTCGCGCCATTCTCGCCGCCCATTGCGTGCCACCACTGGATCTTCGTGGCGGCCAAGGCCGGGACAGATAACGAAAGGCTGGTCAGTCCTGCGGACAGGAAAAAAGCGATCTTGTTCATCCTCACTCCCACTTGTTGTCGGTTCATAGCCTCCCGCTACGAACGTGAGCCGATCGTAACAGGCGAGTTTCACTTTGCAAATATGAAATGTTCATATGAACATTTGATGACACCAAGCCCGACGGTCATAAGGGGCCGCTGGCTGGAAGTATGAGTTTGAGTGGCCGATCGATTTGCGCGCTGGCCCTGCTTTGGGAAACAGCCTTTCACGGGCAGCGGCGTGCTTTGTGGCAGTTTTGCGACACTCGATGGAGCGCAGATGCTCACCTGGTTCCGAAAACTGATGCCGCGGGAAGAGCGCTTCTTCGATTTATTCGCCCAACACACAAAGACCGTCGTCGGTGCGGCGAAGCCCTCCAGTTTCTGTCCGCCTCTCTCCATTCCCTCGGCCATGGGCAATGACGCTAGAAAGACAATGTCCTATATTCGCAAGGATAATTGGCGGGTGATTTCCATGTACCGCCCTTGGTCGTCCTTTCATGCCAAAGTGCAACTGCACTCGGTGCGCTTTTCGATCCCATGGCGGATTGCCCACGCGACGGGATCGAAGATTACGCGTCTCAACCCAATGCAGGGCTTTTGCGCCGAAACAGGCGGAGCTCTGACATTGCTTGGCGTAACCTGGCCAGATATCCCGTTTTCGACCCACATACCATCACCGCTGGGGCTTGGCGGGCAACATTGTTGTTGTCGGGTGACACTCCCCGTCGCTGCGATCATTTTCAGCCTTAGACCATTGGCTTTCGGACCGCTTCCATCAACGATCCCTCATCTTGGTCATCGGCACGTCCCAATCCCGCAGGCCATCGCAGACCTCGACTCTGCTGGGCGCGCCGGTACGACCGCCGAATACCTGGCATTTGAGCGCCGCCGCCATGGATGCCCAGCGCATCGTCTCTTCGATCGGCAAGCCTTCGGCGACAGCCAGCGCGAAAGCGCCATGAAAGATATCGCCGGCTGCGAGCGTATCGACCGCCCTCACCTTCGGAGCGGCAAGATGGGCGATTTCGCCGGTTCGGTCCTCGAACCAGAAAGAGCCATTTTCGCCCGCCGTGACGCTGACGAAAGCTTGCTCGAACTTTCGTTTCAGAAGGCCGACGACCTTCACCAGCTCGGCTGCACCCGCAAGGCGCTCGGCGGCCGGCTGCGAGAATACGATGTGGCTGGCCGCCGGTGCAAGCATCTCGATCACGCCATCGGCTGCGACATCGCCATCGAGAATGGCCGGTTTGCCCGCCTCTCGCGCCGCAGACAGCGTCCGCAATGCAAGCTTCGGCCACCGGACGTCGACCAGCACCGCATCGAAAGAAGAAACGTCCTCTATTGTGACCGGCTTGACTGTCTCGTGCAGGCCCGCATCGTAGAAAGGCACAATCAGGCGCTCGCCCTGATCATCGACGAGAATGGTCGAGACGGCCGAGCGGGCGCCGTCCACGCGCAGCATGCCGCTCGTGTCTATGCCGCTGTTGCCGAGGTCGGCAATGATGCGTTCGCCGGTGGCATCGTTGCCGACTGCGCCCCAGAGGCTGGCATTGCCGCCCAGCCGGGCGACCGCAAAGGCGGCGCTCGACGCCATGCCCTCGGCGATCTGCAGCATGTCGTAGGGCAGAATTTTGCCCTGGCCGGCGGGCAGAGAGCGGACCCGAAACAGGGTATCCATCACCGCCGCGCCGACACAAAGAACGCGGCGCGCCGGGCCGGGAGGCGCTTCGAAGGCAGAAGAAGTCGTCAAGTTCGTTGTCTCACCCGCTTACTTGACGGCTCCGGCCGTCAGACCCGCCACGATCTGCCGTTGCGCAAACACCGTCAAGATCAGCACGGGCAAGGTGACGATCAATGCGGCTGCGGCGAGCGGACCCCAACTGACCTGTTCGAAAGACAGCATGTTATAGACCGCGACAGGAAGCGTGCGCGTCTCGCGGCTGGCGAGCACGATGCCGAAGACGAAGTTGTTCCACGAGAAGATGACTGACAGGATGAAGGCGACGACGATGCCCGGCCTGGCGATCGGCAAGGCGACCAAGCGGAAAACCTGCCACGGTGTTGCGCCGTCGATGCTTGCAGCCTCCTCCAGCTCCATCGGCGTCGTCTCGAAATAACCGATCATGATCCACACGACGATCGGTACGGTGACGACGAGATGGATGATGATCTGCGGCAGGAGCGTGCCGAGCAGGTTCAGCCACTGGAATAGCAGGAAGAGCGGTATCAGGAAGGAAAGGCCCGGCGTCATGCGCGCGATCATGATGACCATCGCGGACTTCTCCGCCTTCAGCCGCGCGATGCCATATCCGGCGGGCACGCCGATCAGCAGCGCCAGAAGCGTGGCAGCCCCCGTCACCAGCACCGAATTCCAGAGATAGAGGAAGAAGTTGTTCTCTTCGAAGACCTTCAGATAATTCGACCAGGCTAAGCGCTCCGGGATGAAGACCGGCGGATAGGCGCCGTTGTCGATCTCATATTTCAGCGACAGGGAGATCATCCAGAGGAAGAACAGGACGACCGGCGAGATCATCACCAGGGCAACAAACAGCAGTCCGATGCGATCGAGCGTCTTGCGCTTCATCAGCGTGCCTCCCCGTCGGACCAGTTCACGCGCTGCCGGAGCATCATAAGGACGAAGGAGAGCAGGACGATGAGGATGAAGAAGACAACCGCCATCGCTGAGCCATAGCCGATATCGTAGTAGGCGAAAGCAGTGTTGTAGAGATAGATGTTGATCGTCTCCGACGCCGTGCCGGGACCGCCTTGGGTCATGGCATAGATGATGTCGAAACTTTTCACCGCATCGATACTGCGGATGATCACGGCAATCATCAGGAACGGCGCGATCATCGGCAGCGTCAGATAGCGGAATTTCTGCCAGACATTGGCTCCGTCGATTTCAGCACTTTCATAGGGCTCACGCGGAACCGCCGCCAGACCGCCCAGCACGATCAGCATGATAAGCGGCGTCCACTGCCAGGTCTCGACCAGTACCAGCGACGGGATGACGCTGCTCTGATTATAGATCCACTCCTGCGGGCCGATGCCGATGAAGGAGAGGAGATAGTTGAGGACGCCGAGCTGCGGATGGTACATCATCGTCCAAACGAGTGCGATGGCCACGGGCGTGGCCATCATCGGCATCACGAATATGCCGCGGATAAGACCGCGCAACGGAAATTGAGCGTCGAAGATGAGCGCTGCGAGCGTCCCTAGAAAAAGGGGGACGACCACGGAAAGCGTCGTATAGAGCACCGTATGCCACAGCGAATCCCAGAAGCGCGCGTCCACGACCAGCCGCGCATAGTTGTCCAATCCCGCAAAGACCTGGGACTGGCCAAGCGTCCAGCTGTTGACGCTCATCCAAAGGGTAAACACCCATGGAAAAACAATGACGGCCGCAATGACGATCAGCGCCGGGATAACGAAAGGCCAGTAGTTAGGAGCAAACCGATCCGGTTTGCTCCTTCCTTTCGACGTCTTGGCCACTGCGGCCGTTTCGATGCTTGTCGAGGCCATTATCCCTCGCTTTTCGCCAGGACGGGTTCGAACTGTGCCGTCGCTGCCTTCAGCTCGGTTTCGGGATCGGCGCCGCCGATCATGTTGGTGAGACCGACACCATAGACGTCGCGGAACTCGGTGACCGGAATGATGACCGGCAGCGCGAGCTGCGAGATCTTGCCGGAACCGACGACGGCATCCAGCCAGGCGCCCGGCATCTTGACGCCTTCGCGGACCTTCGCATCCTCGAGGACGGACTGGCGGAAAGGAACGCCGGCGCCGGCCTGCAGCAGACGTGCGCCCATTTCATGCGAAATCGCCCATTGGCAGAAGAGGTACCCGGCTTCTTTCTTCTGGCTTGCCGCGACGACGCCAAGACCGTCGCCAAAAGTGCCTGCGGCTTGTGCCTTCGGACCTTTCGGCATGATGCCGTAACCGACCTGGCCGACGACGCGTGACTTTTCCGGATTCTCGATCGGCGGCGCAAAACCGACGCCGTCCAGCCACATGCCGATCTTGCCCTGCAGGAAGGCCGACTGCGCCTCGGCCCAGTTGAAGCCAGAAACGCCGGGAGGGGCGGTCTTGGTCATCAGTCTTTGATAGAGCTTGGCTGCATCGATCGCTTCTTGCGATGTCGTGCGCAGCTTGCCATCCGGACCGAGCGGGCTCGAACCATAGCCAAGCAGCAGCGACGTCCAGACCGGCGTATTGGCGTTCTTCAGGCCGCGGGCGACGAAGCCGTAGGTGTTGCTCGAAGGATCGGTGAGCGCCTCCGCAGCACTGGCGAGTTCTTCGAACGTCGTCGGGTAGGCGAGCCCCTTCTTCTCGAACAGCGTCTTGTTCCAGTAGATGATCCAGTAATCGACCGAGAATGGAAGCGAACGCAGAACGCCGTCCGGATCTCTGGCAAAAGTCAGGCCGGCTTCGGCGAAGTCGCTTTCAACCAGAGACGGGTCGGTCAGAGAGGGGTCCTTGAGAAAACCGCCGATATCGGCAAGCCAGCCGCCCTTTTCGAACTGCCGCTTCTGGACGTGGTAGCTCATGTGCACGACATCGAAGCTCGGCCTGCCGGAGCTCAGCTCGATGGTCGTCTTCTGACGCTGCTGTTGTTCGGGCGTCGCTTCGGCATTGACCTTGATGCCGGAGAGCTCCTCGAATTCGGACAAGTACTTCAGAAGTATTTCGCTGCGCGGGCTCTTGACCAGGTTGACTTCCAGCGTCGTACCGGCAAAGCGCTTCCAATCAACGGCAGCCGATGCCAACCGCACGCCGAGCATGCTGCTGGCGCCAAAAGCGGCCGTAGCTGCCAGAAAGCCGCGTCTCGTCGGGTTCAAAAACGATGACATGTGATTCCTCCTCCTTTTGCCGGCGATCTCCTCATCCCCGGCTGTTTATTTCCGATTATATCCTGAGCGCACGATCTCTTGCATGATTGATATGTGCGACAAGGCTGTTGACGGCGTCCTCCGCCGATCGTCCTTCGATCGCCTCGAGCACCTTCAGGTGCTCACCCATGACAGGTCCGACGTGACCATCGATGCGAAAACGGTCCTGACTGATCAGGCGCATCTTGATCGAGTTCACCCGGTAGGCGTTCGAGATGATGGTATTTCCCAAAGCATCGATAAAAGCATCGTGCATGCCCCAATCGACAGCTTGTGCGTGTACTTCCAGTTCGTGCGATCCATCGCCATTTCGAATGGCGTCCGCAATATCCCGATGCTGCTTCAAAAGCCCGGCGATCGTCTCGTCAGACGCAGAGCGGGTAAAAAGCGCGACCGCTTCCTTCTCCAGGAAGACGCGCAGCTGGAACGCCTCGCGAATGAGGTTAAGGTCGATATGCGCAATCTGCAAACCCCGCTGGGGCACCGTCTTGATCAGGCCTTCGGCTTCGAGCCTCGGGATGAGTTCGCGGATGGCGCCAAGCGTCAGCCCTGTCAGCTCAACGAGGCGGCGCTGCGAAACGAACTGGCCGGGGCGCACGTCACGCGCAAGAAGGTGGCGTGTGAAGCTCTCATACGCCTTTTCCCGCAGTGTCGGCTGCTCGTCCGTTCCGTCCATCGCCTCTCCCAGAAACATCTCCGACCTATGCCGCTTTCGAGCGGAAAAGAGTGTCGAACGCAAGAGCGAGTTGCGCCTGCCCTTCGCCGGATATTGAGACGAGTGGTGGTCGAACCGCAAGCCAGATTTCATCCGACGTCAGGTGAGCGACCATCGCTTTCACGGCGGCGGTCACCGGAAATTTCAGCAGTTCGGCCACGAAATCCTCGACGCGAGAATCATCCTTGCCTTCCTCCGCCATCAGCTTGACTTCGCGAGGTACGAAATTCGCCATGCCGGAGATCGCACCCTGGCCGCCAAGCCGCACGCCCTTCGCCAGGTGACGCTCGTCACCCACCAGGATGACGAGATCGCCATGCGCCTTCAATAGCGTTTCGGTAAAAGGCCAGTCGCCGGAGGAATCCTTGACGCCCGTGACGATATTGGGAAAGGCGGTCCGCAGTCGGCCGATCAGCGATACGCTCAGCGGAACCATGGTGACCGAGGGAATGTTGTAGACGATAATATCTCGCGCCTTGTCGCCCAGGATGGCGAAGACAGCCGAGAACCACTGGAAGACGCCATCGTCACTGACGTTCTTGAAGTAGGAAGGAGGAGCAAGAAGGATATTGCGGGCTCCCTTGGAAAGCGCATGGCCTGCCTGCATCGCCGCATCCTCCGCCGCGTCGACCAGTACACCGACGATGATCTGCTTTGCGGCTATCCCACTATCGAGCAAGGTAGCGAAAACACGCTCACGTTCCTGCGTGCCGATGGAAGAACCTTCACCCGTCGTCCCGAACAGCGTCACACTCGAGCACCCCGCAGCGAGGCTTCGGCGTGCCTGCTCGATCATCGCCTCGATCGCGATATCGCCATTGCTGTCGAATGGTGTGGCAAGAGCGACCGAGAGCCCGAATTTTTGTGTCAAATACGCTTCCTCCCAAAGAATGGATCAGGTGTAGCAAACTAACATGTTAGATGTAAAGAGGTGATTGCGCACTGCCTCGCTGCACGAATATCGAGGCAGTCGCTTTCTCACGATCAACTGGCATGCCTCACTGTCGGCCCGTTCGCCCGCACGAGCGCCATCAGCATCGGGCCGATCGCAAATTCGCCCCTCTCGGTCCTTCGGGTCAGATCTCTGAGATAACCGCCGGGCGAGTTAATGTGCCCTCCCCTTTCCAGGATGCAAGCGATCACGGTTGCGGCGTTTTCCGGCCCCATGCCCGAGCAGGCTTCCTCATAGGCCGAGGGGCTGACGCCGAGCATCGACCGCACGACGACGGCGGCCGACATCAAGTCTCGCCAATTGCAGATGCTTCCGCCAGGCCCGTAATCGAGAATACTCGGGCAGGCTTGGAGGACGAGGCCGAGCGGGAAGGACTTCAGGCCTGGTCCGGCGCTGGGATCGGCCGCGCGCCCCGTCCTGTTGCTCATCCCGCCGGAAGGCTTTTGCGGTTTCAATCTTCGTTCGTCCGACGACCCGGCGTTCGGGTCGTTATCGGCCGCTGCCTTTTCGTCCTGCTTCGTTTCGAAGCTTGGTTCAAGTTCATAAGTGGATTGGGGATTTGAATTCTGTCTGTGATGCTCAATTTGAGACTCATTGGCGTCTATTTTTTTCGTTTTAATCCGTCTTTCCAGCAGGTTGATGATCTCGGCGCGCAGCAGTCCCATCTCGTCGAGCAGCGGTGTCAGGTCTTCTGCGGTCGCCACGCGCGGAATTCGGGCAAGAAGCGCTCGAAACATCGTCGAAATGCCTTCCCAATCACCGGAAACCCCTTCTTCGAGCGCCGCCGCTATCAGCTTGGAGATATCGCGCCGGCACACCGTCAGGCGTTCCCTGGTCACCCGTAACAGCTCCCGGTCGGCAACCGCCTCAGCGGCCAGGCTTTCGATTTCGACAGCACGGGCCAGAAGCGGTGCGACGCTGAAGCCGAAGGCCTCACCGATGGCCCCTGCCCTGTCGCGGCGGGCATAGCGCTTTCCATTCGGGCTGTCCTTGCGCAGGATCAGGCCGGCCTCGACCAGGACGGCAAGATGCCGCCTGAGGGTGGCTGGGGTCATGCCACGAGCGCGCAACGAAAGCTGCGCATTCGACGGGAAGACGATCAGTCCCTTTTCCTCGGAGATCTCGTCATCAGGGTAGAAGGTCAAAAGCGCGTCGAGCACCGTCAACGCCCGATCGGTGACGCCAAGCGCCGGCCGCGCTTCGCAGATCGCCCTGAACAGCTTCCATTTGCTGCGTTTTATCCCCGGCTCGATGGTCTCGGCCAGTTGCTGGCTTGCCAGCATGCCAAGCGACATCGGCCGCCGCCCAAAGGGCGTCGTCACATATCCACTCTCCATTTGCCTTCACCTTCGTTCAGGCAAAAGAAAACCATCCACCAATTTGGTGCCTAAGACGCTTGACTGTGATTCGTGGAAATGCGATTCTCGATGTGCTTAAGATCTGAGAAGGGCTTCCACGACGGCG
The DNA here is from genome assembly GCF_032464805.1 of Rhizobium sp. 10PS4. NCBI lineage: Bacteria > Pseudomonadati > Pseudomonadota > Alphaproteobacteria > Hyphomicrobiales > Rhizobiaceae > Rhizobium > Rhizobium sp. 10PS4. Next base: position 599,415 of record NZ_JAWDIW010000001.1, on the reverse strand, counting down.
TCGTTGGGGGCCTTTTTCTTTTGCGCGCTACGCTCCTCTGTCCTTGTTGAACTCCTGGAACAGGCCCTTCAGCCTTTCCTGGACGAATTGATCGAAACCGGGCGCGGTCTTGCCGTCGAAGACGAAGGTCGCACCGGATGCTGTCTTCTTGATCATGACAGGCACGCCACTAACCGGGGTTTTGGCCACCGCCGGCTTCGGCGCAGCCGTCTTCTTCGTTGCCAGAACGAGTGCCCGCTGAAACCGCTCGTCGCTCGAAATTTTGCGCGCGTCGTCCGCGGACAACTCGGCGATGATCTTTTCGACGTCGGCTTTCTCAAGCCGCTCACCCAGTTCCAGCCATCGCCGGCGGCCGATATCAGGCGCTGCACCTATAGCGTTGACGAGATCAAGGGGGACCTGCCGGATGACGATCAGCATTCTCGACAGCGCCGCCTTGTCCACGCCGAGAGCCGCCATGATGACATCGCGGCCAAAGCTGCGTTCCTCGAGCCGCGATGCGAAGAGCGCGCGCTCGATGTAGGAGAGATTGGTTCGAGCGCTGTTTTCCTGTCCCTGGCTGACGACCAGCTGACCGTCACTGAGATCGCGGACGACCGCACGCACCCGGATGCCGATTTCTCGGGTGGCAGCCAAGCGCCGATGGCCGTAGGCGACCTGATAGCGTCCCCTGGTTTCGGGATGCGGGCGGACAAGGATCGGAACCTGCTGCCCATGCTCGCGGATCTGCTCGACAAGTTGCGCGAGTTCGGCCGCATCGATCGCCAATCGATCGCTGACGAAGGAAGCGTCGATCAGGCCGGGATCGAGTTCGACGATAGTCTGGCCGGTGGCAAGCTGCCGTTCCAGCTCACTCGCCCGCTCCATTTTCTCGGTAATGTTGCCGAGCGTCTTGGTAATGCCGCCGACCGGCGTGGCACTGCGCTCCTGCGGCACGAATCCGGCGATCGGGCGATTGTCGCGCGGTGCGACTGCGTCCATTCTTTCCGGGTTCGGAGCGGAGATTTCGATGAGGTTCTTGCGCGCCATCTATCTATTTCCTCCCCCAGGTCGAGCGAATATGCGCCTCGATCTCGCCATTCACGAGGTTGAGGGACTCCAGAGCCCGATCGTAGGTTCCGCGTGTAAACTGCGACCGCTCGACCTCGTAAAGGGTCTGCTTGGTGACGCCGGCGTCGGCGACCGCCGTAGACTTCACCATGGCGTTGTGGAGCATTCGATTGCCGAAGATCGCCCGCATGAAGCCGGTCATCTGGCTTTGCGGTCCGTCGTTCGGCTCGAACCGCGTCACGAGATAGCGCATCCAGTCATAGCTGGTACGCCCGCCGGCCTTTTCCACGACCGACATCAGCTCACTCGTCATCGTCAGAAACTGCGACATCGACATCACATCCAGCATCTGCGGGTGGACCGTGATCAAAACCGAGGTTGCCGCGCAGAGCGCCGACATCGTCAGGAACCCCAGTTGCGGCGGGCAGTCGATGACCACGACGTCGTAAAGGCTTTCGATCTCCGTCAGGACCTCGCCGATGCGGGCAAAGAACATCGTCTCCGCCGTACCCGACGCCATCGCCTTCGGCGTCTCGTGCTCGAATTCCATCAGCTCGAGATTGCCCGGAATGAGATGCAGATTGGGCGTGTAGGTGGCGCGCACGATGTCGGCGATGGGGCGCGGCTCCTCATATCGGATCGCACCGTAGATCGTTTCGCCCTCTCCGACGTCGAACTCCGGCTGATGGCCGAACAAGGCGGACAAGGAGGCTTGCGGATCAAGGTCGACGGCGAGCACGCGGTAGCCCCTGAGCGCCATGAACTGCGCCAGATGGGCCGCGGTGGTGGTCTTGCCCGAGCCGCCCTTGAAATTCATGACGGAGACGATCTGGAGCTTTTCCCCCGGCCTGCGGGCCGGCACATATTTCGGCGTTCCGTTTCGCTCGTCGAGGACCCGGCGAATCCGGTCCATATCGGTTGCACTGTAAAGCCGCCGTCCGTTTGCGAGCGGATCAGGCCCATGGCCGTCGGCGGCCACCTGGCGGAGATAACCTTCGCCGATACCGATGAAGGCCGCAGCTTCCGCCGGCGAAAATGTTCTGATGGTCTTTTGCGAGAGCGGGGGAAAGATTTTTGCCTGATGCTGCTGAAGTTGATAGGATAACTCCTTCGCATCTGTTGCCAGAAGCGACGGGAGATGCTCTTGATCGTCCTGAAGAGCAAGGCTCGGCTGCATGATCTTTTTCCCAAGTAACTGCGCAATTTTGAACGAAAGCGCTTCAGTTGCGCAGTTACTATATGCCTCGATTCGTTACCAATTTACAAATGCTTAACCAAACCGCCCGTTGCAGCCCGCCGAGACGGCTGGCGACGCTAGGCAGATTTCAGGCGGCATGAGCAATGCCATTGGCTCGAAATGACTGATAGGCCGGGTGGCTTTCAAGCCGACCGAGAGGTCAATGAATTCGCCGTAGAAATCCAAATTCATCAATAGGTTGGACGCTGTCTGCCTATTTCCCATCGTCCTTCAGGTAGTTGTTGCCGTTGATCACCAGAAGCCCGTCGGAACCATGTCGGGTTCGAATATGCTCATGCCTTCCGTCTTGCCGCTGCGTCGGTCACGTCGAACGACTAGAACGAAGCCGAAGGCCGATTTGTCCCGTCCGATCGATATGCGCGTTGCTCATGCGCCCCTCCCCTCGCGTTCGACTACCGCCGACGGAGTTTGGAGCTGGGCACGGCCATCTCAACCCTGAGCTTCATGAAGGTTTCTTGAATGCTTCGACACACGCCGTATCAATGAGCATCAATGAGCTTAGGAAACAGGCGCTATCAATTTTAATGACGGAAAATAGGTGCGATAGCGGCCGACATCACGAGTCAAAAGCGGCAGTTGTTCTACGGCTGCGTGAGCGCCGATGAAGAAATCGGGAAGCACGCCAGTGCGTGACCCGCCTGCCTTGCGATACTCCGTGAAGACCTTGCCCGCAAGAAACAGGGCGGCCTTCGGCATTGGTCTCATCTCGAGGCCGGCCTCTTCCAGAAAAGTCTCGAGAGCTTCGATCCTGTCGTATCGAACCGCAAGTTCGGCATAGATGACATCATTGATCAGCAGGGAACCTTCGACGCTCGCCGTCTCGAGTTGGGCTATGGACCAACTCGACCATTTCGGGTCATCGGTCACCAGGTCCAGAAGAACATTGGTGTCGACGAGCGTCACGTTTCGCCACGCGTCAAAGCCATGATGGCGTCGGTATCGAGGCCCTTGCCGGCATGGCCGCGCAGCTTCTCGAAGCGACTAGCCGGCCGCTTCCTGTCGGCGCGCATCAGAACCACACTGCCGTCGGCAGCGCGATGAAAATCGACCTGGCTGCCAGGAACGATGCCAAGCAAATCCCGGACCCGCTTTGGAATGGTCACCTGCCCTTTTGCGGTAACTGTCGTGGCCATATTGGGCGCCTTTGTAATACTTTCCTATTGAAGAGTATTACCTGCATTGTAAAATTTCAAGCCCAATGCTTGCTGCAGAAGCCGGTTGCTAAGCGGCCATCGACTGGTAGAGCCAGTCGGAAAGCGTCTGGCTCGCCATGCGCGCACCGGCGCCGGGAATCAGTGCGTCGATGGTCAGTTCGACGCCGAAATACGACGTGGATTGATCGGTTATCACCTGGCGTTCGTCTTCGTTCGCGGCGAGATAGATCCGGGCGATTTCATCGATGCCGAACTGCTCCGGGCCGCCGATTTCGACGACATCGCCCGAGGGAGCGCCGGCGGCCAACTCCGCCAGGAATGCGGCGACGTCCCCGGCTGCGACCGGCCTCATGAAGGCCGATGGCAATCGAAAGACATTGCCTTCAGCGCCGATGTCGATCAATCCGTTTATGAACTCGTAAAATTGCGTGGAACGGAGGATCGTATGAGGTCGACCTGAAGCGCCGATCAGATTTTCCTGCACCATTTTCGCGCGAAAATAGTCGCTCTCCACGAGGCGCGGCGTGCCAACGACGGAGAGTGCGAGATAGTGCCGGATGCCGGCTTGCCCCGCAGCTGCGAGCAAGTTCTTCGTCGACGCCTTGAAGAAATCGAACGCCGAACTGTCACCGAACGATGCGGCATTGGTTACGTCAACGACGATTTCGGTTCCCGCCATTGCCGCTTCGAGACCCTTGCCGGTCACCGTATCGACGCCCAGCGACAATGATGCGGCCGTGACGTCATGGCCCGAGCGGCGCAGCTTCTCGCTGAGCCGGGTTCCGATGAGACCGCTTGCTCCCACCACCATGATTTTCATGTCGGCATCCTCTGTTGCATCTCGTTTGCAATGCCTCGCGCGGCTCGACAATGGCCGGAAAGCCGCGCGCCTTCCATCGTGCTTGAGGTCCGGCGCCTTAGACCTGTGGCATAGCGGAGGCAGCCCAAGGTATAGTCTGTGCCATCGGAAGGAGGGAAGAGCCTTCGGATTGCGCGTTCGCCCCCGAAAATTCCGGCTACATTCCCGCGCAATGCATGGGTTTCCATGAGTTGCGGTTGTGGTGTCGCGGGATTACGGTTTGAAGATGAGCGCTCCCGCCCCGAAATCGAGAACGACCGCTTCAGGAAATGCCGACGATCCCCCGGTTCTCTCTGTCCGGCAGGGGCAGTTGATGCTGAGCGTCTGGTCGCACCGTCCCCAGTTCCTGCATCTGGGGCTTTTCTTCCTCGCCTATGTACTCGCCTGCGGCTTCGCACAGTCGCTGGCAATCGTGCCGGGAACAGGTATTTCCATCTGGCCTCCGGGCGGGCTTTTCGTGGCTACGCTCATCCCCGCCTCCAGGCGCAGCTGGCCATGGTGGATCGTGGCTGGCTGCCTGGCAGAAATGTTCAGCAATTTCCTGTGGTTCTACAGCCCCGTGCCGGCGGCCTTCCTGATCTATGTCGGCAACGCTCTTGGAGCAATGGTCGCAGCATGGCTGGTGAACCGGGCCCTGAAGCATCCGGTTCGGATGGAGACCCTGCAGGAGGTTCTCACATTCGTCGTCCTGGCTGCCGGAATTGCACCGATCGTGAGCGCGACCGTGGGAAGTGCGACGCTCGCCTGGTTCGCGATCCAATCGCAATCCTTCGCGACGGCCTGGCCGCTATGGTGGATCGGAGACGCAACCGGGGTTCTGATCGTAGCGCCGCTGGCGCTGGTGCTCTTTCACAGCTGGCGCGGCAAGACGCAGTTCTCGACCGCGCAATGGGTGGAAGCCTGCGTCCTGGGGCTGATCTTTCTCGGTGTCGCGGCTCTTTCGCTCAGCGGCTATCTTCCCTTCGCCTATATCATCATGCCGCCTCTTCTTTGGGCGGCGGTCCGTTTCGAGTTCAAGGGTGCAGCCGTATCGCTCGCCCTGCTCGCTCTAATCACGGCGGTATTTACGGTAACCGGCGCCAGCCAATTTGTCGGCGACGCCGAGTCCCAAAAACACAAGCAGATCATGCTGCAGCTGTTTTTGGCCATTTCGGCATTTTCGGCGCTTATCGTTGCCGCCATATCCCGGCAGCACCAGCTGGCGGTGCTGACATTGCGCCAAAGCGTGGAGACGTTGCGCGACCGGGAGCGGGAACTCTCTCAGCTCGTGGACATGGTGCCGAGTCATGTCTGGCGTCTGACGCCCGACGGCGAGCCGACCTTTTTCAACAGGCGGATGGTCGATTTCCTCGGTCTCGACGTGGCGGACTCGGACAGGCCAGGCATCAGCCGGCTGGAGGCGGTCCTGCAGGCCATCGTTCATCCCGATGACGCAGCCGGGTTCAGGGACGCCCTTCGCCATTGCCTTGCAACCGGGGAGAGCTTCGTCATGCGGTATCGGCTGCGGCGCGCCGACGGTCTCTATCGCTGGATGTCGAGCCGCGCCGAGCCGATGCGCGATCAGGCCGGCAACATCGTCCAGTGGTACGGGCTTTGTCACGATATCGACGATCAGGTGCATGCCGAAGAGACCGTGCGCCGGAGCGAACGGCAGCTTCAACAGATGATCGATGCCGTGCCGGTCCGCATATGGAGCGTGGAACCAACAGGCGGATCGATCTACTTCAACAAACGCTACCAGGATCATTTCCACGCCGTCATCGCCAATTTTGACGCGCAGGCCGAAGCGCGTATCGATGAACTCCTGCAGCAGCTGGTCCATCCCGAGGATGCGTCCGAAGTGCAGCGCACGCTGCACACCTGTTTCGAAACCGGCGGCGGCACCACCATGCGGTTCCGCTGGCTTGAAAAGGACGGCGTCTATCGCTGGGCGGAATGCAGAGTGGAGCCTCGGCGTGACGACCACGGAACGGTCGTGCAATGGTACGGCGTCTCCCTCGACATCGACGAGGAGGTGCGTGCGCTGCAGGCGTTGCGCGACCGAGAGCGCGAGCTCTCGCAGCTCGTGGACATGGTCCCGGTGCAGATCAGGCGCCTGACGCCGGAAGGCGAGCCGGTCTTCTTCAACAAGCGCCTGATCGACTTTTTCGGTCTCGATGTTGGCCATATGGACAAGCCAGGCATGAGCCGCCTCTCGTCGGTCATTCACACCCTCGTCCATCCCGATGACGCATCAAGGTTGCTCGAGACGGTTCATCATTCCCTCGCCAGCGGCGATCCCTTCTCGATAAAATATCGCATGCGCCGTTTCGACGGAGCCTATCGCTGGGTCGATGGCCGAGCCGAGCCGCTACGCGATCAAAGCGGCGCGATCATGCAATGGTATGTCATCTCCGTCGACATCGACGATGAGATGCGCGCGCAGGAAGCGCTGCGCGACCGGGAGCGGGAGCTTTCCCAACTCGTGGACATGGTTCCGAGCCTGCTCTGGCGGCTCAATCCGGAAGGCTCTCCGACCTTCTTCAACCAACGCCTGATCGATTTTCTCGGTTTCGATATCGCCGATATGGAAAAGCCGGGCGTCAGCCGGCTGGCGGCGCTCATCGAGGCCGCCGTCCATCCCGACGATGCCGCCGGCCTCGAGCAAGCGCTCAACCATTCCTTCGCCACCGGGGAGCGCTTCTCCAGCCAGTATCGCCTGCGGCGTGCCGATGGCGTCTACCGCTGGGTGAAAGGCAGCGCGGAGCCGCTGCGGGATCAGAGCGGCCGGATCGTCCAATGGTATGGTCTGTCGCATGACATCGACGATCAACTGCGCGTCGAGGAGGCACTGCGGGAGAGAGAGCGTTCGCTTTGGCAGCTCGTTGAAACGCTGCCGGCAATGATCGATTGCGCAGCACCTGATGGAGAACCGATCTATCGCAGCCAGCAACTGCGCGATTTCCTCGGTTATAATCTCGAAGAGCTGGATGGAACGGACAAAACCCGGCTGGACGGCACACTCGATGCCGGTGTTCATCCCGACGATTTGGCAGGTGTCAAGGAAAACTATGCCCATTCATTGTCCACTGGCGAGCCCTATGCGCGTAGGCACCGTCTGCGGCGCCATGATGGTGAATATCGCTGGGTCGAGACGCGTGCGGCACCGATGCGCAATGCCGAAGGCGTCATCGTCCAGTGGAATGTCATCTGCCTTGATATCGACGGTGAGGTTCACACGGAGGAAGATCTGCGTCGAGCGCGAGAGGGTCTTGCACGGGCGAGCCAAGTGGCGAGCCTGGCCGAACTTTCAGCCTCCATTGCGCACGAGGTGAACCAGCCGCTCGCGGCCGTCGTGGCCAACTCACACGCTTGCCAGCGCTGGCTCATGGCCGAGCCGCCGAATATGGAGCGGGCACAGAGGACGGTCGAGCGCATCATCCGGGATGCCAACTCGGCGGCGGATGTCGTCAGCCGCATTCGCGCTCTGTTCAAGCAATCCGTAGACAGGAGGACCCCATCGACGCTCTCCGGTATCGTCAACGAAGCGCGCAACCTCATGGCCGACGAGGCCTGGCGTCGTCACGTTCGGATGGAGGTGGAGGTCGACGCCACCCTTCCGCTCATCGCAATCGACCGCGTCCAGATCCAGCAGGTTCTCATCAATCTCATCCGCAACGGCATCGAGGCAATGGACGCCACGACAGGCGACAGGGTCATTGAAATCCGCGTGCGCCAGATCGGGAATATCCTCCAGACCGAGATCAGCGATCGCGGCCAGGGCATCGAATTTCCCGAAAAGATGTTCGAGCCGTTCTTCACGACGAAGGAAAACGGCATGGGCATGGGGCTGGCCATCTGCCGCTCGATCGTCGAACTGCACGGCGGACGATTGTGGGCCGAGAAGAACAATCCGTGCGGAGCGACGTTGATCTTCACATTGCCTATTGAAACGAAGGCGGCGCCATGACGGCCGACGACCATATCGTCTTCATCGTCGACGACGATGAACGTATCCGGGAAGCGCTCGTCGAGCTGCTGGACTCGCACGGCATGCACGCCATCGCCTTCGAATCGGCCTGCGACTACGTGAGAGCGGACAAGCCGGATGTGCCCGCCTGCCTCGTACTGGATATCGAGCTGCCTGACATCAACGGTCTCGATCTGCAGAGACAGATCGCCGACAGGGATCATCCGCCGATCGTCTTCATTACGGGACACGGCGACATTCCCTCCTCCGTGCGTGCGATCAAGCATGGCGCGGTGGACTTCCTGACCAAGCCGTTCAGCGATGCGGATCTGATGGCGGCAATCCACGCGGCGATTGCTCAGGATCGGGAAAAGAGAGCCGAGCGCGCCGAGATCGACATGCTCAGACAACAATATCTCGACCTGACGCCGCGCGAGCGCGAGGTGCTGCCGCTCGTCGTCAGCGGCCTTCTCAACAAGCAGGCCGCAGCCGAACTGGGGATCAGCGAAGTCACGCTGCAGATCCACAGAAGAAACGTGATGCAGAAAATGGCCGCGGCATCACTCGCCGATCTGGTGCGGATCGCGGAGAGATTGGAAATACCGATAACCCACTCGCGCAGAGTGGGAGGGAATTGAACATGAACAAGACAAGACATGTCGTGGCAATTGTCGATGACGATCCAAGATTGCTTGAATCGATGGGCGACCTTTTGGAATCGGCGGGCTATGTGGCCCGCAGCTTCTCATCGGCGGGCTCGCTGCTCGTCAACGGGCTGTCGGACCTCGACCTGCTCATCACCGATATCGGAATGCCTGGCATCGACGGCTTCGAACTTCGTGACCTCGTGAGGAAGTCGCGTCCGGAGCTGCCGGTATTCATGATCACGGGCCGCCACGAAATAGCGGATCAGGGACGCGCTCAAGGCGCGAGCGGATTTTTCCGCAAGCCCTTCGATGCCCAGGCCCTGCTGGCGGCCATTGCCAACGCTTTGCGTAAATCGACAGATGGAGGGTGACATGAGAGTTGACCAGCCGTTGCTGCGGAGATCGGCGCCGCTATCATTGCAGTACAGTTATGAAGAGAACCAGCCGCTTGTCATTATCGTCGATGACGACGCATCGGTTCGCGAAGCGCTGTCGGAGCTGATCCTGTCGGCGGGTTTCCAGTCGACCAGTTTTGCTTCGACCCGAGAATTGCTTGACGCCGATATATTGGACTGCCCCGGCTGCCTGATCCTCGACGTGCGCATGCCAGGCGCAAGCGGCCTTCACCTGCAGAGCCATCTGGCCGAAAACGGCATTTCCAAGCCGATCATCTTCCTGACCGGGCATGGCGACATCCCGATGACCGTCCAGGCGATGAAGGCCGGCGCCGTGGATTTTCTCACCAAGCCGGTGCGAGACCAGACGTTGCTCGACGCCGTGACTGCCGGCATTGCGATGGATGCCGAGCGACGAGCCGAAGCGGCGATCACCAAGCGCAATATCAAACGCCTGGAGACACTGACGCAGCGCGAGCGCGAGGTCCTGCATGAAGTGGCGCGCGGCCGCCTCAACAAGCAGATCGCCTTCGACCTCGGCATCAGCGAAGTGACGGTCAAGCTGCATCGCAGCAATGTCATGCACAAGATGGAGGCGGCCTCCATCGGCGAACTGATCCGGGCCTGGGAAACACTGCCCGCACAAATGCGCCAGGTCGGCCCGCGCTAGTAGGCGAAGGATGCCGGCCTCGAAGAGGATCTGCCGCCGCTGTCCATTTGATGCGCGCCGTATCCGATTCGCGCCGGAAAAGACGGTACGGCGCCGAAAATGGGTTTCGGCCCCGCACCCATGCGTTATCTCTAAATTAAAGCTCGGGGATATGACCTGGTGCCCGGCTTTGGTTCCCCAAAGGAGATCTCGCCTTGAACAATCAATCGTCAGCTGCGCCTCCCCCTGAAACCAACGCCTTCGACAACGAAGCAAATTTCCTGTCGGCCATGGGGAATGCCAAACGGCTTCACATTCTGCATCTGTTGGCCGAAGGAGAAATGTCCGTGTCCGTCCTGGCTGACGAGGTGGGATTGAGCCAATCCTCGACTTCCCAGCATTTGGCAATTCTTCGAGAACAGGACCTCGTGCAAACGCGACGGGCTGCCCAGACGATCTACTATTCACTTCAATCCGACGCGGCCAGAGCGATGCTCGACACGCTCGCCGACATCTTCGGATGGTACCCTCACACCGAAATAGCACGTGCGCGAGCCGTGGGCGCCTGACAAAGGCGAAGCGTTGCTCTTGCGGCTTATGATTGGCGCCCAATTCCGCTGAGGATGATTTTGTAGTCACCTCAGGATCGGCGCCGCGGCAACGAAGAGCAATGCAAAGGCGAAGACCACGGTGTCGAGGAAGATGACTGCCGATCAATGGGCGAAATTCCAAGGCCTGGATGCAATCACGGGGGTCCAGCGATGCTTCGCCCACATGCCCCTCGAATGCCTCGATCCCTGATGTACGTTTGATATACGCCTCCTAGACGACGGTGTGATTACGCCTCCATTGCGAATGGAGATAATGAACCACATCAGGAACGGGAATAGTCAGGAGGAGACGACCATGACTATGGACGTACCGAACGACCGGCGGCATGGAGGCGATCATGGACGTATATGAGGCAGTCACAAGCCGACGGGCGGTGCGCGGATTCAAAGGCGAGCCTGTGAAGAGGGAGGTGCTTGAGCGAGTGCTGTCCGCCGCAGCTTGGTCGCCGTCAGGATCGAACATCCAGCCGTGGAACACCTATGTGATGACCGGCGCACCGCTGGCTGAGCTCAAGACGTCCGCCGTCGAGCGCGTGGCCCACGGCGACGCGTGGGACAAGCGGCAGTACGAGATGTACCCGGCCGTGCTGAAGTCCCCCTACGGGGAGCGCCGATCCGCCTTCGGCAAGGAGCGCTACAGCGCGCTCGGCATTGCGCGCGAGGACTGGGAGGCGCGCCAGCGGGCGGCGATCGCCAACTGGAACTGTTTCGGCGCGCCCGCCGCCCTGTTCTGCTACATCGACCGTGACTTGGGCCTAGCCCAATGGGCCGATGTCGGCATGTATCTGCAGACCGTCATGCTGCTGCTCCGCGCCGAAGGTCTGCACAGTTGCCCGCAGATGGCGTGGTCGCAGGTTCGCGAGACGGTCGCAGAAGTCCTGTCACCCCCGGACGAGCTCATCCTCTTCTGCGGCATGTCGATCGGGTACGAGGATCCCACGGTCAGTTACACCCGCACAGGCCGCGCCCCGCTCGACGAGACGGTCACGTTCGTCGGCGATTAGTTGCCTGCGATCGAAGGACAAGAGACCCTTCTTTGATTTTTGCGTATGATAGATCCTTTATCATGCGAGATATTGGAGACCGCCATGACCACGCATAAAGTAGGCTATCTCATCGGCAGCCTCGCAAAGGGCTCGATCAACCGCAAGCTCGCGAAAGCGTTGGTTCGGCTCGCGCCGCCGGAACTTGAAATGTCGGAGATATCCTTCAAGGACCTGCCGCTCTACAGCTACGACTATGACGCCGACTACCCTCCGGCTGGCAAGGCATTCAAGGCGGCAATAGCGGCCGTCGACGCCGTGCTGTTCGTCACGCCGGAATACAATCGATCCATACCCGGCGGGCTGAAAAATGCAATCGACTGGGCGAGCCGCCCCTACGGCACCAACTCGTTCACACGCAAGCCGTCAGCGGTGATCGGCACGTCGCCGGGCGCGATAGGCACAGCAGTCGCCCAGCAGAATTTGCGCAGTGTGCTCAGTTTCTGCAACTCTCCCCAGATGAATGCCCCGGAAGCTTACATTCAGTTCACACCGGGGCTGATCACCGATGACGGCGAGGTCACGAACGACAAAACCGCCGATTTCCTTCGCACCTTCATGCAGGACTTCCATATCTTCATCGCAAGGGTTCGCTCAGTGCTGCCGAAAGATGCCTAGAACAGAATGATTTTAGGCCGGCGGCCTAAAATCTGAATCCTGTTCTAAATTAAGTAGTTAGAGCATGATGTCGCCCGAAAACCGCTCACACTTTTCGGCATCATGCTCTAGAAGCGTCGCCCTGCGGGAGCTGGCCGCGCCATCCGAGCGGCCAGCTCCTGTTTTAAGCGGGCGATGCCTTCAGGCGAAGGCGTAGGAGCCGTCGGGCCGCTTCGGCACGCGCCGCTGCCAATGGATGTAACCTTCCTCTTCCATCGCCTTCTCGTCCATTTCGACGCCCCAGCCCGGCCGGTCGGGACGCAGCTCCAGATAGCCGTCCTTCGGCAGATAGGGATCGACGACGTAACGGGTTTCCCCCTCCCGCTTCTCGATATCGAGGCCGCCATAAACGTAGGCCTGTCCCTTCGGCAGCCGGTATTCGAGGATGCGGAAATTCTGTGCCGCCGCCGAAAAATGAACGTTGACCGCCGTCGCAAGCGGACCCATCGGGTTGTGCGGCGCCACGCCGACGAAGAAGGCTTCGGCGAGAGTGGCGATGCGGCGCATTTCGCTGATGCCGCCGACGACGCAGATGTCGGGCTGGATGAGATCGGCGCCCTTGACCTGCAGCAGCCGCAGGAACTCGTTTCTGTTGTAGAGCGACTCGCCGGTCGCAAGCGTGCAGTTGAGGCCCTGTTTCAGGTCGCCCCAGGCCTCGATATTTTCGGGACGCAGCGGCTCCTCGAAAAACAGCGGATCATAAGGCGCCAGCGCATTGCCGAGCTGGCGAGCCGCGATCGGCTCGAAAATCTTCGCATGGGCATCGAAGGCAATTTCGTATTCGTCATTGACTGTTTCGCGAAGCGAGCGGAAATAATCCGCCGAGGCTTTGACGACATTACCCCAGCGGTTAGAGTGCATGTCGATGCGCCAGGGGCTGAGCTTGAAGGCGGTAAAACCCCACCCCTCCTTGAGACGATCGAACTCGTCGCGGGCCGCCGGCGCATCCGGTGCGGTGTAGACACCGGCATAGACCTTGATGCGGTCGCGCACTTCGCCACCCAGCAGCTTGTAGACCGGGACATTCGCCGCCTTGGCAGCAAGGTCCCACAGGCAGTGATCGAGCGCGGAGATCGCGGCAAGACCAAGCGCTCCCGGCGGAAACCGGCTTTGCTGGATCAGCAGATTGACGAGATAGTCGACGCGTGTCGGATCCTGGCCGGAGAGAAATTCGTACAGATAATCCAAGAGGGGCGGCAGCGCCTTATCGGGGCCGTGATTGTAGCATTCGCCCCAGCCCATCAGCCCGTCATCGGTGTCGAGCGCGACGATCACGCGGGGGCGGTCCTTGTCGCGGGTCATGAAAACCCGCATGCGGTCGATCTTCATCTTTCTGTCCTTCTAGCGATTGAAATAGGTGCGGCGCGACTGGCGCGTCTGGACGTAGACATGCTCATTGTCGGTTCCGGGATTGTAGGCGCCGGCGCTTTGCGGCACCGAGACATTGCCGTCGCTGGGGAATCGCGCCACGAAGGCCTCGTCGATATCGCAGCCAAGTCCCGGGCCATCGGGAATGGCGATCAAACCGTCGACCTGTTGCGGGTGCGGCACGATCGTCTGGCGGCGGCCGTCCCAGTCGTCGTCGAGGCGTTCGAGGATGAGGGCGTTGGGGATCGCCGCAAGCAGTTGCAGGGCCGCATATTCCGCCACCGGCCCGAGCGAGCCCGAATGCGGCGCCATCTGAATATGATGCGCTTCGGCCATGGCTGCGATCTTCTTCATCTGAGTAATGCCGCCGGCCCTCCCGGTATCCGGCTGGATCACGTCGACCAGTTCCTTCTCGATGAGCTCCCGCTCGCCGAAGATGGTCGCAAAGCGCTCGCCGGCGGCAAGCGGCACATGCGCTGCGTCGCGGATGCGCCGGTAGCCGTCGACATTCTCCGGCGCGATCGGATCTTCCACCCACATCAATTCATAGGGTTCGAGCGCCCGCACCAGCCGGCAGGCATCCGCAGGCGTCAGCCACGGCGGCCCATGCAGATCGATGGCGATGTCCATGTCGTCGCCGACGGCCTCACGCAGCGCAGCAACCTTGCGGACCGGATCGGCGACGCCGCCGCACTTGATCGCCTTTATGCCGCGCTCCTTGAGGGCAAGCGCGCGCTCGGGTGTATTCGCATGCGAATAGATCGGGATCCGGTCGCGCACCTTGCCGCCGAGCAGCATCCAGACAGGCACGCCGAGCGCCTTGCCCTTGATGTCCCATAGCGCCATGTCGATCCCGGTCATCGCACCGCCGCCGACCGTCCCGAGCATGCCATGGCCCATCATGGCGATATGCATCTTCTGCCACAGCCGCTCGGTATGGGCCGGATCTTCGCCAATGAGGAGTGGGGCGAGATCATGGATCGCCGTCTCGACAACGCGCGGCCAGCCGGAGCATTCACCGATGCCGGTGATGCCCTCATCGGTATCGATCTTCAGAAAGAGCCAGTTCCTGGTGCCGCCGAACTGTTTCGAGGCGCCACTACTGGACCGTTGGTCGGAAGCCCAGTTCGCGGGATCGGGCTGACCGACATGCATGAGAAAAGTGCGGATCCCGGTGATTTTCATCTCTGAAAAGTTCCATTCTTCAGAATGCCTGGCTTCAGATTATCTGGCGCGACGTATCGGAAACGCCGCGATTGATCGCGATCACGCGGATCGGGGCGCGGGATCGCTGATATGAGCGCCTGCGTATAGGCATGCTCGGGTGTGCGGCAGACCTTCTCGGCGTCACCGATTTCGACGAGCTGGCCTTTGTACATGACGCCGACACGGTCACACATGTAGCGGATAACGCCGATATCATGACTGATGAAGATATAGGCGAGACCGAGTTCGTCCTGCAGGCGCATCAACAGATCGAGCACCTGCGAGCGCACCGAGACGTCGAGCGCCGAGGTTGCCTCGTCGGCAACGATGACGCGCGGATTGAGGGTGATGGCGCGAGCAATGCCGATGCGCTGACGCTGACCGCCGGAGAATGCGTGCGGGTAGCGCTCGCGCGCCCTCGGGTCGAGGCCAACCTGCTCCATCAGATGGCAAACGCGCTCCTCCAGCGCCCGCCCCTTTGCGACGCCATTGACGAGCAACGGCTCGCCAATGATCTGGGAGACGGTCATGCGTGGGTTGAGGGAGCCGAAAGGATCCTGGAAAACCATCCGCAATTCCCGCCTTGCTGCGGCAAGCGTCTGACCTTTTGCCGTTGCCAGATCGATGATGTCGCCGTCGGCGCGGCGATAGAGGATTTCGCCTGCAGTCGGATCGATCAGCCGCATGATCGAGCGGCCCATCGTCGTCTTGCCGGATCCGCTCTCGCCGACGATGCCGAGAGTCTCGCCCGGCAGAAGCGAAATGGAAACATCGTCCAGCGCTTTCACCTCGCCGAAATCCATTGATACATTGCGAAGTTCGAGGATCGGTGGCGCCGTCGTGTCGAGCGGCGGGCGCGCCAGCCGGATTTCGGCCTTCGCTTCCAGCTTCAGCACCGAGCCGATCAGCATGCGGGTATAGTCGTCTTTCGGCGCATGAAAGATCTGCTCGACCGGCGCATATTCCTTGGCGACGCCGTTGTGCATGACCAGCACATCGTCGGCGATCTGCGCCACAACACCCATGTCATGCGTGATGAAGAGAACGGCCATGCCCTTGGCCTTCTGCAGCCGGGCGATCAGGTCGAGAATTTCGGCCTGCGTCGTCACGTCGAGGGCCGTGGTCGGCTCGTCGGCGATCAGCAGCTGCGGTTTGCAGGCGAGCGCCATGGCAATCATCGCGCGCTGGCGCATCCCGCCGGAATATTGAAAGGCATATCGGTCCAGCGCTTTTTCCGGCGAGGGAATCTCGACCTGGCTGAGCAGCGATATGGCTTCCGCGCGCGCCTCTGCCTTACTCATCCGGGTGTGAAGGCGAAGCGCCTCGACGATCTGGTTGCCGACCGTGTGGATCGGTGAGAGCGACGACATCGGCTCCTGGAAGATCATGGCGATGTCGCGGCCGCGGATCGCTCGGATCTGACGCCCGCGCGGATTGAGGCTGGTCAGATCGATCGACCCGCCGTTCTGATCGTTCAGTGTGATCGATCCGCCGGATATGCGGCCGGGTGCATCGACGATCTGCAGGATCGAACGCGCCGTCACCGACTTGCCGGATCCGCTTTCGCCGACGACACAGAGGGTCTTGCCCGGCTCGATCGAGAAAGACAGATCGCTAACGGCGCGAAAGTCGCCGGTGCGCAGAGGGAACTCGACCGTCAGATTTTTCACCTGCAATAGCGGCCTGCCGGCAATAGGAAGGATATCGGTCATGCCGGCCTCATTTGTTGTAGGGGTCGGCCGCATCGCGCAGGCCGTCGCCGAGAAGGTTGAGCGCCATCACGGCGACCACGACGGCGCAGCCCGGCATGAAGAGCCATGGCGCGGTGGCGATCGAGCGAATGTTCTGGGCCTCGCGCAGAAGCACGCCCCAGGAGATGGTCGGCGGCTGCAGACCGAGCCCCAGGAAAGAGAGAGAGGTTTCGGCAAGGATCATCGCCGGCACCGCAAGCGTGATCGACGCGATGATATGGCTGGCGAAACTCGGCAGCATGTGGCGAAAAATGATGCGCCTTTCGCGAACGCCGTCGAGCCTCGCGGCGGCGACGAATTCCTCGGTGCGTAAGGACAGGAAGCGGCCGCGAACGACGCGGGCGAGCTGCGCCCAGCCGGTCAGCGAGAGGATGATCGTGATCATCATATATTGCAGCGTCGCAGGCCAGTCCTGCGGCAGGGCCGCGGCCATCGCCAGCCAGATCGGGATCGTCGGCAGCGACAGCACAAAATCGATCACTCGCTGCAGGAAGAAATCGATGCGGCCGCCGTAATACCCCGAGATGCCGCCGAGCACGATGCCGAGCATCAGCGAGAAGAAGACACCGACGAGGCCGATCGACAACGAAATCTGCGAGCCCTGCACCGTTCGGCTGAAGACGTCGCGCCCAAGCCTGTCGGCGCCGAACAGAAGCAGCGGCGTCGTCTTGTCGGGCGAGGCGATCAGATGGATGTTGGTCCTGAACAGGCCGAACACCGAATATTCATAGCCGCGCCCGAAGAACTGGACATCGACACGTTTCGTCGTGTCTTCCTTGAAGATGGCGGCCAGCGTTTCCGGATCGCGGGTCAGCTTCATCGGATAATAATGCGGGCCGAAGGAGAACCCGTTCTCGGTATCGATCAGATGCAATTTCTGCGGCGGGTGAAAGGTCGCTCGCGCATTTTGCAGGTACGGATCGTTGATGGCGAAGAAGCCGGGAATAAGGGCGACGATATACATCAGCACGGTGACGACGAGCGCCACCATGGCCAGCCGGTGCCGGCGGAAAGCCCACCAGATGAGCTGCCACTGGGATGCAACGGCGGCGCGATCCGGCGGAATGTTCGTAACGGTGATGTCGGCCATGTGAGGCTCCTATTCCAACCGGATGCGGGGATCGACCAGCGCAAGCAGTATGTCGCTGATCAAAGAGCCTATCAGCGTCAGCGCGCAGATCAGCAGGACGAAGGCGCCGGCGAGATACATGTCCTGGGCCATCAGCGCCTGCAGCAGCAAAGGTGCCGCCGTCGGCAGATTGAGAACGATGGCAACGACGACCGAGCCGGAAATGAGGTTGGGCAGCAACCAGGCAATCGTCGAGATGAACGGATTGAGCGCGATCATCAGAGGATATTTCATCAGCAGCCGGAATTCAGAGAGCCCTTTTGCCCGTGCCGTGGTCACGTAAGGTTTCGGCAGTTCATCGAGCATGTTGGCGCGCATGACGCGGATGAGGCTCGCCGTCGAAGAGACGGCAAGGATGATGACGGGAAGCCAGAGATGCGAGAAGAGGTCGACCATCTTGGCGAAGCTCCAGGACGCGTTCTCATATTCCGGCGAAAAGAGCCCGCCGACATCCTGTCCGAATTCGACCGCCGCGACATACATCAGCACCAGCGCCAGCAGAAAGGACGGAACGGCCAGGCCGAAGAAGGTGAAGGCGGTGAAGAAATAGTCGCCGATCGAATATTTGCGCACGGCGGAATAGACTCCGATCGGCAGCGCGATTGCCCAGGTAGCGATCAATGTCGACAGGGCCAGAACCAGCGTCAGCGCCATGCGCTCCCAGATCAGGTCCGAGACCGGCTGCTGCCATTCGAAGGAGATGCCGAAATCGCCGCGCGTGAGAATGCCCCATATCCATTTGAAATATTGGACGAGCATCGGGTCGCCGAGGCCGAAGCGCTCGCGCAATTGCGCCGCCGTGTTCTGATCGACGATCTCGTTTGATGCTGCCAGCGTCGCAATATAGGTCGTGACATAATCGCCCGGCGGCAGCTGGATCAGCACGAAAGCCAGGAAGCTGACGGCAAACAGCGATGGAATCATCCATAGGAAGCGTTTGGCGATAAAGACCAGCATGAGGCGCCTCTTGCATTGAACGCCGCCTTCCCGGCCTTGTCGGCCGTCAGGACCAGCAAGGCATCTCGGAGGGCGAACTGAAAGAAAGCGCCGTACCTGATGGTACGGCGCTTAAGACGAGAATCAGCTCGTGAAGGTGAATTGCTGCGGCAGCGCAGGCCCTGGATTAGGCCAGGACCAGCTATCCGGCTCCTTCTCGGGGACATTGCGCAGATTGTTGCGGATGATGCCGAAGCCGCCGACGGCAAGGCAAAGGCCGACGGTCTCGAACTCCTCGGCCGCGATGTCGAAGATCTGCTTCATGATCGCGCCGCGCTTGTCGAGATCGGCCGTCGAACGCGCTTCGTCGAAGAGCTTCATGCGCTTCTTCTGGCTTTCCGGCGGTTCTTCGCCGCGGGCACCGTTGGAGGTGTACCAAAGCGTCCACGGGATGGCGTAACGCGAACCCTGCGGATGGAAGGCGAAGAAATCGCGCGGATCGAGCATCGGATCGAGACCGCCAGGACCCGGCCACACCGCCGCATCATGGGCGTTGTCGTCGCCGCGGGTGTAATAGAGCGCCCGCTCGATCGTGTTGACCTTCATGTCGATACCGATCTGAGCCCAATGCGCCTTGACCAGTTCCAGGGCATCGACGAGGTCGGGATAAAGCGTCGGAATGACGTCGATCGAGAAGAACACCTTCTGGCCGTCCGGCCGGAGGCGAAAACCGTCGCCGCCTTTCTTATAGCCGGCCTCATCGAGCATTGCGCCTGCCTTGTCGGCGTCAAACTCGGTGAATTGGCGCGCATATGTCTCGTTATACCAGGGATGGGTCGGACGCGGCCCGGCCTGGTAGGGCTCGCTCTGTCCGAAATAGACGATGTCGATGAGCTCCTGGCGGTTGATGCCGATCGAGAGCGCTTGCCGGAACGCCTTGTCGGCAAACATCTTACGCATGGCAGGATCTTTGTGGGTGATGTTGAAGTAGATCTGGCACTGTTGCGCGGCCGAAGGCACGAGTGTCAGCAGCCGATAATCGCCCTTTTCCATGTTCTTGGACAGCGTCGGCTTGTTGGCGAGAACGCTGATGTGACGTTCCTGGATGTCGATCTTTCCAGAGATGACGTTCAGCATCAGCGATTCGACGTCCTGCGAGATGCCGAAGTTGATTTCATCGATGTAGGGGAGCTGATTGCCCTCGGTATCGACCTGCCAGAAATAAGGATTGCGGGTCATGACGACGCGCGTGGCACCCCCGGCATAGGGCTCCTTGACCACCCATGGATCGAGCGTCGGCTTGTCGACATTGCCCCATCGCGACGGGATCTCGATGTCGCCGCAACGGCTGCGGAACAGCTCTGTCCAACTGGTGACGCCGGCCTTCTTCGCATCGGCCTCGATATTGGGATTATATTTCGGCAGGAACTGGCTGCAGTAATGTTTCGGGAACAGCGTCGGATGCTGGCCAAGCGGTGTGGCGAGGTTTTCCAGGTAAAGCGCGTTGGCCGCAGCAAAGGTGAACTTCACTGTATAATCGTCAATCTTCTCGACCGTGACCGGCTTGCCGGCGACAGCAAGCTGCGCCGGTGTCGAGCTGTAGAGCTCGGTGTTCTTGACACAGTCTTCAATCGCGAAGACGACGTCATCGGCCGTAAAGGGATGACCGTCGGACCAGCGCACGCCTTCGATCAGATGGAAGGTGAATTGTGTTGCGTCGTCGCTGACCTCCCAGCGCTGGGCAAGGTTCGGCTGCACGGCGGTAAAATCGAGGTTCCAGCGCACAAGGCTCTGGTTGCCGACCATACGCAGGATGCCGTTATGGTCGGATGAACCGCGAAGGCCGCGGCGCAGCGAACCGCCATAGGTGCCGACCTTCTCGAACGGCGTCACGACCATCGGCTTTTTCGGCAGGCGCTCGGCGAGCGGCGGCAGCTTTCCATCCTTGGCGAGCTGCGCAAGGGCCGGCGCTTCGCCGCCTGCGGCAGAGACGCGACCGGCGATAGACAGCGCCGCGACACCAGCCATGCCGCCAAGCACGGCGCGGCGGGTGACGCCACGCGACAGTATTTCTTTGGCCATCGAATTCCTCCCTTTTGTGCCGGCGCAGCCTTTGCACCGGCTGATGCGGCGGGCTCCCGACCCGACGCTGACGCCCTCCTCGGCGCTACGACCGAAACCATAGACACGTTCTCAAATGATTACAAGAGTTGACAGATAATTACAAATTTTGTAGCCATGCTGCATTGAAATGCGACGTTGTGCCGCTGAAATACGGTCAACAGGACGAAAAACGTTGGGTCTGTCAAATGCTGTACGCCGCTCTGAACCTATGGTCGGCGACAGCCAGGGTGCGGCCGCCGACCCGGCGCACGTGGCGTTGAGAGAAAAGGACCATGATGACATTCGCGGTCGATGCCGTTTCGAACAGGGGCGCAACGCGCTTCAGCGACATCATCTACGAGAAGATCGTAGGGATGATCGCCGACGGCAACTTTCCGGTGAACGAACGGCTGCCGCCGGAGACGAAGCTCGCCGCTGATTTCGGCGCATCGAGACCCGTCGTGCGCGAAGCGCTCGAACGCTTGAGAGCCGATGGCCTGGTCGTTTCGCGCAAGGGTTCCGGTTCCTATGTCAGGCAAAGGCCGGATTCGTCGATGCTGAAAATGGTGCCGGTCGGCTCCTTGGCCGATGTCCAGCGCTTCTTCGAATTCCGCGCCGGTCTCGAAGCCGAGGCGGCGGAGCTTGCAGCGCGAAACTGGCAACCGGTCGACAAGGAGCGGATAACGGCAGCGCTTCTTTCGATCGAGCAATGCCTGCGCAACGGGGAGCTTGGCGCCGAGGAGGACCAGGCTCTGCACGATGCAATTGCCATGGCGACTGGTAACCAGTTCCACATCACCCTGCGCGAGTGGTTCAAGCCGCATTTCGCCATCGGGCATTCCGTTACGCGAAGCTTGAGCTTGAAGCGGACGCCGGAACAGATCCGCAGCGTCCAGGATGAGCATGCGGTGATCGTCGAGGCGATCTTCGCGCACCGGGAAACCGAAGCGCACGATGCGATGAAAAGACACATACTGAATGCGCGCGCCCGCATGTTCCAGGGCGTTTGAGCGATATGGGAGGAGAGACGATGAAACGGGTCGCTATGACGGGTGCTGCCGGACGTGTAGGGACGCTGCTGCGTCCGCTTCTTCGGTCGCATGTCGAGCACCTCAGCTTGATCGATCTCCAGGAACCTGACGGGCTTGGCGAAAACGAGAATTTCGTAAAGGCCGACCTTACAAAGCTCGACGAGGCGACGGCTGCGCTGAAGGATATCGATGGCGTCGTCCATCTGGCGGGTATCGCAAGCGGCACGGACATGAACGCCATTCTGCACGCGAACGTGCTTGGAACATACAATCTCTACGAAGCGGCGCGGATCAACAAGGTTCAGCGGGTCGTCTATGCATCGAGCAATCATGCCACCGGCTTTTACCCGCGCGGCCAGCTCGTGTCGCCGCTCGACCCGATGCGCCCCGACAGCCCATATGGACTTTCCAAATGCTGGGGCGAGCTTGTGGCGGGGCTTTATTACGACACATCGGGCATTCGCTCTCTTTCCATCCGCATCGGCAATGCGGGCACCTATCCCAACAGCGAGCGATCCATTGCGATCTGGATCAGCGCGCGAGACCTGGCGCAATTGGTCAGGATCGGCCTTTCGCACCCGTTGATCGCAGCAACAGTGGTCTACGGCGTTTCCGACACCGAGGAGATGTGGTGGGAGAACGATCTGGCGACACGATTGGGCTACCAGCCGCAGGACCGGCCGCGTGACCACGCCCTGATCGAAGAGGGATCCGAGGGGCCGGTCGCGCTGGCGTTCCAGGGTGGCGGGTTCTGTGAGATCAATCACGACGGCACCATCCGTATGCGCGACGCCGATGGCTTGGCCAAGAGCCCGGAGACGGTTGAATGACGGCGCCTCGGGTCATCCGCCCGGACGTCCGTTCCGTTATCCAGCAACCGCTGACGGTCGGTGAATCGCCGGTATGGGACGAGGAGACCGGCACTCTGTGGTTCGTCGATATTCTGGCGCCGGCACTCGTCCGGCTTTCGCATTCAGGAAAGATCGACCGCTTCGACATGCCGGCCGCAATCGGCGCGCTCGGGCTTTGCCGCGATCACAGGATCGTCGTGGCGCTTCAGATGGGCGTCCATCTCTTCGATCCTGTCTCGGGAGATTTCGAGCTTGTGTCGGATCCAGTCGGGCGCCACGTCAACTGCCGCCTCAATGACGGAAAGGTCGGCCCCGACGGGCACTTCTGGATCGGCTCGTTCAGCGAAGCCAAGCCGCAGACCGATGAGGCCGCACTTTACTGCGTGGGCGCCGATGGCCGCACGCGGACCGTTGCAACCGGACTGACGAGTTCCAACGGCCTTGCCTGGTCGCCGGACGGCCGGCGGATGTATCACTCCGACAGCCGGCAATGCTTCCTGCAGGCATTCGACTTCGATCCTGATACGGGCGACCTCGGCGATGGGCGCCGGCTTCGCAGCTTCACGGAAGACGAGGGTCGGCCGGACGGAGCGACAACCGATCGTGACGGGTTCTACTGGAGCGCCGGCGTGTCCGCCGGTCGCCTCAACCGAATATCGCCCGAAGGCGACATCGTCGAAATCTACATTCTGCCGGTCCCCGCACCGACGATGCCGTGTTTCGGAGGGCCGGATCTGCGCACCCTCTTCGTCACGAGCCTGTCGACAGACCGCACTGGACGTTTCGAGGCGGGGACGGTGATCGCCTTCGACGTGGACGCAGTGGGCCTGCCGCCCTTCCGCTTCGGGGATCGTCCCGTCGGAATGACGGCGAACAGATGGAAAGATAACGGGGAAGAAAGATGAGCATCGCAACCATGCGCAAGGCGCTTACAGGCGTATCGGGTGTTCCCGTCACCGCCTATGACGGCAAGGGTGAAGTCGAACCCCGGATCACGGCGAAGGTCTATGAGCGGGTGGCGGCAGCGGGTATTCACAACATCGTCGCTGCCGGCAATACCGGGGAATTCTATGCTCTGACGCCGCAGGAAATCAGGATCGTCCATGAGGCGGCGGTTTCAGGCGTCAACGGCAAGGCGCCGGTAACGGCGGCGATCGGCCGGTCGCTGCGCGAGGCGATCGGCATGGCGAAAGATGCAGCCACGATCGGCGCATCCGCCGTCATGTCACATCAGCCCGTCGATCCTTTCGCGGCACCTGCGGCCCAGATCGACTATTTCTGCAATCTTGCGGATGCTTCGTCCCTGCCGCTCATCGCCTATGTCAGGGCGGATGGTTTCGCCGTCGCCGATATCGTCCGCCTCGCAAATCACGGCAATATTGCCGGCATCAAATTCGCCACGACCGATCTGATGTTGCTGTCGAGAGCGATCCCGGCGGCGAGCCCCGGCGGCGCGCTGTTCGTCTGCGGCCTGGCGGAAAGCTGGGCGCCGACATTTACCGCGGCCGGCGCCCGCGGCTTCACCTCCGGCCTCGTCAACGTCGCGCCGAAGCTCTCGCTTGGGGTCCACGCTGCGCTTGAAAAAGGCGATTTTGCCGCCGCCAGAGCGATCGTCAACAAGCTCGAGCCATTCGAGCGGATGCGAACCAAATTCCGCAATGGCGCGAACGTGACCGTCGTCAAAGAAGCCGTCACCTATTCCGGTCTCGATGTCGGTCCCGTGCGTGTGCCGGGATTGCCGCAGCTCGACCAGCATGACCGCGAGGAGCTTCATCGGCTGCTTCAAGGCTGGGAGGCCGAAGGCGACATTCAAACTCATTCAGACCAGCCGGCCGTAAAGGCGGCCGGCTGATTTCGACATTATCCACGAACAACAGGATTGGGAGGTCTTGAGATGCTGAGACAAGTACTGACAACGATCGCAATTGCCGGCGCCCTGACGACGGCGCAGCCCAGCTTCGCGGCGTCGCCGCCCAACATGCTGGTGATCGGCACCAATCTCACCGGTATAAGGACGCTCGATCCAGCGCAGAACAATGCCCGCACGGTTTCCGAACTGATCTCGAACCTCTACGACAACCTCGTGCAGCTGTCGCCAGACGATCTAAAAACGCTGAAGCCTATGCTCGCGACGCAATGGAGCGTCTCGGCGGATGGCAAGATCATCACGTTGACATTACGCGACGATGCGGTCTTCCAGAGCGGCAACAAGGTGACCGCCGAGGATGCGGCCTGGTCGATCCAGCGCGTCATCAAGATGGGCCAGGTCGGCTCCACCGACATCGCGCTCTGGGGCTTCACGCCTGAAAACGTCGAAAAGCTCGTTCGCGCGAAAGACGAACACACGCTCGAGATCGAGTTGCCGCAGGCAGTCAATACCGATCTGGTGCTCTATTCGCTGGCGGGCTCGTCGATCGGCATCGTCGACAAGAAGACGGTGCTGTCGCATGAGGCGAACGGCGATTTCGGCGGCGCCTGGCTTTCCGCCAATTCCGCCGGCAGTGGCCCGTTCAGCCTGGCGCAGTGGCGGCCGAACGATGTCGCGATCTTCAATGCGCAGCCGAAATACTGGGGCGGCAAGCCGGCCATGGCGCGCGTCGTCGCTCGTCATATTCCGGAATCCGGCAATCTCCGGCTTCAGCTCGAAGCCGGCGACGTCGATGTCGGCCAGTATGTCGCTAGCGGCGACCTCGATGCGCTCGCCACCAAGAAGGACATGGTCATCGAGAATGTCCCGGGTCTCGGCTTTTACTATATCGCCCTCAATCAGAAAGACCCGGATCTGCAGAAGCCAAAGGTTCGCGAGGCCTTCCAGCATGCCTTCGACTGGAAAGCGATCTCCGGCAACATCATGCGCCATACGGGCTTTCCCTGGCAGTCGATGATCCCGCGCGGCATGATCGGCGCTCCCGGCGAGGCGGCGGTCCGCTACGATTACGATCCCGCCAAGGCCAAGCAGCTGCTGGCGGAGGCCGGATATCCCAATGGCCTGAAGAAGGTTCTCAATCCGTCGGGAGCCCCGACCCTGCCCTTCGCCGAAGCGCTGCAGGCGAGTGCCCGCGCCGCCGGCCTCGATCTCGATCTCGTGCCCGGCGAGTTCACGCCCGCCTTCCGCGAACGCAAATTCGAAGTGCTGCTCGGCAACTCCGGCGCCCGCCTGCCCGATCCCTTCGCGGTCGCCACGCAATATGCCTTCAACCCCGACAATAGCGACGAGGCACGCCTCGGCAGCTATTACCTCTGGCGCACGGGCATGAAGGTGGACGAGCTCAACACGCTCATCGACCAATCGATGAAGGAGCGCGACACGGAAAAGCGCACCGACATCTTCAAGAAGATGGATGGCATCTATGCCGGCATGGCTTCGCCGTTGGTCATCTTCTTCCAGCGAACCGACCCCTATGTCATGCGCGCCAACGTGAAGGGCTATCACGGGCATACGACCTGGTCGACGCGCTGGCATGACGTGACCAAGGAGTAGAACGCGTGGCGAGCGCCGATATGACATCGAAGGGGGAGAGCAGCCGGCACTCCCCGGCGGGTGGGTTCGCCGAGGCGGCCCCGCACCCGGCACTGAGCCTGCTGCGGCGCCTGGCGGGACGAGTCGTAGCCGTCGTGACGACGCTGCTCGGCCTGCTCTTCCTGACCTTCTCGATGGGCCGCCTGCTGCCCGCCGACCCGGTGCTATCAATCACCGGGGCGGAAGTCAGCAAGGAGGTTTACGATCGCGTCTATAACGAGCTGGGTCTTGGGCAGCCGATCTGGATGCAGTTCCTGTCCTACGTCGGCAAGATCGCCACAGGCGATCTCGGCATGTCGGCGACGACGGGCCAGCCGATCCTCACCGATCTCCTGACGATCTTTCCCGCAACGATCGAACTTGCGATCATCGCCATGATCATCGGGGCGATCGTCGGCATTCCCTTAGGGATCACCGCTGCGGTCAGGCGCGGAACCGTTATCGACCACATCGCGCGGATCGTCGCCCTTGCCGGCCACTCCATCCCGATCTTCTGGACCGGGCTGATGGCGCTCTTCGTCTTTTATGCGAAGCTGAAGCTCGTCGGCGCCTCGGGCCGGATCGATGTCTTCTATGAAGGCCTCGTCACGCCGATGACGGGCTTTCTCCTGATAGACGCAGCGATTCAGGGCCAGTGGGACGTGTTTTACAACGCCCTTGGCCACATCATCCTGCCGGCGGCCATCCTCGGCTACTATTCCGTCGCCTATATCAGCCGCATGTCGCGGAGCTTCATGCTGGAGCAACTGAGCCAGGAATACATCATCACCGCCCGGGCCAAGGGGCTCGGCACCCGCAAGGTGGTCTGGCGCCATGCGTTCAAGAATATCCGCGTACAGCTCCTGACGATCATGGCGCTGACCTTCGGCGGGCTGCTTGAAGGCGCGGTGCTGATCGAGACCGTCTTCGGGTGGCCAGGGCTCGGCCAGTACCTGACCCGGGGGCTGCAGATGAACGACATGAACGTCGTGATGGGTTCGGTGCTGACGATCGGCGCCGTCTTCCTGACGATCAATATCCTGTCGGACTTCCTTTATCGCATTCTTGATCCGAGGACACGGTGACGCCATGACGATCTCCTCTGAGCACACAGACAGCGTCAACACCGGCGGCCTTCGCAACTGGCTGTTCGCACCGGAGCCTCGAGGCTGGTTCCAGTCATCGGCGCAGCAAATTCACCAGGGCTGGCGGAAATTCAGCCTGCACCCGCTTGGCCTCGCCGGATTAGCCATCATCCTGCTGCTGATCGTCGTGGCCCTGGCCGCACCCCTGCTGACGAGCTACGATCCGATCGTTCAGGACATGGCCGGGCGGCTTGCCGCGCCATCGGCGAGCCATTGGCTCGGCACCGACAATTTCGGCCGCGACGTCTTTTCACGGGTGATCTATGGCGCCCGCACGACGCTTTACATCATCATGCTCGTCACGGTCATTGTCGCCCCGCTCGGCCTGCTGATCGGTACCGTCTCGGGTTATTTCGGCGGCATCGTCGATGAAATCCTGATGCGCGTCACCGATATTTTTCTCTCCTTCCCCGGCCTCGTGCTGGCTCTGGGTTTTGCCGCAGCGCTCGGTCCCGGCATCACAAATGCGATCATTGCGATTTCGCTGACGGCCTGGCCGCCGATCGCGCGCCTTGCGCGCGCCGAGACGCTCAGCCTCCGCAAGGCGGATTACATCGCCGCCGTACGCCTGCAGGGCGCGACATCAATCGCGATCATCACTCGTCACATCCTGCCGATGTGCATTCCCTCGGTGATCGTCCGCGTCACCCTCAATATGGCCGGCATCATCATCACTGCCGCCGGTCTCGGCTTCCTCGGCCTCGGCGCGCAGCCGCCGTGGCCGGAATGGGGTTCGATGGCCGCCAGCGGACGTGAATTCATGCTCGACAGCCCCTGGGTCATCGCAGCACCCGGCATTGCCATTGCGCTCGTCAGCCTCGCCTTCAACCTCGTCGGCGATGCGCTTCGCGATGTTCTCGATCCCCGAGGTTCGGAATGACTGACCTGATCGACATTCAGAACCTCGAAATCGCCTTCGGCGGCGGACAGGTGCGGGCCGTGCGCGGCGTGAGCTTTTCGCTTGGACAGGAAAAGCTCGGGATCGTCGGTGAATCCGGATCGGGAAAGTCGACCGTTGGCCGCGCGATCATGAAGCTGCTGCCACCGACCGCGGTCGTCAATGCCGAGCGGATGCGCTTTCGCGACGTCGATCTGCTCAAGGCGAACGAAAAAACGATGATGACGATCAGGGGGCGGCGGATCGGCCTGATCCTGCAGGATCCGAAATATTCGCTCAATCCCGTCATGCGGATCGGCGAACAGATTGCCGAGACCTACCGCTTCCATCATCCGAGGGTGAGCAAGAGCAAGACCTATAGCCAAGCGCTCGATATGCTCGAAGCCGTCCAGATCCGTGATCCCGAGCGCGTGGCCCGCCTATATCCGCACGAAATCTCGGGCGGCATGGGTCAGCGGGCGATGATCGCCATGATGCTGATTGCCGAACCCGAAGTGCTGATCGCAGACGAGCCGACGTCAGCGCTCGACGTGACGGTGAGGCTCGAGATCCTGGCCCTGCTCGACGAGCTCGTCCTGCGGCGTAATCTCGGGCTGATCTTCATCAGCCACGATCTCAATCTCATCAGGAATTTCTGCGATCGCGTCCTCATCATGTATGCGGGGCGGGTCGTGGAAGTGCTCGAAGCGCGCGACCTCGACAAGGCCCGACATCCTTATACGCAAGGATTGCTGGCATCACTGCCGACGATCGAGGATCCACCCGCCCGGCTGCCGATCCTGAAGCGGGATCCCGCCTGGCTCGAAGAACCCGCATTGGAGCCGCCGCGGTGATCAAAATCGACAATCTCACCATCCGTTTCGGACATAGCCAGCGGCCTGTCGTCAGAGATCTAAGCCTTTCCATCGAGAAGGGGACGGCCTTCGGTCTGGTCGGCGAGTCCGGCTGCGGGAAGTCCACTGTCCTGAGGGCGCTTTCCGGCCTCAACGCCAATTATGACGGCCGGATCGAGCTCCAAGGCGAGACTCTGGACCGACGGCGCAGCCGGCCGTTCTTCCGCCAAGTGCAGATGGTGTTCCAGGACCCCTATGGATCCCTCCACCCACGCAAGACCATCCGCTCGCAGCTGAAAGAACCGCTGCGCAACCAGGGCCTGGATACGAATTCCGTCGACGTCAACGCCGTCCTGAGATCGGTCGGCCTCGATCCGGCGTTGAGCTACAGATTTCCGCACCAGCTCTCCGGCGGCCAGCGCCAGCGCGTGGCGATCGCCCGCGCGCTGATGCTGGATCCGGACGTTCTGCTTCTCGACGAACCGACATCGGCGCTCGACGTGTCGGTTCAGGCCGAAATCCTCAATCTCCTCCAGGATTTGCGCACCAACCGCGGGCTGACCTATCTGCTCGTCAGCCACGACCTCGCCGTCGTCTCGCACATGTGCAGCCGCGTCGCCATCATGGAAGCGGGCGAGATCGTCGAACAGGTCGATGTCGGCGCGCTCCGAAGCGGTGCGGTCGAACACCCCTACTCGCAACGCCTGCTGCGCGCGAGCCGGATGTACGGAAGGGCGTAATTCTCGATCGATACGCGGCTGCTTCTTGGCGTCGTCGCAGGCCGTTCACCCGTGCATACTCAGGATTTTCGCTGGCGGATCGAGATTCCCAATCTAACGTTATCCGCTTGATCTGGAGTACAGGCCGAGGTCGCTTATCATAGCAAATTCGCAACGCTGATAGAACTCCGAGAGCGCCCCTCCTCGCTTTGAGATCAGCCACACGCTGCTACATCCTTCAGCCGTGGCTGTTTCGAACATTGCAGAAAGTAGAGCGGTCCCTATTCCCTTACCCTGTGCGTCGGGCTGCACTGAAAGCTCGTCCACATAAATGACGGGGCCGGTATGGCGCCGCTGTCGTATCCCGAGCGCAATGCCGAGCACCTTGTCTCCGTCAACTGCCGCAAGTGCAATTGACCTGGGAGTTTCAAGCACATAGGTCACATTTTCTGCAGCCGCCTCAAGCGACCAGCTCTCATTCCACGGAGGCAGGGCATAGGCATTTACCAATACGGCGGCCGCGCCGCTAATGTGTTTTTCAAGCAGACGCTCGATCCGAAATGACATAAACTCGCCTCACGCCACGTGAGGTGACATTCGCCGAAGGCTATTGGTTTCGCAATGGCGTGTTGGCTGCATCCGCAGGTTTTTCGCCGAGCTTGTCCCTAAAATGGTAAAGATCGCGGCTGCGCCAGGCAGGTCCGGGTCAGTCCGCTGGCTGAGCCAGCATTGAATGCTCTATTTCCACCTCACGTGAAGCCGCAAGATCCCAAGTGGGACTGGACGAATGATCTCTTCGGCCGCAGGCAGCATCTTTTCTTTTCGGCAAACCCGAGGGCGACGCAATTAACGCACTGGTTCAGAACCGTCCGGTGAATGCTGAGCAGATCGAGGATGCGGCAATCCCTTTCAGCGTGCATGGGCAGCATTGGTAGTTTGATCCTGTTGAAAACGCGTGCTCCGCGGCGGGCGAATATGTCCCATACGGAACCAATTCACCGCCGAGTGGTTATATGACACCCTCCTCCTCGAAGAGCCGAGCGTCGTGATGTGGATGTTAAGCGGCCCGAAAGTTACTCAGATGATCAAGGTCCTTGCCTGCGCCATCGCCGCTGCGACGGCGTCAATGCTCATGGCCGGCGCCGCCAAAGCCGACGAGTCTGCCTTCCTCAAAACACTGGCGGGAAATTGGAGCGGTAAGGGTACGGTGAAAGTGCGGACAAATGCACCCACCATGAAAGTCACTTGCCGTTTCAAGTCGGACGCGAATGCAAGTTCCCTTGCGCTCAATGGGCGCTGCACCAGTCTCGTCGTTTTTTCCCGTGTCATCAGCGCTAACCTCAAGGCCAGCGGTGACACCTACACTGGCTCCTACGTCGGCGCGGGCACCGGCACCGCGGGCCTTGGCGGAAAACGCGCCGGTAATGCCATAAGCCTCGCGATCAAATGGGCGAAAGAGGTCAATGGCGATCGCCGTGCGCAGATGACGATCGAAAAAACCGGGGCGTCGGGCATGCGTCTCACAACCATCGATAACGACCCTGCGACAGGTCGATCGGTTGTGACGAGCCGCATTGAGCTTCGCCGGAGCTGATATCTTTTTGCGTTCAAACAGCCGTTGGCGTGCTAAAGGGTTGATAGAGAAGCTCCGAAGCTATAGTTTCGCCTTCGCAAATCGTCGAACGATATAAGGAAATAGTTATCTCATGCCGACAGGTACCGTTAAATTCTTCAATGACGACAAGGGCTTCGGCTTCATTACCCCTGAGGGTGGCGGCCAGGACGTTTTTGTTCACGTGTCTGCGCTGCAGAGCGGCGGGTCGCTCCGCGAAGGCGACAAGGTCAGCTTCGAAATTGGACAGGATCGCAAGACCGGAAAATCGAAGGCTGAGAACGTCTCGACGCTCTGATCGAAATCGAAGATGGCCCGGCCTGCGTTGAGCGGGTTGGGCTCATCGTCACGAGTCGCGGGCGCGAATGCCTTCGTACTCTAAAGCGCGTCGTGATCTTCGCGCTATAAGTGTTTGTGTTACGCATGTCGTTGTCGCAAAGCCGCTGCACCGCCACATGCTTTAAGCCGAAAGGCTGACGATTGAGCCTTGGCGTGCCGTTTGATGTCCGCGCCTTGGAAATCCCGAATATGACGCGTGAGGACTCTCATGCCAGCGCAGTGGCTGCAATCAGAGCATTTTCTCTCTGACAAAAGATGTTCCAAGCATTCGTTTTAGACGATGCGATGAGCTGATCACATCACGCCCCTGACAGAATGCTCTTCGCGGCCTTCTCGGCAATCATGATCACCGGCGAGTTGGTGTTGCCCGACACGATCGTCGGCATGATCGAGGCATCGACCACCCGCAGTTTCTCCAGCCCATGCACCCGCAATTGCGGATCGACAACCGCCATCATGTCGCTGCCCATCTTGCAGGTACCGACCGGATGGAAGATCGTTGTGGCGATATCGCCGACGCGACGGATCAGCTCCTCGTCAGTCCGGTATTCCGTGCCCGGCAGCATCTCCTGCGGTCGGTACTTGGCGATCGCACCGGCCTCCATGAGCCGGCGGGCGTGCCGGATCGATTTCGTCGCAACCATCCGGTCGCCGACGGTCGAAAGATAATTCGGGCGGATTTCCGGCGCCACGGACAAGTCCGGGCCGACAACATGCACGGTCCCCCGGCTCTCCGGCCGCAAATTGCAGACGGAGACGGTGACGGCGGGATATTTGTGCAGCGGCTCGCCGAGCCGGTCGGTGCTCAAGGGCTGCACGTGATATTCGAGATCGGCGGTCGCAACGGCCGGATCGCTCTTGGCAAAGATACCGAGCTGACTCGGCGCCATCGACAGCGGCCCCGACCGGCGCAGCATATATTCAAGCCCCATGCCCGCCCGGGTGAACAGGTTGTGATAGAGCTGGTTCAGCGTCTTTGCGCCCTCGATGCGGAAGACCGTACGGATTTGCAGATGGTCCTGCAGGTTTTCGCCGACACCCGGAAGTTCATGGACGACGTCCAGTCCGGCAGCGGACAACACATCCGGTCGACCGACCCCGGAAAGCTCCAGGATTTTCGGTGAATTGATCGCACCGGCAGACAGGATGACCTCGCGACCGGCGCGAGCCAGATGGTTCTGCCCGTTCAGCCGGAACCGTACGCCAGTCACCATTCTGCCGTCGAATTCCAGCCGCTCGGTTTCGGCGCCGGTCAGCACACGCAGATTGGGCCGCTTCATCGCCGGGCGCAGAAAGGCCTTGGTCGTGTTCCAGCGCAGGCCGCCGCGCTGGTTGACCTCGAAATAGCCCGAGCCTTCATTGTCGCCATCGTTGAAATCGTCGGTCTTCGGGATACCGAGTTCTTCGGCGGCATCGCGAAAGGCATCGAGGATCGGCCAGGATAGCCGCTGCTTTTCCACCCGCCATTCGCCGCCTGCCCCGTGCATCCGCGATTGGCCACGATAGTTGTCCTCGGATTTCAGGAAATAGGGCAGCACGTCGTCCCAGCCCCAGCCGGAATTGCCCGCCTGCCGCCAGCCGTCGTAATCGGCCGCCTGGCCGCGCATGTAGATCATGCCGTTGATCGACGAACAGCCGCCCAGCACTTTTCCACGCGGGTAGGGCAGTGACCGGCCGTTCAGTCCGGCTTCCGCGGCCGTCCTCATCATCCAATCGGTGCGCGGATTGCCCATGCAGTAGAGATAGCCGATCGGCACATGTACCCAATGATACCGGTCGCTGCCGCCCGCTTCGAGCAGCAGGACGCGGGTTTTCGGATCGGCCGACAGCCGGTTGGCCAGAACGCATCCCGCCGATCCCGCCCCGACGATGATGAAGTCGTAGCTTCCCGCATCAATGGCTGCATCATCCACACGCATATTCACGCCGCCGCCCCCGCTGCCGCCGGCGGGACAGCCGTCAGACGCCGCCAGAGCGGCGCCATCGCTTCGGCGATATCCTGATAGAGAGCGTAGCGCCGCGCATAATGCGCTTCAAGCGAGACATCCGGGCGATAATGCCGCTCGGTCCGGACCATGGCCGCAGCACCAGCGCCGAAATCCGCGAAGACGCCGACGCCGGTTCCAGCCGCAATCGCCGCCCCCAGGGCACCGGTTTCGCGCGAGCGGGCGACGGTGACGGGTACGCCGAGCACATCGGCAAAGATCTGCGGCCAGATCAGGCTGCGCGAGCCGCCGCCGGAGAGCACCGCTTCGTTGAACACCGCCCCGGCCTTTCTGATCGTCTCGATGTGCTGGCGATGACCGAAGGCGACACCTTCGAGAAGCGCGCGAACGAGATGCCCCTTGGTGTGCCAGCCGGCAATGCCGTAGAAGCCGGCGCGCGCGTGACCGTCCTGCTGGGCGCCATAGAGATATGGATGGTAGAGCGGGTCGTCTGCCGCAGGCTCGATCGCGCCGGCCAGCGCGCAGCAGGCATCGAAGGGCGACACGCCTCCCTCATGCTCGCCTTCGAAGAACTCCCGCACCAGCCATTCGAGATTGGCAGCCGAGGTGGCGCTGTTCTCCATCGCCATGTACCGGCTGCGATCGAAGGTCGAGGACATGAAGACCGGCCCGTCGAGGTCGGGACTGTCGATAACAACCTGGTTGATGCTCCAGGTGCCGGCAATGATCGAGGCGCTGCCGGTGCGCGAAACGCCCGAGCCGAGCGCCGAGGCGACGACGTCGAACAGCCCGCCGACCACAGGCGTACCGGCGGCGAGCCCGGTTTGCGTCGCCACCTCTTCCGTTACCGTACCGGCAATGTCGGCGCTTTCGATGAGCGGCGGCAAGAGGTCCATGCAATCGTCTAGTCCATAGGCCTCCATCAGTGCCTTGTCGTAGCGGCGCGCGGCGAGATCGAGCAGACCGGCTCCCGACATGTCGGATACTTCGCTGACGCGGCGGCCGGTCAGGCGGTTGACGACGAAATCCTTGGAGAGGAACACGGTACCGATGCGGTTGAACAGTTCCGGCCGGTGACGCTTCAGCCAGGCTAGCAATGTCGGTGTCTGGGATGGCCACGGGCGCTGGCGGGCAATCGGATAGGTCCGGTCACCAACGCCGGCTTCTCGCCATTCATCGACCAGCCCAGCCGCTCGCGTGTCGAGCGACTGGATGCCGATGAGCGGAGCGCCGTCGCGATCAAGCGCATAGAGGCCGTTGCCATGCCCGGCGCAACCGATCGCGGCGATTTCCTCCGGCTGGATCTTTGCCTTTTCGATGCAGGCGCGGATGACCTGCCGGGCATTCGCCCAGAGTTCGTCCAGACCCCGCTCGACATGCCCCGGGCTCGGCATGCGGCTGTGTCCCTCTTCGGACGCAGCCGCGATCTCGTTGCCCGCCCGGTCGAAAATCACCGCCTTGATGACGGTGTTTCCGGCGTCGAGCCCCAAAAGATAGTTTCCCATGCAGAACCCCTCCCAAGATTCGAAATCGTTGCTCAGCCCTGCTGATAGAGTGCAAAGGCCTGTTCGCCGCTCGCATCCTCGTGCACGATCGCCATCAGACCGCGCACCACGGCACTCGGATTGGCGTGCTGATAGATGTTGCGCCCATAGACCATGCCCACAGCGCCCTGCCGCATCAAGGCCGCCGATTTGTCAAAGACGGCACGAAGATCTTCCTTGCCGCCGCCGCGCACCAGAACCGGGCAGCGGGCTGCTTCCACCACTTTGTGGAAATCCTCGGCATTGGTGGTCGGATCCGCCTTGACGATATCCGCCCCCATCTCGCGGGCGAGCCGCGTCAAGGTAACGATCTTGTCTGCATCGCCATCGACCATGTAACCGCCCTTTTCGGTGACCGGCTGCATCACCAGCGGCTCGATCATCAGCGGCAGGCCATACTTGTCGCAATCGGCCCGCACGCGGGAAATGTTCTGCACACATTGGCGGAACAGGTCCGGCTCGTCCGGCAGCATGAACAGGTTGACGACGACGCAGGCGGCATCCATTTCGATCGCGCCGATCAACGGCTCGGCCTCGTTCTGCAACACCGCCCACATGTCGCGGTGGCGGATCCGATTATAGGGATTGCCCATGTCGATGCGCATAACCAGCGCCGGCTTGTCCTTGCCGGCCACGTCCTGCAGCAGGTCCGCCTGGCCGTAATTCATCTGGATCGCGTCCGGCCCGGCTGACACCAGGGCCTTGACGACGGCCTGAATATCCTCCAGCCCGTTGAGGAAGGACGGTTCGTTGCAGACCCCGTGATCGATCGCCACGTCAAGGCAACGGCCGCCGCCGAACAGCCGGTTCATCCGGACTTTGCTGTTGTGTCGCATTCTGTGCTCCTTGGTTCGTTCCTTGCCGAAAGCATGTCTTCGTCGACGCCGTGGCGTTCGGTGAGAAGGGTGAGAAAACGGTCGCGCTCACGGGCGCGATGCGTGAGCGTCCAGTGCTTTTCCTGCGCCAGCAGGTCGAGTACGGCATCCATCATCTCGAGCGAAAGCTCGCCTGAAACGGCCAGCGTCGTGCGCCGCAAAAGCAGGTCGTCGAGATGTTCCACCGCTTCCTCGCGGATCAGAAACTGCAATTCGCGCACCGAGTAGCCGGCGTGCGGCAACACTGTATCGGGGCCTGCCACGATGAAGCCGGCAACCGCCTCGGCATCCGTGCCGTACCGGGCAAACAGCTCGGCCATGCGCCCACCGGGAAGGCCTTTGCTGGCCGCCGCCTGCGCAAGCCAGACAGGCGCGTTGGCCGGAAATGCCTGCCCGCCGCCGATCGGCCGATCGGTTGTCGCAACGCGGCGCTGCCGGCCTAGTCGTTCCAAAGCCATGTCGGCCGCCAGTTCCCCGAAGGACCGAAATGTCGTCCACTTGCCGCCGATCATGCACAGAACCGGCGGGCCACCATCCTTCGGCTCTACGACCGTGCAGAAATGATCGCGCGGGATGCGCCCGGTAAAACTGTCGGTGCTGGCCGGCAGCGGCCGCACGCCGGAAAACTGGAAAACGATCTGTTCCGCCCGGATGGCGATATCAGGCAGCACGAAGGCGAGCGATTGCAGGATATAATCCCGCTCGTCGGCCTCGCAGCGCACCGATTCCGGATCGTCGACGCGGATGTCGGTCGAACCGACGAGAACCTTGCCGAGATAGGGAAAGAGGATGCAGATCCGCCCGTCCTCGTTCTCATAGTAGATCATGTGACCGGCGAGCGCGTCGCGTAGGTCCGCATTGTCGACGATCAGATGCGAGCCCTTGGTGCCGCCAATCAGCGGTGCAGGCCGCGCTTCTGGCGAAAACAGCGTCTGATTGGCGATGTCGATCCAGCCGCCGGTGGCGTTGATGATCAGCGCCGGTTCGACGGCAATGGACTCGCCGTCGATCTGGTCTTCTACGCGGTACTGACCATCCTCTGTCCGCCGCAGTTCCGTATAGTTCAGCGCCATCGCCCCAAACTTTGCTGAAAGACCATCCTGCAGAAGCTCGATTCCCAGCCGCTCCGGGTGGCTGACCCAGGCGTCGAAATAGGTGGCGGAACTCTTGATGTCGGGATTGAGCGCCGGCCACTTGGCAAGCGTTCTGCGCCGGCCACGAAACTGGTGGCGCGGCATCAGCGCCCGTTTGCGGGTCAGGAAATCATAGATGCACAGGCCCGCCTTGATGGCGACGGCGCCACGCCGGCTCGGGCGGCGGCTGAGGCCCAGAAAGCGGACGATGCCATTGCCGAGGCCGGAAAAGATATCGAACACCGGCACCGTCGTCGGCAGCGGAGCGACGTAGTGCGGCGCATTGCGCAGCAGACGGTCCCGCTCGACCAGCGATTCCTGCACCAGCTTGAATTCGCCGTTTTCAAGATAGCGCAGCCCGCCATGCACCATGCGCGACAGCGCCGAACTGGCCCCGGAGCAATAGTCGTGTTTCTCGACGAGCAGCACATTCAGCCCCTGCAGCGCCAACTCCCGAAAGACGCTGATGCCGTTGATGCCGCCGCCGATAACACAGACGTCCACCTTTGGGCTCTGGCGGAGCCCGTCCAATATCTCTTGCCGATTCATGATGGCGATCCGCTACCTGTCCATGTCAGTCAGTTTCGCCGCTATGGCCGTATCGATGGCAGCAAGCTCGGCCGCATCTAGCCGGATCGTCCCCGCCCGCGCATTGTCGAGCGCTTGTGCCGGATTGCGCGCCCCGCAAAGTGCAAAGGTGACGCCCGGCTGCGCCAACGTCCAGGCAATCACGATCTGGGCGATGCTGGCGTCGTGTTTTTCGGCGACCGGCCGGATGGCGTCGGCCAGCGCTGTTGCCTTCTGGCGGTTGTCGACCGAAAAGCGCGGATTGCCCTTGCGCTGGTCGTCACCTGAGAACACCCGGTC
Source organism: Rhizobium sp. 10PS4 (assembly GCF_032464805.1). NCBI lineage: Bacteria > Pseudomonadati > Pseudomonadota > Alphaproteobacteria > Hyphomicrobiales > Rhizobiaceae > Rhizobium > Rhizobium sp. 10PS4. The sequence goes on along the minus strand of NZ_JAWDIW010000001.1, from coordinate 561,358 downwards.
CGGACCGATGGTGCCGGACAGCAACCCCAGCGCCAGCGACGAGTAGCTCAGCGTCGCAATGCTGTTGGCCTTGGTCAGCGGCAGAAGCTCCGCCTCGATCTCCCGGTCGATCATGCTGAACCGCTCCTGAATCGCGTCGAGACCACCGACAGCGATATAGGCATTGAGGTCGTCGGGACTGACATTGCTTGCGCCGATCGCCCGGATCTTGCCCGATGTGCGCAGGTCTTCCAGCGCCCGCATCGTTTCCTCGATAGGGGTCGTCGGATCTTGCCAATGGGTGATGTAGAGGTCGATATAGTCGGTTCCAAGCCGCCTCAGGCTTTCCTCGACCTCATGCAGGATCGCGTCGCGGCCGAGATAACGGTGCACCGGCTTGCCGTCCTGGTCGAAAAAATGACGACCCTTCTGCGTATGCCAGACAAGGCCGCATTTGGTAGCGATGACAGCCTTGTCGCGGCGCCCGCTCAGCGCCTTGCCGACAATCTCCTCGGAACGTCCAAGCCCATAGGCCGGCGCCGTGTCGATCAGCGTCACGCCGGCATCGAGCGATGCCTGGATCGCCGCGATGGATTCGGCCTCGTCGCTCCCGCCCCACATCCAGCCGCCGATCGCCCAGGTGCCCAATCCCACCGCCGAGGCGGAAACGCCCGATTTGCCGATCTCACGTGTCAATTGCTGTCCGCTCATGCCCATTTTCTCTCCCCATTCGCCAATGCCAGCACCCGCGCACCCGTCGCCTCATCGGTCACCAGCGTATCCAGATGATTGCCGCGCAGAACGCTGAGGATCGGGCCTGCCTTGTTCGGCCCGCTCGCCACACCGATCTTGGTGGGGATCGAGGCGAATTCCGGCAGCGTCAGCGACACCAGCGAACGGTTGAGGCTGTAGTCGCAGATCTGGCCATGATCATCGAGCAGATGCGCCAGCAACTCGCAGGAGGCACCGGACCGCTCGATCGCGGCGCGGTCGGTGCTCGAGGACGGATGCAGGTCGTAATAGCTCGAATCGTCCGAGAGGATCGAGCCGATGCCGACCACCGCCACCTTCGCCTCACGCGCCCGTTTGAAAACGTCTGCGACGGAACGCATGTTGATCAGCATCGCCCGCTGCTCGGCATCGTCGGCAAAGAGGGGCGCATGGATTTGGTAGGAACGCCCCCCAAGCCGGTCGGCCATCAAGGTCGAGACATGGTTGACGTCGGTATAGTGTTTACCCTGGACGCAGCCGGTTACTGGAATGACCTCGACATTGAACCGACGCGGCGGCTGCAGACCGGCAACGACGGCGCTCACCCCTTTGCCGCCGGTGATGCAGATCGTATCGCCATCGGTGATCTCTTCCAGCAGCAACCTTGCTGCTGCTTCGCCGACGGCTTGAAGCGCCGTCTGCGGGTTGTCGGACACTGTCGGCACCACCACGGCGCGGCCGATGCCGCCAAGCGCTTGGAGCCGTTCTTCCATGTCGACCAGCGGCTCGACCGGCGACTTGATCTTGATCTCGACTAGGCCGAGCTGGCGGCCGCGCTTGATCAGGCGGTTGACGGTGGCGTGCGAGATGCCGAGCTGATCGGCAATCTGCGCCTGTGTCAGTCCCTCGAGGAAATGCAGGACCAGAGCCTGGTGCATCTGCCGGGCGATGACGATTTCCTCGCGCGGCGCATTTGCGGGTTTGAGCTTGGCTATCGGCATATCAGGCAGCCTTCCGCTTGTGCAGGAAATGGTCGATCGAGACGGCGGCAAGCAGAATGCAGCCTTTGATCATGTCTTGCCAATAGACAGACACGTCGAGCAAGATCAATGAGCTTGTGACGACCGACAGCAGGGCAATACCAAGAATTGCTCCTAGGATCGTGCCGGAGCCACCATTCAGCGACGCACCGCCGATCACCGCGGCTGCGATGATGTTGAGTTCCATGCCGACGCCAAAGGTCGGGGTCGCGGCACCGAAGCGGGACATGTAGATCACTCCGGCAACACCTGATAGCGTAGCGCAGAGCACCGTCACCCAGAACTTCACCTGGTTGGTCTTGATACCGGAATAGAGCGCCGCCTTCTCGTTGCTGCCGGTGTAGAACACCTTGCGGAAGGCGGTTGCCCGGCGCAGCAGGAAATCGAACAGCACGACGACCGCTACAAAAATCAGGATCACATAGGGGACGCCATAGAATGTGCCCTGCCCGACCGCCTTGAACGAGGGCGGAAGCGTGAACAGCGACAGCGGCGTGCCCTTGGTGATGATCAGGCAGATACCGCGCACGATGACCATGGCCGCAAGCGAGGTGATGAAGTGGTTGAGCCCGACGATTGTGACGAAGAAGCCCATGACGCAGCCGATCAGGCCGCTGGCAACAATGCCGATCAGGGATGCGCTCCACGGATCGAGCCCCATCAGGAACAGCGAGCCCGACAGCACCATCGAGAAGCAGACGACCGAGCCGACCGACAGGTCGATGCCGCCGACGATCAACAGGATGGTCATGCCGACGACGACGATCCCTTCCACCGAAAACGACATCAGCATCGCCCGGAAGTTGCCGAGCGTCAGAAAATGCGGCGAGGCAAAGCTCATGACGATGCAGAGCGCCAGGATGATTGCGATCAGTCCCGCCTCGCGCATCGTCCCTAGCCGTTTCCAGCCGGGCGCGCGTGCCTGATGTGCCGTTGCCAATGTAGCGTCCGCCATTACCCTGTCTCCTGCCCCTGCTTTTTCCCTACGCGGCATGCTCTGATGCCTTTGAATTGTTGTGGCCGCCGATACCCGAGGCGAGCCGCATGATCGCTTCCTCCGTCATCGCCTCGCCCTCGACCTCGCCTGCCACGGTGCCCTCGTGAATGACCAGCACCCGGTCGCACAGACCGAGAAGCTCCGGCAGTTCCGACGAGATGACGACGATGCCGATACCGGAGCGCGCGAGATCGCGCAGCAGCCGGTGGATTTCCGATTTGGCGCCGACATCGATGCCGCGGGTCGGCTCGTCCATCAGGATGACCTTCGGATTGACCGCCAACTGCTTGGCAATCGCCACCTTCTGCTGGTTTCCCCCCGACAGTGACGACACCGGCATGTCGATGCCACCCATCCGCACGCCGAGCCGCCGGACCAACTTGTGGGCACGATCCGCCTCGGCCTTGGAATTCAACAGTCCCAGCGGTCCGGTCAGCGATTTCAAATCGAGAACGGCAATGTTCTGGGCGATGGAAAGATCGAGGAAAATGCCGGAGCCTTTCCGGTCTTCCGACAGGTAGACGACGCCCGCACGCGCGGCCTGCGCATAAGACCGCGCCCGCAGCCGCTGTCCATGCAACTGCACATCCCCTTCAATCACCGGCCGCAATCCGCAAATACCTTCGGCTATCTCGGTGCGGCCCGAGCCGATCAGCCCGCCGACGCCGAGAATTTCACCCTTGCGCAGGTCGAAGTTCACATCCGTGAAACGACTGCCGTCGCTGAGATCGCGGACGCTCAGAATGAGCTCGTCGCTCCGCTCCGCCTGCGCCTGCTTTTCCGGATAGAGCTGGGTGATCTCGCGCCCGACCATGCGGCGCACCACATCATCCGGCGTCACGTCCGCCACTTTCTCGGTCGAGACATAACGGCCATCGCGAAACACGGTGACACGGTCGCACAGGCTGAAGATTTCGGCCATGCGGTGGCTGATATAGATGATCGAAATTCCCTGCGCCTTGAGGTCGCGGATGATTGCGAACAGGATCTGCGTCTCCGATTCCGTCAATGCCGCCGTCGGTTCGTCGAAGATCAGCACCCGGCAATCGAGCGTCAGCGCCTTGGCGATCTCGACAAGCTGCTGGCTGGAAATCGACAAGTCGCCGACTTTGCGGCGCACGTCGATCGACGCCAGACGGTTCATCACGACCTGCGCATCCCGCTCCAGCCGGCCATAATTCATGAAAGGCGAGCGGCGGCGGTTGGTCGCGGCCATGAACATGTTCTCGGCCACCGTCGCATCGGGGCAAAGCGCGATTTCCTGATGCACGAGGCCAAGCCCGAGCGATTGCGCCACGGCCGGCGATGTTACCTTTACCGGCGCTCCATCGACGAGAACGTCCCCCTCGGTCGGCTGCAGCACGCCAGCAATGATGTTCATCAGCGTCGACTTGCCCGCGCCGTTTTCGCCGCAAAGCGCATGAACCTCGCCCTTCTCCAGGCTGAAGCTCACCTCCGTCAACGCCTTCACCGCCCCGAAGTGCTTGCTGACACTGCGGATTTCCAGAACCGGCACCAACGCCATCATCGTCTCCTCGTCACGCTCGCGGTGGCTGTCCGGAGTTTCCTGCCGCCGGACAGCCGACACAAAGGTCTACTCCTCGATGCCTTTGGTGCCCCGCCGCTTCAGATACTTGTCCCAGTAGAAGTCGTCGGCATTGGCAGCCGTGACAATCGACAGGCCGTTGTCGACGAACGGAATGCTCATCGGGTTGAAGCCGACGCGCTTGGCGTCGTTCATCGGGTCGATGAGTTCCGGATGCTTGGCAAACCACAGGAGCATGAAGCCCATGTAACCCTGCATGCCCTGGTTCGGATTGATCGAGCCGAACACTTCGCCCGCCTTGATCATGTCGAGGATGTTGGCGTTGACGTCGGCGCACATCACGAGGATCTTGCCGCCGCTTTCCTTGTTGGCCTGAGAAGCGCCGATGGCCGAGTTCGCTTCCGGCATGAAGACGGCGCCGATGTTCGGATGTGCCTGCACCAGGCTCATCAAGCCCTGATAGGCCTTGTTCGGGTCCTGGTTGGACGCAGCGCGGCCGACCAGCTTCATGTCAGGATATTTTTCCTCCATACGGGCGATGAAGGCGGCGATACGCTTGTCGTGGTTGTCCTGGCCCGGATTTTCCAGAACGGCATATTCACCCTTGCCACCCATCTTTTCGGCAATCGCGTCGGCCGCATAGGTGCCTTCGCGGGTATTGTCCGACGTGACGAACGAGATTCGCTTGGAGAGCGGCGCATCAGCCGCGAAGGTCACCACCGCCGTGCCCTGGTCGATCGCCCGGTTGATCGGTTCGATGAACGGGTCGGAGTTCATCGGGTGAACGAGAATACCGGCCGGGTTCTGGGCCAACGCCTGGTCGAAAGTGGCGATCTGCTTGTTGACGTCATATTCCGGCGTGCCGGTATAGGCGGTCTCGCAACCGAGCTGCTGACCGGCCTGCTTGAACATTTCATAGACCGGGAACCAGTATTCGACGCCCGATACCATGACGTTCATGACGTATTTTTCACCGGGCTTGCAGCGGAACGGATTTTCCGCGTCCGCGCTGGCCACGCCGGCGAAAAGCGTCGATGCGAGGACCGCCAATGCGGTCGTGCTTAGAAATTTGCGCAAGTTTCCTCCTCGAGGCCGAAGCCCCTCCCAAATATCCGGCGGCGCCTCAGCGGCTGCCGATGATCCATTGAAGACCGGAGTTCCTCCTCGAAGTCCGGTATGGGCAGATAATCGCAACGTCAGAGTGCTGTCAATATAATTCATGCCGTGAAATATATTTCACGAAAGACTGTGTGGCGGAATGTCGATAGCGCCTTAGGCGTTTGGAAGGCGTAGTGTTTGATTCTCGTGCTTGGATTATTACCGCTAACAGGGGACAGAGCAGGTGAGCAGTTATTTGAGTGACGAAGGTTGCTCTTTCGAAGGAGCGGCAGCGGAACCATCTGCTCTCGCCGCGGGTTGGATAGGAATCCTCAAGCTCTCAGTCCCACGGAGCATGCCATGGCTATATCCGCCAGCAATCGAGACTCGGCCGCCTATCCGATGCAGTCGCTCTTTGTCCCGTTTCCCTTCGTCTGCTTCACGCTCGCGCTAGCGACCGATATCGCTTTCTGGCAGACCGGCAATCTGATGTGGCAGAATTTCTCTGCATGGTTGCTGTTCGCCGGGCTTATGTTGGGCTCACTTGCGATTCTGGCCGGATTGATGGATCTGATGCGTCCCCGCACCCGCCCTTTGCGGCCGCCGCTCCTATCCGCCCTCCTCTATCTGATCATACTGAGCCTCGCCTTTGCCAACAACCTTATCCATGCCGGCGATGGATGGACGGCCGTAGTCCCATATGGACTGATGCTTTCGGCCCTCACCTTTGTCTTGTGCCTGGTGGCCGCAGCAGTTTCCGCTCGAAAATATGCCAGACTGGCCTGGAGGATATGATGATGAAGTCCCCGATTCTCGGCGCTTCGGTTCTGTCGATATCTCTCGGCGTCGGTCTTGCCGCTTACGCCCAAAGCGGAGATTTTGATATCTCTCAGCAGATCGGACCGAATCCCGTCCTTCCGGAACCAACCGCCTCCCTGCTGCCTGATCTGAAGGTAGCGGAGGTCATTGGCTGGAAGGATGGTGAGACGCCGGCCGTTCCGAACGGTTTGACGGTCACTGCTTATGCCAAGGACCTCGCCAATCCGAGGACAGTCCACACCTTGCCGAACGGCGACGTACTGGTGATTCAGTCGCGCGGCCCATCAGGCGAACCGACGTCACGGCCGAAGGATTTGATCCGGGGCTGGATCATGTCGATCGCTCGTGGCGGCGGCGGCGAGCAGAAGGAAAGCAACGTCATCACACTGCTGCGTGATGCGAACCGCGACGGCACGGTGGATGAGAGGCACGATCTCCTCAAGAAACTCGATTCGCCGTTCGGTGTCGCCTGGGTCGACAACACGCTTTATGTCGCCTCGACGTCCGCCATTCTCGCCTACCCCTATGAACTTGGGCAGAATGAAATCACCGCCCAACCGAAAACCCTGACGCCCCTGCCCGGTGGTCCGATCAATCATCATTGGACCAAGGATCTGGCGCTGAGCCCCGATGGGCAGATGCTTTACGTCTCGGTCGGCTCGAATTCCAACATCGCCGAGAACGGGCTTGAGGCGGAAAAGGGCCGTGCGGCGATCTGGCAGGTCGACCGGCACACCGGCGCGGCGCGCGTCTTCGCCTCAGGTCTGCGCAATCCGAACGGCCTCACCTTCAACCCTGAGACAGGGACTCTCTGGACGGTCGTCAACGAGCGCGACGAACTCGGACCGAACCTCGTTCCCGATTACATGACCTCGGTCATGGAAGGTGGCTTCTATGGCTGGCCATGGAGCTATTATGGCAAGCATGTCGATGCGCGCGTGCATCCGCCGCGTCCGGATATGGTCGAAAGGGCGACCCCACCGGATTATGCATTGTCGAGCCATGTCGCCGCGCTCGGACTGACCTTCTCGATGAATTCAGCGCTGCCGGCCGCTTACGCCAACGGCGCCTTCATCGGTGAGCACGGCAGTTGGAATCGGGACAGCTTCAACGGCTACAAAGTCGTATACGTGCCATTCGAAAACGGCAAACCATCCGGCAAGGCGCAGGACGTCGTCACGGGCTTTATCCAGGGCGACCAGGCGAAGGGGCGGCCGGTCGGCGTCGAAATCGACGGGACGGGAGCGCTGCTCGTCGCCGATGACGCCGGCAATACCGTCTGGCGCGTATCGTCGTCCGACGGCAAAATCACGCCGCAGCCAATCGGCACAGACCAGGTAAAATTGCAAGCTGCGACAAATGCGGCGAGAGATCAGTCTCCCGAGGTAAATCCAAACATCGGAGCGGAGATGACGGGGTCGGCCGCTCAATCCCAGCCGCCGCAGGCCTCGCCCGATAACCGCCCGACCGGCCTGGAACCACCTACCGGCCAACAACAGGATGAGCGCCGGCCTGCGCAGATGCAGATTGCCCCCGCATCCGGTCCCTAAATTCGGAGGTGCCGAATCCGAAGCTCCGCAGGGAGCCTGCGGCCATTCCGACCACAATTCCGGGCGCAGGACCGCTGTGCACTTTGGTAGAATTGCTCTACAGCCGATTGGCGCGCAATAAGGTGTCACGAGACAAATATCCCGCACGCGTCCCGTCGGCGGCTCTGACGTGCAGGCCCGGCATTTCGCCGGAGAGGATGAGCGCCAGGGCGTCGTGAACTGTGGCATCAGCGGCGATCTCGGCATCGCCGTTCGATGGTTCCGGCGCGGTCATGATCATCGATACGGTAATCAAGCTCAGCCTTTTTATGGCTCGGTCGGGGCCGAGGAAACTCTCGACGAATTCATTGACGGGACGCGCGAGGATTTCCTGCGGGGTATCATATTGAAGGAGGCGGCCATCCCGCATGATGGCGATGCGATCGCCCATCTTGATCGCCTCATCGAGGTCATGGGTGACGATGACGACGGTCTTCTTCACCTTCCTCAGAATATCGCGGAATTCGTCCTGAAGCCGAACGCGGGTGATCGGATCGATGGCGCCGAACGGTTCGTCCATCAGCATGATTGCTGGGTCGGCGGCGAGCGCACGCGCGAAACCGACGCGCTGACGCTGCCCGCCCGACAATTCGTGTGGCAGGCGCTGCCGCATGATGGCCGGATCAAGACCCACGAGATCCAGCAGCTCGTCGACCCGGCGATCGCTGCGCGCCTTTTCCCAACCAAGAAGCCGCGGCACGGTCGCGACATTGCGCGCGATCGACATATGCGGAAACAGACCGACTTGCTGAATGACATAACCGATGCTGCGGCGCAGCTCTTTCTGATCGACCCGGGCGATATCTCTGCCATCGACCAGCACACGCCCCGCCGTGGGCGTCTCCAACTGATTGATCATCCGCATGGTCGTGGTCTTGCCGCAGCCCGACGGACCGATCAGGGCAACCGTCATACCGGTCTCGATCAGGAGATCGAGATTGTCGACCGCATGCGAGCCGCTTCCGTCGTAATTCTTCGTAACATGGTCGAGATGAATCATCCTGATATCCGCTTTCGGCCGCTTAGCGCCGTTGAGTGAAGACGCGCTCCAGGGCGCCGAACGCCAATTCCGCAAAGATCGCGAGCAGGGCGATCGGAACCGCTCCGACGAGAAGACGCGGCATGTTCATGATCGCAATGCCGGCATTGATGAAATCGCCAAGCCCGCCGCCGCCGATGAAGGAGGCCAGCGCCGCCCCGCCGATCACCTGGATGGCACTCGTCCTGACGCCCGACAGAATCGACGGAACGGCCAGAGGAAGTTCGATCTCCCACAGCATCTGCCCGGCGCTCATGCCCATTCCATCTGCCGCATCGATCACCGCGGCGTCGATCTCGCGGATGCCGATGATCGTGCTCAACAGCAGCGGCGGCACGGCAAGGACGATGAGGGCGACCACCGACGGCAACAATCCGATGCCGAGGAACGGCATCGCCGCCGACAGGATCGCAAGGCTCGGTATGGAGCGCAAGGCGCCGGCAATATTGACCACGGTAAAGGCGGCGCGAGGTGCCCGTGCGACGGCAAATCCGAGTGGCACGGCGATGACGAAGGCGATGCCGAGCGATAGGACGCACATCAGCAGATGGCGATTGAAAGCATTGAAGAAGGTGCCGGAGTTGTTGAAGATCCAGCTGAATGCATCGATAACGATCATGCTGCTTTACCTCCACTGCGCCGGCGCAGCAGCTTTTCGAAGGATGCAAAACAGTAGTCGGCAAAGAGCGCCAGAAATGACGTCAGCAGCCCGCCGGCGATGATCTTTTCGGGGAACCGCTGGTCGATGCCTTCGAAAATAATGACGCCCAGCCCGCCGGCATTGATATAGGCGGCAACGGTCGCGATGCCGATGACCGTCACCATGGCAATGCGGATACCGCCGACGATATAGGGCATCGCCAGCGGCAGCTCGACTTCCCAGATCCGGCGCGCCGTGCCGTAGCCCATGCCATCGGCAGCTTCGAGTATGTCACGCGGAATTGCCTGAAAGCCCATGCCGATATTGCGGATCAGGATCATCAGCGAGTACGCGGCAAGACCTGTTATAGCGGGTGCCGCTCCGATCCCCATGATCGGGATGAGAAGAGCAAACAGCGCCAAGCTCGGCACGGCGAACAGGATACCGGTGAAGATGATGATAACCGCGAAGCTCCGCGGCCGCCTTGCCGCCCATATCCCGACGATCAGCGAGATCACCAGGGCAATGCCGACCGAGGAAAAAACCAGATACAGGTGCTCCAACAGCGCTTCGAATAGCCGGTCGAGGTGTTTAGGGACCCATTTCATCGTCGAGACCTCCGCGCCCGGGCGCTCGTCCGCCTGTCTACCATGAGATCCCCAATCTGCGATCGGCCTCGTCGGCTCTCTGCGGCAGGACATCGTAGGCCGACGGAGCGACCGCCGAAAATCGCCTGAGGCCGAGCCGTTCCAAAGCCGCCGCTCCCTCAGGCGTTTCATGCAACGTCACGAGGCTCCGCTGTAACGCTGAGGCGATGTCCGTTGGCAATGTTTGCGCGGCAACCAACAGCGGCGCGGGAAGCGGATCAGTCGTCGCCAGAATACGAAGACCATCGATCGCGTCGCGTTCGTGCAGCGACAACAATTGGAACGCATAGGCGTCGATCGCGCCCGCATCGATCCTGCCATCCTTGAGGGCTGCGACGATGCCTGAGGGGTTGAGCAGCGGTCCAACCGTCGTGCTCTGCTTCATCGTGCCTGCAAATCGGCCGGCAAGGTAGGAGCGCGCAGCATGGTAGCCGGATTGGGAATCGCGGGCGGTCCAGCCCCAACGTGCCGTAGCGAGATCCTCCACCGCGCTCACCGGCCCGGTGGAGGCGACGAGGATGTGGCTGGCATAGAGTGGTTGGTCCACAGACCATGCTTCGCTGGAGACGGCTGCAGCAAGGGCAGTCGGTCTCGTTGCCTCGGGCATGCGCGAAAACGGATAGCCGCAGATGAAGACCGCTCCCATGTCCGGCCTCGCCCATAATTCCGACAAGGGTGCTGGTGCTGGATGGCCGATGATCTCCAGCTCGACGCCGGAACGTAGGCTGACCAACGCAAACAGCGCGTCCCACAGGCGGCGAATGCGCGGGCTGAGATTATACATTCTCGAACAGGCGATTGGCTTGAACATGACCATGGCTATTTAGGCGAACCGCAGGCGCTGACCGATATTCATCTCCCTGGCCTTCGCCACCATGGCGGCGCCGAGCGCCACGTCGGTCGTGCTGAGGCCGCGATGCCAGAACAGGATCGTCTCCTCGTCGCTCTCGCGGCCGGGTTTCATGCCGCAGACGATCTGGCCGATTTCGGCATGCAAGTTCTCGGCCGTCACCTTGCCCTCGTCGACGTGACGGCGAAGCGCTCCGAACGGCTTGCCGGGGCCGCATTGTCCCCAATCGTCGACGACGACCTTGTCCATGATATCGGTGAGATCGAATTCAAGCGCGCTCATCGTGCCATAGGGTACGACGAAGGCCCCCTTCTTCACCCATTCCGTCTTGAACAGCGGCGCCGGTTCCGGCAGGCGGCTGGCCTCGACCATGATATCGGCGCCCTTGAGGCAATCCTCCCAATTGTCGGTGACGACGATCTTCTTGCCGAGATCCGCCTCAAGACGCTTTGCGAAGGCATCGCGACTTTCCGGGCGGCGCGAATGCACGCGGATTTCATCGAAGTCGAAGAGATGATCGAGAAGGCGAACGTTCCAGTAAGAGGTTCCGCGGGCACCGATATGGCCGAGAATCTTGCTGTTCTTGCGGGCGAGATGTTTTGCGCCAAGGGCGGTCACGGCGCCGGTGCGCATATCGGTGATAGCAGTTGCGTCGATGATGGCCTTCGGCACGCCCGTGTTCGGGTCGAACAGGTTGAGAACCGCAAGCTCCGAGGGCAGATCGACTTTGTAGTTGTCGACGAAGTCGCCGACGACCTTGACGCCGGCATAGTTCAGCGCTTTGACATAGCCGCGAAGCACGTTGAAATGGCCCTTGTCGGAGCTCTCCGGCACAAGATGAACACGCGGCTCGATGACGGTTTCGCCCCTGCCCTGCGCATCCAGCGCTTTCGACACCGCATCGAGAATCTCGTCATTCGTCAGCGCCAGCGCCTTGGCATCGAGGGCGTTGAGATAATCGATCCAGATTTCCTGCATTTCCCGCTTCTCCACATTCCTGTCCGGCTGCTGAACGGACGGATTTTCGAACAAACACCTAAGAGGATCGCCACGCCAGGTCGCGGCCGGATCGATACCCGGCCGCGGGCGTGACAATCATTTCGGCAGCAGGCCGTTTTCCTTGAGGAATTCGACCGCCACGTCCTTGGCTTCCTCGTGATCGGTCTCGACCTTGGCATTGAGGACGCGCATTTTCTCGTTATCGAGATGGGTGCCGACCGCTTCCAGCAATTCGGCAACTTTCGGATTGGCCTTCAGCACGTCCTGGCGGACGACGGGGGCCACGTAGTAGGGCGGAAACAGACCCTTGTCGTCTGCCAGCGGCACGAGGTTCTTCGAGCCGATCTGCCAGTCGGTCGCGGCACCATTGGCGACGTCAATGTCCTTTTGTTCCAGTGCATCATAACGAAGGCCAAGCTTGGCAAACTGCTTGAACTCCTTGAACTCGGCGTCATAGACACGCTTCAGGCCGGGCAGGCCATCGGCGCGGTCCGGAAATTCAGCGCCGCCGCCGAAGACCAGGGTCTTGGAAACCTTGGCGAGATCCGACAGGCTTTTCAGATTGTTGGCCTGCGCCGTTTCCTGCCGGACCACGATGACGTAGCCATTGTTGATGCCGCTCGGCTTCAGCCAGGTGAGGTTGAACTGCTTGGCGTAGAAGTCCTTGACCTGCGTGTAGACCTTCTCGGCGTCGGTCGACATCTCACCCTTGACGACAGAAGCGAGCGCCGTGCCGGTATATTCCGGATAGAGATCGATCTCGCCGGCCACCAATGCCTGGTGAGCAATCAGCGTGCCGCCCAGATTGATCTTGCGCTCGACGGTGATGCCGGCATTTTCCAGAACGGCGGCGTACATTTCGGCGAGGATGAACTGCTCGGTGAAGTTCTTGCTGCCGACCTTGATGGTCTCTGCGGATGCAGGCTGGAACATGGCGGCTGCCATGATGCCGGCTGCAAAGATGCCTTTTGTCCAATTTTTCATAGTCATTCCCTCTTGTTGACTTTTCAATGAACGAACCGACGGCATTCCCCGGAATAACCGTCGGCATGACCGGTCGGCGCCCTGCCCTTCTTGCCGGGGCAGTGGCGAACCGGCTTATTGCGGGCCGAGCCCGATCAATGCGGCAATCGTTGCAAAATCCGGCCCTTGCGCCCGATCCTCTTCAAGCGCCGGGACGTGGGTGCGGACAAAGGCATAGGCTTGTGCCGATCCCTTGCCCAATTCGCCCGAGACACCTCTGAGTTCGACGGCCTGTACCGACGCGATCAGTTCGATGGCGGTGAGATAGCGCAGGCGCTCGACGATCGCCTGCGCCTTTGCCAAAACGCTCGGAGCCATCGATGCCTGGTCTTCGACGCCATCGGCGACAGGAATGGGCGAAAGCGAAACCGGCATGGCCAGATGGCGGATTTCGGCTTCCATGGCCGAGACGGTCTTTTGCACGGTCGCAAAACCGGTACGGCTCTGGCCCATCGGGGTCAGGAAACGTGGCAGGTCGGACATGCCAGGCGACATGATCTTCATGATCCGATAGGCGATGCCTGCCGCACAATGCGCCATCGCCTGCCCCAGCCTTTCCCAGGCGAGCACAAAAGCGGTCATGTCAAAATTGCCGTGTGAAAGAATGACGCCCTCGGATGCGATCACGACAGGATTGTCGCTGGAACTGACGAGCTCTATGTCGGTCGCCTGCCTTGCCTCATCGATCGCATGTCTCAACGCGCCCCAGACCTGCGGTGTGCAGCGGTAGCTCAACGGATCCTGCAGACGCCTTGCTGCATCGGCGGCAAGCAAGGAGCTGCCCGAAAGAAGCTCCATCAGCTGAGCGGCGACGCGGCGCTGCCCAAAGGCCGGCCTTGCAGCCAGAGCGCGGTCGTCGAAGGCACTGACATTGGCCCGGAACGCTTCGAAATTGACGGCAATCGCCTTCAGGGACCAATCGAAGAGCTGCTCGATATCCACAAGCGTCAAGCAGGCGAGGCCGATGGAGAGGCTGTTGGCAACAACAAGCGCATGGCCGTCCTTCGGCGCGAATTCGAGAGGCTTCAGGCCGGCCCTGTCAAGGGCGATGGCGGCCGGCAGCACTTCGCCGCCAAGCTCGATCTCACCGAAGCCCAGAAGGCCCCGGCTCATATGCGCAAGCGGAGCCAAATCCGCCGCACCGATCGAGCCCAATGAGGGGACGACAGGGTGAACACCGGCATTGATGGCGGCGATCAGACCCTGGAAGACTTTCAGCGAAACGCCGGAGCCGCCCGCCGCCATGCCGGCGGCCCTGACGGCCATCATCGCCCGCACGGATTCCCGGGCAAGCGGTTCTCCGACGCCGACCGCGCGGGCTTGCGGCACGCGCATCTGGAACGCTATCAGATCTTCCGTTGCAAGTCGGGTGTCGACCCCCGCCCCAAGTCCCGTCGTCAGACCGTAGACCGGCAGATCGCTTTCCGTATAGCGGTCGACGACGGCGCGCGCGGCCACAATCCGGGCATCGACCTCGGCGGATACCTCGATCCTTGCGTGCCGACGGGCAATTGCTGCGATGTCCTCGATCGTCGGCGGCGCCGCGCTGAAGATGATCGATGGAGAATTGGTGGCGCTCACTGTTTTTCTCCGAGAATGGCGACGGGCCTGGAGGGACCCTTGGTGGACCGTGCTTCCAGCCGATATTGCGCGCCGGGATAGTATAACAGCGCACAGGTCACGACGGCCTCACCTGACCAGGTTCTTCGAAAGACGCGCAGGCAAGGATGATCATTCCTGAGGCCCAGATATTTGCGTATCGTCGTATCCGGTTTGACGGCCTGGACGATATGTTCGAACGCCGTTATTGGAGCCACCTTCGTCAGATATTCATGCGGCGTCATGCTGCGGAAGTCGGTCGAGAGATAGTCGGGCGCGACCAGGGGATTGACGTAGCGCTCCTCGACCTGAATCGGTTGGTCGTTTTCCATGTGCACGATCAGCGAATGCATCACTTCAGCGCCGAGGATGAGTTCAAGCGCATCGGCGACGTTGGCATCCGCCTTCATCAAGCCGGCCTTAACGACCGCCGCCTTATGCTTGTGACCCCGTTCCAGTATTTCGTCGGCTATGTTGCGGATTTGAAGCAGATCGACATCGAGGTGCTTTGGCGAAACGAACGTTCCGATCCCGGCCGATCGCTTGAGAACACCCTCGAACATCAACTCCCGCAGCGCCCGGTTCGCCGTCATGCGGCTGACGCCGAATGCCGCCACCAATTCGCTTTCAGAGGATACCCGGTCTCCCGGCTGCAGCTTGCCCTCGGCGATCTCGGCCAGGATCTGCTCCTTGATCCTGATATAATGGCGCGCCTCGCCGGCGGCCGGCTTGAGCGCTTTCGTCATGACAACCTCGCCATGCCATTGTCGAGGATGGTCGCGCCCCGAGAAGCAACGAGGCCTCGGAAGCGAATCTCGGCATCGTTGCGCCATATCTGCACGGTGATCGTTTCGCCGGGAAAGATCGGCGCGCTGAAACGCGCCGCGATCGCGCTCAAACCGCTGGCCATGCTTGGATCGATGGCAGCGACAATGGCGTAGCCCGCATAACCGAAGCTGCACAGCCCATGCAGGATCGGCCGGTCAAAGCCGCTTTTGCCGGCTGCCTGCGGATCGACATGCAGCGGATTGAGATCGCCGTTCAGGCGATAAAGCAGAGCGGCGTTGTCAGGGATGTCGACATTGAATTCAAGGTCCGGCCCTCTGTCCGGGACTTTCGACAACGGTTCGGGCGAAGATCCTGCCGAGCCGCATCCACCGTCGCCGCGGCACGCATTAGTCTGGACGATGGTCGCGATCGGCTCATCACTGTCTGCGGTTGCAATCAGCCGCTCGAAGCTGACGAACATTCCTTTTTCCACGCCGCGGTCGACCACCGACAGGACGCGCGAGCGAGAGATGAGCGGCACATCGAGCGGGACCGGCCGGTGGATCGTCAAGCGATGTTCAGAATGCACCAGACGGGCCCAGTCGACGCCCGTCTGCTGCATCCATGGCCCCGGATGTGCCACGATATTGGCAAGGGTCGGCGCGGCCACGAGATCGCGTTCATAGACGTACTTCAATGCCGCGCCGGGTGCGTCGGTGCCGTAGCCAACCGACAGGGCGTAAAGGATGGCATCCCTTGCGGTAACCACATGTGTCGCCTGCGGCACCGGAAAGTCGAGGATGGATTGGGCCGACAGCGTCACGATGCGGCTCCCCCTGAAGTCGCGGGTTTGCGAACGCCACCAGACAGGCGGATACCGCCGTCAACGGAAAGCAATTCGCCGGTGACGAAGTCGGCACCCTGAACAAGCCAGACAATGGCGCCGGCAACATCTTCCGGTGTCGCGACCCGGCCGAGCGGCGCGGTTTCCGAAAATCGCTTGGCAATGGCTCCATAGGCATCCGGCCCGAGCGTGTCGCGCATCCAGCGCGTATCGATGATGCCGGGACAAACCGCATTGACGCGGATATCGGGACCGCAGGTGCGCGCCAAGGCCAAAGTCAGCGCATTCAGCGCGCCCTTGGAGGCCGTATAAGCAAGCGAGCTGCCGCCACCGGTAAAGGCAACGTTGGATGAGACATTGACGATCGCGCCGCCGCCGCTGTCCCGCATCGCTGGTACCGCCGCCCGGCACATCTGATAAGCGCCGATGACGTTGACGCCGAAAACGCTCTGAAAGTCTTCGGCCGACAATGTCTCCAGATCGAAAGGATCGGATTTGACCGTCATTGCGGCATTGTTCACCAGGGCGTCGAGCCGCCCCCATCGATTGACGGCAACCGCGACCACCCTACGGCAAGCCGCGTCATCGGCAACGTCGGCCTGGACGATCTCGACCTCCGCGCCCAGACTGCGGCAGATATCGCCGGTCTCATCGGCCTCTTTTTTGCTGCGGCTGTAGTTGACGACCACCCGGGCGCCGCCCTCGGCGAATTGCTTCACGCATGCAGCCCCGACACCCGTTGCCGAGCCCGTGACGATGATGGCGGCTCCATCGATTTTCATGGGGCAAAGTCCTTCATGGCATGGGTCGAAAACAGGCGCGCATCCATCTGCTTCAGCTGGTCCGACACCGCGATGCCCGTCGGCAGGCGGTCGAGAACATGAGCGGCAAGGTCGATACCGGGGGCAAACTCCATCAGCGTCAGGCATCCGCCAACCACCCGAAAAACGGCCCGCTCGGTGACGACGAGCTGTGACTGTCCCTCCGGTGCAAAGGCCGGGCTCGAACTGATCTGGTCGACAGCCTCGACGATCTTGCAAAGGCGGCCGTCCTGGATGATCTCGAGCCTGCCGTCGGCAACCGCAATTTCAGCGCCACCAGCCGAAAATGCGCCGAGATAGACAACATGCTTGGCCGTCTGCGAGATATTGGTGAACCCGCCGACCCCGACGATGGAATTGTTGAAGCGGCTGACATTGACCGCCCCATGCCGATCCACCTCGGCCATGCCAAGGAAGGCGATATCGAGGCCGCCGCCGTCGTAAAAGTCAAACTGTGAGGCCTGCGGGACGATGGCGGTCGGATTGACGGCAGCGCCAAAGGACAGCTCTTCGGCCGGCACGCCGCCGATGACGCCGGATTCGATCGTCACCGTATAATCGTCGAACCCCTCTTCGCTGGCGATACGGCCGATCCCGGCGGCAATGCCGATGCCGAGGTTGATCGTCGGGCGGTTCAGCGGCGCCAGTTCCAGGAAGGCGCGTCGCTGAATAATCTTATCGACCGACAGCGGCGCCGGCAGCAAGCGGCTCGCCGCCATCCGAACGCGTCCGGTATAGGCGATATTGTCGGTCTCGGCGAAACTGATGCCGTGCTGGGCCGGATCATCGCAGACGACGACATAATCGACGAGCGCCGCCGGGACACGAACGTCGTTCGGCTGCAGCGAGCCGCGCTCGGCAATCCGCTTGACCTGCACGACGACGATACCACCGGAGTTTCGGCCCGCCTGCGCCATGGCGAGCACGTCGAGCGGGAAGGCCTCGTCCTCGAAGGTGATGTTCCCGTCTTCGTCGGCCGTCGTTCCGCGCAAGAGCACGCAGTCGAGCGGCATCGACGGATAAAGCAGCCATTCCTTGCCGCGCAACGATACACGCTCGACAAGCGGACGCGGCGTCGTCGCATTCATGCGACCGCCGCCATGAAGCGGATCAATGAAAGAGCCGAGGCCGATATGGGTGACCACCCCAGGTTGACCAGCGGCAATCGCCCGATAGAGCTGCGCGATGACGCCCTGCGGCCAGCAATGCGCTTCGATCTTTTCCTCGATCGCAAGTTTTCCAAGGCGCGGCGTTCCGCGCCATCCCCCGGCAATCACGCAGGCGACCAGGCCCTCATAACCGAAGTGCCCCATGCCGCGGGTCTGACGATCGCCCGTACTGGCGGCAAACAGAAGCGTCAGGTTGCGGGGCTTTCCAGAGGCGAGGAAACGCTCCTCGACGGCGGCCGTGATGGCCTCGGGATGGCAGCATCCTCCGAAACCGGAAGCAGCGACAGTCATCCCATCTTCGAGAAGATCCGCAGCCTGTTGTGAAGAGATGACCCGCATGACGATCTATGCTTCCGCCTGACCTGTATATACAGGCTAGCTGCTGATCGTTTGGAAGGCAACCGGAATCTTTGCAAGTATTTTGGGCATATCGCCTCGATCAGACGATATTCAGCAGCCCGATCAGGCAAAGCCCGAAAGCCCCCAGCGCCAACAGCGACAGCGTCGCCGCTGCGAGGACACGCCCGCCGGTATGGGCGACGGATCTGACATCAACGGAGAGGCCCAACGCGGCCATGGCGGTGACGGTGAAGGCGGCGGAGAGAGCCGCCATCCCGGGCAGCAGCGGCGCGGGGATCGCGTCGAGGGAACGAAGCGTCGCCAAGGCTGCAAAACCGAGGATGAACCATGGGAGAACATGACGGAGATTGACTGGCGAACCGCCAGGACGGCGGCCATGAACTGCGCCGAGCACAAGGATGACGGGTCCGAGCATCATCACGCGGATCAGTTTGACGAGCGTGCCCACCTGGGTGCTGACGGCTCCGGCAGAAGCCGTGGCTGCCAGGACCTGCGGGACGGCATAGGCTGTCAGTCCCGCGAAAACGCCATATTGTACGGCGCTGAGACCAAAGAGCAGGTGAAGAAGCGGCAGCGTCAGCACGGCACCGATACCGAGCACTGCGGTAAAGGCTATCGAGGCGGCGATATCGTCGGGTTTGGCGCCGATCACCGGCGCTGCGGCGGCAATCGCGGAATTGCCGCAGATCGAGTTGCCGCAAGCAACCAACGTCGCCAGGCTGGCCGACAGCCCGAAGAGTCGCCCGATAACAAAGCTGCCGACCAAAGACAGAGCAACCAGAACGGCAATTCCGCCGACAAGCGGCAGTCCGGCCTGCCTGATGGCGGCCGTGCTGAGCGAGGCGCCGAGCAATACGACCGCAATCTCCAGCAGCGTCTTGGCGGCGAATTGGATGCCGGGAATAAAGGTCTGCGGCAGGCAGACCGAGGAGCGCACGGCAATGCCGATCAGAATGGCGAGCACGAGGCTCTCGATCCAATGCGAGCCGAAAATCATCATCTGCAGCTGTTCAACGAAATAAGCAGAGAGCGTGACTGCCACACACAGGACGAGTCCCGGCAAGACGGCGGGAAGCGACAGGGAACGTGAGGTGGAAACGATCATCGGCTAGACCTTGCGGAGGATTGTAATCTCCCACACTCAATTGTCGACTTCCATTGAATAGTTTAGTACGTTTCATTCGATAAAATCGAACGATTGAACCAATGACGTTTGAACAACTTTCCATTTTCGTAGCGGTTGCCGAACGCGAGCATCTGACCAAGGCCGCCTTTTCGATCGGGCTCACGCCCTCGGCCGTCAGTTCGGCTATCCGCAATCTCGAGACCTCCTATGGTGTCGAGCTTTTCCATCGCGTCGGACGCCGCATAGAGCTGACATATGAAGGACGGGTGTTTCTGGGGGAGGCTAGAGCGACGCTGGCACGCGCAAAAGCCGCAGCGCTCGTCCTGTCCGATCTCGGCGGCTTGCAAAAGGGTGAACTGGTCGTTTTTGCAAGCCAGACGATCGCAAGCTATTGGCTACCGGCGATGCTGATGCGTTTCAAGATCCGCTATCCGGGCATTGACCTGAAGCTGATGATTGGCAACACCACCACGGCGGCAAAAGCGGTTCTCGATGGATTGGCCGAAGTCGGCTTCGTCGAAGGCAGCGTTGATGAGCCGGCGCTGCACGTTCAGCCGCTTGCCGAGGACGAACTCCTTGTCGTCGTCGGTCCGCGCCATCCCTGGGCGCGTGGCAAACCAATTGCACCGGCAGATCTGGTTTCGGGCACAAAATGGGTCATGCGGGAAAAGGGGTCCGGAACCCGATCGGCTTTCGAGGCGGCTATTTCCAATCTCGGCATAGACCCCGCAGACCTGGCTGTCGCGCTGCAACTGCCGTCGAACGAGGCAGTCATATCGGCAGCAAGAGAGGGCCTCTGCGCCACAGTCGTTTCGGGAGCCGTGGCAGCACCGCTCTTGACGCAAGGTCTGCTGGTAAAGGCGCGCTTCCCTCTGCCGTCCCGCCAATTTGCGATCCTGCGGCATAAACAAAGACACTCCAGTCGTGCCTCGCTGGCGCTGGAAACCATTTGCCGCGAGGACAAAGCTGCCGAAGTCCAGAATTGGGATGATTGGGCGCTCTAGCTGATCCAAGCCGCCGACGGTCTTTGTCGTTGCTGCTCAAAGGCGCGTCAGCGGTACTCTCCCACGCCCGCGGGAACGGCTTGGCCTGCTTCATGGCATTATGGTGGTCGCCACGCACGACGTCATGACATTTTCAACATGGGCATGGCTTCATGGATGCCCACTTGCTGCCATCGGTGCTCCTTGATCAGCGAGCGGGCTTATGGATGACATGCCAGCCAAATCCTGAAACAATGCTATCACGAGGCTCGCTAGATTGCGCGTCCGAAACTTGTCACCGCATCGTCTGATGCGTCCGACGTCACCGGCGCAACAGGTTTCGCGCGAAGCCGGCTTGCGTCGCGGGCGGGCGGAAGTCCGAACAGCCGCCCGTATTCCCGGCTGAATTGGGACGCGCTTTCATAGCCGACGGCGAAAGCGACACGGGCGGCGTCGCCCGGAGTCTCGAGCAACAGGCGGCGTGCCTCGTGGAGACGGAACCGCTTCTGATACTGGATGGGCGTCATGGTCGTTGCCGCCTTGAAATGGCGGTGGAACACCGAAGCACTCATTCCCGTCATCCGCGCCAGATCTTCGACCTTGAAAGATTCCGTGAAGTTTTCGCGAATCCAGGCGAGCGCCCGCCTGACCTGAGACTGGCGGCCGTCGATCTGTGCGATCTGCCGCAGCTTCGCTCCCTGCGGTCCCCGCAATAGGCGGAACAGGATTTCCCGCTCAATCATTGGTGCCATGACGGAAATTTCGTTTGGCCTATCGAGAAGTCGCATCATCCGTAGAAACGCTTCCTCGAGCTGAGGATCGGTCGGACTCACGCCGAGGCCACACAAGAATTCCGGATCGTGAACATCAGGCATCTCAATCAGAAGGTCGGCGATGTTACGGGCGTCAAAGCTGAACCCGACGCCGAGAAACGGCTTCTGGAGGCTCGCTTCGGATATTCTGCCAAAGACAGGAACCTCGACCGAGGCCACGAAGTAGCTGCCCGCTCCATAGTGCAATACGTTCTCGCCGCAAGTGGTTGCCTTGGCGCCTTGTAACACCAAGCATATGACAAGCTCCGTCATGCCTGCCGTCGGCTCAGTCGTGCGTTCTGCTCTTAGCAAACCGACGCGTGGAATGGCGGTCGTCGTACGACCGCCACGCGAGTGCCTCTCGATCAGGGACCTTAGTTCTTCGCCCACATTGTCCATGCTGTTAAATTGCACCCTCCTCCAACGCGCGCAAGTCTTTCAGCAGGATTAGGCAAGAGTTCAATAGAATTTGGCACGCGGCCGGAAAGGCGCCTGCTCATATTGGACGGGCAACCAGAATGGAGAACCACCATGTTGAAGAATGCATTGATCACCGGCGCCAACAAGAGCATCGGCTTTGAAACCGCTCGACGGCTCGGGGGAATGGGTTATCGTGTTTGGCTTGGTGCCCGCGATGCGGGGCGCGGTGAGAGTGCGGCGGAAGCTTTGCGAGCTCAGGGTCACGATGTGCGCTTCCTTGAAATTGCCGTCGAGGACGACGCAAGTGTGAAGGCAGCCGCGGATCGTGTCAGACAGGAAGACGGCAAGCTCGACGCACTGGTCAACAATGCGGGCATACCCGGAGCATTCATCGACCCGGCGGATCAGACCGTAGACGACATCCGTCAGGTCTACGAGATCAACGTGTTCGGGCCGATTCGAATTACGCAAGCTTTCCTGCCTCTGCTCAAAGCAGCGGGTTCCGCCAATGTCGTCAACGTCAGCAGCGAGCTCGGTTCGCTTGGCGCCCTGACAGACCCGAAGAGCGAATTCTATGGTGTGAACAGCCTGGGCTACAACAGCTCGAAGACGGCCCTCAACGCAGTGACCGTATCGTTTTCCAAGGCCCTCGCGTCGTTCGGCATCAGGGTCAACAGCGCGGATCCCGGATACACGAAGACCGATTTTAACGGCAATACAGGCTATCGGACGGTCGAGCAGGCGGCTGAGATCATTGTCCAGCTTGCAGTCGCGAACGACGGCCAGACGGGTGCCTTCATCAATGACAAGGGCACGCTACCTTGGTGAGCCTGACTTAATGTTTAGGGCGGGCGGCGGTGCGCCCTTTTCCTAAAGACGGCCAATTTAATCGCTGGCTCCACGACTGTACGGCACGGCGCCCCGATCAGACAGGTAAGCTGTCGGTCAAGGTGAACGAAGACGGTCGCTCGCCATACCCCTATGACAAATTCGGGTACAGGCGCTTCAAACTGACCATTGACATCGGCAGTGTTAAGGCAGAAGCCGCACTCGGCCGCGCATGCGCGGCCGTTTTGCGAGGATGCCAAAGATGACGACCAAGACTGGCGTAGCCGATGCCGGAAACCTGATCATAACAGGCGTCGTGCTGATGCTGATTGGCGATCTGCTCTTTGCGCTGAACGATGCAATGGGCAAATGGCTGGTCGCCAGCTTTGCCGTCGGCCAGGTGCTGGTGATCCGCTCGGTCGGCGCTTTCATCGTGCTTGGACCAATGATCCTCCGGCAAGGGCCGATGGCCTTGTTCCGCGTCGAGCAGAAAGGCCTGCAGTTCATCCGTGTTTTCATGGCGACCTGCGATGTCGCCCTGTTCTATGCCGCCGTCGCCTATCTGCCGCTCGCAGACGTCATGACCTTCTATATGGCCGGACCGATCTATATCGCGGCGCTTTCGCATTTCTTTCTCGGGGAGAAGATCGGCTGGCGCCGCTGGCTTGCCGTTCTGATCGGCTTTGCCGGCGTCGTCATCGCGCTGCGTCCGTCCACGGCGATGCTGTCGCTTCCATCGCTCTTTGGCCTTGCGGGCAGCTTCGCCTTTGCACTGTCGCTGGTGATGAGCCGCTATCTGCGCTCGACCAGCGACACGACGCTGGTAACATGGCAGACGATCGCCGCGCTCATCACCGGCATCGTCTTGAGCATCGGTCATTGGCAGCCGGCAACGCTCATCGATTGGTCCGGCATGCTGCTGCTCGGCATCGTCGCCACCTGCGCACATCTGCTCATCACGCGCTCGCTGAAGCTCGCACCGGCATCGCTGCTCGCGCCGCTGCAATATACGCTGCTGCTCTGGGCGATCGTCCTCGGCTACCTCTTCTTCGACGATATTCCCGATGCACAGATCATCATCGGCGCCGTAATCATCGTCGTTGCAGGGCTCTTCATCTTCCACCGGAAGAATCTGAAAGAGACGGTTCCAGCTGCCGTCCCGCCCGACGGCCATTGAAAGCTAATTCCCATGGGTTTCCGGCTCCTCCCAACCGAAGACGCTCCGGCCGCCGAAATCGGCAGACTGGCGGAATTCTCCGGCGATGATTTCCTTGAGGTCGGGACCTGTCACATAGCGTTCCATCTGCCTGGACTGATCGTCCAGACGCTTGAGCGCCTGCAACTCCTCCTCGCGTCCCAGCCTGCCCTTCTGCACCGCTGATTTCATCACGGCGATCGTCTCGTCATAGACCTTGAGCGGGACCGGAAAAGGATGGCGATCCTTGCCGCCATGGGCGATCGAGAAGCGCGCCGGGTCGGAAAAGCGGCAGGGGGCGCCGTGAACGACTTCCGCCACCATGGCCAACGCCTTCACTGTGCGGGCGCCGACGCCTGGAACGAGCAGCAGCTCTTCGAAATCCGCCGGCCCGCGGTCGGCCGCGGCAGCCAGATTTCCATGCAGGCGCCGCATGTTGACGTCGCTCTCGCGGACATCATGATGGGCAGGCATGATCAGGTGCGGCAGCATCGGCTGTTCGGCAGGTTCGGGCGCCGGCTCTTCGGCACGCAGCAAGGCAGCGGCTTCGCGGATGATCCGGTCGGGCCCGAGGGTCGCGAGCAGATCAAGCTGACCACGCCGCGAGCGTTCGGCGCGCCGGTCGGCGAGGTTGACGATCTCGCCCTGGTTCCGTCCCTCGATGGCCGCATGCGGCGAATCCACGAAGCTCTCCAGCCCTTCGGACAGCCAGTGATAGCGCCGGGCCTGCCGCCTGTCGCCGTTCATGCCTTGCTGCACGACCACCCAATGGCCGTCATCGGCGACAATGAACCCGTGCAGATAAAGATCGAACCCATCCTGAAGGGCGGCGCTGTCGACCTTGGCGATGAGACGGCTCGTGGTCGCGAGCCCCTCGCCGTCGAGACCGACACGCTCGCCGATCGAGACGAGCTCCTGCGGGGTCTTGCGCGAATGCGCGCCGCGGCCGCCGCAGATATGCAGGCCGAGTTCGCCGGCCCGCGGCTTCAGCCCGCGCTTCAACGCGCCGAGAACGCTGGTGGTGATACCGGAGGAATGCCAATCCATGCCCATGACCGCGCCGAAGGACTGGAACCAGAATGGATGGGCGAGCCTGCGCAGGAATTCGTCGCGGCCATAATGATGGACGATCGCCTCGGTGATCAGCGTCCCGAGCCGCGTCATTCGGTCGCCGAGCCAATGCGGCACGCGTCCCCCGTGAAGAGGAAGATCGGCGCTGCCTGCTCGTTGTGACATTTTGCTGTGTCAATCCTGTGTGTCGGGCCGCCCATTGCGGCAGCCGCGTCTGCAATCGGGAACCCGGTTAAATTCCACGCGTTTGGTCTCAGTCGAGAGGCTGAGGCAAACATGACCGCATTTGAAACCATGTCCGATCAATCCTACCTGACCCGAACAAAAGCGCAACATCCGGGCGGCGAAAAACAGGAAAGCATGGCATGGCTCCTGCAAGGACATGCGGAAAGGGCCGCCTTCCTGATCAATGGTAACCGCTATTTCTCGGAAGTGGCGCGTGCGTTGCGGCAGGCGCGACGCACTGTGTGGATCATAGGGTGGGATTTCCATCCCGACATTCGGATCGCACCCGAAAAATCCGACGAAACCTTGGCTGACCTGCTGCATTCCGCAGTGGCGACGAATCCCGACCTCGAAATACGCATTCTCATTTGGGCGCTCGGGCCGATCTATTCGGACAAATCAATCCAGTTGCTTCGTAAGAAGGATTTTCCAAAAAATGCCAGGATTGATCTGCGCTTCGACTTTCCAGGCACCGTGCGCGGCTGCCATCATCAGAAGCTCGTCTGCATTGATGATGCTGTCGCCTTCATCGGCGGCATCGATTTGACGTCGCGGCGATGGGACACGAGGCGTCATCGCGTCATGGACAGGTGGCGGCGCGACCCCGGTGGCGAGCCCTACGATCCTCTGCATGACGTTCAGGCGATGCTCACTGGCGATGCCGCCCGGATGATCGGCGACGTCGCCAGGCGGCGCTGGGAAGACGCCACAGGCGAAAGCCACCTGCCGTTGACCGAAAGCGTTCCCTTCACCTGGCCCGCCAATCTCGCCGTTTCCATGCAGGAGATCCCAGTCACCTTGGCGCTGACGGAGCCGTCAACCGCTTTTCGCACCGGTATCAGCGACGGCATCGCCATGACATTGGACGTCATCGCCCGGGCGCGACGGCAGCTCTACATCGAGGCACAATATCTCGCCTCCTTCCGCGTCGCCGACGCCATCGCCGCGCGGCTGCAGGAGGAGGACGGGCCCGAAGTCATCATCATCTGCACGCGGAGCTCTCACGGGTTGATCGAAAAGATCGTCATGGGCGGCAATCGCGACCGCGTCATCCGCCGCCTCAAACGCGCCGATCGCGCAGCCCGCCTGCGCGTCTACTATCCCGTCGTGCCCGGGCCAGTGCCGAAAAAGGACAAAGAGGCGGAGGTGCTCATCCACTCCAAGCTGATGATTGCCGATGATGAGCTGATCCGCATCGGCTCCTCCAATCTCAACAATCGCTCGGAAGGGCTGGATTGCGAATGCGACATGCTGTTCGAGGCCGGTAACGGCGAGCACCGCCGCGCGATCGCTGATCTGCGCAACCGGCTTCTGGCGGAATATCTCGGAACCACCCCGGAAAGGTTTGCCGCAGCCTTCATGCGAAGCGGCTCGGTGATCGAGGCGATCGACACGCTCAACAACGGGCCGCGGGGGTTGCGGGAATTCGCCGTCAAGCTGTCGGGCAGCATCTCACCGATTCCGGGCACCGGCCTCTTCGATCCGGCTCGGCCTTTCGCACCCCTAGACCGACTGGGCCTCGGCGCGCTGGTCCGCCTCCTCATCCGCCCCGCGTGATTTCCGCCGAAAGATCACCTCGCTGATAACGAGAAGCGTCGTGCCGAGCGCCAGCGGAATGAAGAAATAGGCGCAGCGGAATGCAATCAGCGCGCCGATCGAGGCCTCCTTCGGCACGACATAAGAAACGGTGGCCTCGAGCACGCCGAGACCGCCCGGAACATGCGTTGCAAGGATTGCCGAATTGGCAAGCACGTAAGCCGTTACCGACCTGAAGAAGGCCACATCGCCGAAGGTGGAAAGCATCTGGTGCAGACAGGCGGAGACGAACATGAAGTTGATCGTCCCAATTCCGACCTGCGCAACCGAGATCGAAAACCGCGGCAGCTGAAACGACCAGCGCCACAGCCTTAAGGTGCCGCGAATGAAAAACGCCAGGCCGGTATAGACGACCGGCACGACCAGTGCCAGGGAACCGAAAATACGGACGCTTGCAGGGTCGATGCGCAACAGGCGCCCGGCATCGCCAGGATTGATGATCATGGCAAGGCCGCCGAGCGTGATGAGCCCGAGCCCCACGGTGACACCGCAAAACAGGATGACTTTCGCCACGTCTTCCGCCGTCAGCCCCCAGCGCGAATAGTACCGATAGCGGAAGGCGCCGCTGCTTAACCCGGCAAACCCGATATTGTGGCCGAGCGAAAGGCTGACGAAAGAGGCGAGCAGGATGTTCCTGTAGGGCAAGGATTTGCCGAGCGAGCGGATCGCCAGGAGGTCGAAGCAACTGAGGCAGAGATAAGATGCCGCCGTAAACAGAAGTGCTGTGCAGAAGGTCGAGAATGGAATACTGCGAACCGATTGGACGATCTCATCCAGGCTGTACCGTTGAAAGATGCGATAGAGAAGGAAGACCGCAAGACACAGGGCGGCAACCAGCAGTCCATTCCAGATTATGCTTTTCCAGCTCATCGATTATCCATTCCGAAGCGCGATACGAGGATTGAAAGAGCTGAAGCGTCATTTGTGCGTCCGAAGATGCACGGCGCTCCAGGCTAGATTATCCGGAACGATCAAACGAGTTCTGTGTTCCCCCGAAGGACAAGTTCTATGTCCTGGGGGAACGAGCTTTCAGCGGGTCTATGCCGGATAAATCAATCAAACTCCTGACCTATAATGTGCACAGTTGTATCGGCGGCGACCGGAAGCTCGATCCCGGCCGCATCGCTTCTGTCATCGCCGAGGCTGAGGCTGATATCGTCGCTCTTCAGGAGGTCGACGTTCTCAGGCGCAGGACCGGCGGCGTCGACCAGGCCCATGCGATCGCCTCGCTTTTGAAGATGCAGGCTCATTTCCATCCGGCGCTGTCGATTGCCGAGGAGCAGTATGGCGATGCCATCATCACCTCGCTGCCGACAGGCGCGGTCAAGGCCGGACCATTGCCATCCATCGGGGAACAGCGCGGTGCCATTTCCGTCGAAATAATGGTCGGCGACAGAAAACTGCTGGTCGTCAACACCCATCTCGGCCTTCGTGGCCGCGAGCGCATCCGGCAGATGACGACGTTGCTGAATCCCGGCTGGCTGCACGGGACGGCGGATGAGCCTCTTCCGACCATCCTCTGCGGCGATTTCAATGCAATCCCGTCATCGGCGACTTACCGACTTGCCGCACGGTCATTGAAAGATGCCCAGGTCGCAGGCGGCGCCGCGCCGAGAGCGACCTTTCCGTCGCGCTACCCGCTGATGCGCCTCGACCACATCTTCGTCACTGACGATCTCATCGTCAAACAGGCGGCGGTCCTGGAAAACCGCCTCACAAGGATCGCCTCGGACCACCTGCCTCTGCTCGCGGAAATCGGCTTCGCCTGAACAGTCATCGAAGCCGACGACTTTCATCGGGCGAGCTTCCGGTTCATTGCCGCCGCCACCAACGGTAGCGCCGTCGTCGCCACGGCTCCCAAAGGCAAACGCATGATGCCCCTCGTGACGACGAAGGCCGCCGCCATTGCGCCTGCCAGCTTGAGCCAAGGCTGATTGCCGAGCTGCGCATGGGCGCTGGCATCGGCCCATCGGACGTTCTCCGTAACGACGGTCGCAGCCTGATGTTGGATCAAATGAAGGCGAGCGCGGAGGTTTTCGAGTTCTTCTCTCAGTTCTTGCAGACGGCCTTCCAGGACATGACCTTCGTAGATCGGGGGAGGCTCCTCGACGGTGTCTCCAACGGAAGCATGACCACCGAGCGTCGCAATATATGCCCGATATTCGGCCTCACTGGCGAAACCCTCACGTCTAATAAGATCAGGGTTGATGCTCGCTTCTTCGAAGGAGGCCGGCGCGGTTTCCACGCCGTCGCGCATATCCTTGTTTGTGCCGGTGTCCCCAAGTTCGTCCTTGAACATGATGTGTCTCCAGTTGTTCCTGGCGATAGAACGCTCGAGGGCTCAGAAGGATGCATCGGCCTCTGCTGCTGCCTTCATCTTCGCGACGCGCTGAAACGCTCCGGCCGAAAGTCCGCCAACAGCGGATGGCGGCGTCCGGTGACGATCTCGTCCGCCAGCAGTTCGCCGGCAATCAGGCCGAGGGTGGCGCCGCTATGGCTGAAGGCGACGAAATAACCCGAGATCGATGGCAGTTCGCCGAAGACGGGCTCGCCGTCGCCTGGGATGGGCTTCGGGCCGACCCCATAATCTTCGACCTCCAGCACCGGATTGCCTTCGAGAACTTTTGAAGCCTCGCGCAGCAATCCTTCCAGCGTCGATTGCCTGACATCATAGCTGCCGTCGGGCTTCACGCTCACCTCTTCCTCGGACCAGGCGGCATCGAGCGCGAAGCCACCGTTGGGCGTTGGCCGGATGGCGACGCGAGGAGTGTTGAGCACGGCCTTCAGCGGATGGCGGATCGGCTTGGTCCGGACGAGAAGGGCGACAGGCGTTGCATCGCCGATATGCTGGCCGGCCTCGGCGACGATTGCCGGAACCTCGCCGCCAGCGGCAAGCAGCACGGCATCCGCATCGCGGCGCATGCCGTCTGCCGTGATCACGCCACGGGCACGCGCGCTTTCGACATCGACCGTCGCGCGACCCGCGTCCGTGACGATCTCGCCGCCCAGCCTGCGGAATTCTTCCACGAGCGTGACGATCAAGGACGGAAGATCGACCCAGCCCTCCCCGGGATTGAAGATCGCGCCTTGCGGCGTCACGGCGCTTGCATCGACACCCGGCGTCGCCGCGGCAATTCTTTCAGGGGCGAGCCATTGCGCGTGATAGCCGAGGTCGCGCTCATAGTCGAAGATCTCGGCAATCTCGTTGCCGGCATCGTCCGCATCCCAGGTCAGGCCGCCGTCGAAGCGCAGCCATGGGATATCGGGATACCGGGCGGCTAGGGTGCGATAGCGATCTAGGCCTGCCAACCGCAGTCGGTGATAGGCATCGGAGCGTTTGCGCGCCGAGTTGAGCCAGGCGAGCGAACGGCCGGAGGCGCCATTGGCGAGCGGGCCATCATTGATGAGCACGGTGCGGACCCCGAGCCGTGCCAGATGGACAGCGGTCGAGACGCCAAAGATCCCGCCGCCGATGACGATGACCTTCGAAGGTTTGATGGAAGCATTCATGTCGATAACCTTGTTTTCTGCTCTTGCTAGATCGAATGAAATCCGGCACGCCCGGCGTGAGGACGACCGGGGGCACCATGCGTTGCCTCAGGCGCTTCAGAGAACTTCAGCAAGGAAGCGCTTCAGCCGCTCGCTTCGGGGATTGTCGAAGATCTGCTGCGGGCAGCCGGCCTCGACGATGCGGCCCTCATCCATGAAGACAACCTGATCGGCCACCCTGCGCGCAAATCCCATCTCATGTGTCACCACGGCCATCGTCATGCCCTGGCGGCCGAGGGCGGCCATCAGGTCGAGCACGCCCTTCACCAGTTCGGGATCGAGCGCACTCGTCACTTCGTCAAACAGCATGACCTCCGGATCCATGGCCAGCGCGCGGGCGATGGCGACGCGCTGCTGCTGCCCACCAGACAGACCTGCCGGCCGATGATCCCGACGCTCTGCGAGACCGACATCGGCCAGACGCGCCTCTGCGATGCGCCGCGCCTCCTGCCTCGGCATCTTCTTGATCTTGGTCAGCGAAAGCATGACGTTCTCGAGTGCCGTGTGGTCGGGAAACAGGTTGAAGTGCTGGAACACCATGCCCACACGCCGGCGCAGCCTCTCCGGCTTCATCGCCAGGATGCTCTCGCCATCGAGCAGGATGTCGCCGCCCTTGGGCTCGACAAGCCTGTTCATGCAGCGCAGCAGCGTCGATTTGCCTGAGCCGGAAGGGCCGATGATGCAGGTGACAGTACCGGCCGCGATATCGAGATCGACACCCTTCAGCACGTCGAGATCGCCATAGGCCATGGTGAGGTCGCGGATGTTCAGGACGCCGCCTTTAAAGCGCGGCGTACTCTCCTCGGCCGTGCCTGTGGGATGGGGGCCGGCAGCGGCCCGCAACTCGCTCACCTCGACCAATCCGCTCGCAGCACCCGAGCCGCGGCCTTGTTTTCCGAGCCGCAGTCTCGCATCGATATAATTGACGAAGTGGGTCAGCGGCACGGTGATGACGAGATAGAAGACGCCCGCCAACAGCAGCGGTGACAGATTGCCGGTGACGACGGCCTGATCCTGGCCGACCCGGAAGATCTCCCGCTCGGAAGCGAGCAATCCCAGGAAGTAGACAAGGCTGGAATCCTTGACGTTTCCGATGAATTGATTGACCAGCGCCGGCAGAACCCGCCTGATGCCTTGTGGGATGACGATCAGGCGCATGCCCTGCCCATGGCTCATACTGAGGGCCCGGCAGGCCTCCATCTGGCCGCGCTCGACGCTCTGAATGCCCGACCGGAAGATTTCGCCGATATAGGCTCCGGCGATCAGGCTGAGCGCCAGGATGCCGAGCGGAAATGGCGACGGACCGAAGATCTCGCGCCCGATCCGGGCAAAACCCTGGCCGATGATCAGGATCGTGACGATCGCCGGCAGCCCACGGAAGATATCGGTGTAAATGCGCGCCGGCAGCCGCAGCCAGCGGGACTGCGAGATGCCCATCACCGCGAGAGCCATGCCGATGACGACGCCGAGCACGGTCGAGGCAGCTGCCAGGATCAGTGTATTCTTCAGGCCGACGCTGATCATGCTCGGCAGAACTTCCGCCATGGCGTCCCAGTCGAGGAAGCTGCGGCGCAGATTTTCAAGCCAGTTCATTCAGATCCCCACGAATTCTTGCCCGGCGCAGACACCGCCGTCCGGCTGCCGAGCAGCAATGCCTTGGTAAGCCGCCCGCCATGAGCAGGCGGCTTACGGCGTCACTTCTTGGGAAGATACTGTTCCGGCATCGGTGAGCCGGGGAACCACTTTTCGTAAAGGGTCTTCCAGGTGCCATCCTGCATAGCGTCGTGAAGCGCGCCGTTCAGCGCCGTGCGGAAGGCATCATTTCCTTTTCGGATGACGAAGCCAGCAGGCGCATCAAAGGACGGTATATTCACGGCAACCTTCAGCGCGGGATAGCGCTCGCCATATTGCTTGGCGGCCTCGTAGTCGAGAAAATGTGCATCGACCGTTCCGTTGTTGAGCGCGGCCACGGCGGAATTGTTGTCGGGGAATTTCACCAGATCAGTTCCCCCGAAATTCTTGGCTGCATAGACCTCCTGCAAGGTCCCCTGCACGACGCCGAGACGCTTGCCCTTGAGGCCATCGGCATCCTTGATACCGGCATCCGGCGTCAGGACGGAGAGATAACCGGCAATATAGCCATCGGAAAAGTCGACCGTCTTCTTGCGGGCTTCGGTGGTTCCGATCGCTGCAACGGCAACGTCGAACCTTTCGTTTGCCACCGACGGCAGGAGTGCTGAAAATTCCTGGCCCGTGAACGTCACCTTGTCTTTTTGAAAGCCGAGGCGGGAAACGACGTTGAGAAACAGCTCGATATCGAAACCGGTGAACTGGCCGTCCGCCGTTGCAAACGTATAGGGCTTGGAATCGCCCATCGTGCCGACGCTGATAGTTCCGGGCTCGATCAGGTTATAGGGGTTGTCGGCTGCGGCCACAGAGCCTGCCCCCATTGCAAGAAGGCATGTGACAAGGCCGGCCCGCAACGGGGCCATGATGGCCGGAAATGATAGAAAAGGCTTCATCGTCGTTCTCCGCTCTGAAAGGAATGCTCTTGTCGGCATTGTAAGGTCGCCCAATCTCTGCCACGCATCGCGATAGAGATTTGTGGACAAGATACCGGTCTCTGAGACAAAGAGACCGGTCTCATAACATATTTGATATCTGTCAATTGACCGTTCGTCAACAACTCTTGTAGTCCTCGACTCATGGAAGATTCCGCCCATCCGAAACGTGCAGTCACGGTCGCCGACGTCGCGAAGGCCGCAAAGGTCTCGAAGGCGACGGCCGCCCGCGTTCTCGGCGGCTACGGCGTGGTCAGCGCCAAGATCACGGATCAGGTCATGGCGGCGGCCGCCGCCCTCGAATATCGCCCGAACGAACTCGCCCGGAGCATGAGCACCGGAAGGTCCGGCATCATCGGGGTCGTGGTCGGCGATATCGAGAACGCTTTCTTCAGCCTGGCGGTGCGCGGCATCAGCGATGCGGCCCGCCTTGCGGGATTCAACGTCATCATCGCGAATTCGGGCGAAGAGCTCGATGCGGAAAAATCGGCCGTCGACCTCCTGATCGGCAAACGCGTCGATGGCCTGATTGTCACGCCGGCCCGTTGCGACAGCATCGATCATCTCCAGCACGTCCGCCGCGCGGGCGTGCCGCTGGTCCTGTTCGACCGGGCCATCCCGGAACTCGATGTCGACGCCGTGACCGGCGACGATCGGGATGCGGCCATCACCGCGACCCGGCACCTGATCGAGCAAGGACATCGCCGCCTCGCCTACGTCTCTGCCATGGATGCCGAGGGCGGCGGGTTCACCGATATCGGGCGAATCTCGAATTCCGCCGTGCGCGAACGCGTCGAAGGTTTTGTCAGCGTTCTGACAAAGGCGGGTTTGCCGAACCCTCTTCATTATGTCAGGCTCGGCGCTACGGACCAGCAACAGACGGACGGCGTGATCAAACGCCTGCTCTCCGACAGTGCTCCGCCGACGGCACTGCTGGCTTCAGACAGCCTCGTGGGCTTGCGGATCTTCAAATCGCTGCAATCGCTCGGCCTGTCGATCCCCCACGACATGTCGATGATTTCGTTTCTCGACGCCGATTGGACCAGCGTCACCGTTCCGCCGATCACCATCGTCGACCAGCGCGTCTACGAGATGGGCAAGCTCGCCGGCGAGCGGCTCATCGCCCGTATCGAACGCACCCCTCTTGCCGTCGAACGCCTGCGCGTCAGCACGAGCCTCGTCCTGCGCGGCTCTGTCGCGGCGATCGGCCGTGAGACCTATTGAGTTGGCCATACCCGCATCGCTTGAAGCAGCGAGTAATACCGCATTGCGATCGGCAACTGATGTCCATGGTCGCCGATTTGATATTACATGGGGTTGCTGTTGTCTTTGCCTGACCAACGTTATTTAATACCGAAAATACTCGCTGTGGGATTTTCAGAAAGATCATGCTCCAGTCAAATGACGCTTCATCTGAGCTGATAGATTTGATCTATGGAAGTCTATTCGGTGAGTGCAACTGGCAGGATTTTCTGGATCGCGTTGCGCAAACTTCGCCGAATGGCAAGGCTGCCCTCCATTACCACGATCTGGCCTCGCCTGTGGCCCATGTTCCTTACGTATCGGGGTTCTCGAGGACCGAGGTCGACCAGTTCAGCAGCCACTTTGCCGCAGTGAACCCTTGGATTCCGAGGTTGAGCTTTGTGCCCGTCGGTCAGGGTGTCTGCGGAGACGAGATCTTTCCACGCGAGGACTTGCTCAAATCCGAATTCTACAATGATTGGCTGAAGGGGCAGGCCCAATGCGAGACGAGCATCGGTGTCTCCATCATTCGGGAGGAAACCCGCACCTTCGTCCTATCGACCTGCACGTCGTCAGTGGACCCCGATTTCAACAAAGAAGCAGCCGGGCGTTACACGATACTCGCTCCCCATTTGAAAAGGGCTTTCGACTTCATCCGGAAGCGCGATCTACTCGCTCCGGAAAGACAGACAACGCAAACCCTGTTTGATAGCATCGGCGTCGGACTGATCTACGTTTCGGAGCAAGGGCGAGCACGCCAATGGAATAAGAGCGCGGAAGCCTTAATGGCGGCTGGCTTTCCTATGCAAGTCGCCCCAAGCGGCAAGCTCGAACTTCAATGCGAGAGGTCGACTGCCGTTCTCGATTTCCTGACCTCCAGAAAGGGTGTGCAAACAAGGCCGCATACGGCGATTGCAAAGGGGAAGGACAAGGCTAGTTATCGCATCACACTCCTCCGGCTCCAGTCCGATTCATTCACTGAGTTCTTGGAGGGGCCGACCGTGGCCGTCATTGTTGAGCCGATGGTGGCCACACCACTCAATGAGCGGCGAGGCTTCCTAATGGAGGCCTACAAACTGACTGCGACGGAGATTCGGATCGCATCAAGCATTGCCTCGGGCCATTCTCCAAAAGAGGTGGCCATAGCCGATCACATCAGCTACGAAACGGTCAGAACCCACCTCAGAAACATCTATTCCAAGCTCGGGGTAAACTCCCGGGTTGGTTTGGTCGCGCTGCTCATGCGTTGATGAACGTCTTGCAACTCGCCCCTACCGCCCGCATGGCTAGCGAGCCTTTGCATATTGCGAACGAGTTCCGAGAGCAAAGACGCGCAACACTCGAGCATGAATTCCGGCAACCCTTGTCTCATTGCGTCGGAAAACCAGCGCTACGCGCTCTAATCATAGAGTTCCCCATGACCAATCTGCTCCCTTGCAGGCGCATCGCTGATTGAGGGATCGTCGGCCGGATCGGGATCTCTCTTGTTGGCATCGCTCAGAAACTGCGCGGCCTTAAGCAGTGCCGCGGTGATTTCTTCGATGCCCCATCCCGCTTCATTGGCAGCTGCGATCACCCTTTCCAAAGCGTCGCGTGCGGCAGCGGTCGCCTCTTCGAAGCGCTGCGCGGGGAATTCGGTCTTCGGTGGTGGAAAGGTCATCGGCGTTCCCTCCATGTGTCTGGCAGTTGGAGGATGAACGCAGGCCGCGGGAAATGGATGCACGACTATGGTGATTTAACCCGCGGAAGCCGGTTCGTATCCAACCGAAAGGGGGCGATGATGTCTTTCCCGCGTCAGATGACGGTCTGCAATAGAAACGGAGAGCGCTCCACTGGACGCTGGGCAAGAATCCTTAGCATTGCGGGGCC
The DNA here is from genome assembly GCF_032464805.1 of Rhizobium sp. 10PS4. Classification (NCBI taxonomy): domain Bacteria; kingdom Pseudomonadati; phylum Pseudomonadota; class Alphaproteobacteria; order Hyphomicrobiales; family Rhizobiaceae; genus Rhizobium; species Rhizobium sp. 10PS4. Next base: position 525,343 of record NZ_JAWDIW010000001.1, on the reverse strand, counting down.
CTGTATGCCACTAGTGGTACGCGAACGACCGTCGTGATAGACCACGGTCATGACCTGGTTGAGAATATCGTACCTGATCTGTGCGATCGTTCGGGTGTGAACCGGAAAAATGAATTCGTCGGGGCCAATTTTCAGCCCGGTGGTTTTCAAGGTCATCGCGATGCCTCAGCAACAATAGAAATTTCGGCCCGACCGATGGCTGAGCCCAACGGCGCCTATCAAGCACATATTGCTGCGACGGTCGCGTGACATCGGCGTGACACGCAGAATCGAGATATTCAAATCCAGGCCGCGGGTCTCGTAGCCGTCGGTCGGAAGGCTGGCGATTAGCCGTCAGTGCAACGTTCTGCAGATTGCGTGCACGTGGGCACCTTTTAGCGAATATTCGACGGAGCGGACCAGCGAGCGGACGGCCTCGTCCACGTTGAAAACAACGTCTCCGAGTCGCTCTATCTCATAGTCGAGCTCGTACACTTCTACCTCGTCAAACTCTTCACTCTGCAGCATCCGCCGCATCGCCTCGATCAGACGCTCCGCCTGCCCAACGATATCAAGTGCACTTCTCACGATAATATCGAACATGTAATCCCTCGCTGATGATGGAGCGTCGGGCATATTGATGATTCTCGCAATCCTGAAATCTTGTTAGAGCCGGTCCCGGACCGAGTCATAGAGATCGCGCAATTCGTCCAGTGCCGACCGATAGCGATAGCGCCGCGGCGGCTCTGCACGACGTCCGGCGAGAAGAGCAAACGCGCCGCATACAGCCGCCACCACGACCAATGTCGAGACTGGATGACGCTTCACCGCCGCCTGCGTCTGGCGCATTGCGTCGTCGGCATTCCACTTGGCCGATCGGGCGGCAGTGGCTACCCGCTGCTGGAGCGCGTCGATTTGTTTTCGCAACGCGCTCAGGTCTTCGTGCAGATCAGACGCTGCCTGCCGTGGAACGCCGACGGAGGCGGTACTTGTATCAATGATGGCTTTTGGCACGGGCTCGCCAATTTTGGCTCCCGTGGTGTCGAGTGTTTTCGTTTCTGTGCTCTTGCGGGGCGGCATGATCATTCTCCTTCCTAAATCTCTCAAGTGGAAACTGCTCGTTTAGTCGTCGTCGAGCGAGAAAACCGGGCGGTACTGGCGCTGCGCGATAAACAAGCTCCGGTCAGGTCGGATGACGTAGATTTCCTCAACCTCGCGTCCCCATTGATCGGTGAAGGTGTGCGGGAAGGACGAACCTGCGGGCGACTTCGTCAACTTGGTGCGGGGCTGGCCACCATAAGTGATGCTGCCGGGAATCGGAGCGAGGCCTGACGACGAATAACCGCCTGCACTGGTCGTACAGCTTGTCAGCACAACCGCGAAAACCAGCGCAAATCCTATCCTTGGCTGCATCGGAACCTTCACTGCTTTCTGTCCCTCGAGTGTTGCTCGTCTTCGCCAAGGTAACCAGAGTTGGGGGACATTGTTCCAGAGTTTGCCGGAGACATGAAACAGGCGAGACTCCGATTAAACCGGGCCAACCGCGTCATCGCGTAGCTTGGTCACCAATGAGAGCCGCTGTCGCGGGCTGACTGGCAGCGCAATCGACGATCCGTAAGGTCGCCGAGGCGCTGGGACTTGTCAGCGGTGTTAAATCAGTGGAAATGCACTGATGAAAGCATAGGATTTGAACGAGGACTCTGCAGGAAGAACAATCCGCACGCAGCATAAACGTCCCGGCGGTGCCGGCGCCAGGACCGAGTCGACAGCGGCGTCAGCCGCAGCCGCTAAAGCTCATCGCTGCGACGCTTCACAGCGTGCTTCAGCGCAATCAGATGTTTGCGCCGCTCAAGCACATAGTCGGCATAGCCGACACAGATAAACAGCAATGTCGGGCCGGCGAAGATGACGATGAGAGCCAATGCAACAATAATGAATGCGGTCGTCATGGTCTGTTTTCCATCATGTTGGTCATGTTATGCGGAGGGACCACGCCCTCGGCTGATCAGGTTCCTCCGCCACGTCTGCCCCTCACTTTCGCTGCGGGTCATGGCTGTGGTGGCGATCATGCTCACCGCCACCGCCGGAGACCTTGCTTTGCGTGCGCCTGTCCGGCTCCGCCGGCGGCTTCGGTATTTCGAGCGGAGCCTTGGCGTTCTCATGCGACGCGCCGGGGCCACCCTGACGGATGGTCGACGGGCTCTTCTTCGATGTAGACATCGGTGCCTCCTACCGGTCTTGCTGGTAACCCTGATGGGTCGTATTGATCTTGGTGTTTCCTTGCTGGCCCTTCTTGTCGGGATTCTCGCCTCCGCTTGCCATCACGGCATCCTCTGCGTTGGTCTTTGCCGGCTTGCCTGCACCCTTATTGCTGGCATTCTCGGCTGGAACGGGGGGTAACCTGCTGCTCATCACCTTCTCCTCATTCAGGATCTCGATTGGCGCTGTGATCTGAATATTGCTCAGTCTGGACCGTCTTGCTGTCGAGGCCGCGCTCCTTGGAGTGCTGCGTCTTGTCACGGTTCGAAAGGACCGCATTTTCGGGGACTTGCTCCTCGTTGAGGTCCGTCATCGCGCCGCTGCCATCGCGCTTTCCTTTCGCGCCGGCGCCAATATGTTTCCGGTCGGCATGTGCCATGGTCTTTCTCCCTTCGGTTATCAGGTCAAACAATCCAAACCCGCGGAGGTTCCGCCTGAAAGACAAATCCGCGACACGGAAGCGGAAAGGGCGGGCGTTCCTACGATTTGTCCAGACGTCGGCGCAGTTCGTCCTTGTGAGTGAAACAATCCTTATCCTTGCCTATTCAGAATCCGCCCACCTTCTATTCGTTCCCTCCCCGCTCCATTTTGCGGCCTTTCTTCTCGCATCGCCGCCGTTACGCGCTTGAGTAGCGGACTCGACGTCATATTCTCGAGCAACACCGACAGTTTCGGCCTCCAGTTCGGATAGCTGTCGCTCGTGCCTGGAATATTGGTCGGCTTCTTCTCGTCGGTGAGATCGGCAAGGCGCACTGCGACGAGAAGCGACGGAGTCTTGGCAATGAAGCGATAGGCGCTGACGGTCAGTTCCCGCAGCGTCTCGCGACTTGCCCGCGCGGTAAGCCCGGCGGGCAGGTCGAGGCCGGCGGCCTTGAGCGCCGCTTTCAGGTTCCCCCGCTCGCGCTCGCGGTCTTCGAGATGTTTTTCGGTGAGATCGGGCGGCACGATGCCGTGGTCGCACCGGGCCCGAATGTCTGCGCCGCGCCACCAACCGGCAAGGGTCTGGTGGTCGTGCGTCGAAATGCAGGCCAAAGCTAGGACGGGATAGGCGTCAGCCTGCTTAAAACCCTCCTCGACCTGTTCATAGGAAAGGATGCGATACGAGAGAATGCGGGCCGCCGCGAGATCATCCTGCAATCCTTTGGGGATCAGCCCCAGATCTTCTCCGATGACGATGCATCGATGCTCTGCGGACACTTCGGCGAGGATCTGCAGAAGCGCCTCCTCAGGATAGCGGACATAGGCGCCGCCGTCCGGCCTGCTGCCCAATGGCACCAGGAAGAGGCGGCGAAGTGCTGCGGCGTGGTCGATGCGGATGGCGCCCGCATACCGCATGGCAGCGCTCACCATGCGACGGAAAGGCGACATTTCTCCCGCCGCGATCGCGGATGGCAGGTACCCGGCAAGGTGCCAGTCCTGCCCATCTGTGGCGAAGGGATCGGGTGGGCTGCCGATGGTGGCCTTCGAGACATAGGTATCCGGCTCGCTCCATGTCGCCGATCCGTCGACCGCCTCCCCGACGGCAAGATCGAGATAGAGCCCGATCCGCAGGCCGGCCTTCCGCGCCCGGTCCGCCGCCTGCGTCAGCTGCCGGTGGGCGAGCCACTGCAGCCACATGTGGAAGCAGACATCGCCCGCGTGTCCGCGCTCGAATTCGGCGACGGCGGCGTTGTCGAAGCGCTGGAAATCGGACGGCCAATGTTGCCAGCCAGCGCCGCCCCCGCGCTCGACCATGGAAAACGAGAGGCATTCGAAAAGCGCGTGCAGCCGCAGGCTGTTTCCGCCTTGCGCGACGAAGGCGTTGAAATCGGCCGGATCATAGGCGCCGTCGATCACGCTGCGCCGTCGCCAGGCCGGCCAGAGATCGCGCAGGGCCTTCAGCTTGATCTGTGCGACGCCGGCGTAGTCGACGAGATCGGTTTGGCGAAGGCTTGCCAATTGCCGTTCGAGTTCGGGACTGCAGGCAAAACCCGGCAGCCGGTCGACCGCGATATAGAGCGGGTTGAGATGCTGGCGGCTCGAGGGTTCATAAGGGCTGCAACGGTCCGGATCGGCGAGAAACGGCGCGTGAAGCGGGGTGAGGCCGATGAAATCGGCACCCAGCGATCCCGCGAGATCGGCCATATCAGACAGATCCTCGAAGTCTCCTATGCCCCAGTTGCGTGCGGAACGAAGCTCGTAAAGCTGCAGGCTTATGCCCCAGACGCGCGTGCCGGAAAGGAAATGCGGCAGAAATGACCTGGCGATTTTCTTAGCCGCCGGCTTAGGCTCCCTCGGCGGCGCGCCGATCTCGTGATCAGCCGCTTCCGCCAAGTCGATCTTCAGTGCCTGGAGGATCTTGCGTTTGGTCTCGCCTGATATCGCCACCTCCCGATTGTCGGGACTGGGCCTGGTCAGGCTGATGCCGTGCCGGCGGGCGAGCTTGTCGATCTCAGCAGATTTCATCGTTCGATCGCCTTCCTGTCAGCGCGCCATCAAGCCTCGCCGATGCTCCAGATCACCGTCCAGGGCGCGAGATTGCCACCATCGCTGCCGCCCAGACGGAAGATCGTCTCGCCATCGTCTTGCTCCGAGACGAGCGGCGCCGCCTCGGCGCCGAGGTTGGCGTGCAGATGAAGACGCCGGTTTTGCGCCAGGGTCCAATCCACCGCGAGCGCAGTTCCCGCCGAGCAATAGACCGCGTTTCCGGCGCCAGCGCCTTTTAGCAAAGGCACGATCCTTAGGTGTCGAAGGTCGAGAAGCGTCCTGTAATAATCAAGGACCTCGGAAGAGCTGCGTTTTGACCAGTCGAGCTTGGCGGCGGCGAAGGTCGATGGCGCCGTCGGGTCGAGAAGATCGTCGGCGTCGAAGCCCGGCAGACGGGAGAGCTCTTCACGACGGCCTCTCCTGACCTTCTCGTTCAAGTCCTCGTCGAAATCGCAGAAGAAGGGGAAAGGCTCTTTGGCGCCCCATTCCTCGCCCATGAACAGCATCGGGATCTCGGGCGCCAGCAGGTAGATGGCGACGACGGCCTTGACGACATCGGCAGGGCTCGAAGCCAGAACTCGGTCCCCCAGCGCCCTGTTGCCGATCTGGTCATGGTTCTGGATGAAGGAGATGAAAGCGGTGGGCGGGAGGTGGCCGCTCGGCCTGCCGCGGCTTGCGCCGCGGTAGGGCATGTGTTCCCCTTGAAATACGAAGCCTTCCGCCAGCGCTCGGCCGAGCTTGCCGGCGTCGCCGGTGTAATCGGCATAATAGCCGAAGCTTTCGCCGGTGGCGGTGATATGCAGCACATGATGTACGTCGTCGTTCCACTGGGCGGTGAACAGCTTCACTTCCCCGTTTTCGTCACGCTGCAACAGGTCGCTGTCGTTCTCCTCGTTTTCGACGATCAGATGAACATGCCGGTCGCCGGCCGCCGCCCTGACGCGGCGGGCAAGCGCGTGAAGCAGGTGCTCGGCGCTGTCGTCCTTGATGGCGTGGACGGCATCGAAGCGGAAACCGTCGAGCCTGAACTCGGTGATCCAGTAGATGGCGTTCTCGATGATGAATTCGCGGATCATCTCCGATCCGTCGCCGTCGTAGTTGATGCCGTTGCCCCAGGGCGTCTTGTGATGATCGGTAAAGAGCGGCGCATAGGAGGGGATATAGTTCCCGTCAGGGCCGAAGTGATTGTAGACCACGTCCAGGAACACCGAGATCCCGCGCTGGTGCGCAGCGTCCACCAGCGCCATGAAATCTTCCGGCCGGCCATAGCTGCTGTCTGGAGCATAGGGAAGCACGCCATCATAACCCCAGCTGTAACGGCCGGGAAATTCACTCAGCGGCATGATCTGCAGCGCCGTAACGCCCAGCGCCTGCAGATGGTCGAGCCGCTCGATCGCGGCCTTGAAAGTACCATCCGGCGTGAAGCAGCCGATATGCATCTCGTAGATCACCATCTCTTCCCAAGGCCGTCCGGTCCAATCGCTTCTCTTCCAGCGATAGAGGGAAAGGTCGACTGCTTCGCTCGGCCCGTGCACATCCTGCGGCTGAAACCGCGAGGCGGGATCGGGAATTTCAAGACCGTCCGGCAGGACGAAGCGGTAACGCGTGCCGGGACGAGCGTCGGCGACCGTATAATGATGCCAGCCGCCTTCGGCCGCCTGCATCGGCCGCGGATCAGCGCCTTCGAGATTCAGCGACACGCTTTCATGCAGGGGAGCCCAGAGGCGAAACAGAATGCCCTCTTCGGTGAATGCGGGGCCGAACGTCATTTTGGTCAAAGGAAGCCTTCGATGAAATGGGGATAGGATCTAGGTAACTTTTGTCAGGGCAAAAAGTTTCGCAGGCACGGAGAGCGCAAGAGCGGCCACCGTCGCGAGGTGCCCCGCCGGCACATACCCGAAGAGTATGATTCCATCCTATCCGGAGTAGGATTTTATCCTATCACGTGCTATAAACCTGCAACAAATAGGAGTGTAATCGATGCGTTCGACGCAACAAATGAGCATCACGTTGCCCGTGGAAATGGCGAAGCGCGTTAAACAGCGGGTGTCTAACGGTGATTACGCCTCGGAGAGCGAAGTCATACGCGAAGGACTTCGGGCTTTGCAGGAACGCGAGAATGCCGTCGAGCATTGGCTGCAAACAGAAGTTGCGGCCACCTATGATGCCTACAAGGCCGATCCCACTAAGGCCAAGCCCCTCGATGAGGTCTGGAAGCGCCTCGAAGCGCGCATGGAGGAAATCGATCGGGAAGAAGATTGATGAAGCGCTATAGTATCCGCCTCACTGATGAGGCGGAATTGGATTTGGCGGGTATCTACAATTTCGTCCGCAAGACATCCGCATCTTCTATCGTCGCCCGCGATTACGTGGCCCGCATCAAGACCTTTGTAAGTGGATTCGAAGCGCACCCTGAGCGCGGCAGCGTCCGCGATCATGTCCGACCCGGGTTACGCAATGTCGGTTTCGAGCGCCGTGCAAGCGTGGCGTTCGTGGTTGAGCCCACCGAGGTTGTTGTTCTCCGCATCCTCTATGCCGGGCAGCGGTTTGAAAGCGACGAGAGTTAGAGCCGGCCCAGAACGCAATACGCCCGGCACACCCCCACTTCGATCAAGCCGCCGCGACTTTGCCCGAGAGCGCCTGATCCATCGCTGTCTGAAGCTGTTCCTGCGTGAATGGCTTCTTCATCCGCAGCATCCGGCCGAGACCATGGTCTTCGGAAAACTCGGCATAGCCCGAGGCCAGGATGATGGGCAGGCCTGGAAAGGAGGAGCGGAGGTGACGCGCAAGCTCGGCGCCCGTCATGCCCGGCATGGCATGATCGGTGATGACGAGATCGCAACCCTGCCCGTCGGCAAAGAATTCCAAAGCCTGGGAAGCGGACGACGCCTCTTGCGGCAGGTGCCCGAGATCCTCCAGCATCGCCACGGTTCCGGTCCTGACAAGGGCGTCGTCATCGACAACGAGAATAGCAAGCGGCCGCGACGCCGGTTTCAAAGGCTCCGTCGCCGGAGGCTCGACGGGAGGCTGCACCTTGACGAAGGTTTCGGCAACGGGCAGCCACAGGGAAACGGTCGTGCCCTTGCCCCGGACGCTCGATATCTGGATCGAGCCGCCGGATTGCGCCGCCAGGCCATGCACCATCGACAGGCCGAGACCGGTGCCCTTGCCGACCCCCTTGGTGGTGAAAAACGGTTCGGCGGCACGCGAGACCGTTGCCTCGTCCATCCCCTCGCCATCGTCCGACACCGATATCCTGATGTAATTTCCGCCCGCGAGCCCGGCCGGGCGGGCGTCTTCGGCTGCCGCCGCGGCAACCGTCACGGCTCCGCCACTTTCGAGCGCATCCCGCGCATTGACGAACAGGTTGAGCAGCGCCAGTTCCAGCTGGTTGCTGTCGACCAGGAGGGGCGCCAGATCCGCCGGTATGCTTTTGCGGATTTCGATGCGCGGCCCTACCGCCTTGGCGAGAAGATCCTCGACGTTTTCGAACAGTCTGAAGAAGTCGACCGCCTGCGGCTTGAGTTCCTGGCGTCGTGCGAAGGCAAGCAGGCGCTGGGTCAGCGCGGTGCCGCGCTCGGCCGCCTGTATCGCATTCGTCACCAGGCGTTCACTGCGTTCATCGGCAGGAAGCCGCTTCTTCAGAAGGTTGAGGCTGCCGAGAACTGCCATCAAGAGGTTATTGAAGTCGTGGGCCACGCCACCCGTCAGATGGCCGATCGTGTCGAGCTTCTGCGCCTCGAACAGCTGCGCAAGCGCCTCTTCGCGCTCCCGCGTCCGTTGATCGATCCGGTGCTCGAGTTCCTCATTGAGCTCGCGCAACTGCGCTGCCGAGGCCTCGAGCTCAGCGGTGCGCTGGTGAACGCGGGCCTCCAGCTCGGCGTTCAGGCGTTCGAGTTCCCTCGTCTTCCTGTAAAGATCGGCAAAGACCCGCACCTTGGCTCTCAGCACCTCGGGGACGATCGGGACGGAAACGTAGTCCACCGCGCCCACCGCATAGCCGCGCAGCCGGTCGGGTTCCGCCAGCATGACGGCGGAGACAAAGATGATCGGCGTGTTCTGATAGCGCGGATGCTGCCGGATCATGCTGACGAGTTCGAACCCGTCCTGTTCGGGCATGCAGACATCGACGAGGATCACCGCGATTTCGGTGCGCAACAGATGTTCGAAAGCTTCGCGAGCGGATTGCGCCTTGATGAGGTTTTCCTCGAGCTCTTCGAGAATGACCTCGTAACTCAGGAGCTTTGCCGGCTGGTCGTCGACGAGGAGGATGTTGACGGGGTTCATGGCCAGATCCTCAGCGATGCAGCCACATGCGAAGAGCCGACAGAAGCTGTTCGGTATTGACCGGCTTCGCCAGATAGTCGGACGCGCCCGCTTCCAGGCATTTCTCGCGGTCGCCCTTCATTGCCTTCGCCGTTAGCGCCACGATCGGCAACCGCCGGAACCGGGGCTCCGAACGGATGACCTGCATCGTCTCGTAGCCGTCCATTCCAGGCATCATGATGTCCATCAGCACGATCGCCACAGAGGGTTCGTTGTTGATGACGTCGATGGCTTCACTGCCGGTCGTCGCGGTCAGGACTCTCATTCCCCGGCGTTCGAGAACGCTGCTCAGCGCGAAGATGTTGCGGGCGTCGTCGTCGACGAGCAGCACGGTCTCGCCGACCAGATCCTCGTCCGAGCTGTGCAGTTCTTGCAGCGTCGCCTGCTTTGCGGCCGGCAGGTCGGCGACCACCCGGTGCAGGAACAGGGCCGTCTCATCCAGGAGACGTTCGGGCGACTCCACCCCCTTCACCACGACGCTGCGCGCCATGCTGTGCAGCGCCGCGTCTTCCTCGGCGGAAAGCTCCCGGCCGGTGAACACGACCACCGGCACCTCGCCGATCTCGGCGTCGTCGCGTATCTGCTCCAGCACGTCGAAGCCGGACATGTCGGGAAGGGAAAGGTCGAGCACCACGCAGTCGGTGGAATTCTGCCGAAGGGCGGCGAGAGCATCGGATCCGGAGCCGACGCTGGTGATGTCGATGTCGTCATGTCCGAGAAGGGCGGTGACACTCAGACGCTCGGCTTCGTTGTCTTCCACGAGCAGCAGATGCTTGCGGCGCGGTTGTGCATAGGCCTTCAATCGCGACAGTGCCTTGCCGAGGCCTTCCGGCGTCGTCGGCTTGCTCATGAAGGCGAAGGCGCCGCGGGTCAGCCCGTGCTGACGATCCTCGTCGAGGCTGATGATCTGGACCGGAATATGCCGCGTCTGCGGATTCTGCTTGAGCTGGCTCAGCACCGTCCAGCCGAGCATGTCGGGCAGAAAGATGTCGAGCGAGATCGCCGCCGGCCTGTAGTCCTGCGCGAGTGCGAGCGCATCGCTGCCGCGCATCGCCACCAGAACCTTGAATCCATTGTCGCGGGCAAGATCCACCAGGACGCGGGCGTAATGCGCATCGTCCTCGACGACGAGCAGCACCGAGTCGCCGGCCGCTATCTGATGGCGATCGTCTTCGACATGTTCAGCCGGCTTTTCGGCGCGGCGGTTTGCTGCCGCCTCGGCGAATTCCACGACATTTGCCGGCGGAACGGCTTTCGGCGCAACCGCGCCGGCGCCGACATAGGTGAGCGGCAGGTAGAGAACGAAGGTGCTGCCGACACCAGGGGTGCTGCGCAACTGGATCTCGCCACCGAGCAGGTTTGCCAGTTCGCGGCTGATCGCCAGGCCAAGGCCGGTGCCGCCATATTTGCGGCTTGTCGAGGCATCCGCCTGCTGGAACGCCTCGAAAATGATGCGCTGCTTTTCAGGTGGTATGCCGATGCCGGTATCGACGACTTCGAAGGCGATGACCGAAGGCGCGTGTTTGAGCGAGGGATGGTCGGACGACCAGCCGCTCGTTGCCGATGCGACGCGAAGCGTCACACCGCCCTGTGCGGTGAATTTGAAGGCGTTCGACAGCAGGTTCTTGAGGATCTGCTGCAGGCGCTTCGAATCCGTGATGATGCTCTTGGTGATATCGGCGCCAACCTCGACCGCAAACGACAGGTTGCGATTTTCGGCTTCATGCCGGAACGGCCGGGCCATGACTTCGAGCAGGCTGCTGACGGAGATCTCCTCGGCATCGACCGAGACCGTTCCGGACTCGATCTTCGACAGGTCGAGGATGTCGCTGATCAGGTTCAGCAGATCGGTGCCCGCGCCATGGATGGTCTTTGCAAACTCGACCTGTTTGCCCGAGAGGTTGCCATCCGGGTTTTCCCCCAGCTGCTGGCCGAGAATGAGGATTGAATTCAAAGGCGTGCGCAGCTCGTGCGACATGTTGGCGAGGAATTCGGATTTGTACTTCGATGTCAGCGCCAGCTCGGTTGCCTTTTCTTCCAGCGCGCGCCGGGCCTGCTCGATCTCCTGGTTCTTCGCCTCGACTTCGACGTTGCGCTCCTCCAGCTGCTGCGCCTTCTGCCCGAGCTGCTCGTTGGTCTGCTGCAACTCGCGCTGCTGCGTCTGAAGCTCGGCGGCGAGCTGCTGGGACTGTTTGAGCAGGCCTTCGGTCTGCATGGTCGCTTCGATCGAGTTGAGGACGATGCCAATCGATGTCGTCAACTGGTCGAGGAAGGACAGCTGCAATTCGGTGAATTCGCCTACGGAGGCAAGCTCGATCACCGCCTTCACCTGCCCCTCGAAATGCACCGGCAGCACGATGGCGCTTCTCGGCAGGGTCGTGAACACGCCGGAGCTTATCGGAACGACGTTGTCGGGAAGGTCGGTCACCAGGATGCGGCGGGCGTCGCTGGCGCACTGGCCGACAAGTCCCTGGCCGAATTCGAGCCGGGCCGGGTGCGCCGCCTCGCCGCCTTTCGCGTAGACGGACAGCAGCGACAGGACCGGCTGCCGCTCGTCGGCATCCACCTGGTAGATGACCCCTTGATGGGCGCCAACCAGCGGCGCCAGCTCCGACAGCAGCATCTTGCCGACCAGCGTCAGATCGCGCTGCCCCTGCAGCATGTTGGTGAAGCGCGCAAGGTTGGTCTTCAGCCAGTCCTGCTCGGTGTTGCGCTCGGTGGTGAGCCTGAGGTTGTCGATCATCGTGTTGATGTTGTCCTTGAGCTCGGCCACTTCACCGCGCGCGTCGACCTTGATCGAGCGCGTCAGGTCGCCCTTGGTGACGGCGGTCGCCACCTCGGCGATGGCGCGCACCTGCGTCGTCAGGTTGGCCGCAAGCAGGTTGACGTTGCCAGTCAAATCCTTCCAGGTTCCCGCGGTGCCTGGAACATTCGCCTGACCGCCGAGGCGGCCTTCCACGCCCACCTCACGCGCAACCGTGGTCACCTGGTCGGCAAAGGTCGCGAGCGTGTTGGTCATGTTGTTGATGGTTTCGGCAAGGGCGGCCACCTCACCCTTCGATGCGACGGTGAGATTCTGCTTGAGGTCGCCGTTCGCCACCGCCGTCACCACCTTGACGATGCCGCGGACCTGTTCGGTCAGGTTGGCGGCCATGACGTTGACGGTGTCGGTCAGGTCCTTCCATGTGCCGGCAACACCAGGCACCTGCGCCTGGCCGCCGAGCTTGCCTTCGGTGCCGACTTCGCGGGCGACGCGCGTCACTTCGCCGGCAAAGGCGTTGAGCTGGTCCACCATCGTGTTGATGGTGTTCTTCAGTTCGAGGATTTCCCCCTTCACGTCGACGGTGATCTTGCGCGACAGGTCGCCGCGCGCCACGGCCGTCGTGACTTCGGCGATGTTTCGAACCTGGGTCGTCAGATTGGCGGCGAGCAGGTTGACGTTATCTGTAAGGTCCTTCCAGGTGCCGGCGACACCGGGAACGACGGCCTGGCCGCCGAGCCTGCCATCGGTCCCGACTTCGCGGGCGACACGCGTCACTTCGCCGGCAAAGGAGCGAAGCTGATCGACCATGGTATTCAGCGTATCCTTCAAGAGCAGGATTTCCCCGCGCACGTCGACCGTGATCTTGCGCGACAGGTCACCGTTGGCGATCGCGGTGGCCACCTCGGCGATGTTGCGCACCTGCGCCGTCAGGTTGCCGGCCATGGAGTTGACGCTGTCGGTCAAGTCCTTCCAGGTGCCGGCGACACCAGGCACCTGCGCCTGGCCGCCGAGCTTGCCTTCGGTGCCGACTTCGCGGGCGACGCGCGTCACTTCACCGGCAAAGGCGTTGAGCTGGTCCACCATCGTATTGATGGTGTTCTTCAGTTCGAGGATTTCCCCCTTCACGTCGACGGTGATCTTGCGCGACAGGTCGCCGCGCGCCACGGCCGTGGTGACTTCGGCGATGTTTCTGACCTGACCGGTGAGGTTGGAGGCCATGGAGTTGACGTTTTCAGTGAGGTCCTTCCAGGTGCCTGCAACACCCGGCACCTGCGCCTGGCCGCCGAGCTTGCCCTCGGTGCCGACTTCGCGCGCGACGCGCGTGACTTCGGAAGCGAAGCGGTTCAGCTGATCGACCATGGTGTTCAGCGTTTCCTTGAGCTCAAGGATTTCCCCCGAGACCGAAACCGTGATTTTCTTCGACAGGTCGCCATTGGCGATCGCGGTCGAAACTTCGGCGATGTTGCGCACCTGCGCCGTCAGGTTGCCCGCCATGGAATTGACGCTGTCGGTCAGGTCCTTCCAGGTGCCAGCGACGCCGAGCACGTTCGCCTGGCCGCCGAGCCGCCCTTCGGTGCCGACCTCGCGCGCCACGCGCGTCACCTCGCCGGCAAAGCCGTTCAACTGATCGACCATCGTGTTGATGGTCTCTTTCAGTTCGAGGATTTCCCCCGACACGGTGACGGTGATCTTCTTGGAAAGGTCTCCTTGGGCGACGGCGGTCGCGACTTCGGCGATGTTGCGCACCTGCCCGGTCAGGTTGGAGGCCATGGAGTTGACGCTGTCGGTCAGGTCCTTCCAGGTGCCGGCAACGCCGCGCACATTAGCTTGGCCGCCGAGCCGGCCCTCCGTTCCGACTTCGCGGGCAACACGGGTCACTTCCGAAGCAAACGCGTTCAACTGGTCCACCATCGTGTTGATGGTTTCTTTCAGTTCGAGGATTTCGCCCTTCACGTCGACGGTGATCTTCTTCGACAGGTCGCCATTGGCAATGGCGGTCGAGACGTCCGCGATATTGCGGACCTGCGCCGTCAGGTTGCCGGCCATCGAATTGACGTTTTCGGTCAGATCCTTCCAGGTGCCGGCGACGCCGCGCACATTGGCCTGGCCGCCGAGCCGTCCTTCGGTGCCCACTTCGCGGGCCACGCGCGTCACTTCTGAAGCGAAGGCGTTCAGCTGATCGACCATCGTGTTGATCGTCTCCTTCAGCTCGAGGATTTCACCCGACACTGTCACCGTGATCTTCTTCGACAGGTCGCCATTGGCGATCGCAGTCGAGACCTCGGCAATGTTGCGCACCTGCGCGGTCAGGTTCGAGGCCATGGAATTGACGTTATCAGTGAGGTCCTTCCAGGTGCCGGCGACGCCTGGCACCTGCGCCTGGCCACCGAGCCGACCTTCGGTGCCGACTTCACGCGCCACGCGCGTCACCTCGCCGGCAAAGCCGTTCAGTTGGTCGACCATCGTGTTGATGGTCTCCTTCAGCTCGAGGATTTCGCCCGAGACGTCGACGGTGATCTTGCGCGACAGGTCGCCGCGCGCCACGGCCGTGGTCACCTGGGCAATGTTGCGGACCTGCGCCGTCAGGTTGCCGCACATGGCGTTGACGCTGTCGGTCAGGTCCTTCCAGGTGCCGGCAACGCCAGGCACCAGCGCCTGTCCGCCGAGTTTGCCTTCGGTGCCGACCTCGCGGGCAACACGAGTCACTTCCGAGGCGAAGGACCTCAGCTGGTCGACCATGGTGTTGATCGCCTCCTTGAGCTGCAGGATTTCGCCGCGTACATCGACGGTGATCTTCTTGGAAAGGTCGCCGTTCGCAACGGCAATCGTGACGTCGGCGATGTTGCGCACCTGCGCCGTCAGGTTCGATGCCATCGAGTTCACGCTTTCGGTGAGGTCCTTCCAGACGCCCGTCACTTCCGGAACCTGCGCCTGTCCGCCGAGTTTTCCGTCCGTGCCAACCTCGCGGGCGACGCGTGTCACTTCCGATGTGAAGACGCTCAGCTGCTTGATCATCGTATTGACGATATCGGCCGAGCGCAGGAACTCGCCTTTGAGCGGCCGCCCGTCGACATCCAGCGGCACGGTCTGCAAGAGATCTCCCTTGGCGACCGCTGTGATTGTGCGCGTGACGGCGGTCGTCGGCCATAGGAGATCGTCGATCAGACCGTTGATCGATCCTTCCATTTCGGACCAGGAGCCGTCCGACAGGCCGAAGCGTACGCGTGTGCTCGTTCGCCCGTCCCGGCCGACCACCTGCCCGACATGCTCGAGCTGCTGGGCCATGCGCTGATTGGCGGCGATGATGTCGTTGAGGGCATCGGCGACCTTGCCGGTGAGACCCGTCAGGTCGGACCGCATCCGTACGGAAAAGTCGCCGCGCCGGACCGCGACAAGGACTTCCAGAAGCGCGCTGGCGTCGTCGAACGCCATTGTTTTTGGGTCGTGCCCATTGAGGCTGTCTACCGCAACGCTGTCGCGCGCGAATTCGCTGGTTTGGTTGCTCACGAAAATCCCCCTCTTCGACGATCGGTAATTTAGCGCTCAACTCAGAAAATGGTATGGGCCATCCCGCGTCCACCCTAACATGATTCACCGCCCAAAATGAGCCTGATAGTTGCAGATATCGGAAATGCTCGCCGGAAACCGTCTCGGCGGAATTTGCGGTTTTTCGTGCGCGGGGAACACTTTGCTGCCGGCTGTCGTTTCCGTCCTGACAATGGAGAGCGACATGTCGAACGTCTCAAGGACAGGCAAGGAAGAGATCAACAACGCGACCAGCCGGACCACTTTCGGAAAGTCGGTCGAGAGCCAGGCGCAAATCGAGGACGCGGCTGCGCAAGCTTCGCCCGACGCCGGCGGCGAGATGCTCAACATCTATCGGCTGGAGCCGATCGCCGAACCCGACGATCCGCGATGGGACAATTCCCCCGGACATGGTACCGTCGTCGTCGCCGCCAGAACGCCGGGTGACGCCAGGATCGTCGCAGCGGCGGGCGAGCTCGACTTCATGGAAGTGGATGCAGCTCCCGCCGAGGATGTGACGACGGTCAATGCCAGCGCCTTTCGGGACGACAAGCTCTACACCGTCATCGAGATCGATCGGAACAGGCGCGATGTCACGCGCGGGATCGTCGACGGTGCCGTCGCCGTCGACACGATCCGGCCAGTTCAATCGGACTGACGTAGCAATGTGTCTGCGGCGCTATCGGCGATGCGCCGGAGCGCCATCGTCGCAGATCCCCTCGTTTTTTCTCGGAGTTCTCATGAATACGGCCAACCTCCAGCTCAAGGGCCTGATCATGGCGATGGCGTCGATATGCGATGCGATCGTCGAGAAGGAACTGCTTACCAGCGAGGAACTCAATGCCGCGCTCTCGAAAGCCAAGAAGGCAGTCGAAGAGGATGACGACCACGAACTGTCGGATGCCAACCGCGCCGCGATCCTGTTCCCCATTCGTGTGCTGCAGCTCGCCGAGGAGGCAGGCAGGAAAGGCGAACGGTTGACATTTTCAGACTATGCCAAGCTCGTGGGAAGGCTGAGCTGAACATATTCGAAGGCTTACCCTGATGCTGTCGACATCGGGGCGAGTTCGCTTCGGGCACCTGCCCTTGGCTGACTTCATACCATCATAACTATACAAATACCTTGTCAACCGAGGAGCCGCTCAATGGCCCGCCACGCATCCGGTCCCGTCACAGTGCAGGAAGAGCCGAATTCCATCAGGACCGCGTTTCTTCGACGTGCGACATCGGCGCTGGAGCGCATTTCGGCGAATGTGCCGGCAAAGGACCTGGCCGATGCGCTTTCAGCCCCGACCGACGCCGGATCGTTGGCGCAGCTTCTCAGCCGCTCGGATATGGTGGGCTCGGCGATAAACGATCTCGATCCGCTGGTTCCAGCACTGGCTCGCAACGTCGAGCATCGGCAAAATCTCGTCGAACGGGCCGGCGGGACGATGTCAGCCGAAGACGCCTGACGGATCCTCGGCATCAGCAGACAAGCCGTCGACAAGAGGCGGCGGGCTGGCACGCTGCTTGCCGTACGCGAGGGCAGCGACTGGCGCTATCCGCTCTGCCAGCTGGATCAAGGTGAGGTGATCGGGGGGATTTCCGACGTCGTGCGTGGTTTTGCCGCCGCCGGTCCCTGGATCGCATTGGATTTTCTGCTCGCTGCCGATACGGTTCTCGGTGGTCGGACAGCCCTGCAGGCGCTCCGCGACGGTGATCGTGAAGCAGTCCGGCGTCTGATCTGGATTGAAACCTCCGACGGCTTTGCCTGATGCCGGCAAATGCAGGCAGAGGGCCGTCGGGAGGTGCACCGCCCCCGACCCCTTGGCTCGCCCATTCGCCATTGCCGATCGACCTCATTTCGGCCGGGCAGGTTCTCCATAGGGTCCATCGGACGCGTCTCGATCCCATCTTCTTTGGACCCGGCCCCGGGATTGCCGCCACCAATCATTTCGACAGCGCCAGCGGACGTTTCGGAATTCTCTATGTCGGGATGAGCCGCAGGGGAGCGGTTGCGGAAACGATCCTGCGCAATCCCCAGCGGTTGATGGTGTCGATGACCGAAATCACCACCCGCGCCATTAGTGAACTCAGCTGTATCAGACCGCTGAGGATCGTGCGCATGCACGGAACCGGCCTGCAGGCGCTCGGCACCGATAATGCCATTTCCACCGGCCCTTACGAACCATGCGGCCTTTGGACCGACGCGCTTTGGGACCATGCCGACCGGCCGGACGGTCTCGCCTACCAGTCGCGCCACGATTCCAGCGAGATCTGCCTTGCCCTTTTCGAACGTGACGACATGGCGTTCAACAGAAAGGGCACGCTTCCACTCTCCGGCGTCCTCAAGGAGATCGCCGCGATCCTCGAAGTCTACGGCAAGTCGCTGTCACCGGTCGGCCCTGTTTAGACGGCGAACGCGGCTACAGTTCAATGAGCGATGGCACGCTGCCCCGCAACAATGCACTGCCAATTTTGCGATAAGTTGATTTGTCTGGTCTTGTTTTCTGCCCGTTTCTGAGGCTATACGGCGGCCGGATATACTCACGCACCGGGAATTTCTTCGTGACCAGCCTCAAATCGCTTCTGGCCGCCTGCGGCCTCTCCGCCATCATCGGCCTTGCCGCAAATCCGTCTTTGGCCGGTTCGACGACCTACCCGCTGATCTTGGAAAACTGCGGCGCTCAGGTGACTTTCCGGAAGGCGCCCGAACGGGCGATCGGCCTCGGCCAAAACAGCGCTGAAATCCTGCTGCTGCTCGGCCTCGAGGACAAGATGGCCGGCACGGCCTTCTGGCCGAGCAAGGTCCTGCCGCAGCTTGCAGAAGCCAATGCCAAGGTCAAGCTTCTGACCGTCGAGATGCCGACCTTCGAATCGATCCTCGCCGAAAATCCCGATTTCGTGGCGGTGGCTCTGCCGAGCCTGGTCGGGCCGAACAGCAAGGTCGCCAAGCGCGAGGATTTCGACAAGGTGGGCGTCGCGACCTATCTCTCGCCCAGCACCTGCCTCAGCACCAAGGACGTCCAGGACCAGTACGGCAGCCGCGCCGAGCTGTGGAACATGGATCTTCTCTACAAGGAGATCGAAGAACTCTCGCAGATCTTCGACGTCGCTGATCGCGGTCAGGCGCTGATCGCCGACTTCAAGGCGCGCGAAGCCAAGCTTCGCTCCAGCGTTTCGAAGGACGGCAAGAACCTTTCCTACGTCTTCTGGTTCTCCAGCCCCAGCCCGTCGGCCGACGCCTATCTCGGCGGCAAGAACAGCGCGTCCGGCTTTATCGCCGACCTGCTCGGCGGACACAATGCGATATCAGCGGAAGCGGAATGGCCGACGCTCGGCTGGGAAGGCATCATCGCCTCCAATCCCGACGTCATCGTCGTCGCCAGTCTCGACCGTAACCGCTGGGAGCTCGACAAGCCGGAGGCCAAGATCGATTTCCTGAACACCGATCCGGCCGTCAGCCAGATCCCTGCCGTCAAGAACAAGGCGATCGTGATCATGGACGGCCAGGCCATGAACCCGACCGTCCGCACGGTCTACGGCGCTGAGCAGGTGGCCGGCCAGCTGAAGGCTCTCGGTCTGTTGAAGTGACGGAAGCGGGCCGTATCTTCCGGCAGCTGGGAGCCGTCCTCGCACTGCTCCTCGCCTCTTTCTGCCTCATCGCTATCGCCATCGGCGTCAGCGTCGGGATCGGCGACCTGCCGATCCCGCTTGCAACCACGTTTTCGGCCGTCACCAACCGGCTGGGATGGACCGCGGTCGAACTGAACCGCATCCATGAGACCGTCATCTGGGATTATCGGCTCAGCCGGGCGGTCGTGGCCGCCTTCTGCGGCGCGGGTCTGGCGCTGTCGGGCGCCATCATGCAGTCGTTGCTGCGCAACCCGCTTGCCGAACCCTATGTGCTCGGCATCTCCGCCGGCGCCTCTACCGGCGCCGTCGCGATTGTCATCCTAGGGATCGGCTCGGGCGCGGTCTCGCTTTCCGCCGGCGCGTTTGCCGGCGCCTTCGCAGCCTTCTTTTTCGTCGCCCTCCTGTCGAACGGCACGCGCGGCGGAGCGGATCGCACCATCCTTGCCGGTGTCGCCGCTTCACAGCTTTTCAACGCCACGACCTCCTATATCGTCACCACCTCGGCCAATGCGCAGCAGGCCCGCGACGTCATGTTCTGGCTGCTCGGCAGTTTCGGCGGCGTGCGCTGGCCGGAATTCGCGCTGGTCTCGGTCGTCGTCGGGTTCGGCCTCGCCGCCTGTCTGTTCTACGCCCGCGTGCTCGACGCCTTCGCTTTCGGCGACGAAGCGGCATCCTCGCTCGGCGTCAATGTCGGGCGCGCCCGCATGGCACTTTTCGCGCTGACCGCGATGATGACGGCGACGATCGTCAGCATGGTGGGCTCGATCGGCTTCGTCGGCCTCGTCGTGCCGCATGTCGCCCGCTTCATCGTCGGGCCGCTCCACATTCGTCTCCTGCCGGCCTGCGCCATCGCAGGGGCGATCTTCATGGTATTCGCCGACATCGCCGCACGTGCCCTCATTCCCGGCCAGATCCTGCCGATCGGCGTCGTCACCGCCTTGGTCGGCGTTCCCTTCTTCTCAATTATCCTCTACCGGTTCCAGCGCGTGTCATGAGCATCAAGGCCGACAACCTCACCTGGAAGATTGGCAGGAAAACCATTCTCGACGGCGTTTCGCTGGAAGCGCCGCCGGGCAGGATGCTCGGCCTGCTCGGGCCGAACGGCTCGGGCAAGACCTCGCTGCTGCGTCTTCTGGCCGGCCTGAAGCGGCCGCATTCCGGCCGCGTCACGCTCGACCGCAGCGATATCAGCACGATCAGCCGCCGCTCGATTGCCCGGCGGGTCGCCTTCGTCGAGCAGCACGCCACGACGAATGCCAATCTGAAGGTGGTCGACGTCGTCAAGCTCGGAAGGTTTCCGCACCGGTCGATGTTCTCGGGCTGGACGCGGGCCGACGAAGAGGCGGTCGAAGAGGCGCTGGCGCGCGCCGGCATGGCGGAGAAACGCGACGATCGCTGGCAAAGCCTGTCGGGCGGTGAAAAGCAGCGCACCCATATCGCCAGGGCGCTTGCCCAGTCGCCTCAGGAACTGATCCTAGACGAGCCGACAAACCATCTCGATATCCAGCACCAGATCGGCCTGATGCGGCTCGTCTCCGGCCTGCCGATCACCAGCATCGTCGCCCTGCACGATCTCAACCATGCCGCTATGTTCTGCGATGAGCTGATCATCCTGCAGCAGGGCAGGATCGTCGCCTCCGGCCCGCCGCAGGACGTGTTGAGCGAAGATCTTCTGCGCGACGTCTTCTCCGTCGAAGCTCGCATCGAAGCCTCACCCTATCACTCGCGTCCGCATATCCATTATCTCAGGTGAGAGCAGCTCTCACTTCACGATCTGCAATGGCAAAGCGGTCGTCTTTTTCAGTGTCTTGAGGACGATGCTTGACTTCACCGATGCCAGATTGTCAGTGACCCGGATCATTCTTTCGAGAAATTGGCTGAGATGTTCGAGGTCGCGCGTCATGACCTTCATCAGAAAGTCGGCGTCACCGGTCTGCGAATAGCATTCCAGGATCTCCGGCGCGGTCTCGATGAAACGATGAAGCTGCTCGTTTCCACCTTCCGTATGCGCTCTGAGGCTGACGAGCGTATGAGCGACGACAGTGAAACCCAGCTTCACGGGATTGAGGATGGCGACGACACTCTGGATATATTGCTCGTTACGCAGCCTTTCCAAACGGCGTGCGCACTGGGTCGCGGAGAGATTGACCTTCTGAGAGAGTTCGCTCTGCGTGAGCTCGCTGTTTTGCTGGAGAGCGGCGAGCAATTTGATATCGAACGGGTCAAGCATGGCCACCCTCCTCGGACGGTGAATTTCTGCACATTATAACCATATCGCGCTGATTGTCTGCATAGATGCGCCGTTACAGGGAGATAATCGCAGAAATTCGTCGCGAAAGTTCAGCTAGTCTGCGAGCCAGAATTACGGAAACGAGGTGGACTTGTGTTTGGCGAACTGAACAGTCGGCCAGCCGACAGCCTGCTTGCACTCATCAAGGCCTTCCAGGCCGACGATCGCCCCGGGAAAATCGACCTGGGGGTTGGGGTTTATCGTGACTCCATGGGACGCACGCCGGTCATGCGTGCTGTAAAGGCAGCGGAGCAGCTTCTCCTGGAGACCCAGGACAGCAAGAAATATCTTGGCCCGGAAGGTGACCTGCAATTCGTGCGCCTCCTGCAGCCCATCATCTTCGGAAAATCGCAGAAGTTTGCTCAACGCCTTGTCGGCATTCAGACACCCGGTGGAAGCGGCGCCCTGCGTCTCGGCGCTGAGCTCATCCAAGCGGCAAATCCGTCAGCAAAGGTTCTGCTCGGGACGCCAAGCTGGCCAAATCATGCGCCGATCCTCAGCTCAGCGCGCTTGCCGGTAAAGGAGTACGCTTTCGTTGACCTGATGTCGCAGCAGGTGAAATTCGAAAGCGTGGTCGCCGCCTTGTCTTCCGCTCGGGAAGGCGACGTCGTGCTGCTTCACGGTTGCTGCCACAACCCGACCGGCATCGATTTCACCATGGAACAGTGGCGACAGATTACCGAGATTCTTGTTGCGCATCGGCTGGTACCGTTCATCGATCTCGCCTATCAAGGCCTCGGCGACGACCTCGAACAGGACGCCGCGCCAACGCGCTTGATCCTCGAGGCGGTCGATGAGGCGCTGATCGCCTATTCCTGCGACAAGAATTTCGGTCTTTATCGCGAGCGTGTCGGCGCGCTCTATGTCATGGCCCGCAATGGGGATGCCCTCAGTAAGGCCGAAAGTAACATGGCGGCACTTGCTCGAGTGAACTGGTCCATGCCGCCCGATCATGGAGCCGCGGTCGTCAGGACCATTCTCGAAAGCGAAGAGATGTCAGCCATGTGGCGCGCTGAGCTCGAGGAGATGTGCGAGCGTGTCAACAGCAATCGTGCGGCGCTCGCCGCCGCCGCGCCGGATCTCGCCTTCATCAGCCGTCAACGCGGCCTGTTCTCCAATCTTTCCATGTCTAGGGAAACGGCCGCGGCCCTGCGCGCCAAACACGGCATCTACATGGCCGACTCCGGACGTCTGAACCTTGCAGGCATGCAGCCGGCCGATGCCGGCGTCATCGTCGCGGCGCTCCGGGCCGAAGGCTGCCTGAAATGAGCGGGAAAGAAACGACCGGTCAGGCGATGACTCGTTCACTCGTCGCCCATGGGATCGACACCGTATTCGGCATCCCGGGTGCCCACATGTATGATTTTAACGATGCCCTCTACGGTGCCGGTGACAAAATTCGGTTCATTCACACCAGGCACGAGCAGGGCGCCGGTTACATGGCCTATGGCTATGCCAAGTCCACCGGCCAGATCGGCGCCTATACCGTCGTTCCGGGCCCAGGCGTCCTCAATTCCGGCGCAGCTCTCTGCACCGCTTACGGCGCCAATACCCCGGTGCTGTGCATCACCGGCAACATCATGTCCCACCTGATCGGTCAAGGCAGAGGACAGTTGCACGAACTGCCGGATCAGCTCGCGACGATGCGCGGAATTACGAAAACGGCGGAGCGGATCAATCACCAGTCCGAAACCGGTCCTGTCACGGCCGGGGTCGTCGCCAAAATGCTCTCCGGCCGCCAGGGTCCAGGAGCGGTCGAAGCGCCATGGGACGTGTTCGGGCAATTCGGCCCGGAAACCGATCTGCCGGTCGGCACGAGAGCACCTCATCCGGCCGTCAACCCTGATCAGGTCGCTGCCGCGGCGGCACTGATATCAGGTGCCGGCAACCCGATGATCATGGTTGGTGGCGGCGCAGTGGATGCTGGAGCGGAAATCGCTGCTCTTGCGGAATTGCTGCAGTCGCCCGTCACGTCCCATCGCTCCGGCAAGGGCATCGTCGCCGACGATCACCCCAACTACCTGAATTTCGTCGCCGCCTACGAATATTGGAAGAATACTGATGTTCTGATCGGGATCGGCAGCCGGCTGGAATTGCAGTTCATGCGATGGAAGTGGCTTCCCAAGGATCTCAAGGTGATCCGCATCGATATCGATCCAACCGAGATGGTCCGTCTCAAGCCCGATGTCGGCATCGTCTCGGATGCCAAGGAGGGAACGCAGGCTCTGCTCGATGCGCTGGCAGGTTCCAGCCGCAAGGATCGCACGCGCGAATTTGCCGAACTCAACGAAAAGGCAAGGTCTCGCTTCTCGGCAGTGCAGCCGCAACTCGCCTATCTCGATGCCATTCGCCAAGCCCTGCCAAGGGACGGCTTCTTCGTCGAGGAAATCTGCCAGATGGGCTTTACCGCCCGATTTGCATTCCCGGTCTATGCCCCTCGTCAGTACGTCACATGCGGTTATCAGGACAATCTGGGTTTCGGCTTCAACACGGCCTTGGGCGTGAAAGTCGCCAATCCCGACAAGGCCGTTATTTCAGTTTCCGGCGATGGTGGCTTCATGTTCGGGGTTCAGGAACTTGCTACCGCCGTCCAGCATAAGATCAATGTCATCGCCATCGTCTTCAACAATTCGGCCTACGGCAACGTACTGCGTGACCAGAAGCAGGCGTATAAAGGCCGTTATCTTGGCTCGGAGCTCACCAATCCGGACTTTGTCGCGCTTGGCGAGAGCTTCGGCATTCGAGCATTCAAGGTGACGAGCCCTGGCGAATTGAAAGATGCGATCGAGGAAGCCCTATCTCTCGACGAACCTGTTCTCATCGAGGTTCCCATCGAGAAGGGATCCGAGGCGAGCCCTTGGCCTTTCATTCATCCGGCTCCGCACACCGAATGAAAAGGCAAGGGCTAAAGCCTCATGGCGACGGCCCTTGCAGAAAGATCGTCGACAGCGGCGGCAGCGTCAGCGACAGGGAGACGGACCTGCCGTGGGCGGGCACGGGTTCAGTCGACACCGCGCCGTTGACCAGGCCCGAGCCGCCATATTCCCGCGCATCCGTCGTCATCCGCTCGATCCACACACCGTCGCTGGGCACACCGATCCTGTAACCGTAACGCGGCACCGGCGTGAAATTCGACATGACCAGCACCGACGAAGCGCGATCGGGCCCATAACGGAGCATTCCGAGGGCGGAATTGACGGCGTCGTCGGCTGCCGCCCATTCGAAACCCTCGGGATGAAAGTCGCCGAACTGCAATGCCGGCTCGTCCCCGTAAAGGCCGTTCAGATCCTTCACCAGCCGCTGGATCCCCACATGCTGAGGCCGGTCCAGCACATCCCAGGTCACCGACCCGTCATGGTTCCATTCGCTAGGCTGGGCGACTTCGCTCCCCATGAACAAGAGCTTCTTGCCGGGATGGCCCCACATGAAGGCGAGATAGCTGCGCAGATTGGCGAATTTCTCCCATTCGTCGCCCGGCATCTTCGTCAGCAGCGAGCCCTTTCCGTAGACGACCTCGTCATGTGAAATTGGCAGAATGAAGCGTTCGGAATAGGCATAGATCATGCCGAAGGTCATCGTGCCGTGGTGATAGCTCCGGTACACCGGATCCTTCTTGATGTAGCTCAGGCTGTCATGCATCCAGCCCATGTTCCATTTGATGTCGAAGCCCAGCCCCCCTTGCTCCGGTGGCTTTGTTACGCCTGGCCAGGCAGTGGATTCTTCGGCGATCGTCATCGCGTGCGGGCAGCGCTCGTGAATGATGCTGTTCAGATGCTTGAAGAATTCGACGGCTTCCAGATTCTCGCGACCGCCATATTGGTTGGGAATCCATTCGCCCTCATTGCGGCTGTAGTCGCGGTAGAGCATCGAGGCAACGGCGTCGACCCGCAAACCGTCGATATGGTAGCGCTCCAGCCATTCCAGCGCGCTGGCGATCAGGAACCCTTTCACCTCGTTGCGGCCGAGATTGTAGATCAGCGTGTTCCAGTCGCGGTGAAAGCCTTCGCGCGGATCTTCGTGCTCGTAAAGCGCGCTGCCGTCGAAGCGGGCAAGCCCCCAGACGTCGGTGGGAAAATGGGCCGGCACCCAGTCGAGAATGACGCCGAGCCCGGCGCCATGGCACCGGTCGACGAAATAGGCGAAATCCTCAGGCGTGCCATATCGGCCAGTCGGAGCGAACAGGCCGAGCGGCTGATAGCCCCAGGAGCCGCCGAACGGATGCTCCATGATCGGAAGCAGCTCGATATGGGTGAATCCCATGTCGCTGACATAGGGAACCAGCCGCTGGCTGAGTTCGACCCAGTCGAGCGACCTGTTGCCGTCCTTTTGATCGCGAAGCCAGGAGCCGACGTGCACCTCATAGACCGAGAACGCACCTTCCAGCCTGTCTTGCCGGGACCGGCCCTTCATCCAGCCGTCATCGGTCCATCGAAACGGCGTCGACGATGCGACGATGGAGGCGGTGGACGGAGCGGCCTCACTCGCCCTTGCCACCGGATCGGCCTTCTGCGGCAGGCAGGTCCCCTCAGCATCGACGATCTCAAACTTGTATCTTTCGCCGGGTGCCAGCCGGGGGATAAACAGCTCCCAGACGCCCGCCGACTGTCTCAGCCGCATCGGGTTTCGTCGCCCATCCCAGGCGTTGAAGTCGCCGACGACCGAGACGCGGCGCGCATTCGGAGCCCACACGGCGAAACGAACGCCCGATACACCCTCGATCGACATCGCCACCGCGCCGAGCGTCCGGCTCAGACTATAGTGGGTGCCCTCCGATATCAGATGGAGGTCGAGCTCTCCGAGCAGCAGGCCGAAACTGTAGGGATCCTCGGTGATCTGCACTGCATCCGGCCATGTGATCCGCAGCCGGTATCCTGTCCTCGATGCGGCGGCCGCTGCAAACAGGCCGGACGGGTGGGCGATGCTGAACGGCGCCACCACCCGACCGCTCGCCGCCTCGATGAGATCGACCGCTTCCGCGCCAGGCAGATATACCCGCACGATCGTCATGCCGCCGCTTTCGTGGGGGCCGAGGATCGAAAAGGGATCGCCATGGCGCCCCTCGATCAAGGCCCATAGCGCATCCTGTCCGATGCCCGCCAGGAGTTCCGAGCGCTCAACATTCATGCCTTGACCCCCGCCAGACTCGATACGATCTCGGCAAAGCCGGATAGCGGGATCGGAAGCCATTTCGGCCTGTTGCGGGCCTCATAAGCGATCTCATAGGCGGCCTTTTCGAGAAGAAAGGCATCGAGAACCCTCCGTCTTTGATCGGGTGGCATGTCAAGCTCCTTCGATACGGAGACCGCCTGCGAATAGGCATCGAGAAAGGCCTCCTCGGCATGGCGCCCGAAGCGTGCGATCGCCTCGCGCCGGACTTCGTTCTCGTGCTCGATGACCGCGTCGTTATCGAGCTGGGCGGTGGCCACGAGATAGCTCAGCGATCTCAAAAGCCCGGCCACATCGCGCAGCGGGTTTGTCTTGGCCCGGCGCTCGGTCAGGTTTTTCGCGGGCTCGCCCTCGAAGTCGATGATGACGGCATCGCCTTCGCTGACGAGGATCTGGCCAAGATGAAAATCGCCATGCGTGCGCGTCATCAGCATATTACGGGCGCTTTCCGCCAGCGTCGCGGCGAGTTCGACGAGTTCGGAGCGGCGCTCGAGAAGCGGTGCCGCAAGCAGGTCGATGGCGGGATCGGCATTCTCCGCGCGTTCGTCGAGCTTCGATAGGGCATAGGCGACCTCGCCGGCAACGGCCTTCTTTATCGCTTCGACCTCGCTGTCGCCGGCAACAACGGGGCTGAAGGCCTCGTCCCCGGCATCCCCGGCGAGCACGACATGCAGCTCGCCGAGCCTGAGGCCGACCATCGCGACGAAGCTGATCAACGGCCGAAAGACGTCATCGCCCGGTTGGACGGCCGGGTCGTTCAGCACGAGTTCGTCTGCCCCACGGCGCAGATTGTTCAACATCCAGTTCCAGGCGTCGCCCTGATTGCGGATCGCGCCCTGGACGATGATCAAGGTCGAACGGCGTCCGCCGGAATCGGTATGCGCGACCTCGCCGAGCAAGGGTGCGGTGTGTTCATAGCCGGCGCGGGTGAGATAGCGCGTCATCTCGACCTCCGGATGAATTCCCGGAAAGATGTGCCTGATCAGTTTGATCATCGCGACGTCGCCGACGATCAGCGAGCTATTGGACTGCTCGGCCGAAAGCCAATGGACCGCGAGATCGTCGGTAACGGCGAGGCGGTCGAGCCGCTCCGTGCCGAGAAATTCGAGAGTGCCGGTACGGCCGGTGATGCGCGAGCGGTCGGCAAGCCCGCGCAGGATGCCGCGCGCCATCGCTTCCACAGCAAATCCGTCTGTCAGGAAGCCGACGCGCCGGCCCTGGCGAAGCCGTGCGAGCGCCAGTTGCTGGGTCAGCGCGGATGGCTGCGCATCGTCCCAGGCGACTGCCAGCGGCAGCTGGTAGGATTCGCTGTGGTTCGGCAGCACGGCTTCCAATTCGCCGAGAACGATACCGTCGGCAAAGGGGATGGGCGTTGCGGAGATCAGGCATGCTGCCTGAAGCGCCTGATCCTTTGCTCCGAACCACCGCCGCTTCGCGAGGTAGGCAGGCAGGATTTCGGTGCTGAGGACGCGCGCATGCGCCGGTTCATCGACAAGATCGAGCAGGCCGCGGCGGATGACCATCGTCACCAGATCGGGAAGCTGTTCGGGGGGTGCCGTGCGCCATGCCGGCGGATCGGCATCGGCCGCCAGCTGGAACCAGAAGAAGCCGTAAGGCGGCAATGTCAGCAGATAGGTCAGCTGGCCGATCGGTGGGAAGGGCGACATGCCGGTCAATTCGATCGGCACGCGGCCCTCGAAACTCGACAGGTCGAGTTCGACGGCCTGGGGCAGCCGCGAGAGGTTTGCGACACACATCAGCGTCTCGCCGTCATATTCCCGGAGATAAGCGAGGATCTTGCGGTTCTCCGGCGAGAGGAACCGCAGCGAGCCACGCCCGAAAGCCGGATGCCTGCCGCGCAGCGCCAGCATCTTGCGCGTCCAGTTGAGCAGCGAGTGGGCATCCGTGCTCTGCGCCTCGACGTTGACGGCCTCGAAACCGTAGAGCGGGTCGGCAATCGGCGGCAGGACGAGGCGCGCCGGGTCGGTCCTGGAGAAGCCGCCATTGCGGTCCGGAGACCATTGCATCGGCGTCCTCACCCCGTCCCGGTCGCCGAGATAGATATTGTCGCCCATGCCGATCTCGTCGCCATAATAGATCACCGGCGTTCCCGGCATCGAGAGAAGAAGCGCGTTCATCAGCTCGATCCGCCGGCGGTCGCGCTCCATCAACGGCGCTAAGCGCCGCCTTATACCGAGATTGATGCGGGCACGTTTGTCGGACGCATAGGTCTCCCAGAGATAATCCCGCTCGGCGTCGGTCACCATTTCGAGCGTCAGCTCGTCGTGGTTGCGAAGGAAGATCGCCCATTGGCAGTTATCGGGAATTTCCGGCGTCTGGCGCAGGATATCGGTGATCGGAAACCGGTCCTCCTTGGCGATGGCCATATACATGCGCGGCATCAGCGGGAAGTGGAAGGCCATGTGGCATTCGTCACCCTCTCCGAAATATTCGCGTGTGTCCTCCGGCCATTGATTGGCCTCGGCAAGCAGCATCACGCCGGGATGGGTGGCATCGAGCGCGGCACGTATGCGTTTGAGGATCGCGTGGGTTTCCGGCAGGTTTTCGTTGATCGTCCCCTCGCGCTCGACGAGGTAGGGGATCGCGTCGAGACGAAAACCGTCGATGCCGGTTTCCAGCCAGAAGCGCATCACCCTCAGCAATTCCTCCATGACAAGGGGGCTATCGAAATTGAGGTCGGGCTGATGGGAATAGAAGCGGTGCCAGTAATAGGCGCCGGCGACCGCGTCCCATGTCCAGTTGGATTTTTCCGTATCGATGAAAATGATCCGCGTTTCCGGAAATTTCTGATCGGTATCGGACCAGACGTAGAAGTCGCGCTCTGGCGATCCCGCCGGCGCCTGGCGCGCGCGCTGGAACCAGGGATGCTGATCGGAGGTGTGATTGATGACGAGTTCGATGATGACGCGGATATTGCGCTGGTGGGCGGCGTCGACGAAAGCCCGGAAGTCCTCCACCGTTCCGTAATCAGAGCTGACACTGCCATAGTCGGCGATGTCGTAGCCATCGTCTCGGCGCGGAGAGGGAAAGAAAGGTAAAAGCCAGATGGCATTGACGCCGAGGGCTGCGATGTGATCGAGCTTCTGGTGCAGGCCGGCGAAGTCGCCGACCCCGTCGCCATTGGCGTCGTAGAACGACTTGATGTGCAGCTGGTAGATGATCGCATCCTTGTACCAGAGCGGCTGCGGCACGCTATCTGCATTCATCGAGTCCATTCATGCCTCCCTTGAGTAAATACGCCAGATCGCATAGGGCAGGACCTCAGGATTGAGACTGATGCTCTGCCATTTGCCGGTCCACTTGAAACGATGCCGGCCGATCAGATCTTCAGCATCCAGCGTGCCGCCGTCCCCGAGCGACCAGTGCCAGAGTGGCAGCTCGACGTCGCTCTGCTGGAAATTGTGGGGATCGAGGCTGATGGCGATGAGCAGGACATTGTCGCGGGCACGGCTCGCCTTCTCGAAGAACAGGATATTGTCATTTCGCGCATTCAGCAGCGTCAGCCCGAGATGCGAATGCAGCGCGGTGTTTTCGTTCCGGATGCGATTGAGCGTTCGGATTTCGGCGATGATATTGCCCGGCCGGTCGTAGTCCCAGGCGCGGATTTCGTATTTCTCGCTGTCGGCATATTCCTTGCGCTTGGCATCGGGGCGCCCCTCGCAAAGTTCGAAACCGTTATAGACGCCCCACAATCCCGAAAGGGTAGCGGCAAGTGCTGCGCGGATCAGGAAGGCCGGGCGCGGCGCGTTCTGCAGGAAATCCGGATTGATATCATGGGTGTTGACGAAGAAATGCGGGCGGAAGAATTCCTTCGGCGCCGTCTCCGTCAGCTCCCGCATATATTGCTCGAGCTCCCACTTGGCATTGCGCCAGGTGAAGTAGGTATAGGACTGGGAGAAGCCGATCTTTGCCAGCCGGTACATGACCTTCGGCTTGGTGAAGGCTTCCGAGAGGAAGACGACATCGGGATGGCGAGCCCTGATATCGCCGATCAGCCACTCCCAAAACGGAAAGGGCTTGGTGTGCGGATTGTCGACGCGAAACAGCTTGACGCCCTGGTCCACCCAAAGCTGGACGATATCCCTGAGCTCGACCCATAGTGAAGGCAGCGCATCTTTTGTATAAAAATCGACGTTGACGATGTCCTCGTATTTCTTCGGCGGGTTTTCGGCGTATTTGATCGTGCCGTCGGGACGCCAGTCGAACCAGCCGGGATGCTCCTTCAGCCAGGGGTGATCCGGCGACGCCTGGATCGCCAGGTCGAGAGCGATCTCCAGACCGTGCCGGCTTGCCTCCTCCACCAGCCGGCGGAAATCCTCGAACTCGCCGAGCTCGGGGTGGATGGCATCATGGCCGCCCTCCTCGGAGCCGATGGCATAGGGGCTCCCGGGGTCATCTGGCCCTGCTTTCAGGCTGTTGTTGCGGCCTTTCCGGTTGGTCGAACCGATCGGATGAATGGGCGGGAAATAGAGCACGTCGAAGCCCATGTCACGGATGGCGGGCAATCTCGGGATGACGTCGTCGAAGGTGCCGTGCCGATCCGGATCGCCGCTCTGCGAGCGCGGAAAGATCTGGTACCAGCTGGCAAAGGCAGCCTCCTTGCGTTCGGCATCAACGGCGCTTGCCGTCGAGCGAAGCCGAAACGGCCGCCTGTCCGCCTTGTTCATCAATTCTGATGTTTGGGCATCGAGCAGGATCGCCGTGCGCTC
This sequence comes from Rhizobium sp. 10PS4, assembly GCF_032464805.1. Classification (NCBI taxonomy): domain Bacteria; kingdom Pseudomonadati; phylum Pseudomonadota; class Alphaproteobacteria; order Hyphomicrobiales; family Rhizobiaceae; genus Rhizobium; species Rhizobium sp. 10PS4. Next base: position 494,220 of record NZ_JAWDIW010000001.1, on the reverse strand, counting down.
GGCATCTGAGGCGCTTTCGAGACTGCTGACGAGGGCCTTCAATTCGGCGCCGAGCGCGGCAACTGCATGCGTCGCAGCCGAGCGAACCAGGTTCAACCCCTCCTGGAGTTCGAGCTTCAGATCCAGCCTGGCATCGTTCTTCTTCGTCAGTTCGTAGCGAAAGATCGCAAACGGGTTCTTCCATGCCTCGACGGCGAATTCATAACGTCCGGTGCGTTTCAGCAGGAATTCGGCGCGCCAGCGGTCGTTTTCGACCAGTTGCATCTCCGTCTCGTTCCAGTCCGCCGCATCGAGCGGCCGCCAGAGCAGGACCGCGGCGATCGGGTCGTGGCCATCGGCGAATATATCCGCCTCGACGGTGAGGATGTCGCCGACCACCCGCTTGACGGGAAAACGCCCGTCATCGACCCGCGGCATGATGTTTTCGATGGCGAGCCGCGGCGATGCCGTCGCCTGCTCGACGTCGAGGATCGGCTGGGATGTGATCGGCGCCGGCGCCTTGCATTCGACCACCAGGGTCTCCCCTGCCCGCAACCGCAGAGCCGTACCATCGGCTGCGACCGGAAGAAAACCGGAAGCCGCTTCGCGCAGTGCAGTCACTGGAGCGGGCGCACTTTTCCGAAGGTCCCTGTTGAGCAGGATGAAGCGCACATCCTGGGCGCTGCGCAGGTCTTCCGCCGCCGATTGCAGCAGCGCCGAGACCGGTCCGTTGGCGTTGCGGATGAGCCGCAGCGATGAGGCTGGCGCATAACTGACTTTGCAGATTTCGGTGTTCGCAAGGCGAATTTCGGAGGAGATGTCGAAAGCAAGGTCATGCCGCAGAGCCCGCAAGCCCGTCCCGTTCCCATGGGTCGGATCGAGCGGCGCGGCGGCCCCATATTCGAAACCCATCGGAACCATCAGTCCGCCGCCGAGCGAGGCGGCAAGGCGCAGCGCCCTGATGGCGCGTCGTTCGAGGATTTCGCGGCTCTGGGTTCCGTGCGCGATCCGCCTGCCGAATGGCGGCTCCGGAAAAGCGATCTGCCAGCCGAGCGGCTTCTGGACCCGGTGTTCTTCGATGAACCATCTCTCGTCAAAATCCCACCAGGCCATAGATGAAAAACATCCGTCGAAGCCTGTATTCTGGACCGCGCTCCTCGCCCCAAAATCAGTGCCCGGCGTCCAGGCGAGGAATTGCGCGTCCGCCTTCTCACGCACCGCCGAAATCAGCGATTTGAAAACCGCCGGCGCAATGCGATCAATCCCGAGCGCGCGGTAGCCGGAGAGGCCGAGACCGGCCAATTGTTGCAGCCGTTCAGTCCATTCTTCCAACAGCCGGGATTGAGACTCCGCCTCCATCGCAGTCATCGGTTCCACCGGATCCAATGGTGAGCGTCTCGGGTCGACAGGGCGAAAGCCTGCCTTGGTATCCCGGGCCTTGCCGTCGAGCATCAGATCCATCATCAGAGCGACGCCGCTCTTGCGGGCGGCCTCCGCCAGGCGTGCCACCCCATCCTCGACTGCGCTTCCGAGCGACAATTGAGGATCGAGACGATTCATATCTTGGAAGGCAAAGATACTGCGCTCCCCGCCCCGATCGAAGAGAGGTGCCGTCAGCACACGATCGAAACCGGTATCCGCAGCATGGTCGAAAACCTCGCGCCACGCGTCGATGCCCTGAAGAAGGAGTGGATTGACATAATAGATCCGGGGTGGGGTGCTCAACACACCCTGGTTTGGAGAGAATGACATCGGCCGCCGCTCGAGTTTGGTTTGAAGGCAAACTTCTGTTGCCGGACGTTGTTCCACCGAAAGTTTCAATTCAGGTTGCGCCAGACATCGCCAGCCGCGCCGGCGCGGGACCGATGGAACGCGCTCGATACGCGCGTCAGAAGCCTTGAACTGCGCAGACGGACCTTGAAGGTTCGCGATATAATTGAACGGTCTTGCGCTTTCTGGGATGATGACCCATTCGGCGACGGAGGCCCGTCGCCGCCCCGTTCTGAAAGATCAGGCGCCCGAACGGGCCTTGATGTATCCGAATGAAATCACTGCGATTGCAATAAAGGCGACCAGACGTGAATCCATCGGTGGAATTGTGTTCATACCCCGAACTCGATGATCGAATCGTGATCGTCAGGGCGGGGGACGAAGTTGATGCCGTGTTTGTCCGGACCCAGAGGTTCAACGTCCTGATCGACACGCTTGGAACGCCCGAACTCTGCATGGCGGCACTGGACCTGCTCGAGGAACAGACGAACTCCCGTCCGCTGATCGTCATCAATTCGCACATGGATTGGGATCATTTCTGGGGAAATGCCGCCATTGCCGGGCGCGCTCCGATTATCGCGCATGCAGCCGCGCTCGACCGTTTACGCGACCCTTCCGCACGGGAAGTCCTGAGGGACAAGGCGAGCCAGGAGTCGAGGTTTCAAAACGTCAACCTCATCGGTCCCGATATCACCTTCTCCGGCTCGATGACCCTCAACGGCGGCGATCTGACGCTGGAACTCATTCATACGCCAGGTCACACACCCGACCATATCTCCGTGTGGATTCCCGAACTTCGCATCTGCCTGGCCGTCGACGCGGTGGAATACCCCATCCCCGAAGTCTGGAGCAAAAATGCAGGCGACCTGCGCCTGATCCGCTCCTCGCTTGAGCGGATACGTGACCTCAATGCAAGACTGGTCATCCCTGCGCACGGCCGGACCTACTCTCCTTCGGCGGTGGATGGCAACCTCGCCTATTTCCGAGCCCTGGCCGATCGTGTCGGCAGTTTGAGCGAGAGCCAGCTGGCCGATCCGCAACTCGGCAGTTCAAGCGGCCTGCGGCTTGAAGACTTCCTCCCCATCCCCGACGGAATGCCTTCCGACGTCGTGGCGTTCTACCGGAACTGCCATGAGACAAACCTTGGCGCCACGGTTCAGGCCCATATCGAAAAACTGAATTCGCATAAGGAACGTCTGGAGGCCGGAACGTGAAACTGTTGGAGGGCGGACGAAACGGGCAGATCTGGCAGGACGGTGATACCGTCGTACGGCCTTCCGGCGCATGGACGCCGACGGTGCACCGTTTTTTGCGCCATCTCAGGAGCAGAGGCTTTCCGGGAGCGCCGGATCCGATTGAAATTGGCGGAAACCAGGAAGTCATCACTTATGTCACCGGGCGCGTCTGCGAAGACCTGAGCGACCAATTTGTCGGGTCGGAACGCACGCTGCTTTCCGCAGCCAAGCTTCTGCGCGATTTTCACTCGGCATCTCAAGGGTTTCTCGAATCGGATCGCCAGATCCAGACATGGATGCTGCCGCCACAGGAGCCGCGCGAGATCATATGCCACGGCGACTATGCGCCCTACAATGTCGCGACGGCAGACCATGAAGCTGTCGGGATCATCGATTTCGACACCGCCCATCCCGCGCCGCGCCTGTGGGATCTGGCCTACTCGGTTTACCGCTGGGCGCCGCTTTCCGATCCCACTAATCCGCACGTGACCTTCGGCCTCGACGGTCAGTTGCGCCGGGCGGAAATCTTCTGCACGGCATATGGCGCGACGATGGAAGACCGGCTCCAGCTCCCTGAGATGATCTGCCAGCGGCTGCAGGCGCTCGTCGATTTCATGCTGGCAAGTGCGGCCGCCGGAGATGAGACGTTCATGGAGGACGTGGTTGCCGGAGATGCCCGACTGTATTTGAGCGATATGGACTATGTTCGAAGCCATGGGGATCGGCTGCTCAAAGCCCTGTGCTGACGCGCCTTCGGCAAGCTGAATGTCCCGCTTTGCATGTCTGTGCCCCTCATGTTTAGGAGCCGAAGAGGAACCGCCAGACGTCAGTGACTCGTCCCATATTTAGAGCCACTTCCTCCGACGGAAGAAAGTGAAGAGGAACAGGCACAAGAACGCGATGACACCGAGCACGAAGAAATAGCCATACCGGAATTTCAATTCCGGCATCTCGTTGAAGTTCATTCCGTAGATGCCGGCGATCGCGGTGGGAACGGCGAGGATTGCCGCCCAGGCGGCGAGCTTGCGTGCAATCGCCGTCTGCTCCGTCTGGCCGATCATCACGCTGGCCTCGAAGGCGAAGGCGAGGACCTCGCGCAATGCATCGATATCTTCCTGAACCCGGCGGACGTGGTCGGTCACGTCGCGAAACAGCGATTGGAGGGTCGGATCCATGCCGGGAAGATCGATGTGCTCGTATCGCCGGCAGACGTCGACGAGCGGCACCACGGCGTTGCGCAGCCGCAGCAGCTTGCGCCGTAACAGGTAAAGCCGCTCGATGTCGGACTTTTCCAGCTGTTCGCGAAGCACCAGATCCTCGAGCTTCTCGACCTCCTCCTGCACGACCTCGATGACCGGCATGTAGTTGTCGACGATGAAATCGAGGATGGAATAGAGAATATAGTTCTCGCCATGGGCAAGTGCTGACGGCGTGGCCTCGCATCGCTGCCGCACCGCCAGATAGGAGGACGAGTCGCCGTGGCGAACGGAGACGACATAACCGCGACCAACGAACAGATGCGTTTCGCCGAAGACGATTTCGTCATCCTTCATATGGGCGGTCCGGGCGACGATGAACATCGCGTCGCCGTAAATTTCCAGTTTCGGGCGCTGGTGGGGCTGCGCCGCATCCTCGATCGCCAGGGCATGGAGATTGAACTCGGCCTGGACCTGATGCAGCAGCACTTCATCCGGCTCGTGCAGGCCGATCCAGACGACAGCGTTCTCCCGGCTTCGCCATTCGCCGGCCTCTTCTATCCTGATGTCGCGAATGCGTTGCCCCTGCTGATAAACGGCGGCGGCCACGACGCCGGGCCGTTCATACGGAGGCGATGTGGAGCCCCCGTCTGCCAGCGCGGAAATACCGTTCAGATCCTTCAGCCGTTCCAAATCCAGCTATCCTCTCCATGGCCGCACGGGATCATATATCCGCGGGGCCAATCCCTTCGCCGGTCAGGCGCTCAGCCGATCATAATGCTATTTCGTAAAACATGCATCACTGCGTCGGTGCCGGGTTTGACCAGCCGCCTTCATCTGGCCAGGCGCCGGGCAGCGTCATGAAAGGCGCCCGGCGATTGCCGCGCGCCTTTCATTTGGTCACGACGCAAAGGCCGGCTTGCGCCGCGCGCCCATTCTCAACACGAAATAGATCGCTCCGCCGATGGCGACGCCGAAGAACCGGCCGTAGGTGCCCCACCAATCCGTCAGGATGGTGGTGAAGGTCGGCAGGATCGAGGAAATCTCATCATTGCGAGCCGACGACACGCCCGGCCAGACGAAACGGACTTGCGACCGCGGCGCCGGCGGCGTCGAAGACATAGGCGCCAACGTCGCCGGCGGTCGACCGCCTGCCGCTTTCGAAGGAGGCAAGCTGCGCTCCGAACTTGGCGAGCGATGCGTAGCGGTCGTGTCCCAGCCCGTCGGATGCCTGGATCGACGTGATGTCGATGACCCGAAGCCTTTCCTTCAAGGCAGCCTCCCTGATGACGGGATCGTCGATATCGAGGCGTCCGACGCGCGCCCGCTCTCGCGCTATGAAGCTCGAAGCGACGAGCGCCCGGTCATCTTTCGAAACGAGAAGGGATATCGGGATCGGCATCCGCCCGATATCCTTCAGCTGGGACCGGAAAACATCGACGTCGATGTCAGGGGCGGCCAGGATCACCGCCAGTTTGCCGACGACGTCGTCGCGATGCTGCAGTTCGAGCTGGCGCACCGTTTCCATGACCAGGAATCCGCCCATGCTATGTCCGAAAAGGATGATGCGTTTCACCTTTCCTGAAGCCGAGAGCGACGTAACAAGCGAGTCGAGGTCGCTACGCGAGGAGAGGGCGGCATCGCGGTCGGCGACATAGCCGGCGACGGCGGCGGCCGAAGGCCAGGAAAACAGAATCGGAGAGCCCGGAATATTGGCATCCGCGGCAATCTGCGCGGTGCGAAACAGCGCCTCCTGATAACTGTAGTTGTAGCCATGCACGAAGATGCCGACGGTGCCGTCGGACTGCGTGGAGCGGAGCGCCTCCTCTACGAAGGCGTCCTTTGCAAGCTGCTTGCGCCTGATGACGGCAAATTGCCGTTCGGGATCCGGGGTCGCGGTCGGATATGTGATCGCGGTGTCCTTTCGGTCGGGAGGGACCGAAAACCCATACTGCTCATAGGTGAGATTATCGGCCCACGCGCTGCCGAACCCGCCCCGTATGCTGTCGGGAGTTCTGTTGGTCGCTACGAGCACGTTCACGCTGACCGGGGCCTTTTCGGCATGAGTCGTCAGATGAACCGGCTTCAATACGTCCGGCAATGGTCTCGTCGCACAGCCTGCAAGCATCGCCAAGCCGATCGCGACGATGATGGCCGGCCCGGTCTTCAGGAGCTCTCGGTGATCTGCCTTCGAGGGCTTCGGAGAATACCGTTCCGTCATCGATAAATTTCCCCTGGGATCAAGGCTCTCGGGCGCATGCTTCAGCCGATCTCGTCGTTCTCGTTCCCGCGTGGGATGGCATCGCCTGCGCCACCCCACCCATTTTATCGCGGCCCGTGTTGCAGCGGCCGCCGCGGCGGCCGTGGGCGATGGCCGTCGAAGACTGCGTCACACCTCTGCCGCCGCGGCTTCGGCCCGAACGCCTTCGTCCCTCGGAATCCTGAACCACGCGACGTAGAGCGCAGGCAGGAACAGCAGGGTGAGTGCGGTTCCGACGACGATGCCGCCCATCATGGCGTAGGCCATCGGCCCCCAGAAGATCTCGCGCGAGATCGGGATCAGCGCCAGCGTGGCCGCCGCGGCCGTCAGCATGATCGGCCGCATGCGGTGCTCAGTGGCCTCGATGACCGCCTGCCAGGGCCCCATTCCTTCGCTGCGTAGGTGCTCGATCTGGACGACCAGGATGACGGAGTTGCGGATCAGGATGCCGATCAGAGCCAGCACGCCGAGGATCGCGACGAAGCCCATAGGAGCATTGCTCAGCAAAAGTGCTGCGACCACGCCGATCAGGGCCGTCGGCGCAACCGCGAATACCAGGAAGAGGCGGCTGAAGCTCTGCAGCTGGATCATCAGAATCGTCGCCATCGTAAACAACATCAGAGGCGCCACGGCGACGATCGGTCCCTGGGCCTCGGCGCTGGATTCGACCGCGCCTCCCACTTCCACCTTGTATCCCACCGGAAGGCCCTTCTGGAACTCTTCCACCTTCGGCTTCAGCTGGTCGACGATCGTCGCCGGCTGTGTCGAACCAATAACGGCGGCCTGGAGCGTAATGGTGGGCTGGCGGTCGCGACGCCAGATCGTCGGCTGCTCGAGCTCGTAGCGGAAATTCGCCACGGCGGAGAGCGGCACGACCTTGCCATTGGAGGTGGAGAGCTGCAGGTTCTGCAGCGTCTGGATGGAGTCGCGCTCGGAAGCCCTAGCGCGGCCGATGACATTGATCAGGTATATGTCGTCGCGAACCTGCGTCGCCGTAGAGCCTTCGACGATGCCGTTAAGCGCGGTCGCGATATCCTCGGAGGAGACCCCGAGCTGTCGCGCCTTGTCCTGCAGGACATCGACCTTCACCACGCGGGAGGGCTCGTTCCAGTCCAGGACCATGTTCGCCAGAAGCGGATGCGAACCGACCACACCTGCGAACTGCTGGGAGATGTCGCGGACCTTTTGAATATCGGGGCCGCTGATCCGGTACTGGACCGGCTTGCCGACCGGCGGACCGATGTCGAGAAGCTTGACGAAGGCGTCGGTGCCGGGAAAGGTTTTCGTCAGATAGTCCTGCAGCTCCGCCCGGACCTTATCGCGCACCTCGAGCCCTTTGGTGACGATGATCGTCTGTCCGAACGATACGTCCGGCGTCTGCACGTCGAAGGACAGGATGAAGCGCGGTGCGCCCTGGCCGACATAGGTCGTCCAGTGGTCGATATCCTTGTTGTCGGCAAGCATCTCCTTTTCGAACCTGGCCATCTGTCTGTCGGTCTCGGCAATCGAGCTGTTGTGAGGCAGGTTCCAGTCGATGACGAGCTCGGTCCTGTCCGAGTTCGGGAAGAACTGCTGCTGCACCAGTCCCATGCCGCCAATCGAAAGTGCGAAGACGCCGACCGTCAGAATGATGGTGACCCAGCGCCAGCGCATCGCCAGACCCAGGAGCCGGGAGAAGACCGAGGCGAAGCGGCCCTTCTTCTCGTGATGCGATTTCATCGTCTTCGGCAGGATCGTGACGCCGAGAAGCGGCGTGAACAGCACCGCCACCACCCAGGAGACGATCAGCGAAACCGCGATGACCACGAAAAGCGTGAAGGTGAATTCACCGGCAGCGCTGTTGTTGAGACCAACCGGAATGAAGCCCGCTACGGTGACGAGCGTTCCCGTCAGCATCGGAAAGGCGGTCGACGTATAAACGTGGGTGGCGGCCTTCCTGAGATCGTCGCCCGCCTCCAGGCGGGCCACCATCATCTCGACGGCGATCATGGCGTCGTCGACAAGCAGGCCGAGCGCGATGATGAGCGCGCCGAGCGAGATGCGCTGAAGCGAAATGCCGGAATACTCCATCACCACGAAGGTGATGGCGAGCACGAGAGGTATGGAGATCGCCACCACCATGCCGGCGCGAAGACCGAGGCTGATGAAGCTGATGATCAGCACGATGACGATCGCTTCGAAGAGCGCGCGGGTAAATCCGGACACCGCTTCGTCGACAACGGCCGGCTGATCGGAAACCCGGTGGACGTCCACGCCGATCGGAAGGTCAGCGACGACACGTTTCATCTGCGCGTCGAGCCCCTCGCCGAACTCCAGAAGATTGGCGCCCTGCTTCATGCCGATCGCAAGCCCGATCGCCGGCTGACCGTTGAAGCGGAACAGCGACGAGGGCGGATCCACGTAGCCGCGTTTGATCGTGGCCACGTCGCTCAGCGGAAAGAAGCGGTTGTTTATCCGAAGATTGATCGATCGCAGACTGTCCTCGGAGGTGAATTGCCCACTGACCCGCAATGCGATGCGTTCCGGCCCGGCGTCAACGAAGCCGGACTGCGTGACAGCATTCTGCGCCTGCAAGGTCTGGATGACCGACTGCTGGTCGATCCCGAGGGCGGCGATCTGGCGCGTGGAGAATTCGAGATAGATCGCCTCGTCCTGGGCGCCGACCACATCGACCTTGCCGACGTTGGGCACGGTCAGGACTTCGGAGCGGGCATTTTCCACGAGATCGCGAAGTTGGCGCTGGGTAAGGCCGTCGCTGGTGAAGGCGTAGATGTTTCCGAACACGTCGCCGAAGCGATCGTTGAAGAAGGGACCGACGACTCCGGTCGGGAAATCGCCCTTGATGTCGGCGATCATGTTGCGGATGCGCAGCCAGGTGGGAGCGACATCCTTTGCCTTGGTCGTCGGCAGCAGCTCGACGAAGACGGTCGTCTGGCCGGCAACGGTCTCGCTCTTGGTATAGTCCAGCGATTCCAGTTCCTGGAGCTTCTTCTCGATCCTGTCGGTCACCTGCCGCGTCACTTCCTCGGCGGAGGCGCCGGGCCACTGGGCGGTAATTACCATCGTCTTGATCGTGAAGTTCGGGTCTTCTTCGCGGCCGAGCTTCACGTAGGAGAAGGCGCCTGCGAGAATGAAGACGATCATGAAGTACCAGACGAGCGAACGGTGTTCGAGCGCCCAGTCGGAAAGGTTGAAGGACTTCACTGGCTGATCTCCTGGTCGATCCTGATGGTCTGGCCATCTTCAAGTTTATGCACGCCTGCCACGACCACCCTTTCTCCGGGGGCGAGCCCCTCGGTGACGCGGACGGTGCCGCCGTCTTCGACGTCACCGTCGATCTTCACGCGGCGAATCGATACTTTCCTGGCAGGCGCATCGACGATCCAGACGCTCGGGCCGTCGCTGCCAGCAATGATTGCCGAGGAAGGCAGCACGATCTCTGGATCCGCGGCGATGGTTGCCGAGGCTCTGATGACCGAGCCGAGCCTGAAGGCTTCGGGCGGATTGGTGAGCGCGATCTTGGTCCTGCTCGTGCGGGTAGAGGTCTCCGCCTCCGGTGCTATTTCACGCACAATCCCGGACGTGCGGATGGTCGGATCGAGCTGCAGCGTCACCTCGAAGGGCGCGCCGGTCTTCAGTTTCTGGGCGGCGGCCTGCGGCACGTCGACAACGGCGTCGCGCTTGTCCGGCCGGGCGATGGTGACGACCGTCTGGCCGGCCGACACCACTTGGCCAACCTCGGCCGAGGTCGCCGTCACAACACCGTCGAATTCCGCCCGAAGCTGCGCATAACCGAGTTGCTCCTTGGCCTTGTCGAGATTGGCCTGCGCCTTGGCGACGGCGGCTGCGGCGGTTCGCCTTGCCTGCTCGGCCTCTTCGAGCGAGGCTTCGGTGCCGGAGCGCGACGCCAACAGAGCGCGCTGGCGCTGCTCGGTGGTCACCGCGTTTCTGAGTTGGGCGTCGCTGTTTTCGACGTCCGACTGAGCGTTGCGTACGGCAAGCTCGAGCGCCAGCGGATCGATGGCGGCAACGACGTCATGCTTCTTGACGAGATCGCCGACATTGACGTTGCGGGCGATCATCCGTCCGAGAATCCGAAAGCCGAGTTCGGTCTCGATCGTCGGTTCGATCGTACCGGTCAGGCCCAGGCTCGTAGCGGGCGTCTGCTTGACTGTCATCGACAGCACGGGACGGGGCGCCTCCACCTTCTCCTCCTCCTGCGGCGCGCAGGAGGAGATCAGGGCCGTGCCCACCATCAGTGCGACTATGTTGAGATGAATACTCACTTGGAAGCTTCCTTGCCATAAGACACTATTTCACTCGGCCTGAGGAATTTGGTCCCGTCGGTCACCACGACATCTCCTTCCGACACGCCTGACTTCACGATGAAGCTGCCGGTCTCGTAGCCGGCGACATCTACTGCCTTTGCCGAAACCGCCGACGATGCGGGATCGACGATCCAGACGGCCGGCTTGCCGCCCTTGGACGTCATGGCTGACCAGGGAAGCTGAATGACGTCCTGCGAGACGTAATTGAATCTTCCGACGACGGGAGCGCCCAGGGGAATGGGAGCATCGCTCGATATCGCCACCTTGACCCTGATGGTTCCGGTGGAGGAATCGATCGTCGGCGAAATTTCGCGGATCTTCGCCGTGATCTTCTGCGTCGGGTTCGACAGAAGGGTCACGATTCCGTCGCCGTCGATCGGGCGCAGGAACGCACTTTCGACCACTTCGAAGACGGCATCGCGGTCACCGTCATGGGCAAGAGTGAAGACGACTTGGGCGGCTTGCGCCACCTGCCCGACCTCGGCATTGCGGGCGGTGATCATCCCGTCGGCGTCCGCCTTCAGCTCTGTGTAAGACAAGGTATCCTGAGCGGTTTCCAACAGCGCCTGCGCCGACTTCGTCGATGCCTGCGCGGTCAGAAGCGCCTCCTGCGCCTGGTCGAGTGCGGCACGCGTCGTCACCTGCGTTCGAAACAGGCTCTGCTGGCGGTCGTATGCAAGCTGCGCCTGGGTCTGCTGGGCCTCAGCCGACTGAAGATTGGCGGCCGCCACATCCAAGTCGGCCTTCTGTTCTTCCGGATCGATGCGCGCCAGGAGCTGCCCTGCCTTTACCGACTGCCCGACGTCGACCAGCCGCTCGATGATCTTGCCGCTGACGCGGAAGGACAGATCGGTCTGGACACGGGCGCGGACTTCGCCGGTGACCGCGCCGCCCTGAACCAGCGGCTCGGGCTTGGCAACGACGACGGAGATCTGCCGCGGGGTGGGCTCGGTCGGCCCGCTTGCATCGCTGCATGATCCGAGACCGATGGCGCATACGATCGCTGTGGCGACCAGAATGGTTCTCATAGTTGACCTCTTGCTCTCAACGGCAGCTCCTATATAATTGACTGACGGATTAGTCAATGAAACTTTGTGCCGCGGGGATCAGGGCGAGCGCAACAAGGGAGGCGAGGCAAATGGCAGCTCAGAAGAAGATCACACGCGCGGAACAGAAAGCGCTGCGGCCCATCCAGATCCTGGATGCCGCCTTCGAGGAATTCGTGAGAAGCGGTTTCACCGGCACGCGCGTCGAAGACATCGCCGACAGGGTCGGCGTCACCAAGGGTACGGTGTATGTCTACTTCGAGACCAAGGAAAAGCTATTCGAAGCCATGATCAATCATTTCTCCGTGCCGTTTCACGAGTTGCTGACGATCACGGACGGGCTCAGCGGCAGCGCCACTGACCGGCTGATTTCCATTCTCGGCCTGCTCTACGAACAAATCGCCGAGGATCGTACGACCCGCGAACTGACACGGCTGGTCATCGCAGAAGGACACCGGTTCCCCGACCTGATCGACCGCCACCACGACCAGTTCATTGAGCCAATCATCACCAAGGTCGACTCTCTCATTCTGGAGGGTGTGGCGTCGGGGGAGTTTCGCGAAGTTCCGGTGGAATTCTCCGACATCGTGGTCGCGCCCATCCTGACGACGACAGTTCTGCGGCTGATATTCGACGATCGCCGCGTGCCCACACCCAACAAGGAGGCCTTCCTGCGGACTTATTTCGACCTGCTGCTCAATGGCCTGCTTGCCAAACCTCACTGATCGCCAAATGACAAAAAATACCGCACCAGGCACGTAGCTTTTCTCAAGTTTTTATGTGAAAACATCGAGTTAGCCATGCCTTCGAAGGCACGACCTCAATTCGTGACGGAAAAAGTGGAACGCAAAGTCAATCTCAAGGATGTCGCGCGCGATGCGGACGTGTCGCTGAGCACGGCCTCGCACGCGCTCAACGGAACCGCACCGCTGACGATCGAGGTACGCGAAAGGGTTCTGGATTCGGCCAAACGCTTAGGCTACCTCGACCGCCGGAGGAAGAAGGCAACGATCGCGACCTTGCGCGTCCTGCTTCTCGCCATTCCCGACGATGCCGCGCCCGAGAGCGACCTCAACCTGGTGAGCTGGACGATCCTCAACGGTCTCCGTAGGGAGTGCGAACGCCGCGGCATCAGAATCGTACCCTTCGTCAGCACCGGCCGGCGTATCGACGGCGCTCAAGTCAGACAGATCGCGCTCTCGGAACGCGCCGACGGCATCGTGGTCCTGAACGACGATCAGCCGGAACTGATCCGAAGCCTCGCCTCCCCTGATATGCCTGTCGTCATCGTCAACGGCGAAGACCCCGCCATGCTGGTCGATACGGTCACCCCCGAAAACCGCTTCGGAGCGCGGCTCGGCATCGAGCACCTGCTGGCGCTCGGGCATCGCCGTATCCTGCACCTGACCTGGAAGGGACGCACGACGATCCAGCGCCGATATGACGGCTTTTCCGATGCCTATTTCGCCGCCCAGCTTCCGGTGCCGGACGATATGATCGTCGAGGCCGAGGGGTATGAGCCCAAGCACGGCGAGGCTGCGATCAACGCGCTGCTCGACCGCGATGCCACGATGAAAGGCGCGACCGCCGTCTTTTGCGCCGCCGACAATCTGGCGCTCGGATGCCTGAAGGCATTGGCCGATCGGGACATCCGCGTGCCGGAAGCGATATCAGTGCTGGGGTTCGACGACATCGTTCCCGGCGAGTTCAGCCGCCCGCCGCTGTCGACGATCAGCGTTCCCACAGACAGGCTAGGCGCCGCCGCCTTGGCGCTCATCGAACAGCGGCTGATCGCCAACGATCCGCAGCGGCCGGCCCATCGCCTGGAACTTGGATGCCATCTCGTCTTGAGGGGTAGCGTCGCGCCGCCGCGCGGGAATGCAACGCATCGAGCCTGATCGATGCGGTACCTTCGGAGAGCACGATGACCAAAATCCTTGCTGCAGCCCTATCGATCTCATTGTGTATCATGATCGATGCTTCGATAGCCGTTGCGTCCGACGCTAAAGAAACCTTGCAAATTCCCAAGATCTTTAGTGCAGTGAAGCTTCGAGATTGCAACCAGCACGATAGTAAAGAACGTCGCGCTTGCGAGGCGACCACACTCAGGCTTGGATACTTTAGCTGGGGTCTTTTGTTCGCAGTTCGAGGCTTCGATCTAACTCCGAGAATCCTGCGCGGCGACCTTAAAGCGTTCCGCGAGTTTGTGAAAGACGATCCCGTTTATTCAAGCCAAGCATCGGCGGTAGAGGCTTTCTTGAGAAAACCCTTCGAAATATGCGCCTCTGACGGCTGCGGAATATACCTGGGCCTATCAGAACGGGAACTAGAGGCTATCTCGGCGGAGTTCAACGAGAGTCGACGGTCGATGATTTGTCTTCTCAAACGAGACCGGTCGAAAGACAAGGCGGGCGGCGCGCTCCACGATCGGACATTGCTCACCGATGTCTGGCAAATGCAGCGCGGCCTGATCCCATCCTGTGCGCCGGTATCGACTGCTGTTGAAGAAATTATTAGGCGCGCCTTCCGTAGTTAGCTAGCGCGAGCGCTCGGCCCGCAGGCGCGTATCCCGCGGGCTTTCTCCGAAGGCTCTGCGATAGATGATGGAGAATCTCCCCGCATGAGAAAAACCCCATATGGCGCAGATTTCCCGGACGGATCGCTGATTCATCGGATCCCGCAACTGGTCGCGGGCTGCCTGCAGCCTGATCGTGCGCAAGTAACTGCCCGGTGAGGTTCCCCTGAAGGCCTTGAAGCCCGTTTGCAGCGCACGAAGTGAAACACCGACGTCATCCGCAATCATCGTCATGGTGAGGGGCTCTGCGATATTGGCGTGCATATAGTCGATAGCACGTCGGACATGCCAAGGCGCGACCAACGACACTTTGTTTTTTTCCAGATAGCCGGAAAAACGGTGAGAGCCAAATCGGATCACGAGATTGGCAAGCGTTTCGCTCATTCCTGCCATGGCAAGCGGTGAAGACAGAAGCGGACCGTCATTGAGCATGCCCTGCACGATCGTCTGCGCCAGGCTACCGATAAGCTGGCCCGATGGTGTTGTGAGATCCAGAACGGGTTCTAGGTCAAGCGAATCGAGGATTGGCGTTTCCACCAGTGAAACCAGCATTCGTCTCACAATTTTCCAGTCCAGGAACAGCGCATCCGAGCGGTGCGGGCCGCCTTGGACGAAACGATCGCCTACCTGATGGTTGTTGGCCATGAGAAGATGACCCGCCTCACTTTCAACCACTCTTTTTCCAATGGACAGTCGAAAGGATCCGGTGTGCGGGATGTAAAACGCGAGGTGTTGCGGCGTCTCCTCGAGCGTTCGAATCGTCCAGGAACTCTGATAAACCGAATGAAGCGCCGTAAATGGCCCGCTTGTTCTCAGGTCCGCTGCCCAAGCAAAAGCCCGATCTTTGCTCAGCGGCTTGGCGCTAAAGGCTCCGTAGCCTGCCGAATAGGCTTGCACCATCGACTCGAAGTCCCTGCCTTCATGCGTCGGCGCAAACCCGTATGTCTCACGCTCAGGAGCGCGCGCCGTGCTCTCGGATCTCAACGATATCCCCTCTGCCGTCGTGAATTGTGATCCCGGCTGGCTTGGCCAATCTCAATGGAGTAAGCAGGGCCGGCAAACCGGGGCTCGAATTCCTTGTTTGACAGAAGCAAAACGCCCTCCCAATCTGGTTCACACTCACAGTGTAAATCAAACCGAACCCAAAATGAAGTATGATCCGCTAGACCACATCGCCGCGCATTTTTTGCGAGACACGCAAGCTGTGCGCGTCGCTTCCCGCAACGAACGCGACCTGCTGCGGCTGATCTGGAAGTCTCCAGGCATTGAGCGCTCCGACCTAACCGAGCCGCTCGATCTCACCCAGCAATCGTTGCACAGGATCGTCGCGCGGCTTCATGAGCGAGGGATGATTGTCTTTTCCACATCGGAAACCCGGCGCCCCGGGCCCCCCAGCCCTGGCCTTACTCTTTGCAGAGACTGGTGTCTGACGCTCGGCATCGCCGTGAACGTCGGTTCGATCGGCCTCTGCCTCATGGGTTTCGGAGAACCTTTGGACCACATGGAAATTCCGCAGGAGGGATCGTCGCTCGCCGCGGAGATGGAGCGGATCGAAGCGGCGGTCGAAGAGCTCCTTGCCCGGCGAGGAGCCGAGCGGCGCGATGTCCTCGGCATCGGTCTGGCAGTCTCTGGCCACCATATGCTGGACACGGCCTTCAACTGTCCTCTGCCGCTCGCTCATTGGTCATTGATCGATTTGGCGCCTTTGCTCGGAGAGCAGCTCGGCCTACCGGTCTGGGCAGACAATGTCGCCAGGACCGCCGCCTTGGCGGAAGCAATTTTCGGTGTCGGCCGCGACGTCGCTGATTTCGCCTATATCGCCCACCTTCACGGATACGGGGGCGGCCTCGTTTCCGGAGGCATGCCGTTTCGCGGCAGTTTCGGAAATGCCGGCGAATATTCCGTTCTCTTCGGGCGTGAGGAATACGAAGATCGCCCTGCACTCAGCCTCTTGCTTCAACACCTTCATGCCAAGGGACGCTCGAACTTGACCCTCAGGGACCTGAAGAACGAAAACCTGGTGGATTGGGATGGCGTTGCGGAGTGGGTCGACCGCGTCGCGCCGGCCCACAACAAAGCCATCAATGCGATCTGCGCAGTATTCGACCCGGCCTTGATCGTCCTTGGCGGCGAGCTTCCGCATTCACTCGCGAGAATGCTTATCGAGCGGACTGAATTCAATAATCTGCCTCGGCATGGCGTATTACGTGACGTCCCAAGCCTTGCCGTGGCACAGATCATCGATGCCCCCGGTGCAATCGGCGCGGCCTTGATCCCGCTAATCGAAACCGTTTTGTGATATCCGCAGGAGGTATCGACCGCCGAAGCGCGCCGCATGAACCGAGTTCTATACGACGCGCCTCAGCCGGAGGTCGGCGTGGTTTGGGTTATTCGATGATTACGAGGAGGTCTCTCTCCATGCAGGCTCACTTACTTCATGCCTGTTCCGGCGATGCCCGTGGTAATATACTTCTGCAGAAACAGGAAGACGACAGTGACGGGCAGCAGGCTGAGGAACGTCATCGCCAGGATATAGTGCCATTGCACCGAGAACTCTCCCTGGAATGCGTTCAGGCCGACCTGCAGGGTGAAATTCTCGCGGCTGTTGAGGACGATGAGCGGCCAGAGGAAGTCGTTCCATCGCCAGAGCACGGAAAAGATCGCCAGCACCGCGAGCGCCGGCGCCGTCAGCGGCAGGATGATGCGCCAGAAGATGCAGAATTCGCTCGCCGCATCGACGCGCGCCGCCTCTATCAGTTCATCGGGTATGGTCAGCATATATTGCCGCAGCAAGAAGACGGCGGTCGGAGAGGCGATCGTCGGCAGGATGACGCCCCAGAGATTGTCGGCAAGCCCGACCCCGACGATGACGAGATAGGCCGGGACCATGACGACGGCGAGCGGGATCATCAGGGTCGAGATGATGATGACGAAAACGGTCGTGTCGCCACGAAATTTGTATTTCGATAGCGCAAAGGCCGCCATGGCGTTGACGATGAGCGTCAGAAGCGTCGCAACGACGGTGACAAACACCGAGTTCTTGAGGAAGGTCAGGAAGTTGAAGCGCGTCAGCGGATCGCTGTAATTCTCGGTGGCGACGGTCAAATGCTGCACCGGCGTGATCCCCTTGACGTCGACGCTGATCGGCTGTCCGGGATTTGCGGGATCGACCATCTGGGCCTTCAGGCCGATACGCCGCACCATGGCCATCTCGCGTGGCTTACCGTCGATGGTCACCTGCCAGAGGCTGAGCGGTTTGTCGAAGCCGGGGACCGTCCGTTCCACCGCAGCACGCGGAAGCAGCGCCGGCGGAAAGCGGGTAATTTCGGCTGCCGGCTTCAGCGAGGAGAGACCCGCCCAGACGACGGGGACGAGCACGGCGAACGTGCCGCCGGTCAGCCAGACCCATGACAATATATCGGTGATGTCGATGCGCCCGGCCCGGCGCGTGCGAGAGAGAAAGCTGATCGGATTCATCTCAGGACTCCATTCGCTTGCCGAGGCGCAACTGTATGAGGGTGAGAACCAGAAGCACCAACCCCATCAGAACCGATGCGGCGGAGGCAAGTCCGAAGAGGCGGAGATCGCTGCTGAATGCCATCTGGTAGATATATTGGACGATGAAGCTGTTGGCCGTGCCCGGACCGCCGCCGTTGGTCAGAACCCAAGCCTCGTCAAAGATCTGCACGGACTTGATCATCAGAAGGATGAATACGACAAGCAGGTTCGGAGCAAGGAGCGGAAGCGTGATCCTGAACAGCGTGCGGCGCGGCGACGCGGCGTCGATCGAGGCAGCCTCGTAGAGCTCCTTCGGGATCGCCTGGAGGCCGGCGAGGAGGATGAGCGTGTAAAAGCCCATGTGAAACCAGACCGACACCACGACGACGAAGAAGCGCGACCAGCCGACATCGAGAAGAAAAATCTCAGGAGGAATACCGACCATCTGGAAGAAGGCGTTCAGCAGCCCGTTGCGATCCAGGAACCACTTCCAGATGAGGCCGATGACGACGGGAGACAGAAGGACGGGATAGAAGAACATCGCGCGGAAGAAGCCGCGCGCGACGATCGCCCGATTGAGGATCAGCGCCGTGATCAGCGCCACCAGCAATGTAGCGACGACATTGAAGGCCACGAACCAGAGCGTGTTCCACACAGCTGTCCAGAACAGCGATTCCTGGCAGGTTCCCGGCTGCAGATAATTGCCGCAAGAAAGCAGCGTGCGGAAATTGTCCAGGCCGATGAAGGGGCGTTCCGAGACGAAAAGGTTGGTCCCGCCGGTGAAGGCATAACCGACCGCGATCGCTATGGGAAGAAACGTGAAGATGGCGAACAGAATGAGGTTCGGCGCCAGGAACAGCCATGGCATACGCTTGCGGCCGAAGATGCGCTCGATCACATTTATCGGGGCTTCGACTACTCTCATCGCCGTTTCCCCCGTCTGGGACAGCAATGCACCTGCCTTGAGGGCCGCCATGTTCAGCGCCTCCCCTGTCCGGGCCGCCGGGCAAAAGCCAGACCGTTTTCGGGATCGAACAGATGAACCCGCCCCGGAGCGGCGTCGATCAGGATTGGGTCACCAGGCGCCGGCGCGAAATGGCCGGCCTCATGAATGATGATCTGCTCGTCCTGCCCGGCAAGGTTGCCGTAAACATAGGTCTCGGTCCCGAGGCCCTCGTGATACTGGACGATGAACGGCAGGCCTTGCTCGCTGGAGCGTGAAAAATGCGCGGGCCGGATGCCGGCGAGAACGGCCTGGCCGACCGCAATGCCGGCGAGATCGACATCGCTGACGATACTGCCACCGTTGCCGACATCGATGACGACGCCGCTTTCGCTGACGCCTGATACCTTGCCCTTGATGATGTTCATGCGCGGCGAGCCGAGGAAGCCCGCGACGAAGAGATTGCGCGGGCTGTCGAACAGGTCCAGCGGTGCTCCGACCTGCTCGACCCGCCCGGCGCGCAGCACGACGATCTTGTCGGCCATCGTCATCGCCTCGACCTGGTCATGCGTGACATAGATCATCGTCGTCTTGATGTCGCGGTGGAGCTTGGTGATCTCGGCCCGGGTCTGGACGCGTAGCGCTGCGTCGAGATTGGACAGCGGCTCGTCGAAGAGGAAAATGTCAGGTTCGCGCACGATGGCCCGGCCGATCGCCACGCGCTGGCGCTGGCCGCCCGAAAGCTGCTTCGGACGCCGGTCCAGATAGGGTTCGATCGCCAGCATCCTGGCGGCTTCGGCAATCCGCGCCTCGATCTCGGCACGCTTGAACTTCAGGTTCTCCAGGCCGAAAGCGAGGTTCTTGCGAACGCTCATATGCGGATAGAGCGCGTAGGATTGGAAGACCATTGCGATCTTGCGCTCGGCCGGCGAGAGTGCGCTGACGTCGCGCGCCCCGATCGCGATTGCGCCTGACGTCACCTCTTCGAGGCCGGCGATGACGCGCAGCAGGGTCGACTTGCCGCATCCCGACGGACCGACGAAGACGACGAACTCGCCGTCCTTGATATCGAGTTCGACGTCATGCAGGACTTTGACCGAGCCATACGACTTGTTGACGTTGGAAAGTTTCAGTTCTGCCATGTCCCACTCCCATCAGGTGCCGCCGTTTCGAAGACGGCGTCTTTTGTGTTCCAGCCTTGCGGCAGCGGTGTCGGCCTCGTGATCCGCACCTCGTTCATCAAGATCCCGGCGACATCAGCCACGTAGACGGCCGGCATTCCTCCAGGATAGTGCTCAAGACCGATCACCCGGCCGTCCGACCCGCGGGTCCAGGCATTGGCGCGGCCGCCGCCATCGGCTTTCGGGGAAAGGTCGGCGTTCGTTGGACGCAGGTCGTAGGACCGTGCCGTGCCGAGCTGCCCAGGCTGCTGATCGATGGCGATGCGCGCCAGCGATGCGTTCCGGATGCCGGCCGGCGAGGTCGAAATGACTGTGATCGCCCCCTCCATCCGCCCGGTGATGTCCTCGACGATGAGATTTTCGATGGCGCCTGCCGTGCGTTCCGTAACTCGGTCGACGACATTGACGGTCAGCGCCTCCCCCGAGCCCCAGAAGCCATCGGGGGTCTCGCGGCACTCTACCGCAATTCTCGAAAACCTTACGTTCGATATCCGGCCGCCGTCGCGCGAAAAGACGCCCAGCGCCCTGTTGGAGGATGAGACGCTGCAATCCTCGAACACGACATTGGTGACGTCGCCATGCGTTTCCGTGCCGATCTTCAGCGCGCAGCTGAGGCTCTGGACAGCGCAGCGGCGGACGAGAATGTTCTCGCATCGCCCGATGGCGACGCGATCAGGACCGATGCTCGTCTTCAGGCATATGCCGTCGTCGGCCGTCGATATCCGGCAGTCCTCGATGACGGCGCCGCGGCAGGCATCCAGCACGATGCCGTCGGTGTTGGGAAGACGGCGGTCGTTATCGATGGTCACGTTCCTGACGGCGACATCGGTGCAGTTGACGAAGTGCAGCGTCCACATCGGCGAGCGGCTGATATGGACGGAGCTGATCTCGACCTCGTCGCAGTCCTCGAAGACGACGACGCGGGGACGAAATTCGGCCGGGATGAAAGTTCCCACCGTCTCGTCGTCCCCCACGATGAAGCTGTCGCAACCGGCTTCGATGCGACCCGCCCCCGTCAGGCTGATCCGCCGCGCATCCTTGGCGACGATCATCCCGCGGTCCGATTTTTCGGCGATCACCGAAACACTCGTATGCGCATAGGCGGCATAATCCGGAACGGGACGCAGGATCGCGCCGACGGCCAGATGAAGGTCGACGCCGGATCTGAGCTGGAGCCCGCGGCAGACATGGGTGCCGGCCATGAGCTCCACGCGTCCGCCGCCCGAAACCGACAGGCCGTCGATGGCCGACTGCAGGCGGTCGGTATTGTCGCCGTCGAGCGCCTCGATTGCGACGAGGGAGCGGATACTCATTGGCGACGGCCGTTCTCGAGAAAGACTTCCGTCAGGAGCAGCATCGTCAGCGCCTGGCCATAAGGCGTCGGCACGTTGGGGATGCGCCTGTAGAAATCGAGGTCATGGCCCATCGGTGTGCCGTCCGAGACGCCGTGGACGACGCCTTCCTCGTCGATCTGCGCCAGCACCGCAGCAAGCGCGCGCTGCGCATAGGTCCTGTCGTCCTTGTCGAGAATGCCGGCATCGATGGCGCGCAATATGCCATAGGCAATGCCTGCCGTAGCCGAGGTTTCCAGCGGCGACGACGGATCGTCCAGAAGCGTCGTGAACATGCCGTCCGGCCGCTGGTATGCTTTCAAGGAGCGCACCTGGCTGACGAGCACGTTCGACAGAAAACGCCGGTCCTTCTCGCCGAGCGTCGGAACGAGGTCGAAGAGCTCGGGGATGGCGACGGTGATCCAGGCATTGCCGCGCGCCCAGAAGGCATTGGCGAAATTGTGCCGCCCGTTGAAGGTCCAGCCGTGATACCAGAGCCCGCTGACCGGATCGGAGAGATAGCGGGTGTGGATCACGAATTGATAGACGGCCTCGTCGATCCACTCGCTGCGCTCGCAGAGCACACCGGCGCGGGCGAGAAACAGGCAGGCCATGAACAGCGTATCGTCCCACAATTCGCCATCGTTGAGGCGCTCCTTGACGACGTGCTGAAAGCCGCCGTCTTCGGTCTTCGGCAGTTCCTTGACGAGCCATTCGGCCCAGTCCTCGACGAGAGCGCGAAAATCGGGACGGTCGACATGCTGGACGAGGATTGCAAGCGGCAGCATCGGCGCCGTGCTGTTGATCTGGCGCGGCGGCAGGCCGCGTTCGATCTGGCCGGCATACCAAGCGACGAGTTCCTGCAGCGCTTTCTGATCATTGGTGGAAATGGCGCGGCGCAGGAAGCCGTAAAGGCCGACGCCGACTTCCCAGTCCCATTCGTCGAACTGGATTCCGGAGGCGGAATTTCCCGTCACGAGACCTTCCTTGATGCCTCTGAGCCGGCTGAAAGCCGTTGCCACGCGATCGATCGTCGTCAGGAGGGCGGCATTATCGACAGATGTTGTGTTCATGCTGGAGACCTATGTTTTTAGGAGTAGAACGGCCCGTCAGTGCCGGCGCAGGAGGCTGCACTGTCGTAGGTGAGGATCGGCTGCGGCTGATCATGCGTGAAGGGCCTCGCCTCGCCGCCGATCGTAAGACCGTCGGCATAGGACAGGTCGATCGCCGGGCCGCCCGGCGGCGTCAGGGAGAGTCGCCGGAGCTCGGGCTCGAAGGAAATCGTCGTCCGGCACAGCCGTTCGATGAACGTCTTGAAGGCATCGTCGTTGCCGCATCCGACGATACCAGCCCAGCCGCAAAGCGGCCCGTAGGAGCGCGCCTCGCGGCCGGCGGTCGGGCCGTCGGTGATCAGCTCCAGGCCGTTCGACGCCCAGAGGGCGGAAAATCCCCGGCCCGATCGCGCAATAAGCCACTTGTCTTCGATGATGAGATCGTCCAGGCCGTCACGGCCAATATAGGCGTGGGTCCATGCATTGCGTGCATCGCTGGTGTCCTCGATCAGCAGAGCGACGTCGCGATGCTGGGCGACGCGCGGCAGGATGCCGTTGCCGGCCCAATAGGACGGCCGTTGATTGCCCCACGGATCGTCCTCGCCAGGATGGCTCACCCACAGCCTCGCCATCGGATGGCCGGCCAGCCTGATGTCGATGACATGCTGCTGATGCCCCTTCTGGCCGGTCTTGTGATCGACGACTGTCGAAAGCTGCGCCGCCTCGTTCTTGAACAGCACGAGTTTTCCGCTCTCGAGGCCCTGGTTGTAGCGCGCCTCGACGCTTCTTCCTCGCGACAGCGCCGCAAGCTCGGCCAGATCGGCGGGCGGCTCGTAGCCGCCGGCGCAGAACATCGTCAGTGCCGCAACACCGTTGTTCAGCCAGCCGGTTCCGAAAGCGACCTGGGCGAAGGGCGCAAGCTCGGTCAGCGGGCCGGCGCGCAACTCCTTGTCGTAAGCGCGGCCCTGCGATCCGGCCGGAACGCCTGCGAGCGTATGAAGAGCGATCATGCGGAAGATGAGATCGATCTGGGCGCGGGCGCGCGCTGACATCGCCGTCTCGGCCCAGCGCTCCAGCGCCAGCAGGCCGATAAAATCGATCGGGTAGTAGGCGGCCGAGTTCCACTCCGCCAACCCATGGGCTTCGACGCTGTCGAACCAGCGGCCGAGCCGCTCGCGGCCAAGTTCCGCCTGCTGCCGCCCCGTCCGGCCCGAAGCCGAAAACACCTCGTCGGGCAGGAGAAGTCCGGCCAGCAGCTGGCTCGTGTGAAAGCAGAGTACATGGTTCTCGCTCCAGAACCACATCGCGTCGTTGCCCGGCTCGTCGACCCAGTAACGGTAGGAGCGGACAGAATGCCGGATACGAGCGACTACGGCATCGGGCATCCGATCGGCATAGGCGCCGAGCAGCCACAAGAGCGGCACCATGATGAAATCAGAGCAATCCTCCCGCGCATCGATGGAGGCGAGCGTGGCGTCGATGATGCGGTCGAAGCTTTCCTGGTCGTGGTGACCGGTTTCCATTATTGCGATGAGGCGCCCGACGCGGTTGGCGCCGAAGCGGGCGCTGTATTCCAGTGCCTGCCGTTTGCGGGCGGTGAGCGATGTCTCTGATGTCAAGGGAGAAATGCTGCTCATGAAGGCAGCATCGATGACGCGCGTAACCGAGCCCGTGCCGGAGCCGATCGTCATGTGGACGCCGTGATAACCGTCCGCTATGCCGCAGACATCGTCGGCCGTGAGGCTGCTCTGATGGGCCTTGAGCGTCAATCGGGAGTGCGCGAGAACGGGCCGTTCGTGACCATGGCCGACGACCTTGAGCTCCACCGGCAGATCGCGTTCGGGCGCGGTACCGAATATGATCTCCAGCGGCTGATTGACGAAGACGTCGCGGGCCGGGCGGACGCCGCGCGCAAGGGCTTCCAGCTCGCGGACCTCGTGCTGGTCCAGCGATACGGGAAGCAGCACGCAGAGCGGCTCGCCGTCCAGCATCTCGAGTTCGAAGAACCACGTCGTGTCGCGCTCGGCCAGGTCTTCGGTATGGACGAGAATCTGGTTGTCGCCGGCTTTAAGCGGCAGGCTTATGTCGGTTGTGCTCTCGACGTTGCGTTTGAAGGGTTCGAAGCGCACCGCCTCCTGTCCGTTGGCCCATATGCGAACGCCACCGCAGGTCTTCAGCCTGAGATTGAGAGTTCGCGCGGACGCCGTCCTGAACGTGCCCTTCAGCCATCGCCTCAGATGCGTCGGCACGTGCCAGAAGCCGGTGAACTCGACGCGGCGGTTCGAGCCGGGAAGATTGAGGCTTTCGGTCGGCCAGGACGTGTCGGGCAGTAGCGGCCGTCCCACCATGGTCGACCAGAAGGCCTTGCGGCAGGGCAGGTCGCCGACATCGACGAAGCCGTTGATGAAACGATAGTTCACGCGGTCTTCGGCCGGCGCGGGCTCGCCGGGAAAATAGCTGGCGATGAGGCCGGAAACGGCCCATGCCGTGATCGTCTCCCCTTCGGCCACGCTATATGCTGGCGCCACATCGTCGGGCTGCTTGATGTATTCCGTTTTCACAGACCGCCTCCTCCGCAATCGAATGAAAATATTTTCATTAGTTTCTTTGTGCACGCTATTTTTGCAAAATGCTCAAAAACATCGCTATTGCCGCAGAAAATAGCTTGACGGAACGAATGTCAAGTATATGAAATTCATTTATCGACGGCTGATGCCGCGATTGATGAAAATGTTTTCATGGGAGGATGAAAATGAAAACCTATCTATCAGGGGCCGTCGCACTGGCGTTGGCAACCGCTTCTTTCGCATGGGCCGGCACGGCCATGGCGCAAACCCAGACAATCACCTTTCTCTTCACCGACGACGACCAGGCTTATGTCGAGCGGATGGAAGCGCTCAGCAAGGAATTCGAGACGGCGCATCCCGACATCAAGGTGAATTTCGTCTCGTCGGGTTATGACGCAGTCGCCAAGCAGCTGCCGGTACAGCTTGCCATCGGCGAAGGTCCTGACATCGCCAAGATCACCGACTGGCAGCTGGCGCCCTACTATCTCGACATGCGACCCTTGATGAAAGACCCGGATGGCTTCGCCAAGCTGCATGGCGAGAGCCTGAACACGCTTCGCTTCCCGGGCGTCAACGATCCGAACTCGATCAACGGCTATGTCGCGTCGCAGACCTTCAACCTGCCCTTCGTCAACAAGACGCTGTTCGAACAGGCGAATGAACCGCTTCCGAAGCCGACAGCCACGCTGAAGGATATCGTCGAAGCCTCGGCGCGCGTCGCCAAGGCGACCGGCGCCCAGATCCCCTTCACGATGGACCGTTCGGGCCATCGCTTCTCCGGCGCGGCCTTCTCCTACGGCTCGAATTACGTCAAGGACGGCAAGTTCTTCTTCCCCGACGATGCCGCCAAGCGCTACATCACCGATCTCTACAACTGGACGAAGGACGGCTCTTTCCCCAAGGAAATGTGGGGTGCGGCCGGCGGAACCCAGTACAAGAACATGGGCGACGAATTCGTCAACGGCAATGTCGTGACGTATGTCGCCGGCAACTGGATGGTCAATCCATTCCAGAAGAAGATCGGCGATGCCTTCGACTGGACGGCGATCAGCGCGCCCTGCGGCGATGCCGGTTGCTATGCGATGCCCGGCGGCACCGCGATCGTCGGCTTCAAGCGCACCAAGCATCCGGAGGCCGTCGCCGCCTTCATCGAGTTCCTCGGCTCTGAAAAGGTCCAGCGTGAAATCGCCGAAAACTACGTCATCCTGACCGGTGCCGACATCAAGGACCCGCAATACAAGCTCGAGAGCAAGAATGCCAAGGAGGCCATGGCCGTCTTCCTCGCAAGCCGCAACAGCGCACCGAAGGCAGCCCGCGACCTGGAACGCCTCAAGGGCTCCTCCGCCATCTATCAGCTCATCGTCCAGAGGATGAGCCAGCTGATCGTCGGCGAGCTTTCCCTCGACGAGACCTTCAAGGCAATGAATGCCGACGTCGACAAGGTCAACCAGGCGCTCGCCGCCAACAAGTAACCGGCCGCGCCTGTCTCCCACAGATTGCGCGCTGCGTCAGCCACGGCCTCGCAACGGGCCGTGGCTGATCGTTTTTTTGCTCCTCCTGGCGTCCTCTCCGACACTTTGATCGGTTTCCAATGGTCGACGATCTGAAGCACGCTACAACTGCCGCAAAGAAAGGTAGCGTCGCCAGTTCCGCGGCACGATGCTGGGAACGGCGGCGACTGGCGAAGGCATGGTGACATGCGGTTCGGGAGAGGCTATAGGCGTTGTCAGCCTTCGCCGGCTCGCAGGCGCCATGGTCAACTCACACATGCCGGCAACCCGGTTACATCAGGCGACCCAGCGACTGTCTACCCATATAGAGGTGTATTTCCATGCCGATGGGCTCCGAGCATCCGCTGCGAAGGGAACTTCACAACGAGCTCCACGCGCGGCCGTCGCTTTACTTCGATGGTGATACGGATGTGTGGCACGTCGCCATCGTCGGCGAGAATGCCCCTCCTCAGATACCAAATTCTGTGCCGGGATTGGAGGACGTCTCCACGACCCGCGAAGGCAACCACGGCATCGGCCGCATTGGCGACGGCCGGCTGAAGTGGGAGGCGCATACCGAGTTCCTGACCCTGACTTTCGTCGTTCCAGCATCGGCCGAACCCGGCAGCAACCCGCCGGAAGCCTTTCAGGCGTGCTGCCGGCAGATCGACGGCAAGGTCATCGCAGCCGTCCGGGTGCTGGTGCGGGACGAGAAGGACGGGCAGCGCTCGGAAAAACCGAAGCTCGACTATGTCGCGTCGCAAGTCGGCGGCGGCGATGCGGAAGTGCATTCGAACTTCCGGCTGACCGACAGCGGTTTCGTCGAATTCCTGTTCTTCAACCGCAACCTCAATGCCTATCGCACCGGCCGCATGGTCAGGCGTTTCCTGGAGATCGAGACATACCGGATGATGGCGTTGCTGGCGTTGCCGATGGCGCGCGAGACGGTATCGAAGCTCTCCGTCTTCGACCGGCGCCTCGACCTGCTGATCGCGCATATGCAGAGTGCGGTCAAGGTCGACAAGGCCCTGCTTTCCGAGGTCACCAAGCTCTCGTCGGATGTGCTCAATTTCTCCGCTCTCGCCCGCCACCGCTTCGGCGCGACGAAAGCCTATGCCGAGATCGTCGCAAGCAGAACGTCGGAGCTTCGCGAGGTGCGCGTCGAGCAGCGCCAGAGGATCGGCACCTTCATCGACCGGCGCTTTCAACCAGCCGTCCGCTCGGTCGAAGCCGCCGAACGCCGCCTCGACGAACTGGCCGAACGCGTGAGCCTGGCCGGCGACCTGCTCAGGACGACCGTGCAGGTTCAGCTCGAAGATCAGAACGCGTCGCTGTTGACATCAATGGAAGAGCGGGCGCGCATCCAGGTGCATATCCAGCAGGCGGTCGAAGGCTTCTCCGTCATCGCCATAACCTACTACACCGTCGGGCTGGCAAAGATCTGCCTGGAAAGTATCTCCGAACTGGGCGTTGATCCGCACGTGTCGAAGCTCGCCGTTCTCGGCGCCATCCCGCTCGTACTCTTCGCCGTTTGGGCGGCAGTTCGTCACGTTCGCAAGAGCATTGCCGGCCACTCTCACGGTCCGGCATCAGAGAGCCATTAAGGCGACGCTGGCCGATGATCGCTCACCGCCGCCCTTTCGAGGCGGCGGCGTTTTCCTGGCTGCATCGACAGGGCGTCAGGATGCCATAGCGTAGTGGCGATGTTCCGATGCCCGGCCGCTGCCCGTCCTGAATCGCCGCAGCAATTCGGCAAGGCTTTCGGTTTCATGTGTCAGGCTCTGGGCGGCCGCCGTGGTCTCTTCGACCATTGCGGCGTTCTGCTGTGTCACCTTGTCCATCTGGTCGCCGGCAGCCGAGACCTCGCGCAGGCTCGTCGCCTGCTCGCGGGCGGCAACGGCGATCTCGGCCACGGTCGCATTCATGGCGGTGACCTGCTCGACGATCTGTTCGAGCGAAAGGCCGGATTCGCCCACCAGCTGGACACCGGTCTTGACCTGCGCCGAGGAGGTGGAGATCAACTGCTTGATCTCCCTTGCCGCGTTGGCGGAGCGCTGGGCGAGCTCGCGGACTTCCTGGGCGACGACGGCAAAGCCCTTGCCTGCCTCGCCGGCGCGCGCCGCTTCCACACCGGCATTCAGCGCCAGCAGGTTGGTCTGGAAGGCGATCTCGTCGATGACGCTGATGATGTTGCCGATCTTGGACGACGAATTTTGAATTTCCGTCATCGCGTCGATGGCGCGGGCAACGATCTCTCCGCCCTTTTCGGCATTGGTGCGGGCGGTTGCCACGACACCCTGGGCACGGCTTGCGCCCTCCGCCGTTCCGTTGACGCCGCGGGTGACGTCACCCAGCGCCGCGACGGTCTCCTCCAGCGAGGCTGCCTGCTGCTCGGTGCGGCGGGCGAGATCGTTGGAGGCGGTAGAGATTTCCGCAAGGCCGGAGCGGATGGTGGAGACCGCGCGAATGACGGAGTCGACCGCCTCTTCGAGGCTCGCGACAGAATTGTTGAAATGATCCCGGATCCTGACATAGCGATGGTCGACTTCGCCGACGCGAACGGTGAGATCGCCCTTCGAGAGTGCGTCCAGCCCGACTGAGATCTGGCGGAACGCGTGCTCCATCACCTGCGCATCGCTAAGCCGCTCGGCTTCTTGACGGAGCCGCTCTTCTTCGGCCGCCAGGCGCGCGCGTTCGGCGTTGGCTTCGGCGATCAACTTGGCGCGCCCCGTTTCCTGGAAAACCTTCAGCGAACGCGCCATGGCCCCCAGTTCGTGGCGGTGCTCGACGCCGGTTATCGCTATCCCTTCCTCACCACGGGCAAGCTGCTCCATGGACTGGGCCATCTTGCGCACCGCCGAGGAAATCAGCCGGCCGACGAAGTAGGAAAGTACGAGGCCGATGACGATTAGCAGGCCGCTGATGACGAGCGTCGTGCTGGTCGCGGAGGCAACCGTTGCATCCACCGAACCATCAAGGGTCTTCTGCGCGCCGGTTACCGTCGCCTGCAGATCCGTGAAGCCGCGTGAGATTTTCGGTGCAAGCACGCTGAGCTGCGTCTGGCGGATATTGCCCGAGGCCTGCAGCACCTCCTTCATGTCGCCGAGACGAGCGGTGTAATTCTGCATGAGCTGGCCGGCGCCCATCAGGCGCTTCTTCTGCAGCTCGTTCTTTGCGGCTTTCGCAGCGGCTTCGTTGAGCGTGACCGCTTCGGCGAGTGCCGCCTGCGCCGTGTCATAGGCCGCAAAATCATCGGAATGCACGAAGCGTTCGGAGAAATAGAGGCTGCGGTTCAACGCCTCCAGTGTCGCCGCCGTCATCTGCAGCAGGGCCACATCGTTCTGGCGCCAGGCGCTGCGCACGACGTCGTTGAGCGCGATGCTGGTCCAGGGGCCGAATTCGGTGACCTTGGAGATCAAGGCATCACGCCTGGCCTGCAGGGCGACGATCTCTTCGAAAGCCTTGCCATAGGTGGCAATGTCCTGGCGGATTGCCGCAAGGCCGGA
The DNA here is from genome assembly GCF_032464805.1 of Rhizobium sp. 10PS4. Classification (NCBI taxonomy): domain Bacteria; kingdom Pseudomonadati; phylum Pseudomonadota; class Alphaproteobacteria; order Hyphomicrobiales; family Rhizobiaceae; genus Rhizobium; species Rhizobium sp. 10PS4. Next base: position 464,263 of record NZ_JAWDIW010000001.1, on the reverse strand, counting down.
CTGCAGGTCCCTGTTGCCGGCAAAACGCGGATCGTCGGCGTCAAACGCTTTCACGCCGGCGCGGAAGCGGTCGACGACAGCCTGCGTCGGGGTGGAGCGGAAGGCTTCCGCCGACATCTGAATCTCGTTCAGCTGGTCGCTGTAGTCCGAGATGGCGAGACTCTGACCGGCCGTGGCGCGATAGGACGAGAAGATCGAGGCGAGCCCGTTCATACCCGAGATGGCGCTGACCGTGAGCAGGCTCATCAACAGGATCAGCGGCACAAAGCCGGAGGTGATCTGTGCGCGAATGCCGAATTTATTCCAGAAATGCAACATCATAGTCCTCTTATGCTCACTGGCTCTTCGGCAGATAGGTGGCAATGTTCTCAGGTGTGACGAGTTCGAAGGGAACGTTGTTTTCGCGCGGCACCTTCTCTTTGCGGATCAACTTGACGGCGGCGTCGACAGCGGCAGCCCCCTGTCCGACGGCGCTCTGGAGAATGGTCACGTCGAGATCGCCGGCCACCATCGCGGCGAGCGCGTCGTCGGTCGCGTCGACGCCGGCGACGACCACATCTTTCATCGGCATGCCGGCCTTCTTCATGGCGCGGATCGCGCCGAGCGCCATCTCGTCATTATTGGCGATGACCGCGTCGAACTTGACGCCGGCCGACAGCCATTCCTGCATCTGCTGGTCGGCATAATCGCTCGACCAATAGGCGGCCTGTCGCTCGACGATCTGAAGGCCTTTGCATTCTGGGGTGGCGATGACGTCGGAAATGTCCTGGGTGCGGGCGCGGGCGGCCGCGTGGAAGGGTTCGCCCATCAGCACGACGACGCGGCCTTTGCCTTTGAGGAGCGCGCAGACCTGCTTGGTCTCCAGTGTTCCAGAATCCTTCTCGTTGGAGGCGACCACCACCTGATTATCCGGCAGGTCCAGTAGGTTGGAAGGAACGTTGTTGATGTAAACCAGCGGAATACCGGCATCTGCCGCCATCTTGGTCATTTGCGGCCCGAGATCGCCATCGGAGACGGCAACGATGATCGCGTCGACCTTGTCGGCAACGAACTGCTGGACCTGCTTCTTCTGAAGTTCGTTGTCGCCCTTGGCGCTCTCGGTGACGAGCTTGAGGCCTGATATCGTCTGTCCATGCGAGACGACGCCGTTCAGAAGTGCCGTCCTGAACTTGTCGAGATCGGACATCGAAACCCCGATCGTCTGGGCATGGGCAGCAGAGATCGATATCGCCAAGGCGATGGATGCAAGCGTAGCCGTTTTCATGAATTCCCCTGCGCAATTCGGATGTGAAAGGGTTATTTCAAATTTTGGTTAAATTTTACTTTTCCTCCGGAAGCAAAAGTTAAGCGCGAGGGTATGATCTTGCGGCGGCAGGAGCGCCTTCTTCGGTGGAGATCGACCGGACTTGAAGCGCATCACAGCAAACTTGATGCGATGCGCTTAAATCTTTGTTCTTATGAAGATTAGCGCCCACCAAAGCCGGAGCTGACGGTAATGCCCTTGTAGATCACCCTCTGCAGCACGATGGCCAGGATGACGCCGGGCACCATGGAGATCGTCGCACCGGCCATGATGTAGTTCCACGCGGTGCCCTGCTGTGTCTGAAACAGGGTGAGCCCGAGCGGCAGCGTGGCCATTTCGACGCCGCTGGTGGCGATCAGCGGCCAGAGGAAGCTCTTCCACTGCGCGATGAAAGTGAACAGCGCCAGCAGGCCGATGGCCGGCATTGCAAGCGGAACGATGACCGTGACCAGAATGCGCAGGCGGGAAGCCCCATCCATCATCGCCGCCTCGTCGAGATCCTTGGGAATGCCGAGAATGAACTGCCGCAACAGAAAGGTGCCGAAAGAGCTGAAGGCGACCGGCAGGATCATGCCGTGATAGGTGTTGATCCAGCCGAACTTGCTGACGATGAGGAAGAGCGGAATGACCAGCATCACCTGCGGGATCATCAGCGTGCTGAGATAGGTAAGCAGCAGCCCCTCCCGGCCGGGAAACCTCAGCCGGGCGAAGGCGTAGGCGGACAGGCAGGATACCGCAATCACAATCGCCGTAACGCCGCAGGCGACCACGAAGGAATTCAACAGGAAGGTTCCGAACGGCAGGGAAACCAGGGCTTCGACGAATGTTCCCCAATGATACTCCTCAGGGAAGATGCGTACCGGCACGGCCATCACCTCGGCATTGGAGCGCACCGCATTCGACACCATCCAGAAGAAGGGGAAGAGGAAAAGCAGCGCGATCAGCGAAAGTGCCGTGTAGCTGACGAAGGTGCCGACGCGCCGCAATATGCGGTGACGATGCTGGGACACCGAATGAGGATGCCGTGAGTTCGGGTCAATCGTCATAATGCACCCATTTGCGCTGCATGTGGAATTGCAGGATGGTGAGCGCCATGATCATGACGAACATCACCCAGGCCAATGCGGAGGCATAACCCATCTGGAAGTTGGTGAAGCCCTTCTGGTAGATGGCAAAACCGAGCGTGGCCGTCGCCGAGCCCGGGCCGCCGCGCGTCATCGCAAATATCTCGTCGAAGACCTGCAGCGAGGTGATCGCCGTCATGACGGTGCCAAAGAAGATGGTCGGCGAGATGAGCGGCAGGCGGATGCGCCAGAAGCGCTGCCAGGCATTGGCGCCGTCGATCGTCGCCGCCTCGAGATAGTGCTTCGGCACCAGGTCGAGGGCGGCGTTGAACATCACGACATTATAGCCGACATTCGCCCACAGGGTGACAAGCACGACCGCCTGCATGGCCCAGCTCGAGCTCAGCAGGAAATTCGGCAGGCCGAGGCCGAGCGCGCGGATAATGGTGTCGGCCAGGCCGTCCGGCGTGAAGATCAGCAACCACACCACCGACGCCGCGATGGTCGGTGTAAAGGTCGGCAGGAAGAAGATTACCCGGAAGATCGCCTTGCCGCGCTTCAGGCTCGATATCCAGACCGCCAGCGTCAGCGAGACGATAATATTCAGCGCCAGATACTCGACGGCGAAGAACAGCGTGTTGCTCAAAACGATGTAGAAGGCCGGATCGACAGTGAAGAGCCTGATGTAATTCTGAAAGCCGACGAAGGATGGCGTCGAGATCAGCTGCCAGTTGGTAAAGCTGAGCGCCAGCGACGCCAAAATCGGCAAGGCCATGAAGACCATGAAGCCGAGGAAGCTCGGCAGCAGGAACAGCATGGCTGTCTGCGTCTCCGGCTTCAGGAAGCGCCGTGGCTGACCGGGCTGCAAGGGAACTTCGGCAACAGCGCTTTGCGACATGTCTTCCTCCATGCACGACAGGTCCTGCCGCAGCGAGAGCTGGCGCATGACCCGAAGATCGGAATCGATTTTCCGAAAGGATCATGCGCAGATTTCAAGGCGACGGCGCGTCCTGCCGGACGCGCTGGCTCTATTGCTGCGCAAGGCTCTGGATGGACTCCATCGTCTGCTTGGCCTCGACGCTGCCGGCGAAAGCCGGCGGGAAGTACTGGTTGAAGAGGTTTTCCACCGCTGCCCAGTTGTTGGTGATCACGTAAGGCACGGAGTGCGCCAGGGAATAGTCGATGGCCTCGCCGCCATTGGTGATGTCCTTGGCCGCCACCTTGTACCAGGCCGATTGCGACGCCGTGCGCGCCGGCAAGGCACGACCCTGCTCGGCGAGATAGGACAAGGCTTCCGTGCTGGTCAGCACCTGGATCGCCTTCCAGGCCGCGTCCTTGTTCTTGCTCGTCGTGGAAATGCCGAAACCGGAGCCTGCGGTCACGGCCGAAAGTTCGCCCTCATCGCGCGGCAGGGTGGTGAGGCCGATCTTGAACTTCGCCTGGCCCTTCATGCCGATGATCGACCAGGGGCCGTCGATATACATGGCGACATTGCCCGAATTGAACCGGCCCTGGACGACATCACCGGGATTCGCGCCACCTGATGGAACCAGCGGCGCGATCTTATCCTTGGCGGCAAAGCCGATCAGCCTGTCGGCGGCAGCAACTGCGCTCGCACTGGTCAAGTCAAGCTCGCCGGCGTCGTTGACGTATTTATCGCCCCAGGCCGCGGCCAGGACTGAATAGTTCGTCGGGGTGATGCCGAAGCCGTACTTGCCGTCTTTCGTCAGTTTTTTGGCGGCATCGGTAAACTCAGCAAGCGTCCAGCCTGGCTTCGGCAACGGAATGCCGGCGGCTTCGAGCGCGTCCTGGTTATAATAGATGACCCACGGCCCGACGTCATAAGGCAGGCCGTAAAGCTGCTTGTCGACGGACATGCCGCCGATGATCGAGGGTGTGAAGGCGGCGACGTCGAACTTATCGGCCTCGATCCGGTCATTCAGGGGCTCGAGCAGCGAATAGAAGTTCGGCATGCGCAGCGACTGCATGGACACGATGTCGGCGAGCTGTCCCGATGCCGCCAGCACCGGCAGCCGCGTCCAGTAGTCGACCCAGCCCGTCGTCGTCAGCGTCACCTTGATATCGGGATACTTGGCACTCACCATCTCCGCCAGGTGCTGCCAACTCTTGGTGTCGGTTTCGGAGCCGGTCCACATCTGCCAGGTCAAGTTGACCTGCTCGGCCGATGCGGCTGTGGCAAAAAGACTGCTGCCGATAGCGGCAAGCAAAAGCGTTTTCTTCAGAACCTTCATGGGTTTCTCCTCCCTCCATGAACGCAAAGGACACGCGAGTGCGATCGAGCTCACGCCTTGAGGATGATCTCGATCACCGGCACGGTAACGTCCGGGTGCCGGACCGGCAGTTCGAGCGTGATCATGCCTTCCGGCACCATCACGCCGATGTTGGAATCCACTTCCTTCGTCTGGCTGAGCCAGCGCACTTCGCTGGCGTCATGCAGGAATTGCGCATAAACAATCCTGTCGGCAAGACCTTCGATATGGATGTGGCGGTAGGGCCAGTTGCAGACATGCAGATAGAGGCGGTTGCCGCGCTGGGTGTAGCGGCAGCCGGCCGGCGCCGGATAGCGGGATGGCCCTGCCCCGTAGATGGAACGCCCATTGACGGCCATCCAGTTCTGATAGACCTCGAGCGCCCCGATGGCGCGCGCATCGAGCGTGCCGCGGCCGGTCGGGCCGACATTCATCAGGAGGTTGCCGCCGAGTGCGACGGAATCGATGAGCAACTGGATGATCTGTTCCGGGCTTTTCCAGGTATCTTCGTCGCGATGATACCCCCAGGAGCCGCTGAAGGTATGGCAGGCTTCCCAGAGCACCCCTTGGCTGGCGATGGCGGGGGCCACACGCGGCGTATACTGCTCCGGTGTCGTTACGTCGGGCAGGGTACCGGACGGCAGATCGAGGCGGTTGTTGACGATGATGCCGGGCTGCAGCTCGCGCACCAGATCGACCAGCCGCTCGCTCTCCCAATCGGCGCGCCCCTTGCCGGGCAGGCCATGATAGTCGCGCCCGGGATAGCTGAAATCGAACCAGATGATGTCGATGCTGCCGAAGCCGGTCAGAAGTTCGCGCACCTGTTCGCGCATATAGGCAGCGTAGTTGGCGATGTTACGGCCGGCATTCAGCGCCTTGGCGTCGGGATGGTTGCGCAGTGGATGGTGAACGTCGATCGGGAAATCGGGATGGTGCCAGTCAAGCAGCGAATAGTAGAAGCCAATCTTCAGCCCTTCGGCGCGGAACGCCTCGACCAGCGGCGTGAGCAGATCTTTGCCGCAGGGCGTGTTCGGCGCCTTGTAGTCCGTCACCTTGCTGTCCCACAGGCAGAAGCCCTCATGATGCTTGGTCGTCACCACGACATATTTCATGCCGGCAAGACGGGCTCGCCGCGCCCATTCCTTGGGGTCGTAGAGATCGGGATCGAAATTGTCGAAATAACGCTGGTAGTGGTCGTCGGTCAGCTCTTCCCGGTTCTTCAACCACTCGTGCCGGGCTCCTAAAGCATAGAGGCCCCAATGGATGAACATGCCCAGGCGATCCTGGCTGAACCAGGCGCGTTTCTCCGCCCCTCCCGATGCCGGATTTTCCGGCTGGCGTTCCGAACTCGTCACAGGTTTCTCCTCCCTGTTTGCCGGTTCAACATCATATCGAACCGGTTCGGTAAATGATCATCTCGCCTGATCCAATGTCTGTCAAGTCGAAATTCGCGACCACAAAATCACTAAGAAACCCGATGAAACAACTGATTTGAAGCATGAATGTTGCGCCAACCAATAAAATCGGACATAACAAGGCATTAGAACCGGTTCGACAGACATGACCACGATACGAGACGTAGCGCGCCTTGCGGGAGTTTCCATCTCGACCGTCTCGCTTGCGCTCAACAGCCCGAAGCGGGTCGGCGCCGAGACGCTCGACCGCATCCAGCAGGCGATAAAATCGACCGGTTACCGCATCGACCCGGTGGCCCAGACGCTGGCGCGCGGACGCAGCTCGCTGATCGGTTTCGTTTCGGCCAATCTCGGCAACATGTTCTTCGGCGACATCCGTCGAGAGATCGAGCACCAGGCGCTCGATCACGGCTATTTCGTCCTGATCGCCGACTCCTCCGGCAGGGCTGATCTCGAACGGGCGCTGCTGGAGCGGCTAGAGGCGCAGAAGATCGCCGGCATTGCGCTGGCGGCAAACGGGCGCGGCGAGGAGTACGCCACGTTCCTGCGCGACTTCAAAACCCCGATCGTGATGTTCGACCAGAAGCTGGAAGGCGCCGAACGCGATTTTGTCGGCTCCGACAACCCGCTGACCACCACCATCCTGACGGAACATCTGCTGCAGCTCGGTCACAGGCGCATCGGCTTCATCTCCGGACCGAGTGGCCTGCACACCGCCGACGAGCGCCTGAAGGGCTTCATCAACACAATGGCCGGCGCCGGCGTGGACATCGACCCTTCGCTGGTAGTCGAAGGCGGCTACACCAGGACCGGCGGTCATGCGCAGGCGATGCGCCTCTTGACCCGTCGCGACCGGCCGACCGCCATCATCGGAGCCAACAACATGACCGGCCTCGCAGCACTGCAGGTGATGCAGGAGATGGGCTTCCGCTGCCCTGACGACGTGTCGCTGGCGATGGTCGACGACGTGCCCTGGAGCAATGTCATCACCCCTCGCATCACCATGGTGGTGCAGGATGCGCAGAAGCTCGGGGAATTGGCGGCCCAGCGCCTCCTGGCAAGAATAGCAAGCCCGGAGGCTGCCGCAGCACCCCCGCAGGATTTTATCCTGACGCCGAAGTTCGTGCGCGGGGAGTCGACCAAGCGGTTGTGAGTGCTTCTCCAGATCCGCACACCTATGCCAAAGCCGCGTCGAAAGACGCCAGCGCGGTGCCGGATTCCGCTGGTTGGCCCTTGTCCATTGAAAGGTGGGCAAATTTGTCATACATGTGTGATGAATCGTGAATTCGCAGTGCCGCGCGTTTGAGCGGCATTCGGATCAAGAGCCGATGCGGGGGTCAGGCGTGGCTATGCAGATGAAGGATCGCAGCAAAGGCTCCGGCTCGCTGGTCTCACAGGTTGGCGAAAGTCTCCGGCAAGCCATATTGAGCGGCCAGTATTCTGCTGGCGACAAGCTTCCGAGCGAGCACGAACTGACCGAAACCCACAGCGTCAGCCGCACCGTCGTGCGCGAGGCAGTGGCAGCACTTCGCTCCGACGGGCTTGTCGAGGTGCGCCAAGGGGCCGGGATTTTCGTACTCGGCGCCGATCCCTCGCTCTCCGCGCGGAAAGTCGACAAGGCCCGCGTCGCCTCCGATCTTGAGGTCCTCGAGATCAGAACACCTGTCGAAATCGAGGCCGCCGGTCTTGCGGCCTTGCGCCGCTCGCCCGCACAGGAGGAGGCGATTTTCGAATGCCACCGGAAAATCCTCCAATGTATTGAGAGCGATCAATCCATTCGCGAGGCTGATCTCGAGCTCCATGCCGCAATCGCCGAAGCCACGAACAATCCGCTGTTCAGGCAGTTCCTGGAATCGCAGGGCTCGGCGATCATCCCGCAGTCGAGGCTCGTTCCGGAAACGAGGACCGCCGAACAGACCGCCTATCGAAAGCTGATCCACAAGGAGCACGAGGCAATTGTCGTCGCCATCTCTGACAGAGATGATCGGGCCGCCCGCAACGCGATGCGCGACCATCTGGTCGGCAGCCAAGCCAGGTACCGCAACCTGCTAAGAGATCTGCGCAGCTTTACAAGCTGAGACCTGATCCGGAATTGCGTGGCCGTTTATGTACGCCCGACCGGCAGGTGCTGGATGTGGCCCGAGGCTCTTGGGGCAAGGTCGCCCCCGAGTGTGGATATTGGCGCGAATTGTCCGCTATTTGTCCGACGCGCGCATTTTCCCCTGTCTTCAAATCGCCGAATATGACTTCATGATCAACCTGCATGGAGCAAAAAATGTCCGGCCATGATACTGTCCTTTTCGTTATCGACGCCCAGGAGTCCTTCAGACACCGGGATTACTGGGATGAAACCCTCGCTTCCGCCTATATCGATCGTCAGCAGGCTCTGATCGACGGCGCGGAAGCCGATGGAATACCCATCATCCAGATCTTCCATGTCAATGAAAACGGGCCGTTTTCGGAAGCATCCGGGTTCGTCAGCACACTCGCCCCGCTCAGGATCGCTCCCAAGGCGACGTTTAGGAAGAGGCGCCATAGCGCTCTGGTCGGTTCGGGTCTCGACGTGTGGCTGACCGAGAACGGCGTTCGTCGTATCCTCGTCTCCGGCATCCGCACCGAACAGTGCTGCGAAACCACGACCCGCCATGCCTCGGATCTCGGCTATCAAGTCGACTATGTCGGCGAGGCGACCCTGACCTTCCCGATGACCGACGCCGCAGGACGCACCTGGAGCGCCAAGGAAATCCGGGATCGAACCGAGCTGGTCCTGTCGGGCCGCTTCGCTCGCATCACAACCGTCGAACAGGCTTTGGCGGGGAGCGGAAAGTCTCTCGCCGCATGACCGACGCCGCGCAGCCCTTCGATATTCCGGTATTCGTCGTCGTGCCGCCGCGCGTGCTGCTGCTCGACGTCGCCGGCCCGATCGAAGTGCTGCGCAAGGCGAACCTCGAACAGCGCACGGTGCGTTTTACCGTCACCTATATCGGCCCATCGGCGACGGTCGGCAGTTCAATCGGTCTTGCCGTTACGGGCGTCGCCGCGTTACCCGAGCGCTTGCCCGATAACGCGCTCGTCGTCGTTGCCGGCAGCGCCGACGCCCCGATGGAAACCAACCGCCCGTGGGACGAACAGGAGCGCGCCGACCAGGCCGCCATCGTCGCATGGCTGAAGCGCGCCATTCTTCCGGGAATTCGTCTGATCTCGATCTGCTCGGGCGCATTGCTCGCTGCCGAGGCAGGCATGCTCGACGGCCGCGATTGCACCACCCATCATGCCTGCATAGAGGACCTGGCGAGGCTCGCGCCCACCGCGCGCGTCCGGGATAACCGGCTCTATGTCGAGGATGGAGACCGCCTCACGAGCGCCGGCATCACCGCCGGCATAGACCTTATGCTGCATATCGTTGCCGAAGCGGCGGGACATGCCTGCGCGCTTGCGGTGGCGCGATATCTTGTCGTCTATCTCAGGCGCGGCGGCTCGGATCCGCAGCTTTCGCCGTGGCTCGAAGGTCGCAACCATATCCACCCGGTCATTCACCGTGCACAGGATGCCGTCGCCGCCAACCCGTCTGAGGACTGGTCGGTGGCGTCGCTCGCCCGCCTCAGCGGCGCCAGCCCGCGCAACCTTTCACGGCTGTTCAACGAGCAGACGGGCATGAGCGTGACGGATTTCGTCAACCTTATGCGCGTGGCCCTTGCCCGCGAGATGCTCGCCGGTTCAAGGCTGGACATGGAGGCCGTCGCGATGCGCGCCGGCTTCGGCTCGGCGCGGCAGCTCCGCCGCGCCTGGAACCGTCTGAACGACGGCCCGCCGAGCGCGGCACGGGCAAGGCTGTCTACAGGCTCATAGCGCGATAGGAAGGGCGGACCGGCTGAGCCCGGTCTCCGGCACTTCCGTTCCCCAGATCTCGATCTGGGTCAGCGCCGGATAGGGCGAGGCGTCCCCGGCCTTGATCAGGCCGTGCAGTTCCACCCATTCGATGATGCAGGGCTCTATCGGAAAGGCCTGGGCGGCGCCCGATTTCACCAGCGGAAAGCAGGAGGTCCTGCCGTTCGAGAAGGTGACGCTAGCCTCCTCCCACCAGGAATCATGCGGGAAGTCAGCCCGAAGATAGAAAACGATCTCGTCGATCCTGACCGGCCTGCCGAATTCCACCGTCAGTGCTGCTTGCGGATCGCGATTGATTCCCCAGCTCGTATAGGGCCAGAAGCCGTGATCGTCATTGGCCTTTTCGCCGTCGATCGCGTTGCGCGCGGCGAAGACCGCTTCGCCGCGGGTCTCGACATTGGCGCGCGCATGCGGAAACAGAGCTCGATTGGCGTGATCGTCCCAGGGGTTGAGGGCGAGATTGCGCCGATGGACAATCTCGTCAGGGCGTATGCTTCGCGCTGAAAGCCGGTGGATATCGCCCCTGAAGGCATTCGGCGAATAGGGCTTGCGCTTATCGCCGAAGGGTACGGCGAGTGAATAGGCGCATTCCTTCATATAGACCAGGCCGGGTTGGATCGCGCCATCAAGGGAGAGGAAGACATGTCCGGGCTCGGAGACCTCCACGACCACGCGATCGCCTTCGCAATAGCTCTGGCGATAGACCAGGAACGTCTCGTCCCGGCCTGTGGAACGCGCCAGCACCGCCCCATCGGCATCCACGATCTTCAGTGTCAATTCCATGCTCGCCCTCCCCGGAGCATGATGCCGAAAAGTGTGAGCGGTTTTCGGACGACATCATGCTCTAACTATTTAATTTAGAACAGGATTCAGATTTTAGGCCGACCCGGCCTGAAATCATCCTGTTCTAGACGATTCGCAATCTCAGCAGCCTGCCGGCAAAGCTCACGCGCAGCCGATAGATTTTTTCGGGCCAGGCCGATCTCAGCCGGGCGTCCTCCACGACGATCTCGTCGATTTCGATCTCGCCGGCGCCGTCGACGAAAATGCTGCCGAGATCTGCCAGATCGATCCGGTCCGGGCTGACGGTCGGCGCCAGGCATGTCATCAGCGACAGGACCGCCGGCTTGCCCCCGTCATAGGTGTCGACGATCTCGACATGGCGGCCGCGCAGCAGGGAAACGACGCGCCGATAGCTGTGCAACTGCGCTTCGGGGGGATAGGCGTCTGAAATATCGAGCGATATGCGCGCGCTCCCTTCGTCGAACCCGACCTCGACATCGCGCGCGCCAAAAGCTTCGCCGGCGGACTGCATGACGCCTGCGAATGTCGGCAGGTTGTGGAACGCCGACTGCATCGTCCATATCTCGTAGCGCCGCGCCGAAAAGGTCTTTGCGGCATAGGTCTCGACGCCGACATCGATCAGGAACGGATGTCCGTTCTTGTAGAGCGTCACGCTCCCCACATCGTTGTGATTGTGGCCCTCGCCATTGTTGCCGCCCTTGACGGCAAGCGAAAACTGCTCGTCGCGGCCGATGAACAGGCCGATGCCGGGATAGAAGATATCGCGTCGGGATGCGGGATGCGGCCCGGCGGCAGCGGGAAGCGTCGGGCCGACCAGCAGTTCCTGCACGCGATACCAGAGGTTCCATTCCCCCGGCAGGTGCGGATTGCCGGAAGCGGCCCTGTCGGCCGCTGCGAACTTAGCCAGCATCTCAGAGCCGACCGCCTGTCCGAACAGATATTCCCGCACACTGCAGGGTTCGACCACCGCGGAAGAATCCGCGAAATTGAAATAATAGCGGCCGGCCACATGCATGTGAGCGATATATTCAGCCATGTTGCGGATCTTCGGCTGTTGCCAAAATCGGCCGAACAGGCCCGGCGCCACCCTATCCAGAATGGTCAAAGCACCATGCAGGCAGAGCGCGGCGTGGCGGTAATAGAGCACGCCCTCCTCGCAGGCGCCGTCTTCGGCATAGTTTGTCAGGAAGGCGTCGAGGCTGCCGAGCGCCTTTTTGACGACGGCGTGACGCGTGGGTTGATCTGTTTTCAGGGAGAAGGCCGTCAATAGGATGTTCTGGCTTATCCATGTCGTCCAGTTGTTCATCCGCTCTTCGCCGCGGCCCATCCACCAGAAATGCCGGGCGAGATAGGGCGAGAGGATGCGGATCTCGATCTCGCGCTCGACGCGTGCCGTAATCTCGGGGCTGATGTCGTCGAGCTCGTCGCCCAGCAATGCGACGATGGTGGCAAGCAGCGCCGCCGTTTCGGCCGCGAAGAGATCGACGACCGGCTGCGAATTGTCGGGAAGCGGCAGCCGCGCACCGCTTCGTTCATAGGCGTTATGCGCCGGAAGCTGCCAGCCGCTCTCCTCCGCGATCAGGAAGATGCCATCGACGATCTTCGGCAGGAATCGCCCTCCGCCTTCGATGAGTTCGCCGAGCACCAGATTGTTGAGCATCCGGCGCCGCGTGAAATATAGCTCCTCGAAGTGCGCGCGATTGCCTGTCGCGGTGAACTCCCGGTAATCCGACGCCGTGATCAGCGGAAAGGTGCGCGCAAGCGTCTCTTCGGCCTCGCCAATGACCAGCTCCCGTACCGCCTGCGGCACAGCGCTCCATCTGGCGCGATCGGAGCAGACCGCCCCAGGCGTGAAATCGCCCAGCACATCCGGCAGCTCTGAAATCTCGCTGAACATGTCCCTCCCCGCATTGGAAAAGCATCGATGAGCGCTTGGTCTTCATGCTCACCTATCATATGTGTTCTACGCTTTCCATGAAATTCGTATGACCTATTCAGAACTTGTTTGACCAATACCGGATATGTGCTATGTGGTTGCGGGAGGAAGAGGAGGCATCGGTGTCCATATCGAATTCGGTCATCGCGACGGATGGCGCTCCGGCAATCTCAAGCCGAAAAGTCGCGGTCTTGTCCAAGCGCCAGCGCAGGATGCGCAGCGCGCTCGTCGCCTATTCCTTCATTGCCCCGAATTTCATCGGCTTTGCCGTCTTCACGCTCGGCCCGATCCTGTTCGCCTTCGCGCTCGCCTTCATGCATTGGGACGGCTCGAATGCGATCACATTCGCCGGGCTGGACAATTTCTGGCGGCTCTTCGAGGACAACGCCTTCATCGCGGCGTTCTGGAACACGGTCATCTACACGGTCGCCTCCGTGCCGGCGACGCTCATCTGCGCGCTCGGCCTCGCCGTTCTCCTCAACCAGAAGATCGCCGGGCGCGACTTCTTCCGCACGGCAATGTTCTTTCCCTATGTCGCTTCGCTGGTGGCCGTCGCGGTCGTCTGGAACATGATCTTCAATCCCGAGATGGGACCGGTGAACATGATCCTCTACACACTCGGCCTCGACCCGAAGAATATGCCGGGATGGGCGGCCGATCGCCACTGGGCGATGGTGACGGTGATCCTCTTCGGCATCTGGAAGAACATGGGCTATTACATGGTCATCTATCTGGCCGGCCTGCAGGGCATCAATTCGGAGCTCTATGAGGCCGCCGATCTCGATGGGGCCAATGCCTGGCAGAAGTTCATCCATGTCACCGTGCCGCAGCTCGGGCCGACGACCTTCTTCGTCACCGTGATGCTGACGATCCAGTCCTTTAAGGTGTTCGACCAGATCTACATGATCACCCAGGGCGGGCCTGGCACCTCGACGCTCGTCCTCGTCTACCACATCTACAACGAGGCCTTCATCTCCTGGGATCTCGGCTATTCCAGCATGGTTTCGCTCGTGCTGTTCTTCCTCGTGCTCGCCGTCACCGTCTTCCAGTTCCGGCGCCAGAGGGAGGACGAGGCATGAGGATCGCAGGACGCAAGGTGACCGTCAGATCGATCGCGATCTACGCCATCGTCATCGCCGTCACGCTCGTCATGCTGATGCCCTTTGCCTGGATGCTTTCGGCATCCCTGAAGCTCAGCCGCGACGTATTCGCTTTCCCAATCGAGTGGATACCGTCTGAGCCGCAATGGCAGAACTATGTGGATATCTGGACGAAGATCCCGCTTGCGCTGTTCATTTACAACACGTCGAAGCTGACGATCATCGTCACGCTGCTGCAGCTTTTGACCTCCAGCTTTGCGGCCTACGCCTTCGCGAAACTAAATTTCCCCTACAAGAACACCCTGTTCCTCGGCTACATCGCCACCATCGCCATGCCCTGGCAGGTCTATATGGTGCCGCAATTCCTGCTGATGCGTGAATTCGGCCTCAACAACACGCATCTGGCGCTGATCTGCCTGCAGGCCTTCACCGCCTTCGGCGTCTTCCTGATGCGGCAGTTCTACATGTCGATCCCGACCGAGCTCTGCGAGGCGGCCCGCATCGACGGCATGAACGAATATCAGATCTGGGCGCGCATTATGCTGCCCCTGTCGAAGCCCGCGCTCTCGACGCTGACGATCTTCACCTTCGTCACCACCTGGAACGATTTTCTCGGGCCGATGATCTACCTGACCAAGACCGAGCTGAAGACCGTCCAGATCGGCCTGCGCATGTTCATCTCGCAATATTCGGCCGAATACGGGCTCATCATGGCGGCTTCCGTCGTCGCCCTCATTCCGGTTCTCGTCGTCTTCCTCTCTCTCCAGCGTTTCTTCGTCGAGGGCATCGCCTCGACGGGACTGAAGGGTTAAATCCATGAACGCCGTCTCGTCCGTCGCCCCGCAGCCGATCACCGATCCGGAGGTCAAAGCTGCGCTCGATCTTGCCGTCGAGCAGATCAGGCGCAACCTGCCCAAGTTCACCCATGCCTCGCAGAACCATTCGAGCGTCGGAAATTTCTATCCCGCGGTGGCGAACGACCAATGGACCGCAGGTTTCTGGCCCGGTGAGCTATGGCTCGCTTTCGAGCATAGCGGCGACGCGGTTTTCCGGGATGCTGCGCAGATCCAGGTCCAGTCGTTCCTGCATCGGATCGTGAACCGCATCGAGACGGATCATCACGACATGGGCTTTCTCTATTCGCCCTCCTGCATCGCCGCCTGGAAGCTCGTCGGAGACGAGGATGGCCGCAAGGCCGCCATCCTGGCCGCCGACCAGCTGATCGAGCGCTTCCAGCCCATCGGCCAGTTCATCCAGGCCTGGGGCCGCAAGGGGGTGGCGGAGGAATACCGCTACATCATCGACTGCCTGCTGAACCTGCCGCTTCTCTACTGGGCAAGCCGCGAGACCGGCGACCCGAAATATCGCGAGATCGCGCTCATTCACGCCCGCACCACACTCGCCAACTCGGTTCGGCCTGATGATTCCACCTATCACACCTTCTATATGGACCCGGTCACCGGAGCGCCGGTGCGCGGCGCCACCAAGCAGGGTTACAAAGACGACAGCGCCTGGGCGCGCGGACAGGCCTGGGCAATCGCTGGCATGGCGCTGTCCTATCGTTATGAGCGGCTCGAGGAATATGGCCAAACCTTCGACCGGCTGCTCGCCTTCTATCTCAACCGGCTGCCGGCCGACATGGTGCCCTATTGGGATCTCGTCTTTTCAGACGGCGACGGCGAGCCGCGCGACAGTTCGTCGGCATCGATCACCGCCTGCGGCCTTCTGGAGATGGCCGATCTCGTCGAGCCGGAACCGGCAGCACGCTATCGCACGCTGGCGCGGCGCATGATGAAGAGCCTTGCGGATCACTATGCGGTCAAGGATCCCAGCGTCTCGAATGGCCTGGTGCTGCACGCCACCTATTCCAAGAAATCGCCGTTCAACACCTGCCGCGGCGAGGGTGTCGATGAATGCGTCTCCTGGGGAGATTATTATTACATGGAAGCTTTGACGCGCCTTTCGCGCAGATGGTCTTCCTATTGGTGAATTCAGGAGAACCCGATGGCCAGCATTTCGCTTAAAGAGCTGAACAAGAGCTACGGTGCGCTCACCGTCGTCCATGACATCGACCTCGAGATCGCAGACAAGGAATTCATCATTCTGGTCGGCCCCTCGGGCTGCGGCAAATCGACGACGCTGCGGATGATCGCCGGCCTCGAGGAAATATCGGGCGGAGAGCTCAGGATCGGCGGCGACGTCATGAACGACGTTCCCTCCAAGGATCGGGATATCGCCATGGTCTTCCAGAATTATGCGCTCTATCCGCATATGACCGTCTACAAGAACATGGCTTTCGGCTTGCAGCTCAGGAAGGTGTCGCGCGACTTCATCGATGCCCAGGTGCAGGACGCCGCCAAGATCCTCGACATCTCTCATCTCCTGAACCGCAAGCCGAAGGCGCTTTCGGGCGGCCAGCGCCAGCGCGTCGCGCTTGGCCGCGCCATGGTGCGCAATCCGGCGGTCTTCCTTCTCGACGAGCCGCTTTCCAACCTCGACGCCAAGCTGCGCGGTACGATGCGCTCCGAAATCACCAAGCTGCACAAGCGCCTCAACGCCACCTTCATCTACGTCACCCACGACCAGGTGGAAGCGATGACCATGGCGGACCGGATCGTCGTGATGAAAGACGGGCATATCCAGCAGGTCGATACGCCGCAGAACCTCTATGACCGCCCCGTCAACATGTTCGTTGCCGGCTTCATCGGCGCGCCGCAGATGAACATGCTGCCCTCGACCATTCTGCGCCGGGGCGACGGCTACATCGCCGTCTTCGACGGCCGGGAGCTGCCGCTGCCCGCCCATTTCGACAAGGGCAGGATCGCCCCCTACGAGGGCCGCGAATTGGTGCTCGGCATCCGTCCGGAGAATTTTCACGAGCTGCCGCCGGCCGACATCGCACCGGAGAACCTGGCGCCCCTCAAGGCGGTCGTGGAACTTGCCGAACCGATGGGATCGGAAGTGCATCTGAACATGGTGGCAGGCGGGCGCAATCTGATCGCTCGTGTCTCGCCGCGCTACCGGCCCGATATCGGCGAGGAAGCGACGCTGGTCGCCGATATGACCAATGCGCAGCTGTTCGACAAGGAAACGGAACGCTCGATTCTATACTGAGGCGCCTGCGGGAGACGGCTATGCAGTGGTTGCGGGACATGTGGACGAGGGAGGGGCCGGGCATTCCGAAGGATGCGCCGAAGAAGAACGGCCTTGCCCTGTTCGCCGAGATCCTCGTTCGCGAATGGTGGGAGATGGTTAAGCTGAACATCCTCTTCATCCTGGCCGGCCTCTTCGTCGTGACGCTGCCGGCAGCGCTCGCCGCCATGGCCCGGGTCTCGGTGGCCCTCGTGGAAGACCGCAATACCTATCTGCTGCGGGACTTCACGGAAGCCTTTCTGCGCTATTTCTGGCGCGCCACCGCCTGGGGCCTGGCGCTGGCGGGCGCTCTCGCCGTCTGCCTCTACGCGATCGCAACCTATGGCGCCGGCGCGCGGGACAATCTGTTGCTGAGCGCACCACTGACGATCGCGCTCGTCGCCACCGCCTTCGTCGCGGTCCTCGCCTGCCATCTCGTCATTCTGATGGTGATGCGCGATCTGCCGGCTCTGAGATTGCTGCGCCTCGCCGCGCTCGCCTCGGTCATCCGTCCGCTCCCGGCGCTTGCCGCGCTCGCCTTCGCCGCCAGTCTCTGGCTGGCGCATATCCTCTTCTATCCGGTTTCGGTGTTCATGCCGGCAACCGTCAATTTTTCACTCGGAATGTTCGCCGTCGCATTCGGCGTCCATCGGGCGGCGGTGATGGTTCTAGACCTGCCAAACGCAACGCAGCCGCACCGCGAACCGCATGCACGAGACGCTTTATAAAACAACTGATCCAGAGATGATCCAGGGAAGGAGAACGGGAATGTATTTGGATAAATTCGGGGGGACGGTGAAACTTGCCGTGGCGGGGTTCACCTTGGCGGCGATGACGGCCGGGGCAGCGCTTGCCCAGGACGCCGTGACGCTCAAATGGGCTTTGTGGGACTGGGACAAGACCGCCTATTACAAGCCGCTGATCGAGGCCTATCAGGCCAAGCACCCAAACGTGAAGTTCGAGCCGATGGATCTCGGCTCGCAGGACTACCAGCAGATGATCTCGACCCAGCTGACCGGCGGCTCCAAGGACATCGACATCGTCACCGTCAAGGATGTGCCGGGCTACGCTAATCTGATACGCGCCGGCAACATCGCCGATCTCAGCGGCTTCGTGAAGGATCAGAAGATCGACCCGGCTCCCTATGGCGGCCTGATCGAGGAGCTGACCATCGACGGCAAGATCTACTCCCTGCCGTTCCGCTCCGACTTCTGGGTTGTCTATTACAACAAGGATATATTCGACAAGGCAGGCGTCGCCTACCCCACCAATGACATGACCTGGGCGCAGTTCGACGAGACCGCCGAGAAGCTTTCGGGCGGCATGGGCACCAACAAGACCTACGGCGCGCTTCTGCACACCTGGCGGTCGACCGTTCAGCTGCCCGGCATCCTCGATGGAAAACACACGCTGGTCGACGGCGACTACGGCTTCCTGAAGCCCTGGTACGAGCGGGCGCTGACCCTGCAGAAGGATGGCGCGATTCCCTCCTATGCTTTCCTGAAGACGTCGAACACGCATTATTCGGCGCTCTTCTTTAATGGCACGATCGGCATGTTGCCGATGGGAACCTGGTTCGTCGGCACCCAGATCACCAAGGTGAAATCGGGTGAATCGAAGAGCAAGAACTGGGGCATCGTGAAGTTCCCGCATCCCGACGGTGTGGCAATCGGCACGACCGCTGCGCAGATCTCGGGCCTGGCGGTCAACGCCAACTCCGTTCACAAGGATGCCGCTCTCGATTTCATCAAGTTCGTCACCGGTCCTGAGGGCGCAGCAGTCATCGCGTCGACGGGCACTTTCCCTGCGCTCAAGACGGATGATGTCAGCGCCAAGATCGCGGCAACACCCGGTTTTCCTGAGGATGCGGCCAGCAAGGAGGCGCTGAAGCCGTCGAAAACCTACCTGGAGATGGCGGTCAACCCCAACGCCGCCAAGATCGAGGTCGTGCTCAATCGCGCGCATGACGCGATCATGACCGACAGCACCTCCGTCGATGACGGGCTGAAGGAAATGACCGAAGGCGTGAAGGCCATCAAGTAAGTGTCCAGAAATGTCGACGGGCCGCGGGCAATATCTGCCCGCGGCCGATCCAGCTTTTCATGAATTTCGAGCCTGACAATGATATATGATCCCGCCCGGGCCAATCCGCTTTTCGGGAATCCCCTGAAGACGCGCGACGACCTCGCCAAGGCCGTCACCGATCTCTTCGAGCCGCTGCTGCCTTATTTTTCCGAAGGCGGCGCCCGGGTGCGCCTCGGTGCGGCCGGCGCGATCTTCGATCGCGCGGCGGCGGATCTGGAGGGATTTGCGCGGCCGCTCTGGGGGATCGTTCCGCTCGTTGCCGGCGGCGGCGCGTTTCCGCATTGGGATCTCTATCGCTGCGGGCTGGCAAACGGCACCAATCCCGCTCATCCCGAATATTGGGGCGATCTTGCCGACCGCAATCAGCGGCTGGTCGAACTCGCCGCCGTCGGCTTCGCCCTGGCGCTGGTGCCCGAGCACATCTGGGAACCGCTTGACGACAGCGAGAAGAAGACGGTCGCCGCCTATCTTCTCAGAGCGCGCGAGCTGGAATTCATCGACAACAACTGGAAATTCTTCCGCGTGCTGATCGACCTCGGGCTGGAACGCGTGAGCGTGGCGTTCGATCACCGGAAAACCTTCGCCTATCTCGATGAACTGGAAGCCTTCGACCTCGGCGACGGCTGGTATCGCGACGGGCCGGTGCGGCGGGTCGATCATTACATTCCCTTCGCCATGCATTTCTACGGCCTGATCTATGCGGTGCTGGCCAAGGGCGACGAGGCGCGCAAGGACCGCTTCCGCGATCGCGCCGAGATCTTCGCCAGGGATATCCGCCACTGGTTCGGCCCCGATGGAGCAGCCCTTGCCTTCGGCCGCAGCCAGACCTACCGCTTCGCGGCGGGTGGCTTTTGGGGCGCGCTTGCCTTTGCCGGCGTCGAAGCCCTGCCCTGGGCGGAGATCAAGGGCTATTACATGCGCCATATCCGCTGGTGGTCGGCGATGCCGATTGCCGATCGCGACGGCGTTCTTTCGGTCGGCTACGGCTATCCGAACCTCTTCATGAGCGAGAGCTACAACTCTCCCGGCTCGCCCTATTGGGCGCTGAAATTCTTCCTGCCGCTCGCCCTTCCGGGGGATCATCCGTTCTGGGCGGCCGAGGAGGCACCGCAGCCGGAATTTCCGGAGCCGGTTGCGTTGAAGCCGGCGGGAATGGTCGCCATGCACACGCCGGGAAACGTGGTCGTACTCTCCTCAGGGCAGCAGCACGACAAGATGCTCGGCGCAAACGAGAAATATTCGAAATTCGTCTACTCCACGCGCTACGCCTTCAACATCGAAGCCGACGACCGGAATTTCTCCGCCGCGAGCTTCGACGGCATGCTCGGCCTCTCCGATGACGGCGTCCATTTCCGGATGCGGGAATCTCTCGAAGAGGCGTTGATCGCTGGCGACCTGCTCTATTCGCGCTGGCGCCCCTGGAGCGATGTCACCATCGAATCCTGGCTGCTTCCCGAAAACCCGTGGCACATTCGCATCCACCGCATCACCACGCCGCGCACCCTTGGCACCATCGAGGGCGGCTTTGCGATCGAACGCGCGGATTTCAATGCCGATCGCTCCGATGTAAGCGATGGTCGGTCCGTCTGGTACGGACAGACTGATATCAGCGCGATCGTCGATCTATCGCCAAATCGAAGGGCCGGCCATGCGATGAGCCCGATACCAAACACAAATCTCATCCACGCCAAGACCCTGCTGCCGCAGCTGCGCGGCGAAATCGGCCCCGGAACCACCGTGCTCGCAACTGCGGCAATGGCCCTGCCCCGTCGCGGGAATTGGGCAAAAGCGCTCGATAACCCGCCCGCCTGTCCTCGCCTCGACGAGTTGGAGCGGCTCTTCCGCGAGAACGGCCTACGGGTGCCGGCATTCGCCCTCGGGACGTAGCTGTATGGTCATCCTGATACTCCCCATTGCAATCGACTTTGCATGACCTAAGTGATATTGAGATGCTTATCACCAATCTCACCTGGCCGAAATGACCGAAGCTCTCTTTTCCGAATTTCTCATGATTGATCGGTCGTCCGCCAACGACGGACGAACCGTGCCATTGGCTGGCCGCCGGCGCAAAGGCGTTGCTCCGGAACGGACCTCGGATGAAAACGCTCTGCGTGATGCGTTCGCGGATGCCTTCCTGCAAACCCTGACGAAGTTCGCCGTCGATCGATCTGCTTTTCCTGAGAACTCGGACCCCGAACTCGCGAAGCTCGCCAAGGCGATGGCAAATGTTGCGGTCGGGGATTCCGTGGTAATCCGCTTGAAACCCGATCTCCCGGAAGGACATCGCAGATCCGTCAAGACCTTCTTCCAGACGATGGTCCGCGTCAGCGGCTCGCTGGAAGAAAGCCGGCTGGAAGACGCGATCAACAAGCTCGCGGACGTTATCCTGCCTGATGAGCTTGGCGAGGCGCGTGGCGTGCTCGCAGCGGACAATCTGGAGCTCAGGGATCGCTTCATCGCTGAGGTGCCACAGCTCACCAGCGCGGAGATCGGAAACCGCGCCGGCTCAAGCGCGAGAAACCTCTACGCGACTGCGGCGCGCTGGAAGAAAGCCGGCGACATTTTCTCAGTACATCATCGCGGCACCGAATATTTTCCGGCGTTTCAGCTCCGGGACGGACGGCCGCATC
Source organism: Rhizobium sp. 10PS4 (assembly GCF_032464805.1). Classification (NCBI taxonomy): domain Bacteria; kingdom Pseudomonadati; phylum Pseudomonadota; class Alphaproteobacteria; order Hyphomicrobiales; family Rhizobiaceae; genus Rhizobium; species Rhizobium sp. 10PS4. The sequence continues at coordinate 442,636 of NZ_JAWDIW010000001.1, read as the reverse complement.
CTGCGATCAAGAAGGCGCTTGTGGCGCTTCCGGAAAACCTGTCTCCATGGCAGCGCGCATTCTGGTTCGTTTCAACGAACGGCTGGCTGGACGACAAGGCGCCCATGGATGCGCTTGACGATATCGACGCGGTGGCTGCTGCCGCGGCCCGTGAACGGCAAGAGGTCATTGGGTGAGCCACCCTCCTCTGCCATGCCCGCCATCTCCTTTTCCAACGATCAACATCCGGACGATCAAGGCGGGTACGGCGCTTCATCGGACCCATCTGTCTTCGTTCCGGGCAGGGCAATTCAATCCCTGCAAGGGACAGCCGACGCGCTTTGCACCGTTCAACGACGCGCACGGCAATTGTGTCGCGACGCTCTATGCGGCAACGAGCAGAGAGGCGGCCGCCTTCGAGTCGATCTTTCACGACATCGAACCGGCCGCCGCTTTCAAGACCGTCCGGCTTGCCGTCGTCGAAGCGCGGACGGTGAGCGTCATCGCGCCAAAGCGTGATCTACGGTTGGCAAGCCTTTTCGCACCCGATTTGAAAGCCTGGAAACTCAATCGAACGGATCTCATCGAAACGCCGAAGACGACATATGGCGAGACCGTCCTGTGGGCCGAAGCCATTCATCGGACGCGCGCCGACGTCGACGGGTTGATCTGGACGTCCCGCCAGTGCGACCCCGAGCAATGCATCATCCTGTTCGAGGATCGCCTGGCAGAGGACCGGCTCGACGTCGTTCAATCCATTGACGCCGGTGCGGACGCCGATCTCCTTCTCGAACTGCGGGACTATGGGCGCCGTGCGGGCATCACGATCATATCTTAGCACCAATGACGCTCGCTGACTTGGGAACCGTCACCAAAGCTATTCTCGAAAAGCCAATGCGCGCCCAACGCCGCCGCCGCATAATATTTTCGAATTACTCGATAATTATATTTACACCCTCAACTAATGAATAAGAAAAACCCACTCTTCGCAACATTGCTGTAATGAAATCCGGCAAAGCGCAGCAGCATACTCAGCTTTCAGTTTCCGAGATCTTGAGAGGAGGACGCAATGCCTACCATAATGATCTGCCACGACGTCAAAGACACGGAACACTGGCTCGCCTCACCGATCCGCAAGCAGGTATTGGAACCCGTCGGCGTCACGAACATTCGCACGTTTACAGACCCTCAAACGTCTAACCGCGTCGGCCTGGTCATGGACGTTGCTGATATGGATAAGTTGATGGCCTTCATGCAGACCAAGGCGGCGGCCGATGCGATGGCGAGTGACGGCGTCTTGCCCGAGACCATGACGTTCCTCGTTCAATCGTAACACACATCTCGACGAGACTTGGAAATGCAACGCGGGAGGTTGATATGACGACATTATTCGTAAGGCACGAGGTCTCCGATTATGCCGCCTGGCGCAAGATATATGATGGCTTTTCGCCGGTGCAGAAGGTCAACGGGGTAACGGCGCAAGCCGTTTATCGCGCCAACGACAATCCGAACGATATTACCGTCACCCACGAGTTTGCCACGCTTGAAGCGGCGCAGGCATTTAGCAAGCTGGACGAGCTGAAGACGGCGATGCGCACGGGAGGCGTGCTCGGCGCGCCGACGGTGTGGTTTGCCAACAAAGCATGAAATGCCGCCAAACGGCCTCCGCCGCTGCAAGCGGAGGCCAGGTTGCGGTCGCGCTCTGCACGTGACATGGAAGCCGAGGAGTGCGCCCTTGCGCCGATTGCCGACCTTTGGTGGCAGTTGCAGGCGAACTGCGCAAATTCGTCCGCGGTCCTATTGTCCGTTCCTGATGTCGCGCAAGAGATCCAGGCCGCGCTGGTATTTTTCCGTTTTCTTGCCAGCTTGTTCGGCCTGTCGGAGATTATCTTCGAGATCGGCCCGTTTGACGGGCAAGGCCAGCGCGTTTGATGCCGCACGTCTGACGAAATCGTCATCCGGCTCGTCCGGCCGCCGTGTCAGAGCATTCACCGCGGAGATGATCGCCGGCGGAAACCCTTCTTCCCGCAGCCTGTCGAGCGTCCAGCCGCTGCCCTTCTCGACGACGTCATGAAGGTAGGCGACCGTTCGCGTCTCCTCACCGGAAACGAGAAGCGCTACTCGCTGGCAGTGCTCGAAGAACGGCCGGCCGGTCTTGTCCGCCTGGCCTTCGTGGGCCGTAAGAGCGATCTGGATGGCATGGTCGAGATGCTGCATGGCGATCACGGCCCTTCGGTCTTCCTGATCTTCCGCCAGGAAGGCTTTTCGCCCGTCGTCATCTCTATGTCAGGCACGGGAGCCTTGGCGGCCTCAACAGGCCACGTTCTTGGCCGATCGAAATCGCCGCTCTCGCCCGCCCCTTGAAGCAATGCCGCATCATCCCTGTCGTCTTCATCGAGCAAGTTCTGCAGCGTCTCATGCTCATCCTCGCCGGCAAGTTCGTCGCAGGCTTGAAGCCAATGGCGCTGGTCAGCGCCATCCGGGCGGCCCTCGGCCTCCCAGATTTCGTAGGCACGGCGACGGATTTGCTCGTGCTTGTCTATAGCCATGATCGCCTCCAAGCGCATTGGAACGAGCCGCCCGAAGAGCGGCTCGGCCGCCCTTTTCAGGGCGTGTTGATGGTTGGAAGAAAATCCTCCACCTGCTTGCGTTGATCCTTTGGAAGCGTCTCCACCCGTTCCTTCCAGAACCGTTCGGCCTCCGGCGGATCCTTGTCCCAGTGGCGAACATCGGTGATATTGTCATCGATCATCGACCGGCGGTGGCCGCCGAGACTGAGATATTTTTTCGCAAGCTTCAGGCTTGGGGTTTCGGTGCCGCTATCGCGACTTAATACCGAACTCACATTGCGCCGGGCGGTCTCCAATGCCCTTTTGCGATCGGTTTCGGCCCGTTCGGTATCGGCGGACCGCGCATCGTCGGTGCCGCTCTCTGGCGGCACGTTGGATCTGAAAGTCATCATGGATCACCTTTCGATGTTGTGATCCAATAACCTTCGCAAGCAGTGAGAGTTCCGCGTGGGTGGCGATTGATTTGAGCGGGGGATCGAGGCGGAGCCACGCATCCGGCGATCAATGGACGGCCATGCTCACCATCCGATAGGGGTGCACGGCTTCGAATTGCGAGATCATCGCCGTTGCCTGCTGCAATACGAGCTCGGCATTTTCCGGATCATCACGGGCGAGCTCATCGGCGTTGACGCGGATCGCTTCAGCCATGTTGTTGGAGATTGCCGCAAATTGCGTATTGCCTTCGACAAAGGCCTCACGCGCCGTGTCCTCCAGCGTACGAGCGATATCGACGAGGATTTCCTCGCGTTCCTCGATACTGAGGTCTTTGATTAGTTTGGTGTTCTCTTCCATGTCACTCACTCCTAAAGACGTGGGACGGTGACCGAGCTCATCAAGCCTCGGCCACCAAAGAACTAGGAATGCCGAAATACGGATTCAAGCCTCAATGCCGTTCGCCCTTTTATTGGAACGCAGGAGCCGATTGTCTGTTCCCTGTTGGGCGTTAGCAGTCTTCGGCGGAGAGTGCTAATTTTTCTTTCGTCGCCTCTTGAAATTGCTGAACCCTCGAACCAGATCATTCGCGCAAGGCGCGCGCGAACCTGCACCCGCCCGGATTGGTTATCCGGTCCGGCCACGGGAACAACGTCATCATTGTTCATCGATGGAGGAAGACATGTCGTTTCGACCGCTTCATGACCGTATTCTCGTCCGCCGGGTCGATTCAGAGGAAAAGACCAAGGGCGGCATCATCATTCCCGACACCGCCAAGGAGAAGCCGCAGGAAGGCGAGGTTATCGCCGTCGGCCCCGGCGCACGCAACGACGCCGGCCAGATCCAGGCTCTCGACGTCAAGATCGGCGATCGCATCCTGTTCGGCAAGTGGTCCGGCACCGAGATCAAGATCAACGGTGAAGATCTGCTGATCATGAAGGAAAGCGATGTCATGGGCATTATCGAAACCCAGGGCGAAAAGAAGCAGGCCGCCTGAGATCCCTACGGACATCCGTCAACGCTGGAGCGCTTCAGCTTTTCATGGAAACGCAGAACAGCTCCAACCTTTTATTTCTGACGCAATTCCAAGCGGAAAACCGCGCCGCACTTTTCCTGGAACTGCTCTGGCTGCCGATGAAGGAGTGAGGACATGGCTGCTAAAGAAATCAAATTCAGCACAGAAGCCCGTGAGAAGATGCTGCGAGGCGTCGACATCTTGGCCAACGCCGTGAAGGCGACCCTCGGCCCGAAAGGCCGCAACGTCGTGATCGAAAGGTCTTTCGGCGCGCCGCGCATCACCAAGGACGGCGTTTCGGTCGCCAAGGAAATCGAACTCGAAGACAAGTTCGAAAACATGGGCGCTCAGATGGTCCGCGAAGTCGCCTCGAAGACCAGCGACGTCGCCGGCGACGGCACCACGACTGCAACGGTGCTGGCCCAGGCGATCGTCAAGGAGGGCGCCAAGGCGGTGACTTCGGGCATGAACCCGATGGACCTGAAACGCGGCATCGATCTTGCGGTCGGCGCCATCGTCGCGGAACTGAAGGCCAATGCCCGCAAGATCTCCAACAATTCCGAGATCGCCCAGGTCGGCACGATCTCCGCCAACGGCGATCCCGAAATCGGCCGCTTTTTGGCGGAAGCCATGGAAAGGGTCGGCAATGATGGCGTCATTACCGTCGAAGAAGCCAAGACCGCCGAAACCGAACTCGAAGTCGTCGAAGGCATGCAATTCGATCGCGGCTATCTCAGCCCCTATTTCGTGACCAATGCCGACAAGATGCGGGTCGAGTTCGAAGACCCCTATATCCTCATCCACGAGAAGAAGCTGTCGAACCTGCAGTCGATGCTGCCGGTTCTCGAAGCAGTCGTCCAATCCAGCAAGCCGCTGCTGATCATCGCTGAAGACGTCGAAGGCGAAGCCCTCGCAACGCTCGTCGTCAACAAGCTGCGCGGCGGCCTGAAGATCGCTGCCGTCAAGGCGCCTGGCTTCGGCGACCGCCGCAAGGCCATGCTCGAAGACATCGCCATCCTGACCGCCGGCACCGTCATCTCCGAAGATCTCGGCATCAAGCTCGAATCCGTCACGCTCGACATGCTCGGCCGAGCCAAGAAGGTGTCGATCGAGAAGGAAAACACGACGATCGTCGATGGGGCAGGCGCCAAGTCCGACATCGAAGGCCGTATTGCCCAGATCCGCGCCCAGATCGAGGAAACCACCTCCGACTACGACCGCGAGAAGCTGCAGGAACGCCTTGCAAAGCTCGCCGGCGGCGTTGCCGTTATCCGCGTCGGCGGCTCGACGGAAGTCGAAGTGAAGGAGAAGAAGGACCGCGTCGACGACGCGCTTCATGCAACCCGCGCGGCGGTGGAGGAAGGCATCCTGCCTGGCGGCGGCGTGGCGCTGCTGCGCGCCGTCAAGGCGCTCGACAATCTCAACACGGCCAACCAGGACCAGCGCGTCGGTGTGGAGATCGTCCGCCGCGCGGTCGAGGCCCCGGCTCGCCAGATCGCCGAAAATGCCGGAGCGGAAGGCTCGATCATCGTCGGCAAGCTGCGCGAGAAGACCGAGTTCTCCTACGGCTGGAACGCTCAGACGGGCGAATATGGCGACCTCTATGCCCAGGGCGTTATCGATCCGGCCAAGGTGGTGCGCACCGCGCTGCAGGATGCGTCCTCCATCGCCGGTCTTCTGGTCACGACGGAGGCCATGATCGCCGAGAAACCCAAGAAGGACGCGCCGCCGCCATTGCCCGCCGGCCACGGCATGGACTTCTAAGACCGCTACCGGCCCGCCGGCTTGGCCGGCGGGCCCTTTCGGAGGGAATAGAGATGGTTCAAACGATCAAAACTCGATCGCAGGTACCGCTGGACTCCCGCGATCTCGAAATCTGCCAGCAGGTCTTCGACAAGATCAGATCCGATTACCAGGTGGCAAAGGACAGCGACGAAGCCGAACGAATGGCGAGCATCGTCATCGAACTCTACCGGCAGGGTGTGCGCGACGCCAATCACCTGCAGTCGATGGTCGAGGCGGCCCGCGGCCTCTTCGAAACGAGCGAGCGGTAGGGAATGCCGCGCCTGCGCGTCATAAGTACCGCGCGGGACCACACATAATGATGGTGTCAGCGTGTGCGCCGTCCGGAGGATTTACCCCGAAGAACGGTCATCTGCTCCTGCTGCACTTCATTTTCATCGTTCAAAACGGCTTGCCAAAGCCTGTTGCCGAGCCGAAGCGACACTCGTTTCGTCCCCTCGTGTTCAGCTGTCCCGATTTCCACGGAACTGACGACGGAACCATGGCGCATGTGGCGGCGAAGATCGGCAAGCGACAGCCCGAACCGCTCCGCCAATTCCGATGATTCCAGGATGAAATCGCCATTTGCATCGCGCTCGATCAGCACCGACTTTTTCTCCAGCTACGTTCCACGCCGACCACTCAGGCCACCGCCGGGATCTCATTGTCTTCCTTTGGCAGTAGCTGCGCCACTGCGCTCAGCAGATCCGTCTGCGATATCAGGCCGAGGATCCGGTAATCGTCATCGACAATGATGACGGCATGCGTGCGCCCGTCCGTCAGAACCGGCAATAGCGACAGAGCGGGGTCCGAGGGCCTCGCTACCGCCGGTCTCGCGATCGCATGCGCGATTGTCTCGGTGCTCATGGACAATTCCCGCAAGCCGACGGTGCCGACGAGGCGGCCCTCTGGGTCCTTCACCGGCAAGGTGCGGATATTATGCTTCAAGAGAAGATGCCGTGCGGCATCCGGCTCCGAAGCTTCGCCAATGGCGATCACGTCGCGCGACATGATATCGGCACAGTTGATCTTGCCGTTTGAGCGGATGGCCGCTTGCAGCTCGACCTGCTGCAACAGCCGGCTAAGGTCTGCCCGGTCGATATCGAAGGTTTCGTCAAGCGCTTCGAGGGCCGCATCGACATCCTCCTCGCGAAAACCCACCCGCACCATGGATGGCAGGTCGATCGTCTGATGGGTGTTCTCTGCCGCTTTCGGAACGACATGCGGATAATTCCGCTTGGACACCTTGTGGAACAGCAGGCCAAGGCCGACGAGAATGCAGGAGTTCAAAGCGACGGGCACGAAGGGAAAGAGGAGCCCCCAGCCGGCAACGACAGGGCCGCCGAGCACGGCGGTCAGTGCGGCGGCTCCGCCGGGTGGATGAAGGCAGCGCGTGAAGGACATCGCGCCGATGGCAAGCGAAACGCCGACGCCGGTCGCGATGATCGGATCGCGAATGAAATAGGCGGCAATGATTCCCATCAGAGCGGAAATGGTATTGCCGCCGATGATCGACCATGGCTGCGCCAGCGGGCTTGCCGGCACCGCAAAAAGAAGCACCGCGGACGCTCCCATCGGCGCGACGATCAGAGGAAGATGTGGCCCCTGGCCAAACAGATAGCCGCTGATGACGCCGGTGAAACCAATGGCCAGCAAAGCGCCGAGACATGCAATCAATCGCTCTCGTAAGGTCGCACCGGCCAGAATAGGTGAAAACAAACGGAAGCGGCGGAAGCGGCTCGGTCCCACCTTCGGGGAAACGGGATACTGCATGACAAGACCAATTAAGCGAGGATTAGGTGGAGGGCGAACGGGAAATGTGAGAGCTAGTTTGTCGCCAGCCTGACATCTCTGCCCTTTGTCGCGCTGAGGACTTCGTGGAATGCGTTGAACGCGCTGGGACGATCATTCTTGCGGTAGACGAGCAGCGTCTCGACAGGGCCTAGCTGATGGGTCTGGACAGGCGTCGGCCAGTGCATGAGATCAAGGACGGATCGCGGCATGACACCCGCCGTGTTGCCGGTCGCAACGCTCGCCAGGATCGCGTGGTAGGAGCCGAGCTCGCTCGTCGGCAGGGCGCTCGATTTGCGCGCCCAGTTTTCGGCGATCCTGCGATAGGTGCAGCCGGGCTCGAGAGCGGCGAGCGATCCGACACGCAGGTCTGCGGCGGATTTGATGGAGGGATGCCCGGATGGCAACACGATCAACAGGTCCTCGACGAAGACCGGCTCTATTTCCAGTGCCTTGAGTTCGGCATCGAAGCTCGAGTCTTCCTCCCGCATCGTCTTCGGCGGGCGGGCAATCAGCGCACAATCCAGGACATCGGAGAGAACGTCGCGGGTCAGATCGCGGGACGCTCCCATCGTCAGATGAAGCGACACATCAGGCCACATCTGATTGAATTGCGTTAGCGCCGCCGGCAGCCTGCTTGCCGCCGTGCTCTCCATGGTGCCGACCCGCAACGTCCCCGATGGGGCGAGAGGCCGCACGGCCTGGCGCGCTTCGAGCGCAAGCGTCATAAGCCGGTTGGCATAGCCGAGAAACGTCTCACCCTCCCGCGTCAACGTCATCTTCTTGCCGTCACGGCTGAAGAGGGAAACGCCGAGGTCCTCCTCCAATTGCTGGATACGCGTCGTCACATTCGACGGAACTCGCCCTACGGCCTTGGCAGCCTTCGTCACGCTGCGGTCGCTGGCGACAGCGAGGAATATCTCGATCGATGAAAGGTCCAATGAAAAGATCTCGTTTCCGGAATTAAGACGGTAGATAATTCTCTATATAAAAATCATTATGCCAACTCAAGCCGGTTTCGGCATTGGACGAAAAAACGCAAGCCGGGGACCGGACAAGCAAGCGATTGCCGAAAAAAGGATCGCGACGCCGAGGAAATAGCCATGCAAGCGGCGACATGCCTCTGTCGGATGGGGATTTGCGGGTTTGGGGCTGGCATGAGGTTTGCATCCGCAAGGCCATCTGCAGATCGATCGGCGACGACCCTATGTTGCATCTTGTCTTGACCTGTCTTCTTCTGAGCGTCGCTTCAGGCTTGAGCATGCGCCGTTTTCTCCTGCCGTATTTCGCAGGCGGAGATCTCGCCGAGAAATCCGCCCCAGTGACGATCGTCGCAAGCGCCGTCTATCTGGCGGCAATCGCTTTCACCGTCTCTGATCAGGATCTTTGGGCCAAATCCGTCATTCTGATGCTCGGCCTTTCGCTGGCGGCGATGTTCGACGATGCGAGACCCAGGCTGACGATTGCCCTCTCCGCCATCAGTCTGGCGGCCTATCTCGGGCTGCGTTCGATTAGCTAAGCCATCCAAACCGTCACGCAACAGATCGGTGGTGATTGAACACCGCAGCTCATCGCCGGTGTCGAAGCCCAATCGAGGCGTTGCATTCACCGACGAAATCATCGTCAACAGAACCTAATCTTACAACCTGAAACATCTCCCGACGGGGGACGAGGAAGACTTCGCGCAAAACGGGAAATGATCTCCATTGAAGAATATTCACTTGCTGTTATTCTCCATCGTAGAACATTTTCCGAGACACGCCGGGATCGCAGCGGCTCCCGTGCCGCACGAATGTTCGAGTTACGCCGATGATGAGGAGGCAAGTGGCGATCATGGAGAGCGACCCGGCAGGAAAAATCTGGTCGGAGTGGTATGCGTGGCATCCTGTCTTGCCGATCGATGACACAGTGTTCTGGCTCGAGACCGTGTACCGAAGGGAAAGCCCGGAAGGTCTCTGGCAATATCGTTCGTTCCGGCCCGAGGTTGAACGCCGGCAGGCTCTAACCGACATACCGGTCTGTCCCGGCGCTTAAAACCCGATAACGATCCCCAGGTAGGCTTGCGTCAACCGAGCGCCTGGCTCACGAGTGCGTAGGTCTTCGGCTCCGGCGCCACCGCGCGTCCGGCAACCGGAAGCCAAGGGCCACCGAGCGACATGGTCGTCACGATATCGTAGACAGGAAGACCGCAGCGGGAGAGGAAATCGGAAAAGGCTCCGCCCTGCTCGCGTGTGTCGAGGCGCAGGAACGCTCCTGCGTGCTCGGCTGCATGCGGGCGGGCGACGGCGATCGCGTCTGCGTCACTGCGCGCCACAACGGGACCGATGACATGGCCACGCCCGAACCGCCGGCAAAGCGAGAATGCCTCAATCCGGCCGGCGCGGCTCAACACGATGCCCTTGGAATTTGCCAGAAGCCGGGCCAGGAGCAGTTTGCGATCCGTGCCGAAAGCCACGCAATCCAATTCGGCGATCGCTTCAAGATCACCAGCCTCGACGGCCCGTATCACGGCGCCGGATGGCGGCGCCACATCCGGCGGCAAGATCGCTTCGCCTTGGCATTGAAAGACGAGCGCCTCCCGAACAAAATTCAGGGACCGATAAAGACGGCGCGCTGCGCGCGTCGCATTCAGTCCGAGGTTCCGCCCGGCGACCTGATTCAGCGCGTGTCCCATCAACCATTGCCCGGCGCCATTGGCTTGAAGACGCGGCGAGGTGATGACCATACCGACCGTGGCAAATTGCGCGTCATAGGGAAACCACATGGCAGAGCCCAGGATACGGCCGATTTCATCGATCGCCACGATGCCCTGTCCGAACTCCCGCAGGAACTGCCAGTCTTCACCGCGATGCGGCCAGGCGACGGTCATCGACAGTGCATGCAACTGGTCGAGGGCAACGCTGTCGATCCCGGCGATATGCGTCTCGAAACTATCGACGAACCTGGATTCGGACATCAGTTCACTCACTCCCGCCCCTGCTGCATTTTTTGGCCAAGTCTGCGCCCGGAAACTTCTCCGCCCAGACTAGAACAGATCGTTCGATACAATTCACTGGTGAAGCCTGCGCAAACACAACAATCGACCAAATCCCGATGCGCTTTCGGCAAGTAACGCCTGCGCCTCCCTCTAGACTCATCAACAGATCCAGCGGCCGGAGTCGCTGTTCACTGTGAGAGCCCGGAAATGTCACCTCCCTCAGCCCACTTGCAAACACCTCTAACGTCTCGCTGGGCCGAATTGTCGTTTCCATCGGCGGCATGGCCGCCGTCTCGGCAAGCAGGGCATGCTTGTGAGGTCACCGATGCAGGCCATTGAAATTCTCGAAAGGCTCGTTGGCTTCCCCTCCGTCGTCGGCACGCCGAACGGCGAGATCGTGGCATGGATCCGGCACTATCTGCAAAGCCACGGCGCTATCGTCACGGAGCTTCCCGGTCCGGAGGGCGACCGGTCGAACCTCTTTGCCACGATCGGCCCGAAGGAGACGCCGGGCTATATCCTCTCAGGTCATATGGACGTGGTCCCCGCCGCCGAAGGCGGCTGGACCAGCGATCCGTTCCGCCTGCGCGCCGAAGCGGACCGCCTTTACGGTCGCGGCGCCACGGATATGAAGGGCTTCCTGGCCGCGGTTCTCGCGGCCGTCCCCGCGCTGGCGGAAACACCGCTTCGCCGCCCCGTCCACCTTGCCTTTTCCTATGACGAGGAGGCCGGCTGCCGCGGCGTGCCGCACATGATCGCCCGCCTGCCGGAGCTCTGTGCAACTCCGCTTGGCGCGATCATCGGCGAACCGAGCGGCATGCGGGCAATCCGCGCTCACAAGGGCAAGGCCGCCGCCCGGCTGACGGTCAAGGGCCGGTCCGGCCATTCCTCGCGTCCAGACCAGGGACTGAACGCAATCCATGCTATCACCGATGTTCTGGCCTGCGCTCGCGCCGAAGCCGAACGGCTCGCCTCCGGCCCATTCGAACCTGTCTTCGAACCGCCCTACTCCTCCCTTCAGGTCGGCACGCTGAAGGGCGGCCAGGCGGTCAACATCATTCCCGACACCTGCGAGGCCGAGTTCGAAGCGCGGGCCATTTCCGGCGTCGATCCGATCACGTTGCTTGCCCCACTCCGAGCGGCGGCCGAAGCGCTATCGCGGCGAGGCTTCCAGATAGAGTGGCGCGAGCTCAGCGCCTATCCGGCGCTTTCGCTGGCCGCCGATGCGCCGCTTGCGGCGCTGCTCGGCGAACTGACCGGCATCGAGCCGCTCGCCGCCGTCAGCTACGGAACGGAGGCCGGCCTTTTCGAGCGCGCCGGCATCGATGCGATCATCTGCGGACCGGGCGACATCGGCCGTGCCCACAAGCCGGACGAATTCATCCTCGCCGGCGAACTGCTGGCCTGCCAGGCGATGGTCGAGGCGCTTGGCCGCCGCTGCGCCTGATGACATCGGATCAAGGAGCCGACGCCATGACCTTTCTCTTCAATTCGGATGCGAAGCGCGGCGCCATATTCGCCAAAGCCTTCGCGCGCGAACTGCCCGACATTCTTTTTTCCATGGATCCCCAGTCGGTCGAACCGGACGCTGTGCGCTACCTGATCACCTGGACCGTACCGGAGGATCTCGCGCGCTATCGCAATCTCGAAATCCTGTTTTCGATCGGCGCCGGCATCGACCAGTTCCATATCGATGCGGTGCCGGCGTCGGTGAAGGTGGTGCGCATGGTCGAGGACGGCATCGTCAGGATGATGCAGGAATATGTGACGCTGGCCGTCCTTGCGCTGCATCGCGACCTGCCGGCCTATCTCGACCAGCAGCGGCGCCGGACCTGGCAGACAATCGCTTCTAGGCAGGCCTCGGAACGCCGCATCGGCGTGCTCGGCCTCGGCATGCTGGGGAGCGCCGTGCTCGAACGGTTGCAACCCTTCGGCTTTCCGCTTTCGGGATGGAGCCGCAGCCCGCGCGAGATCGACGGCATCCGATGCCTGAGCGGCCGGGACGGCCTCGACATTCTGCTTGCAACCACCGACATTCTGGTCTGCCTGCTGCCGCTGACGGACGAGACGCGGGGCTTCCTGAATGCCAAGCTTTTCGCCGGACTGCCGGCCGGCGCAGCACTCGTCCATGTCGGCCGCGGCCCTCATCTCGATCATCAGGCGCTCGTCGACGCGCTCGACGCCGGGCATCTCTCCGGCGCCGTTGTCGACGTCACCGATCCGGAACCGCTGCCTGCGGACCACGCCTTCTGGAACCATCCGAAGATCCTGCTGACGCCGCACATTGCGAGCGTCACCCAGCCTGAAACCGCCGCGGCGGCGGTGATCGGCAACATCAAACGGCACCAGGCGGGCGTCGATCCGATCGGCCTGGTCGATCGCAACCGCGGCTACTGAGTTCACAATCCAGGAAAGCAAAAATCATGTCCCTCCTCAAGACGATCGACACCAACCCATCCTTCGCCCCGCGCGAATCCGGCCCCCTCCCCGAACGACTGATCTCGGGCAATCCTGCCTTCAAGACCTGGGCGCAGGATGTCGCCCGCGGCGAGACGGTTCATAGCGGCGTGTGGGAAGCGACACCCGGCGAGACGCGCTCGATCAAGGGCGAGACGTTCGAGTTCTGCCATATCCTTCCGGCCTGATCGAACTCACGCCGGAAGGTGGCGAACCGGTGGTCTACAAGGCCGGCGACAGCTTCGTCATGAAGCCGGGCTTCGTTGGCGTCTGGAAGACGATCGAGACGGTGCGCAAGATCTACGTCACCGTGTCGTGAAGCCGACGCCGTAGATTTGACTGCGGCGGCGGCGAAAACGCAATTTATCGCCGCTGCGGCATCACCGGTCGACGCATGCTGCTCGCGTTCTCCAGTTAGGCTTGTCTCAGCCCATCCCGAGGACATGCGATGACACTCAGCTTCGATCCGAACACGATTTCCCTGCCCGTCGGACATTTCATCGGTGGCCGGCTGGTTCCGGCCGAGGCCGTCATCGACATGCATCGCCCATCCGACGGCAAGGCCTATGCCGGCTGCCCGCTGGCCGACGAGGCGCTTGTCGACCAGGCCGTCGAAGCCGCCAGGACCGCATTGAAGACGAGCAATTGGGGCGGCATGCGGCCGCGCGAGCGCACCGTGGCGCTGCAGCGCTGGGCGGACCTGATCGAAGCCGAGGCGGAGACCCTCGCCAAGCTCGAGGCGCTTTCCTCGACACGGCCCGTCGGTCATCTCGTCGCCGGCGACATCGCCGTCACCGCCGAACAGATCCGCTTCTTTGCCGAATTCGCCGACAAGGAGGGCGGCGACCTCGTCCCGACCGACGATGCGAACTTCGGTATGATCATGACGGAACCCTATGGCGTCGTCGGCGCCATCACACCCTGGAATTTTCCCTTGTCCATGGCCGGCTGGAAGCTCGGCCCGGCGCTGGCGGCAGGCAATGCGGTGGTGCTGAAGCCATCGGAAATGACGCCGTTTTCCACGCTCTATCTCGCCGAACTTTCGGTGCGGGCCGGCCTGCCGGCAGGTCTCGTCAACATCGTGCTCGGCGACGGCCCGACCACCGGAAATGCGATCACCGGACATCCGGGCATCTCCAAGGTCAGCTTCACCGGTTCGACTGCGGCCGGCGCGGCAATAATGACCAACATCGCCCGCACCGGCGTGAAGCCGATGACGCTGGAACTCGGCGGCAAGAGCCCGCAACTGGTTTTCGCCGATGCCGATCTCGAGCTTGCAGCCGGCGCAATCGCCGGCAGCATTCTCTCCAACGCCGGTCAGGCCTGCGTTTGCGGATCCCGCCTGATCGTCGAAGCGAAGGTGGCGGACGCGCTCGCAGCCGCACTCATCGAGAAGCTGGCCGCCATCCGCCCCGGCCCCACCTGGGATGAAGCGACCGATTATTCGCCCGTCATCTCCGAACGACAGATCGCCCGCATGGACGGCATCATCCGTGCCGCGATCGACGGTGGCGCCGAGTGCCTCACCGGTGGCCGCCGCCTCGACCGCGAAGGTTATTTCTACGCACCGACCCTGATTTCGGGCGTGACGGCAACATCGCCGGCGGTTCTTGAGGAAATTTTTGGACCGGTGCTGACCATTCAGACTTTCGAGGACGAGGAGGAAGCGTTGGGGCTCGCCGACCATCCGGCCTATGGGCTCGCCGCCGGCCTCTTCACCCGCGATCTCTCGCGTGCCATCCGCGTGACGCGCCGCCTGCAGGCCGGCACCGTCTGGGTCAACCGCTACGGCCGCTCGCGCGACCATATCCTGCCGACCGGCGGCTACAAGCAGTCCGGCATCGGCAAGGATCTCGGCCGCGACGCCTATCTCGCCAACCGCAAGAGCAAGAGTGTGCTCATCAGCCTGTGAGGATCTGCGATGAAAACCTACAAGATCGCCCTTCTGCCCGGAGACGGCATCGGCCGTGACGTGACGGCAGCAGCCTGGGCCGTGCTCGAAAAGGCAGCTCGCCTGAACGGATTTTCTCTTGACGCAACCAGCTATCCCTGGTCCTGCGACTACTATCTGGAGAACGGCAGCATGATGCCCGCCGATGGCATCGAAACGCTCAGATCCTTCGATGCCATCCTGCTCGGCGCCGTCGGCTGGCCTCGCAAAGTGCCGGATTCCGTGTCGCTGCATGGGCTGCTGCTGCCGATCCGCAAGGCCTTCGTGCAATACGCCAATATCCGTCCGCACCGGCTGCTGCCGGGTGTGCAGGGGCCGTTGCGGTCCGATGGCTTCGACATCCTCTGCATTCGTGAAAATACCGAGGGCGAATATTCTGGCGCCGGCGGCCGCGTCCACCAGGGCACCGATAATGAGGTGGCGGTCGAGACCTCGATTTTCACCCGCAAGGGGGTCGAGCGCATTCTGCGTTTCGGCTTTGAGCAAGCACGGGCGCGACGCGGCACGCTTGCCTCGGTGACGAAGTCCAATGCGCAGAAATATTCGATGGTCTTCTGGGACGAGATCACCCAGAGGCTTTCAGCGGAATATCCCGATGTCGAAGTGACCAGCTACCATATCGACGCCATGGCCGCCCGCATGGTCATGGCGCCTGATAGCCTCGACGTCGTGGTCGCCTCCAACCTGTTCGGCGATATCCTGACCGATCTCGGCGCCGCCATCCAGGGCGGGCTTGGCTTTGCCGCCTCCGCCAATATCAATCCCGATCGCTCGGCGCCGTCGATGTTCGAACCGGTCCACGGCTCGGCGCCCGATATCGCTGATCTCTGCATCGCCAATCCGATCGCCGCCATCTGGTCGGGCGCAATGATGCTGGAGCATCTCGGAGAAACGGCTGCCGCCGCAAGGGTGATGGCATCAATCGAGGCGACGACGGCACGCGGCATCGGCGCAATTCCCGGCAAGGACAAGACCGACGCGATCACGGCATCGGTGCTTTCGGCACTCGGCTGATCAATGGAGAACAGAATGAACGGATTAAGGGATAGCAGCCTGCTTCGTCAGCAGGGACTGATCGACGGAGAATGGCGCGGGGCTGAAACCGGGCGCACGATCGAGGTGATCGATCCGGCGACGCAGCATGTGCTGGGCACTGTGCCCGACATGGACGGAGCCGATACGCGGGCGGCAATCGTGGCGGCGGAAAAGGCCTTTAGTCCATGGCGCGCAAAGACCAATGCCGAGCGCGGCGCATTGCTGGAAGCCTGGCACGATCTGATGCTCGACAATATCGAGGACTTGGCGCTGATCCTCACCCGGGAACAGGGCAAGCCGCTGACGGAAGCGCGCGGTGAAATCCGCTACGGCGCCTCGTTCATCAAATGGTTTTCCGAGGAGGCGCGCCGCATCGGCGGAACGACCATTCCCTCGCCGACGGCGGACCGGCGTATCGTCGTTCTGAAGGAGCCCGTCGGCGTGTCGGCGATCATCACGCCGTGGAATTTTCCGAATGCGATGATCACCCGCAAGGTCGGGCCGGCGCTCGCCGCAGGCTGCACCGTCGTCGTCAAACCATCGGACCTGACCCCCTTTTCGGCGCTGGCGCTCGGCGTCTTGGCGGAGCGCGCCGGCATCCCCGAGGGGGTGATCAATATCGTCACCGGCATGCCGGCCGGCATCGGCGACGAACTGATGGCAAACCAGACCGTCCGCAAGATCTCTTTCACCGGCTCGACCCGCGTCGGCTCGCTGCTGATGCGCGGCGCGGCCGACAGCGTCAAGCGGCTCAGCCTCGAACTCGGCGGCAACGCGCCCTTCATCGTCTTCGACGACGCCGATCTCGATCTTGCCGTGGAAGGCGCGATCGCCTCGAAATTCCGCAATGGCGGGCAGACTTGCGTCTGCGCCAACCGGCTTCTCGTCCAGTCCGGCGTCTACGAGGCCTTCGCCGCCAAACTTTCCGCGCGCGTGTCGGCCATGAAGGTCGGGGCCGGGACGGATGCAGGCACGGATATTGGGCCGATGATCAACAGGGCGGCGATCGAGAAAATCAAGCGTCATGTCGACGATGCGGTGGAAAAGGGAGCGAAGATCCTTGCCACCGCGGGTTCCGTGCCTGAAGGCGATCAATATGCGGTGCCGATGGTGCTCGGCGATGCGACGACCGAAATGCAGCTTGCCAGCGAAGAGACCTTCGGACCCGTTGCCCCGCTTTTCCGTTTCGACCACGAGGACGAGGCGATCCGCATCGCCAACGCCACGCCCTTCGGCCTTGCGGCCTATTTCTACACCGAAAGCCTGAAACGCTCCTGGCGTGTCGCCGAAGCGCTCGAATTCGGGATGGTCGGCCTGAACACTGGGGCGATCTCGACCGAGGTCGCTCCCTTCGGCGGCGTCAAACAATCCGGTCTTGGCCGCGAGGGCGCGCAGTGCGGCATCGAGGAATATCTCGAAATGAAGAGCTTCCACATCGGTGGGCTCGCCTGACTAAAGGAAAATAAAAGAGCGCCGGGACATCATCCCGGCGCTGGACGATCGGAGCGACGGTCGATGCTCCTTTTGGAGCAACTCCGTCATACGTCGTTTCGAGTACTCCGCAGCCTTTGGCGGATGCCTGCAAAATTACGGTGCTTAAACAACATTTCTTTGACGCTGCTTTGACGGCAGGATGCTACGGCCGGTTTGCGAAGTTACGCAGAGGGATTTCAGCCGGTTATGCTTCAGCTCGATCACCGTCATAGCATGGATTTACATCTCGCAATTCCGGTTTCCCTTTCCGGTTGCTTGCCAGACGCCGCAGTTGTGGCAGACTGGTCCCCGGATGCTAGATTTTCCGGCCGCCAAACGAGCGTATCGGAGGCAACGGGGGCGGGGCCGGTGGATCGCATGAACAAGGAGCACGATCCGTTTCGGATGTTCCTGCTCGGGCCTTTTGCCCTTGTGGACGCCGGGGGGCGGTCTGTTACTCCGAAATCCAAAAAGGCACAGGCTCTTCTGGCGATGCTTGCATTGTCCACCCGGGGCTCGCGCTCGAGAATCTGGCTTAGGGACAAGTTATGGAGCGATCGCTCCGACGACCAGGCGGCAGCCAGCCTACGCCAGGCGCTTTTGGACATTCATAAGAGTCTGGGGCCGGCACGTGATCTCTTGATTGCGGATAAGAATACCGTTTGGCTAGATACGGACCGACTCGTGCTCGATACCGACCTGGTGGTTCAGACGGAGCGGTCTCCGGATCAAGTCACCGACGAATTGCTCGAAGGCATCGACATCCGCGATCCCGAATTCGAGGACTGGTTGGCGCTGGAACGGCAAAACTGGTATCGCCGCCTCGATGAAGGACAAGTCCACGATGTATTCGAGCCGCGACAGCAGCCGAGCCGCGATATCGCCAAACAATCCGCCCTGCTGCCTTTAACGGGCGCCCCGGATACATCGAGAACAGGCAAACCCGTGGACATCGCCAGCAGCGCCCCATATGGGCGGCGGGTTGGCGGTGACTGGCAATGGATGATGGCTCTTATGTCCCCCATCATAGTGGGTGCCGGAGAGGGCGGACAAATTGCTGCGACACGGTTCCAGAACCTCATTGCAAAAGCCATCATCGATGGGCTGGGCTTTGGCGTCACCGACCTCTCCTTCACCTTGCCGCATATTGAAGAGAACGAACAGCAGATCAGCCTTCCCATATGCCTACAGCTTCGCCTGACGTTTGATGGTGACATGGTGCTGATCGAGCTGGTGATGAAGCACCTGATCAACAACCGCATTCATTGGCTGGGCAGCCAGGCTATCAACCGCACGCAGTTCGAGCGGGGCGAGTTCGGTATCGCCGCTGCGCTGATCAGCCAGGCCGTCGATCAGCTGGCCTATTTCCAGGAGATCCAGGCAACCGACAGCCGATTGTCGCAAGACGGTCTCCTGATCGACGCCGTCAATGCGATCTTTCGGCTGTCGCGCGACGACCTCGATAACGCGGAACGGCGGCTGGAAGAACAGATCCAGTATCAGCCGCGATCATCGACTTTTGCCTGGCTGTCATTCATTCGGACTTTCCAGGTCGGCCAGCGTTTCAACGCGCTGGACGCGCATCTGATCGAGGAAGCCCAGGCCTATGCACGCAAGGCGCTGGAACTCGATCCGCAGAATTCCGTGTCGCTCGCGCTCGTCGGCCACGTCCATTCGTTCCTGTTCGGCGAATACGACTATGCGGCCAACCTGTTCGAAAAATCGATCCGCCTGAACCCGGCCCTGCCACTCAGTTGGGACCTCTACGCGATGCTGCATTGCTATGCAGGCCAGCCCGACAAGGCTGTGGCCATGGCGCGTTGGGTACAAGAGCTCGGCGTCTACAGCCCGCATAAATATTACTTCGATACGACCAAATGCATTGCCGCAGCGCTTGCAGGCGATCATGCCACAGCCATAGCGGCAGGCGAAGAAGCCCTGCGGACACGGCCGAACTTCAACAGTCTGCTGCGCTATCTTGCCTCCAGTCATGCCCATTCCAACGATCTCGTCGGCGCGCGACACTACCTGCAGCGTCTTGAAGCGGTCGAGGGCGGCTTCTCCATCAACGCCTTCCGCGGCAGCGGTTATCCGCTGCTCGACACAGGTGGCGGCCAGATCTTGGTCGACGGTCTGCTCAAGGCCGGCGCCAAGCTGCGCTGAACCCCGGACATTCTTCACATCATCGCGCAAGGAGGCTGCAATGGAAGCGGACACTGCCCACGAATCGCAATCAAAATTAGTTTTATTTCTAAACAGTTATAAATTCAGGATTGAGCCGGATACGGTCCTTCCATGCGAACCGAGGGACGATGCCGGTGCTGATCCTCTCGCCGGTGCGTCGCCGGCTGCACCTGATGCAGCCTCCGAACCCGCGCTTTTCCCCGGCACGGGTGAAGATGCATCGCTTCTGGCCGGGCCCATGATGGCGACGATGGCCGTAGCCTCGGTCCTCAACAAGAGCGTGGCGAACAAGTCGGTGCTTAACAAGGCGTCGCTGAACAAAAACAAGAACAAAAATAAGAATAAGAACAAGAATAAGAACAAGTCGACGATGGACGGCGCCAGCCTCGGTGCATCGCAGCTTATCCCCTCCTTCGAGCTACGCAGGCTGCACCAGCAGCCGTCACGAAACGCCTATACCGCGGCGCGGCGCTTCACCTGGGAAATGCTGGATATACTTCCGCCGCCCGGCCCCGATTATACCCGCCTCGAAACGACGGTGCTGCTGTCTATGCAACGCCGCGACCGCGAACGCGTGCGGCGCCTGCCCGACATCCAAATCGAGTCGACGATCTCCGTGGGGGAATTCACCCGGGCATTGCATATCGAGGATCTCGGCGGTTTCGAGCAGACGGAAGGGCTTTTCCAGGCGATCCTGGCAGCCTGCGAATATGTCGGACTGATCTACAAAAGCCAGTTCAACCGGCTGCGGCCAAACCAATTTGAGCCCATGCTACGGCCGTTGCTGGCCGTGCCGGTCCACGAATCCTATCCCAGCAATCATTCGTTCCAGTGCTTTTCGATCGCGTTGGCGTTTGCGACGATCCTGCCGGAACATCCGGCCACCGACGAGCTCGCCCGCATCGCCCAGAACGTCGCCGAAAATCGCGAATGGGCCGGCCTGCACTATCCGAGCGACACGCAGGCAGGGCGAGATCTCGCCCGGCGCTTCGCTCCCTACCTCCACGACGCGTTCGGTCCTCTGTTCCAGGCCGTACACGACGAATGGGTCTGAATTCTCCAGCTGCTTCTCAACAGGGTTACAACCATGACGGATCAAATAAGAATGCCTGAGCCCGCGCCGATCAACTACTACTATCTCTGGCACCTGACTGCTCTTGGCGTAGTCGACGCGGAATACGGATCGGCTCCGCCGGCGCCTCCAGCGCTCGATGCGAGTGCCACACGCGCGCTTCCCGATCCCCTCATCACCGGCACGGTCTGGGATACCATCGCTTCCGCCGGCGCTTCCGCCGGCGCTTCCGCCGGCCCGCTGCGACCCGCACGGGTCGCGCTGATCGATGTCGGCGTATCTCCGGATCATCCCAATCTGGCAACCCGGCTTGACCGGGAGGCGTCAATCGATTTGACGACCCATCGTTACGGCGCGCGCGTGCGCGAAATTCTCGATACGACCACGTCCTTTGACCGCGAGGAAAGACATGCCTTCTTTGCCGGGCTCGACATCGCTCCGCTCGGCAATATCGGCCTTTCCAACGACGACCGGGACTATCTCGGTGATCTGGTTGCCGAATACGCCGCGTCGGAGGGTGTTCTCCGGCGGCTCTACAATCCGGAATCGCTGTTTGCGTCGCATGGTACCTGCTGCGCAGGGCTGATCGTCGGCGAACCTGCCGTTGTTGCGGAAGAAGGCACGCCAAGCCTTCCGCCGGAAGGAGCCTTCTACGGGAATGGCGACGAGCTGCGTACGAGCGGCAATCGCAATGTCATCCCCTATTTCGGCGTTGATCCTTTCTCAAAGCTCATCTCGATCAAAACATCCTTCGAAGACGATGTCAGGCAGTTCATTGCGGCCTTCCTTTATGCCTATCTTCAGAAAGCAGACGTGATCGTCTTGCCACGCGGTCTGCCCGACCCGAAACGCAGCATCGTTGATCCGAAGAACGAGCTGAAGGCCGACCTGGAATTATGGAAAAACCAGGATGCCGCCAATCTGTTCACGCGCATTGCCGTTGCTGATCAAGGTGGGCCTGAACTTGAGCCGAAGGCCGCGCAGAAAGGCTCCAATCCGGATCGCCCATGGCACGTCCTCAAACAACTCATCCTCGCCATCAGCCGGCACATCCCGATTGTCTGCGCCGCAGGAAACAGCGGCGAGAGCCAGCTGATCTATCCGGCAAGTCTTGCCGCCGACGACAACGGCATCATAGCCGTTGGAGCCGTTACCGTCGAAGGTTTCCGTTCGGGCTACAGCAATTACGGCGAAGGATTGACGGTTGTCTCCCCCTCCGACGACGGGGAGGTGTTCAACAGGCATCAGTTGCGCCTCGACCGGCTTTCTCCATTTGCCGCGCAGCACGACTACAGCGCCTTTCGAACGCGGGAATACTACTATTCGCACTTCTCGCTGCTGACGACGGACCTATCGGGGATTTTCGGCTATGATCGTGGCTCCGATCCGTGGTCGGCCATCGTGCCGTTCGGAACCAATCTCGGCATCGGGGGCGGATACTATACCACATTCGGGGGCACATCAGGCGCGTCGGCGCAGGTGGGCGGGCTATGTGCCCTTATACAGCGGGCCTACAAAAGCCGCCACAATCCCGGCGACCGCCTCTCGGGGCCTCAAGTGAAATCAATTCTGAAGACCGCATCCCGCCTGGACGCCATTGTCGCGCCCGGAACGAGGAAATTGACGGCGGATTGCATGAACGCCGAAAGCGAGGACGCCGTCGAGATGGCCTATTTCTTTGGATCGGGACTGCCAAATGCGCGGGCGGCGGTGCAGGCAGCCCTGGCCATCTGAACGCCCGGGGGATGCTATTCCGAGATTCCAAGCCCCCTTTATCGAGGGGGCTTTTTCTTTGGTTACCCTCCTTTTTACGGATTTTTAACGCGGTACTGGCGGGCGAATGACGCCCTTGGGCAATAGTGCCTCTCAACGGACGGCACATACCGTTCCCATGCTCGACGAAGCCGGCCCGAACCGGGGCATCTTCGCCCGACATGCAACCTTGATCCACCAGAAGACAAACCCACGGAGGCCTCGATGTCCGCGTCTCGCATTCAACAATTGGCAGATGAGGCGCGCTACCTGCTCAGGGGCAATCCCCTGATGGCAAGCACCGCCTCCCTGCAGCGCATCGCAACTCGCAACCTGTTAAAGCGACGCTTCCAATATGGGTGCACGCTCGCAGCTGCTTCGAAGCTTACCGATTGTTCGGCCGGGGTCGAGGCGCTGTCACGATATTTTCCCGACCTTGCAGATGGCGGATACACTCGCCTGCTGGAACTTCCCCCAGCGATCGCCGAACCGGTCAGTGCCGACCCTTATCGTTCGTCCGTGCTCGCAGCCTGGATGAGTGGGCTCGCGCGGAGTCTGGAATGGCAGGCGGGAGGCCCCGATGCGCAGATCGTCAGCGGCTATCTGCAGTCGGATCTGATCGCATCGGATCTTGAACTCGAACGTCAGCCGGCGCGCCGGCTCTCTTGCGGCATCGGCCTCGTCCGCATCGAAAGCCTAGCGCGGAGCCGCGTCATGCAAGCCCTCCTCCGCCAATGCATGCCGAACTATCACGGTTCCGACTACCCCATCATTGACAACGCGGAATTGGATCGCATCGCCGACCATCTGGAGAGCGCCTTCGCGCTAATCGCCGAATTGGACGTGTACGGCTATCAGCGCCTGATCGCCGGCCTGCACACGCTTTACATTGGCGTGCGGCGCGAACCGTCGTGTTCGTTCTCGAGTTCGAACGAATTGCCGGGCAGCGCGATCATCGTCCTTTCCAGAGAAAGATTGCGCGACGGCGATCATGCCGCGACTGCGGCCCAACTGCTTCACCAAGCGGGGCATGTCCAGCTGGGGTTTTATACGACCTCGGCGGCTGCATCCCTGCCCGGCGAGTTCCAATATGTTTCCCCATACAAGGAGGATCTACAGACGCTCGAGAGCATCCTGCACGTGGTGTACACCATTCCCTGGGAGTGCGCCTTCGGCATGGCATGCCTATCCAACGAGGCGGATCCTGAGCGCCGCGCCTGGAAGACGGCATTCATAATTACCTATGCCGCGCGGCAGGTCCCGCTCATCGATATCGCTCGGAAAGGAATCGAACGTCTCGGCGGCGATGTCCTCCTCGACCTCCCAGACATCGCCGCCATTCCTTCCTGGAGTAGCCGGATTTTGTTCCTCGTGGGCCAGTTGCTTGCCGAAGAGCCCATTGCGCACCGCCAGGCGCACTTTGCCGAGCGCCAGCGCGTTCTCGATCGCCAAGCCTGGGATATCGGACAGATGCTGCTGCGCGGCAAAGAGCCGGTCGATCCTCGGATGGGCCGGCGAGAGATCGATGACAGCGGCGACAATGTCAGCCTCTGGTACGACGGCAAATTCCACGTGATCGCGAAGGCCGCCGACCATGCGATGGGCAAGGACTACGGTCGCTATGCCGAGACCATCCGCGGATATGCGCCCAGCGAGATGGAGGCGATGTGATGGTCAATGATCGGTCCAAACGATTGTCAGCGACCGCCACGGCGTCCGTCGACTTCCCGAACCTCGTCACCCACAGCCTTGGGCGGGGCGGCCGGGGGGCTCTGTTCACCGGCAATAGTGCCGATTCTGTCGAGGAACAGAGCCCCTATGTTGCCCGGTCTGCATTCGTCGTCTCGTTGAAGGCTTCCGATATGCCGGCGGAGGACGAATATGACTCCGCCGCAATCGATCACCACGACGCCATCCTGACGCCTCTTTGCCATCAACAATGCGACGTCGCACGGTTTGGCGATATCGACTTCGTCATCATCGGATGCGGCGACTTGGGCTCGCAGATCGCCATCCAGCTTGCTGCCCTCGGCGCGCGCCATTTCCTTCTCGTGGATGCGGATCGTATCGACGAGAAGGATTTGAACCGTCTGCCATGGGCAAGCGAGGCGAATCTCGGCTGGCCGAAGACGGACAGGCTGGCGACACATCTGGCCGCGGGTTTCTCGGCCTATGTCTTCGCGTTGCCGGAATTTGCGGAAGGCGCCTCGGCGCTGCGGTTAATCGCAGACTACGCTACTAACCCGTTCTTCATTTTCGCCGGCGACGATTCTCGTCCAGCCCAAGATCTCCTGTCGGCCTGCCGAGCATTGAAAGCCGGCCTGCCGCCGCATCTGCATGTGGGCCGCTCGGCAAACTCTTGCATGGCAGGTCCTTTGGTCTTGGTGCATGAGGACGTATGTTCCGTCTGCCATTGCGCCACCCAAGTCGCAACCGACGATAGCTTTCGCACCCCGCCGGCCACCGTCGACAACCCATTGGTCGCCGGCCTTGCCGTGTCGCAGATCGCCCAAAACTGCCTTTCGAGACACTCGGTCGCCCGGGGACGCCAATGGATATTGGACCTCAAAGGCGATCAGGCCGAGCTGTGCTCTCTTAAAACACCCCAAATGTAAGGTATGTCCATGATCGCGCTATTTTCCTCGGAATATTGTTGCTCCGTTGGCGCAACTGCCGGAAAGAACGATGAGCTGACGATAACCGAAGCTCTTCGTGATCCGCTGATCGCCATCGTGATGCGAGCGGATGGCGTGACCTCCGAAGAATTCAAGCAACTCCTTGAAGCGACAGCCCGTGAGCTGAAAGCCAATCTTGCTTCCCATCAACCGGAGGAAAGGCGACGTGATTGTCGAAACGACACGGGAGATGGTTGACGAGCATGTGTGGCCAATCCCGGTCCAAACCATGACTCGGCATTGGCCGTCCCGCGGAGTTCAGGGGCAATGAGATTCGATATGGTGAGAAAGTTCCCAACGATAATTCTTGTTTTTGCCGAAGGGAAAGATCGCAAGGTGATCCGTACCGCTCACGAGGCTGCCCAACTGTTGCTGAAGGAATGGCCCACCGACGATGGTGAGGAATTCCTCACAGCGGTGAGAATCTGTTTGGAGGTCCTTACCGGAGAGAGCGAACCCGAGCAATTGCATGAGGCAATCGTCCGCGCGGCATATGAAGCGGGTATTGCAGTGATCACGACTGATAATCGCCTTGGGATTCTCCGGATCTATCCAGTCAGCGAGGCCAGATAGTTGCCCCCGCGCAGGTGCTCATCGCAATCCTGCCCCCATCGAGCGGCTTCGGCTGCAATCGGACTGATCCGGGCCGTTACTGGAAGCGATCGAGGGTCTTGTAATAGAGCCCGACGAGCGGCAGGAACCACGGCTTTCCGAAATGGCCGGGAACGGCCGGCCATTCGAGCCCCTTGATCGGATTGCGGTCGACCT
Organism: Rhizobium sp. 10PS4; assembly: GCF_032464805.1. Classification (NCBI taxonomy): domain Bacteria; kingdom Pseudomonadati; phylum Pseudomonadota; class Alphaproteobacteria; order Hyphomicrobiales; family Rhizobiaceae; genus Rhizobium; species Rhizobium sp. 10PS4. Next base: position 416,723 of record NZ_JAWDIW010000001.1, on the reverse strand, counting down.
TGCCGAGGATGGCGTCGGCCATGATCATGCCGAGATGGGTGGAGAGCTGGGCGCCGTGGCCGGAATAACCCATGGCATACCAGACACCGTCGACATAGCCGGCGCGCGGATAGCGGTCCTTGGTCATGTCGACGAGCCCGCCCCAGCAATAGTCGATCTCGACGCCGGCAAGCTGCGGGAAGATTTCAGCCAGGCTGGCGCGCAGAATGTCGCCGCTCCTTGCGTCGGAGCGCTGATTGGATGTGGCGGAAAAGCGTGCGCGGCCGCCGAAGATCAGCCGCTTGTCCGGCGACAGCCGGAAATAGTTGCCGATGTTCATCGATGTGACATAGGTCCGGTTGCCCGGCATCGTAGCGGCGATTTCGGCGTCGGTCAGCGGGCGCGTGGCGATGATGAAGCTGCCGACGGAAACGATCCGGCGACGAAAATAGCTGAAGAGCGACGGCGTATAGGCGCCTGTCGCGACCAACACATGGTCTGCGGTAACGGTGCCGCGTGCGGTCGTAAGGCTGTGGCGGCCGTTGCCCTGCCGGTGGGCGGTCACCGCTGCGCTTTCAAAGATGACGGCGCCATGACGGGCGGCCGCTGTGGCGAGCCCGGCGACATAACGGCCCATATGCATCATTGCACTCTTCTTCGAGAGCATGGCGCCATGGAAAGGCGAGCCGACCTCGCTTTTCAGATCACTCGCGGTCAGAAGTGCGGTGTCCGGATCGACCTCTTTGTGAACAGCCTCGAAATTGCGGGCAATGGCATCGAAATGCTGCGGCTTGGAGGCCAGCTTCAGCTTGCCGGCGCGGCGGAAATTGCAGTCGATCCCCTCTTCGGCGATGATCGCCTCGATCGTGTCGATGGAATCGTCAAACGCCTTGTAGAGGGCGACGGCCCGCTCCACGCCGAGTGCTGATTTGGCGGAGAGGAAACTGTGGGCGAGCCCGTTGTTGAGGTGGCCGCCATTGCGGCCTGACGCTCCCCAGCCGACCCGTTCGGCCTCCAGCACGACGACCTTGACGCCCGTTTTCGCAAGCTGTCGCGCCGCGGCAAGCCCGGTGAAGCCGGCGCCGATGACGGCGACGTCGTAATGTCCTCCGACGGAGCCTTGGGCGCCGCCGGCAAAGGCTTGGGCCGTGTCGTGCCAGTAGGATTCGAACTGCATCCGCGTGTCCTCGTCAGAGCCCGACGACGCCAGGCAGGCCCGAGATATCAGGAATTTCGACATAGCCGTAATAGGGGTTGGCCGGCTCATGGCCGCGATTGACCCAAACCTTGTTCTTGATGCCGAGATCGTGGGCCGACATCAAGTCGTAGCGGAAGGAGGACGAGCAATGCAGCACGTCTTCCGGCCCGCAGCCCAGCATATCGAGCATACATTCAAAGCCCTTGAAGCGTGGCTTATAGGACTGCGCCTGCTCGGCGGTATAGACCGCATGGAAGGGCGCGCCCAGTTTTTCGACGTTCGACATGATCTGCGAATTCATCGCGTTGGAGAGGATGACCAAAGGGATTTCCTTGGCGACCTTGGCGAGACCGGCCGGGACATCCGAATGCGGCCCCCAGGTCGGAACCCGCTCATAGATCATCCGGGCGGCTTCATCGCGAAATGTCACGCCGTTGCGCTTGCATGACCGCTCGAGCGAATTGTGCACCACCTCGGCATAGGGTTTCCAGTCGCCCAGGATCTCGTCGAGCCGATAGGCGGCGAAATTCTTGATGAACTCCGCCATGCGTGGCTCGTCGAGCTCTTCGCCGTAGAGATCGCGCGCCGCCTCCGCCATCTGAAAGTTGGTCAGCGTGCCGTAGCAGTCGAAGGTGATGTATTTCGGACGGAAGGTCGTCATCTGCGTATCCTTGAACGATTGGAACCGGGACGTTTCACAATCATAGGCACCACTTCATCGGTCGCTCGCCTGAATTGCCGCCATCGGAAGCAGAATCTATCGTATCGAAAGCAGGGTTTGGCAGAAGGTTGTGCGGTTGCCCGCCGTCAACGGCCGGCGGAGTGACGCCTTCAATCGCCGTCGTGATCGTGATCGTGATGCGACGGAAGGTCGAGGCCGAAGGTGTCGACGAGATCGGCCACCTGCGCCGGGCTGAGGAAACGGGGATTGAGGTTGCGCAACAGTAGATAGAGCTTCGCCGTTTCCTCCAACTCCTCGGTCGCAAAGACCGCCGCCTCCAGGCTGTCGCCGGCGACAACAGGTCCGTGATTGGCCAGAAGCACCGACGAATACTTGCCCGCCAGCCCGCGGATGGCGTCGGCCACCGCCGGATCGCCGGGACGATAATAGGGCACCAGCGCGGTTTCGCCGGCGCGCATCAGATAATATGGCGTCATCGGCGGCAGGGCGGCGCGCGGATCGATCTCCGGCAGCATGGTCAATGCCACTGCGTGGGTGGAGTGAAGATGGACGATGGCGCGGGCGCTGCCGCGCGTATCGTAAAGGGCGGTGTGCAGCGGAATTTCCTTGGTCGGCTTGTCGCCGGACAGGAGCCGGCCTTCGGCATCGAGCCTGGAGATCCGTGCCGGGTCGAGAAAGCCGAGCGAAGCGTTGGTCGGAGTGACCAGCCAACCGCCATCCTCCAGCCGCAACGATATGTTGCCCGACGAACCGGGCGTCAGCCCGCGCTCGAACAGCGAGCGGCCGTATCGGCAGATTTCCTCACGCAGGCGCGCGTCGGACATGACAGTTCCTCCAATATTAGGCGGTTTCCCCTTCGATCAGTTCAAAGCCGAGATCGACGGCCTGCGGCGGCGCATTAGTGACGACCAGCTGCGCGGCGATCTCCCCGGTCGCGACTCGCGGCGTTCGGATGGTCGACAACGGCTGCGGTGTTGCCCGGCCGATATCGAGGCCGTTATAGCCGAAAATGGCGAGCTTCGAGGGGATCGCGATTCCCTCGGCCAGACAATGAAAATAGCCGCCCAGCGCCATATCGTCGTTGGAGAAATAAACCGCATTGAGATCGCTCGTCCGGGCAAGCAGCCGCTCCAGCCCCAATCTGCCGTTTTCCACGGACGAGGCGCCGGCGAGAATTTCGTGGGCGACGAGCGGGGTGTCATGCGCATCGAGCGTTTCGCAAAAGCTGGAAAACCGCTTGCCGGCACGGGTATCGCGGTTCAGGTCGTGACCGACATAGCCGATCCGGCGATAGCCCCGCTTGAGCAGGAAGGCAGCGCTCTCCCGCCCGGCCGCGCGGTTCGAGAAGCCGACCGCGATATCGAGAGCATCGCCGTCGAGATCGAGCAGCTCGACGACCCGGCACCCGCTGGCGCGCAGCATCTTCACCGTACCCTCGGTATGCTCGCATCCCGCCAGCATGACCGCCGCCGGCCGCCAGGCGAGCATCGCGGCGGCGAGCGCTTCCTCCTTGCCCGGATCATAATCGGTCACGGAAAAGACCGCCTGGTACCGGTTTTCCTCCAGAACGGCGCTGGCGCCGCGCAGCACATCGGGAAAGACGATGTTGGACAAAGAGGGAATGACGAAGGCGACAAGACGCGAACCGGTGGAGGCTAGCGTTCCCGCAATCCGGTTCGGCACATAGCCCAGCCGTTCGACGGCAGCCATTACCCGCTCGCGCGTCTTGCCGGAAAACGAACCGTGGTTGCGCAGCACGCGCGACACCGTGCTCTCGCCAACACCGGCCGCTTGCGCAACCTCGGCAAGCGTCACCGTCGGTTGATGTTTGAATTCCATCGTTACGTTTGAACCCGACTGTTGAGGCGGTTGCCCGGCCTGCCCGCCCGATGACCACCGTCCGGCCCCCCCATTTTTCACCGCTACCGCCAAGAAGCAAGGCTTTTTTGGCAGCGCTACCAATTTGCTGTTGGCAGCGCTGCCAAAATGGATTAATGAGAATGGCAGCGCTGCCAAAACGGATTGGCGCGTCGCGGGAGGGCCTCAAGGAGACCGCGGCAACAATCGGAGGAGAAAATCATGACGCTGCAGACGCAAGCGCCAGTTGTTGGCATACATCCCGCCCAGACGCTCGAAGACCGCGCCTATGGCAAGGTATTCTGGCGCATCGTACCCTTTTTGATGCTGTGCTACGTGGTCGCCTATCTCGACCGCGTCAATGTCGGTTTCGCCAAGCTGCAGATGTCGAGCGAGCTCGGCCTTTCGGAAGCCGCCTATGGCATCGGCGCAGGCATTTTCTTCATCGGTTATTTTCTGTTTGAAGTGCCGAGCAATATCATCATGAACAAGGTTGGCGCGCGGATGTGGATCGCCCGCATCATGGTCACCTGGGGCATCATTTCCGCCGCCTTCATGTTCACCTCATCGGAAACCGTCTTCTATGTGCTGCGTTTCCTGCTGGGCGTGGCCGAAGCCGGATTTTTTCCCGGCATCATTCTCTATCTGACCGCCTGGTATCCGGCCCATCGCCGCGCGAGGATCATCACCACCTTCATGTCGGCGATCCCGATATCCGCCATTTTCGGCAATCCGCTTTCGGGTCTCTTGATGGACAGTTTCCACCGCACGCACGGACTTTCCGGCTGGCAGTGGATGTTCCTGATCGAAGCCATTCCGGCTATTCTTTTCGGCGTTGCGACGTTCTTCTACCTTGATGATACGATCCAGGGCGCGAAATGGCTGAACGATGAGGAAAAAAGCGTGCTGACGGCCAATATCGAGGCGGAGAACCGGGCCAAGACAGCAAGCCCGCACAGCATCGGCGCAACGCTGACCGACCGCCGCGTCTGGCTGATGTGCCTGATCTATTTCTGCTTCGTGCTCGGGCAATATGGACTGAATTTCTGGATGCCGACCATCGTCAAGGCCTCAGGCGTCAACGGAAACCTCAATATCGGCCTGATTTCCGCGATCCCCTATATCTGCACATTCGTCGTGATGCTGGCGCTCGGACGTTCCGCCGACAGGCTGCGCGAACGCCGCTGGCACCTCGTCGTCCCGGCCCTCATCGCCGCCGGTGGTTTCGTCGCGGCGACGATGGCGACGAGCACGACGGTCTCGATCGTCTGCCTCTCGCTGGCCGCGGCCGGCGCCATCAGTTGCGCGCCGCTGTTCTGGTCGCTTCCGACGGCTTTTCTCGCCGGCACGGGCGCTGCGGCCGGCATCGCCTGGATCAATTCGGTCGGTAACCTCGCCGGCTTTCTCGGACCGTTTCTGGTAGGCTATCTCAAAGACTTCACCGGCACCAACAGCGCCGGCATGTACCTGCTGGCGGCTGCCTTGGTCATTGGTTCGCTGGCGGTGTTGACGGTTCCGGCGAAAAGCGTCAATCGCTGAACAACAGCCTCTCCGGGATGGCACCCGGAGGGGCGCAGACTTTTCCTCACAAGACTGGAGAACTCCCTCATGCCACCGCTTGCTGAAAACTCGGGCTCGGCCGTTGTCGCAGCCGTCATCGGTCTTGGTTCCATGGGGCTTGGAATGGCCCAGTCGATGAAGCGCGCAGGTTTCGATGTCGTTGGAAATGATATCACGCCGGCGGCGGTGGACCGCTTCATCGCCGATGGCGGACGTGGCGCGGCGACCCCTGCCGCTGCGGCAAAGGACGCCGACATTGTCGTCTCCGTGGTCGTCAACGGCGCGCAGACCGAGGCCGTATTGTTCGGGCCTGAAGGCGTTGCGCATGCGATGAAGCCCGGCGCCGTCTTCGTCTCGTCGGCCACCATGGATCCCGCCGTCGCACGCGATCTGGCACAGCGGGTGGAAGCTCTCGGCCTGCATTATCTCGACGCGCCGATTTCAGGCGGCGCGGCCAAGGCGGCGCGTGGCGAATTGACGGTCATGGCATCCGGCTCCAGACAGGCCTTCGGCGCGGCGCGCCCGGGTCTCGACGCCATGGCCGCCAAGGTCTACGAGCTTGGCGACGAGGCGGGAAAAGGTGCTGCCTTCAAGATGATCAACCAGCTTCTCGCCGGCGTGCACATCGCAGCCGCCTGCGAGGCGATAACCTTTGCCGCCAAGCAGTGCCTCGACCTCGACAAGGTCTATGAGGTGATCACGGCTTCGGCCGGCAATTCGTGGATGTTCGAAAACCGTGTGCCGCATGTATTGGCCGGAGATTATACTCCGCTCAGCAGCATCGAGATTTTCGTCAAGGATCTCGGTATCGTCCAAGACATGGCCCGCTCCGAGCGTTACCCGGTGCCGCTCGCGGCAGCAGCCTTGCAGATGTATCTGGCCGCCTCCGGAGCCGGTATGGGCCGTGACGACGATTCCTCGCTGGCGCGGCTCTACGCCAAGCTTTCCGGCGCTGAATTGCCCGGTTCCACCAAAGAGCCGCATAGCCTTTAAAAGGAACGCTACACATGCCGGTTTTCGCCGCCAACCTGACGATGATGTTCAACGAATGGGCGTTCCTCGACCGCTTCGACGCCGCAGCCGAGGCCGGCTTTGCGGCCGTCGAATACCTCTTTCCCTACGAAGCCACGCCCGAGGCAATCGCCGAACGGCTTGCCCGCAACAATCTGCAGCAGGCCTTGTTCAACCTGCCGCCGGGCGACTGGGCAGCAGGCGAGCGCGGCATCGCTGCCCTTCCCGGGCGGTTCGATGCGCTGAAGGCCGATGTCGAGCGGGCCTTGGACTATGCGGCGGCAACGGGCGTCAGACGGTTGCACCTGATGGCAGGCATCGCCGACCTTCATGACGAAGACGCCTCCTCCTGTTACCGGCGCTCCGTCACCTACGCCGCCGGGCGGATTGCGGAAAAGGGCATCGACCTGCTGCTCGAGCCGATCAACGGGCGCAACATGCCCGGATATTTCCTCAACGACTTCGCCGTCGCCGAGCGGCTGATTGCCGAATGCGGCCTGCCGAACCTGAAGCTGCAGTTCGACATCTATCACCGGCAGATTATCCATGGCGACGTCACTATGGCGTTGCGACGACTGCTGCCGATCGCCGGCCATATCCAGATCGCCAGCGTGCCGTCACGCAATGAGCCTGATGGGGAGGAGTTGAACTATCCCTATCTGTTCGGTGAAATCGACCGCCTGGGTTATGACGGTTTCGTCGGCTGCGAATACATCCCGCGCGGCCACACTCTGGACGGTCTTGGCTGGTTCAAACCTTTTGCGCGGAGCTAGACGATGGCTATTTTGCTCGGATCAATCGCTGACGACTATACGGGTGCCTCCGACCTCGCCAACACCCTGACGAAGAACGGTCTGCGCACGGTGCAGACCGTCGGCATCCCCGACCCGTCGCTGGCACTACCGGATGTCGACGCCGTGGTCGTTTCGCTGAAGATCCGCTCCGTCCCGGCCTCGGACGCCGTGGTGGCGGCGGCGAGCGCCGAGCGATGGCTGCGCCAGCGGGGCGCCGGCCATGTGCTTTACAAGATCTGCTCGACCTTCGATTCCACCGATGCCGGCAATATCGGTCCGGTCACCGACGCATTGATCGAGGCGGCGGGCGGCGGTGTCGTGCTGGTGACGCCCGCCTTTCCGGAAACGGGACGCACCGTCTATCTTGGCCATCTCTTCGTCGGCGGGCAGCCGTTGAATGAAAGCCCGCTCAAGGACCACCCCCTCAATCCGATGCATGACGCCAATCTCGTGCGGGTTCTCACCCGCCAATCGAGCAATGCCGTCGGATTGGTCGATCTCACCACCATCACGGCCGGACCCGGCGCCGTCAAGGCGAGACTTGACGCGCTCAGCACGGCAGGCGTCACTGCAGTTATTGCCGATGCAATTTTCGAACGCGACCTTGAAACGCTCGGCGAGGTCGCGTTGGAAACGCCGGTGTCCACCGGTGCGTCCGGCCTCGGACTCGGCCTTGCCCGCGCGCTCGTCCGCTCCGGTCGGATATCCTCCGGCGGTGCGACGACGACTGACGCCATTCGCCCCGTAGGCGGGCTTTCGGCGATCGTTGCCGGCAGTTGCTCCAAGGCGACGCTACACCAACTCGACATCGCCGAACGGTCGATGCCCGTCCTGCGGCTCGACCCGGAGCGGCTGCTTGCCGATCCCGATGAAATCGCCGCGGCGATTTCCTGGGCCGGAGACCGCATCTCCGCCGGCCCGGTCATCATCGCCGCGAGCGCTGCGCCTGAAACCGTGTCCCGGCTGCAATCGCTTTATGGACGAGAGGCCTCCGGCCACGCGATCGAGACCGCAACGTCGATCATAGCCGCCGAACTGGTGGAAAGAGGCGTGCGGCGCCTGGTGATCGCCGGCGGCGAAACCTCGGGCGCGGCAGTCGACAGGCTCGCCATTCCGGCATTTCTGATCGGCCCGGAGATTGCGCCCGGTGTGCCGGTGCTGCGCACCATCGGCAATGCCCAGGGCGATATGCTTCTGGCGTTGAAATCCGGAAACTTCGGAGGTGAGGATTTCTTTACGGCCGCGCTGGCGGTGATGCGCTGACAGGGCCTCGTTTCGATGAATATCGGTGGGCTCCAGCATAAGATGCGGCGGCCCATAACAGCAGCGCCATAAGATACTGCTTCAACCATGGCCTTCAGACGATCTGCCCGCCAGTGCTCCGGCAGACTGGCGGGTACGATATGAAGGACGCCCCCATGCAAACAAGTCAGATCGAAATCGTCCCGTTCGGCCCGGATCATCTGGAAGCCGCCGTCGCGCTCTCAAGACAGGCGGGCTGGCCGCATCGGACGGAAGACTGGCAGCTGCCGCTCGCCTTGAGCGACGGGATGGTCGCGGTCGAGGATGGCAGGGTCGTCGGCACAGTCCTCGTCACGCCGTACAAGTGGGATTGTGCGACGATCAATATGGTCATCGTCGACGAGACGATGCGTGGCAGGGGTCTCGGCCGAAAACTCATGGACGCCGCTTTGCTGACAGCGGGAGACCGGCCGTTGAGGCTGGTGGCGACGACGGAAGGTCTGCCGCTCTATCAGAAGCTTGGCTTCCACGAGACGGGAACCGTGCTGCAGCACCAGGGCCTCGCGGGAGAAATTGCCGCGCCGGCGGAAACGGAAGCCGCCACCGATGCCGATCGCGCTGGCATCGCGGAGCTTGACCGACTTGCCTTCGGCGCCGACCGCGAAGGGCTGCTCTCCTATCTCGCCGGGATCGGCGAATTCGCCGTCATTCGCCGCGACGGCCGCATATCCGGGTTCGCTTGCCTGCGTCCTTTCGGCCGCGGCGAAGTGATCGGACCGGTGGTGGCCGCCGACGTCGGCGAGGCCAGGAAACTCATCGAACATTTCATCGCCAGACGGCCCGGGCGATTCCTCAGGGTCGACACCACCGCCGAGACCGGGCTTTCCCCATGGCTCGCCGACCATGGGCTCGCCCATGTCGGCGGCGGAATCACGATGAAAAAGCCGTTGGTCCACGACATCGCTGATCCGACCGCCACCACCTTTGCCCTCGCCAGCCAGGCACTCGGCTGATCCGGAGATCTCCATGTATAGCAATTCCCTCATTGAACTCGATCGCGCCCACCTGATACATCCGGTCGCCTCCTATCGCGGCCATGAGAAGCTCGGCGTGCGCGTGCTGGCCTCGGCCAAGGGCGCGACGGTCACCGACGCCTCAGGCAAGCAGCTGATCGACGGCTTCGCCGGCCTCTGGTGCGTCAATGCCGGTTACGGCCACGAAAGCATCGTCGAGGCGGCCGCCCGGCAGATGCGCGAGCTTCCCTATGCGACGGCCTATTTCGGCCTCGGCTCCGAGCCCGCGATCCGACTTGCCAGCGAACTCGCCGACCGCGCACCGGGCGATCTCAACCACGTCTATTTTACGCTCGGCGGCTCCGATGCTATAGACAGCACGATCCGCTTCATCCGCTACTACTGGCATGCCCGTGGGCAACCTCAGCGCGATCAGTTCATCTCGGTTGAACAAGGCTATCACGGTTCCTCGACGGTCGGCGCGGGCCTGACGGCGCTACCTGCCTTCCATGCCGGCTTCGGCGTTCCCTTCGATTGGCAGCATAAGATTCCGTCTCACTATGCCTATCGCAACCCGGTGGGCGACAATCCGCAGGCGATCATCGAAGCCTCGCTTGCGGCGCTGAAAAGCAAGGTCGAGGCGATCGGGCCCGAACGTGTCGCCGCTTTCTACGTCGAACCGATCCAGGGCTCGGGCGGCGTTCTGGTGCCGCCGAAAGGTTGGATGAAAGCCATGCGCGAATTCTGCCGCGCGCACGACATCCTTTTCGTCGCGGACGAAGTGATCACCGGTTTTGGCCGCACCGGCCCGCTTTTTGCATGCACCGAGGATGAAGTCGTGCCCGATTTCATGACGACCGCCAAGGGCCTGACCTCCGGCTACGTCCCCATGGGCGCCGTCTTGATGGCCGATCACGTCTATCAAACGATCGCCGAGGGCGCGGGTGCTGCCGCCGTCGGCCATGGCTATACGTATTCGGCCCACCCGGTCAGCGCCGCGGTCGGACTCGAAGTCCTGAAGCTTTATGAAAACGGCCTTCTCGAAAACGGCGTCAGGGCCGGTGCGCGGCTGATGCAGGGCCTGGAGTCGCTGAGGGATCATCCGCTCGTCGGCGATGTCCGGGGCCGCGGCATGCTCGCCGCCGTCGAGCTGGTGGTCGACAAGGTGAACAAAACGCCGTTGCCGGCATCCGCCGAACCGGCCCGCCGTATCTTCGATCGCGCATGGGAAAACGGCCTCGTCATCCGCGCCTTCGGCAATGGGGCAATTGGCTATGCTCCGCCGCTTTGCTGCACCGAAACTGAGATCGACGCGATCGTCGAGCGCACCCGCATCACGCTGGACGAGACGCTGGAGGACCCGGACGTGCGTCGGGCGCTGCTGGCCTGAGAATATCGCGAAACCGTCAGATTCGGTATTTTGTGCCGCCTCATGCCGCCTATTCGGCGAATCCGGCGCAGTGCAGGTGACAAACTGAAGTCAACGAAAGGCCTGGATCCCGGCAGATGCGGGCCTTCCATACAAGAGCGGGACAATGACCCCGCCGGCGGAACAGAATTTTCTTCTTCGAGAAGCCGCGCTCCCACAGGAGCCGAACACTGGGGAATTCACGTGAGCAAGAGCCTTTCGGAATTCAAATACATGACCTTCGACGTCGTCGGCACGCTCATCGACTTCGAAGGCGGCCTCAAGACCTGCCTCGCCGAAATCGCAACCGAGGTCGGGACCGAAATCGACGGCGAGCAGGCGCTTGGCTTCTACCGCGCAGCCCGCTACTCCGAGGATGCCGATCTTTTTCCCGACGACCTCGTGCGCGTCTATCTGGCGATCGCGCCGAAGCTCGGCCTGCCGACTGAGCAAAAATATGGCGAACTGCTGCGGGACTCGGCCAAGAGCTGGAAGGCTTTTGCAGATAGCGCCGCGGCACTGGCAAGTCTTACGAAAGATTACCGCCTCGTGGCGATGACCAACGCCCGCCGCTGGGCGTTCGATTTCTTCGAGAGGGAACTCGGCAACCCCTTTTATGCCGCCTTCACCGCCGATGATACGGGGACCGAGAAACCCGATCCCGCATTCTTCGAGAAGGTATTCGACCACGTCGCCTCGCAAGGACATTCGAAGGACGACATCCTGCATGTCGCCCAGAGCCAGTACCACGATATCGGGATTTCCAGGAAACTCGGGCTGACCAATTGCTGGATCGAGAGGCGCCATGCCGTGAAGGGTTACGGCGGCACAATCGAACCGGCCGAGTTTACCAAACCCGATTACCATTTCACCTCCATGGCCGGCCTTGCCGATGCCGTGGCCGCCGCGCGCGCCTGACTTTGAAAGCAGATCGGGCCTGCCCGCAACGGGCAGCCCGCCACACAAGAAAAGGGGAATGAGATGAACGACAAGATCACCAATTGGACCAGCTCCGACGATGCCAGGATCGAAAGCGCCATCCGCCGTGGCGCCACCCGTCGCGAGTTGCTGCATATGATGCTTGCAGGCGGCGTGGCCCTGTCTGCCGGCGGACTCGTCCTTGGCCGCGCCGGCAAGGCGCTCGCCGCCACGCCCGTTTCCGGCGGCGCGCTCAAAGCGGCCGGCTGGTCGTCCTCGACGGCCGATACGCTCGACCCCGCCAAGGCGTCGCTCTCCACCGACTATGTCCGGTGCTGCTCGTTCTATAACCGCCTCACCTTCCTGGACAAGAGCGGCACGCCGCAGATGGAGCTCGCCGAAGCGATTGAGTCCAAGGATGCGAAAACCTGGACGGTCAAGCTGAAGAACGGCGTTACCTTCCATGACGGCAAGCCGCTGACCGCCGATGACGTGGTTTTCTCGCTGAAGCGCCATCTCGATCCGTCCGTCGGCTCTAAGGTCGCCAAGATCGCCGCCCAGATGACCGGCTTCAAGGCGGTCGACAAACAAACCGTCGAGATCACGCTGGCCAGCCCGAATGCCGACCTGCCGACGATCCTGTCGATGCATCATTTCATGATCGTCGCCGACGGCACGACCGATTTCACCAAAGCCAACGGCACCGGTGCTTTCGTCAAGGAAGTCTTCGAGCCGGGTGTTCGGTCGGTCGGGATCAAGAACAAGAACTACTGGAAATCCGGCCCGAACGTCGATTCCTTCGAATATTTCGCGATCAGCGACGACAATGCCCGCGTCAACGCCCTGCTTGCGGGCGATATCCACCTCGCAGCCACGATCAATCCGCGCTCTATGCGCCTCGTCGAGGCCCAGGGCGACGGCTTCACCTTGTCGAAGACGACGTCCGGCAACTATACAAATCTCAACATGCGACTGGATATGGAGCCCGGCAACAAGCGGGACTTCATCGAGGGCATGAAGTATCTCGTCAACCGCGAACAGATCGTCAAATCGGCGCTGCGCGGTCTCGGTGAAGTCGGCAACGATCAACCCGTTTCACCGGCGAACTTCTATCGTGACGCAGAGCTGAAAGCGCGAGCCTTTGATCCCGAGAAGGCGAAGTTCCACTTCGAAAAGGCCGGCGTGCTTGGCCAATCCATCCCGATCATCGCTTCCGATGCGGCGAGCTCGTCGATCGACATGGCCATGATCATCCAGGCGGCCGGCGCCGAAATCGGCATGAAGCTCGATGTGCAGCGAGTGCCATCTGATGGTTATTGGGACAATTACTGGCTCAAGGCGCCGATCCACTTCGGCAACATCAACCCGCGGCCGACCCCCGATATCCTCTTCTCCCTGCTCTACACCTCGGACGCTCCGTGGAACGAAAGCCACTACAAGTCGGAGAAGTTCGACAAGATGCTGATCGAGGCGCGCGGCTCTCTCGATCAAGACAAGCGCAAGACGATCTATAACGAGATGCAGGGCATGGTCGCCCAGGAAGCTGGTACAATCATTCCGGCCTATATCTCGAACGTCGATGCCACGACGGCCAAGCTCAAGGGCCTGGAAGCCAACCCGCTCGGCGGCCAGATGGGATACGCTTTCGCGGAATATGTCTGGCTTGAAGCCTGATTAAGCAAAGGAGACTGGGGCTGCAGCCCGCGCCCCAGTTCCTCCATCTGCATTGATGGAACTTAACTCGAACGCAAAGGGAAGACGCCCGTGAACCGCCAGGTCTTATCCCTTGTACTGAGCAGATTGTTCGTCGCCGTCATCACCCTGGTGATCGTCTCCTTCGCCGTCTTCTTCGCGACAACGCTGTTGCCTGGAGATACGGCGACGATCCTGCTCGGCCAAGCCGCCACGCCGGAAGCCGTCGAAGGCCTGCGCAAGGCCATGCATCTCGACGAGCCGGCCCTCTTTCGTTTCCTGCGCTGGTTAGTCGGACTGCTGCAGGGCGACCTCGGCACGTCCTATGCCAACGACATGCCGATCGCCGCTCTCATCGCCGGCCGCTTCGTCAACACGCTGAAACTTGCCGGCGTCACCGCGCTTTTTTCCGTACCGATTGCGCTGACGCTCGGGATCACTGCGGCGATGCTGCGTGGCACCCTTTACGACCGGACCGTCACCGTGATCACCATCGGCGTCATCTCCGTGCCGGAGTTCATGGTCGCGACCTCCGCGGCGCTCATCTTCGCCGTCTATCTGAAATGGCTGCCGGCGCTGTCCTTCGCCAATGAAGTCCACAGTCTGGCCGACCTGTTGCGTGTCTATGCCATGCCGGTGATCACCCTCACCTTCGTCGTCTCGGCCCAGATGATCCGCATGACGCGCGCGGCTGTCATCGAGACGCTCAACACACCCTATGTCGAAATGGCATTGCTCAAGGGCGCCTCCCGGCCGCGCATCGTCTTTCGCCATGCGCTGCCCAATGCGCTGGGTCCGATCGTCAATGCCGTTGCGCTTTCGCTGTCCTATCTGCTCGGAGGCGTCATCATCGTCGAGACCATTTTCAACTATCCCGGTATCGCCAAGCTGATGCTGGATGCCGTCGCCACCCGCGATCTGCCGCTAATCCAGAGCTGCGCGATGATCTTCTGCCTGGGCTACCTGCTGCTGATCACCATCGCGGATATCATCGCCATCCTTTCCAATCCGAGGCTCCGATGACCATGACCAGTTCCGAAACCACCTCCGGCCGGCTGTCCGGAACCCGGTTTGGCTATCGCTTCAACATCGTCGGCGCGATCGGCTTCACCGTCATCTTTTTATGGGCGCTCGTCGCGATCTTTGCGCCATGGATTATTCCCTACCCCGTCGGCGAAATTATCGATCTCGACTATTTCGGTCCGATGAGCCGTGAACTCTGGTTCGGCTCCGATTATCTCGGCCGTGACATGCTCTCGCGGATTCTGATGGGCGCGCGCTATACGGTCGGCATCTCGCTGGCGGCGGTCACGATCGCCTGTTTCAGCGGCGTGGTGCTCGGCATGATCGCAGCGGTCGTCGGCGGCTGGCCGGACACGATCCTCAGCCGCTTCCTCGACGCCCTCAACTCCATCCCGAGCAAGCTGTTCGGACTGGTGGTCGTCGCTGCCGTCGGCTCCTCGGTCCCGGTGCTGATCATGACGCTGTCGGTGATCTACATCCCGGGCGCTTACCGTTTCGCCCGGGCGCTCGCCGTCAACATCAATGCGATGGATTTCATCACGGTCGCGCGCATCCGCGGGGAAAGTACCCTCTATCTTATCCGCTCGGAAATCCTGCCCAACATTGTCGGGCCGGTGCTTGCCGATCTCGGCATCCGCTTCGTCTTCATCGTTCTCCTTCTTTCCGGGCTTTCCTTCCTCGGCCTTGGCGTCCAGCCGCCCTATGCCGATTGGGGTGCGCTCGTGCGTGAGAACATCGGCGGCCTGCCATTCGGTGCGCCGGCGGTGATGTTTCCCTCGTTTGCCATCGCCAGCCTGACGATCAGCGTCAACCTGCTGATCGACAACCTGCCGCAGAAAATCCGCGACCGGAGTGTGTCATGAGCAATTTCATCGAAATCCGTGACCTGAAGGTCGAGGCCACCACCGATTCCGGCCGTCGTGTCGAAATCATCAAAGGTGTCAGCCTCGATGTTGCCGAGGGCGAGATCGTCGCGCTGATCGGCGAGAGCGGCTCGGGCAAGACAACCATCGCCCTGACCCTGATGGGCCATACCCGTGCGGGCTGTCGTATCTCGGGCGGCAGCGTTTCGGTCGGCGGCAAGGACATGGTCACGCTCAGCGAGAAGCAGCGCGCCAAGGTGCGCGGCACCGAAGTCGCCTATGTGCCGCAATCGGCGGCTGCCGCCTTCAACCCGGCCACATCGATCATGGATCAGGTGATCGAAGTCACGCGTATTCATCAGCTGATGTCGCCGGACGATGCGCGCGCTCGGGCCGTCGAGCTCTTCCGGGCGCTGTCCTTGCCGGAACCAGAGACGATCGGCAGCCGCTACCCGCACCAGGTTTCCGGCGGCCAGCTGCAGCGTCTGGCGGCCGCCATGGCGCTGATCGGCGACCCGACCCTCGTCATCTTCGACGAGCCGACGACGGCGCTCGACGTCACGACCCAGATCGAAGTGCTCCGGGCTTTCAAATCGGTCATGAAGAAGGGCGGCATAGCAGGCGTTTATGTCTCGCACGACCTTGCCGTCGTCGCCCAGATCGCCGACCGCATCGTGGTCTTGAAAGGCGGAGAAACCCAGGAAACCGGCACCACCGACGAAATCCTCAACAATGCCAAGCATCCCTATACCAGGGAGCTGCTCGCTGCCTTCGAGCCGAAGCCGCGCGGCGCGGCAGGCCCGGCCGAACCCGCGACCGCTCCCCTGCTGAGCATCGAGGATCTCGTCGCGGGCTATGGACAGCGCCAAGCTGACGGCCTGCCGCTCGTTCGCGCGGTCGAGCACGTCAGCCTGAAGGTGGAAAAAGGCCGCAATCTCGGCATCATCGGCGAATCCGGTTGCGGCAAGTCGACGCTCGCCCGCACCATCGCCGGCATCCTGCCGGCCGCGGTCGGCAAGATCACCTTCGACGGCACGGAACTGCATCGCAACGCGCGCAAGCGTTCGCGTGATGAGTTGCGCGAGATGCAGATCGTCTTCCAATATGCCGATACCGCACTCAATCCGGCAAAATCGGTCGAGGACATCCTCGACAGACCTTTGGTCTTTTACCACGCAATGGATCGAAAGGCGCGGAACGCCCGGATCGATCAACTGCTCGACATGGTACGCCTGCCCCGCAACCTGCGCCATCGCCGGCCGGGCGAACTCTCGGGCGGCCAAAAGCAGCGAGTCAACTTCGCCAGGGCCCTCGCCGCCGATCCGAAGCTGATCCTTTGTGACGAGATTACCTCGGCGCTCGACACGGTTGTCGCCGCAGCGGTCATCGACCTGCTCAAGGAATTGCAGCGCGAACTCGGCCTCTCCTATATCTTCATCAGCCACGACCTCTCGGTGGTGGAGGCGATCTGCGATGAGATCGTCGTGATGTATGGAGGCCGGAAGGTCGAGGAGATCACCTCATCGACGGTGAAGGCGCCGCAACATCCCTATTCGCAACTGCTCTTCTCGTCTGTGCCAACGCTCGATCCGGCCTGGCTCGACGGGCTCCAGCAGGATCCGGAACTGGTGCGGGCTTATTGCCGGCACTGAGCGCCGATTCCACCGCGAAATTTCGAGAGTTGGGGCGCTTACAAGATCAAGCGCGCACCGGGTCAGGTCGTGCTGGAAAGCCTCGACTCCGCAGCAAGAGCCCAGCAAGTGGCAGCGAACATGGCTTTGGAAGGTAAGGCCGGAATTTTGTCGCAAGTCCTTCCAACCAGTAGAAGCTTATAGTTATAGGGAGAACAACCTGCAACAGAGAGCACCCGTATCCGCGCAGGACTGGTGAGAGACTCAAAAACCTCTACGCACTTGCTGGAGTAGTTCTAATGCGGAAATAAGGTGGTCAGCGGCATGTGGGCTTTGATGATCGGCGATTTCAGGACGACGAAGCTGAAATATTTGTCGATGCCGACATCCAGGTCAGTCAGCCGCTCCATGATCGTCTGGTATTCGTCGATCCCGGCGGTGACGAATTTCAGCATATAATCGTAGCCACCCGAAACCAGATGGCATTCGATCACCTGGTCGACTTTTTCGATCGCCGCCAGGAAGCGGGCGAAGTCGATCTGCCGGTGGTTTTTCAGGGTGATCTCGGTGAACACCGTCAGCGTCTGCCCCAGTTTGCTGACGTTGATCTGGGCCGAATAGCCTTCGATATAGCCCTCCGACTGCAGCTTCTTCACCCGCATCAGGCAGGGGCTTGGCGACAGATTGACCAGTTCGGCGAGTTCCACATTCGTGACGCGGCCATTCTTCTGCAGTTCGTAGAGAATTTTTACGTCGATCCGGTCGAGTTTCATCGCACACGCCCTCAATGACGCAGCAGATTATGCTGCTTGTTTCCCAGATCAACCTTAGCACATGACGTTGGCCTGTCGATCGCGTTGCGAGAAAGGCCGAAGCACAAACCGCTGCTGGCATCCTCCCAACACGGAATCTTCTGCTGCCACGAACCGATCTCCGGCAAAGCCGTGGCGTCGGATCCGCTACATTGTGGTTAAAACGGAGACTCTCCCATGCCCGCACCGCTCAATCGCGTCGACACCACGCCGGAACTGCCTTCCACCGCTGATGTCGTGGTCATCGGCGGCGGCATCGTCGGCGTTTTTGCGGCCTATTATCTCACTCGGCGCGGATTGAAGGTGGCCCTGGTCGAGAAGGGCCTGATCGGCGCCGAGCAATCGAGCCGCAACTGGGGCTGGTGCCGCCAGCAGAATCGCGATGCCCGTGAACTGCCGATGTCGACGAAGAGCCTCGATCTGTGGGAGCGTTTCGCCACTGAGACCGGTGAGGACACCGGGTTCCGTCGTTGCGGTCTTTTCTATCTCAGCAATAGCGACGCCGAACTGTCCGGCTGGGCGCGCTGGCGCGATTTCGCCCGCTCGGTCGGCGTCACGACGCATATGCTGAGCAGCACGGAGGCAACCGAACGCGGGCATGCCACCGGCACCTCTTGGAAAGGCGGGGTCTTTTCGCCGACCGACGGCACCGCCGATCCGGCAAGCGCTGCGCCGGCCGTCGCGCGTGCGATCCTGAAGCTCGGCGGCACGGTGCATCAATCCTGTGCAGCCCGCGGCCTCGAGGTCGAAGGCGGAAGGCTCTCCGGCGTCGTCACCGAGCATGGCACGATCCGGACAAAGATCGCCATCCTCGCCGGCGGCGCCTGGGCCTCCTCCTTCTGCCACCAACTCGGCATTCGATTTCCGCAAGCCTCGATCCGCTCCTCGATCCTCTCGGTTTCCGCCGGGGCCGGCGGCCTGCCGGATGCATTGCATACATCCGCCGTGTCGGTGACGCGACGTCGCGATGGCGGCTACACGCTGGCGATCAGCGGCCGCGGCCGCGTCGATCCGACGCCGCAGCAGCTTCGCTTCGCGCCACAGTTCCTGCCGATGTTTGCCCGGCGCTGGCGCAGTCTCGCACCCGGCGGGTTGGAAGGTTTTCGCTCAGGTCATGAATCTCTGGCACGCTGGCGGCTCGACAGGCCGACACCGATGGAGCGCATGCGCATCCTCGACCCGGCGGTAAACAAGGCCACCATTGCCCTCACGCATTCGCGGGCGCTGGAACTTCTTCCCGCCTTGAAGAAAACCGACATCAGCGCGGCCTGGGCAGGCTATATCGACAGCACACCCGACGGCGTGCCGGGGATCGGCGAGATCCCTACCCTCCCGGGTTTCATCCTCGCTGCCGGCTTCAGCGGCCACGGCTTCGGTATCGGGCCGGGCGCCGGTCATCTGATTGCCGATATCGTCACGGGCGATGAGCCGATCGTTGATCCCAGGCCCTACCACCCCGACCGCTTCGGGACATCCGCTTGGGGCAAAGTTGCCGATTTTTAGGGCGCAGTTGGCCTTTGCGCGACGTTCGACGACGCGGATCGGCACGACTTGGTACCGGCCATAGGAGCCGATGCATCACGCTTCGATTGCCACGATCACGAAAACCCGGAGGTCAAGGGAAGGTGTATCGCTTCGGTTCCTCATTGGCATTATTGGCAATCAAGGTGCGCAATGCTGCCGCCACAGGCGTGCCAGCGACGGCGAGATCGCGTACCGTGCTCATGTGATTGCCGTCTGCGACCTGCGATGCCCGCACGTCAAGCCCTTGGGCGGCAAGAATGTCCCTGAAAGCATTTGCCTGAATTTTGAACGGATCAGTTTCCAGTTCGCCGGTCATGATAGCGACACGCGTTGCAGGATCGTGCTCGTGACGCATGGGCGTAAACCGTCGCACCTCCTCGTCGCTCAAGGCAATCTCTTCACGCAGGAAAGACGCCTGCAGGGGTTCGAGATCGTACAGGCCGCCGAGCAGGAAAGCAGCAACTACGCCCGAAGGCGCCGGCGAGCGGTGGAAGAGAAAGGTTGCAAGATGTGCACCGGCGGAGTGACCGCTGACGGAGAATTGCTTCGGTGTGGCGCCAAAACGATCGGCATACGCCAGCAGGAATGCCTTGGCCTTCAGGACCTGACCAACCAGGACGTCCATTCTCGCCCCGGGCATCAAGGAATAATCGACGATGGCTGCGACCGCGCCGGCGCCGGTAATGGTCTCAGCGATGCAGGAGTAGTCCTCCTTGGAAAACATCCGCCAATAGCCACCATGGATGAACATGTGGATCGGCATGTCCGAGCCGGCGCTATCTGGCAGGAAGATATCGACGGTCTCGCCCGGCCCAGTCCCGTAGGCGATGTTGGCCTCCATGGCAACAGTGTGCCGCGTCGCAAGGCTGCGGGCACGGATATCGCCAACGATCGCGTCAAAATCTGCGACATGGTCACGAATGCGGAACGGATCGGCGGCCACAGGTTCCTCCCTCAGAAACTTGTCGCAATGTACTTGGCTTCCATGAACTCCGCGATACCGTGATGCTGCCCTCCTTCACGTCCAAGGCCGCTCTGTTTCACACCGCCAAAGGGGGCGGCGGGATCGGAGACCAGTCCACGATTAAGCGCAATCATGCCGGCCTCGACCTTGGAGGCGACCCGCATGCCACGGCCAATGTCGCGGGTATAGATGTAGGCGGCGAGACCATATTCCGTATCGTTGGCGGCAGCGATGACCTCTGCCTCGGTCTCGAAACGGTAGAGCGGCGCGACGGGACCGAAAATCTCCTCGCAGCCCATATCGGAGGCCGGGGGAACATCGACAAGCACCGTCGGTGGATAAAAAAAGCCGCGTCCCGCTAGTGTTCGTCCGCCACAGAGGACGTGCGCGCCGCGCGAAACGGCATCCGCAACCAGGCGCTCGATCTTCTCCACGGCCTTGCGTGTGATCATCGGACCGCATTCGGTATCCGGATCCACACCCGGGCCGACCCTGAGGGCGGCCATGCGTCGGGTGAATTTTTCCGCGAAGGCATCATGGATACCGGACTGGACATAAATGCGGTTTGCAGCCGTGCAGGCCTCACCCGCATTGCGCATTTTCGCGACCATCAGACCTTCGATCGCCGCGTCAATGTCCGCATCGTCGAAAACGATGAATGGCGCGTTGCCGCCGAGTTCCATGGAACACGAGATGACATTTTTCGCCGCTTCCGCCAGAAGCGTGCGGCCGACGCCCGTCGAGCCGGTGAAGGAAAGTTTTCGCACGCGCGGGTCGCCCAGCATGGCGGCGATGACGGGGCCTGGCGTCGATGTTGTCATCACGTTCACGACGCCCGGCGGCACGCCGGCCTCCTCGTAGAGAGCCGCAAGCGCATAGGCCGTCAGCGGCGTCTCGCTCGCCGGCTTCAGGATGACGGTGCAGCCTGCGGCAAGGGCAGGCGCGATCTTGCGGGTCGCCATCGCGGCCGGGAAATTCCACGGTGTGATGAGAACGCAGACGCCGATAGGCTGATAATCGACGACGATGCGGTTTCCACCGGCCGGCGCAATGCCGAACTCCCCGGAGATGCGCACCGCCTCCTCGGCATTCCACCGAAAGAACTCTGCCGCATAGGCGACCTCGCCGCGCGCGTCGCGCAACGCCTTCCCGTTCTCGAGCGAAATGAGCCTGGCAAGCGTTTCGGAGCGCTCCACCATAAGTTCGAAGCAGCGGCGCAGGATCTCGGAGCGCTTTCTCGGCGGCATCTCGCGCCAGCTTTCCGCGGCGCTTGCGGCAGCCTCAACGGCCGCCGCAGCATCCTTGGCCGTGGCGTCGGGCACAGAGGCAATGACCGCCTCTGTCGAGGGGTCGATCACCTCGATCCGGCCCTCGCCAGCCGCCGGCCTCCAGGCGCCGCCGATATAGAGGCCACGGGAGAACGCGCTGAGCCCGAAGGGATCATGGTCTGAATGCGGGGAATGCTGGTTGACGTTCATGATGATTTCCCAGGTCAGAGGGCGGAAGCGGCCAGGTCGCCTTCATAGGCGGCGCGCACCAGGCCGCGCATGGCGGCGGCATCGAAGGAGCGGGGATTGTTCTTGATCAACCGGCCGATGCCGAGCGCCTGCTCTGCGGCCCAGTCGATCCGGTCTTCCGGCAGGCCGAGGCTGGCGAGCGTCGGAGCGATGCCAATCGCGGCAAAGAGGCGGCTCACCTCTGCGATCGCGGCATCGGCAACCGTCTCGTCGTCCTCCACTCCGGTGGGATCGAGGCCGAGCGCCCTGCCGACGATGGCGATTTCCGCCGTAGCGACGCGGCGATTATAAGTCATGACATAGGGCAGCATGGTCGCAACCCCGAGGCCGTGCGGCGTATGGGTCAAGGCACCAACCGGATATTGCACGGCATGGGCTGCAGCGGTGCCCGCCGTTCCGAAGGCGCAGCCGGCTGCGAGCGCGCCCATCATCACATCGGCGCGCGCATCGATGTCGGCGCCGTCGACGAAGGCCTTTTCCAGGCCCCGGCCGAGGAGCCGGATGG
Source organism: Rhizobium sp. 10PS4 (assembly GCF_032464805.1). Lineage (NCBI taxonomy): Bacteria > Pseudomonadati > Pseudomonadota > Alphaproteobacteria > Hyphomicrobiales > Rhizobiaceae > Rhizobium > Rhizobium sp. 10PS4. The sequence goes on along the minus strand of NZ_JAWDIW010000001.1, from coordinate 394,530 downwards.
CATGCAGCGCGAACTGGTCGGAGAGATCGCTCTTGCCGATGAAGACATGTTGCTGCGCAAGTTCCGGGTCGCCAGGGCGGCGCATGGCCGTGAAGGCTTCGATGGCATGCGTCAACGCATCTGCACCGGCAATCGCCGTGAGCCCAGGCGGGCAGGATAAGGTGAGTTCCGGGTCGCAGATCGCCGCCGTGGCGATGAGATATGGGCTGGAAATGCCAACCTTCAGGATACGGTCGGGATCGGAAACAACCGCAACCGGCGTCACCTCGGACCCGGTCCCTGCCGTCGTCGGCACGGCGATGACCGGCAGGACGGGCGCCGGCACCTTGAACTCACCGTAATAATCCGCGAGCGCGCCTCCGTGAGCGAGCAGGAGCGAAGCGCATTTGGCCATGTCGAGACAGCTGCCTCCACCGATGCCGATCACCATATCGGGCTCAAAGCCGCGCGAGGCTTCAACGCAAACCGCGACCGTATCTTGCGGCACGTCCGGCAGCGTACGGTCATGCACTAGGACGACGATGCCGGCCGCTTCAAGCGCGCCGATCATTTCCGCGAAGACGGGTGTTGCGGCAAAACGCGCATCCGTGCAGACGAGTGCGCGCCGGCCGGTCCTGCTGGCGACGCTCGCGAGCGCGTGGCGCTGGCCGACTCCAAACAGGATTTCCCGCGGCAACCTCAAGGCGGCAAACAGGCTCATGATCTTTGTCCCTCGAAGGCCAGAATGCGCGGGCGCGAAAGCGCGTTGAGGTCTTCCCAGAGGCGCTGGTCGATCTCGAACCCGTTGCGGCTTGCCGCCGCTCGCCGCCCGCGGGCACGATCGCCTGGGACGAGAACCGGTTCGCCGGCGCTGGCGGGCGGTGAAGCGCGCACGGCATCGAGATAGGTCGACAGCCGCTCCGGCAGTCCCGGCGCCAAACTGGGCTCGATCAAGATGAAGACGTCGCCCTTGTTGCACGGCGACTGGCTGTCGAGCGTGCCGCGCGCATCCGGCGCGAGCGCCGAGCCGGCAAGGGCTGCCACCAGCAGCTCCAAAGCAATGCCGAGGCCGTAGCCCTTCGCGTCGCCGAAGGGCGCAATCGCGCCGGCCTTCGCACGCCCCGGATCGGTCGTCGGCTTGCCAGCCGCATCGCGCGCCCATCCCTCGGGAATGGGCCTGCCGGTCGCCGCGTGATGATGGATCCTGCCCATCGGCACTAGGCTGGTGGCAAGGTCGAGCACGAGCGGTTCCTCGGCCGTTGGCACGGCGATGGCGATGGGGTTGGTGCCGAGCATCGCCCGGGTGCCGCCGAAGGGATGGACCAGCGCCTCGCTCGACGAGAGCGCGATGCCGACGAAACCCAGTGCGGCGATGGCCTCCACATAATGCGCGAGCATGCCGAGATGGTTGGCATTGCGCACGGCGACAAGACCGATACCAAGATCCGGAATGTGAGGCGCCAGCCGCTCGATCGCGGCCATGGCGACGACGGGGCCAAATCCCGACGATCCCTCCACCTCCAGCACCGCATCCGCGCGCCAGCGCTGCGTGCCCTTCGTCTGCGGGTCAATGACACCGCGCTCGATGCGCTCGACCAGCCGCGGAAGCCGGTACAGGCCATGCGAAGGGTGCCCCTTCATATCGGCCGTGACCAGGATGCGAGCCTGCAGGGCCGCATGGTCACGCGGTGCGCCATGCTCTTCCAGCAGGCGGGTGGCAAGTGCAAGCGCTGCTGCTTCAGATATGCGCATAATTTTTCCTCCCTATATTAAATCGTATAGGATATAGGATTGCCTTGGCCGCAGCATCGTGCTAGCGATTGAACCTGTCAAGAGGCAAGGCAGCAGATGATTTCGACGAGACCGAAGGAACCCTCGACGGGCACAACCCAGATACCGCGCGCCAACAGCCTGGCGGGCGACGTCTACGAGGCAATCTTCAACCAGCTCATGTCGTTGAAGATCGCGCCGGGGGCTCGGATTACGGTCGACAACCTGGTCAGGGAATTCAACGTCTCACACACCCCTATCCGCGAAGCCCTCGGCCGGCTTGAAGGCGAAGGCCTCGTCGTCAAGCAGCATTTGGTCGGCTATCGTGCCGCGCCGCAAATCACGCGCCACCGCTTCGACGAGCTCTATGAACTGCGCCTGCTGCTGGAACCTGCCGGCGCTGCGAAGGCGGCAGAGGCGATGAACGACGAAAAGCTGGCCATTCTCACCGAGGCCGCGGGCGTGATGACACGCAGCGACAACAGGGACGAACGAGCGAACTATTCGGCCTTCGCGCGCCAGGACGCTATTTTCCATGACCGGATCATGGAATTTGCCGGCAACGAGTTGATCCGCGAGATGCTGACATTCCAGCATACACACTTCCACATCTTCCGCCTGATGTTCCATCGCCGCGTCACCGAGGAGGCACTCGGCGAGCATCAGACGCTGCTTGATGCATTCGCGGCGCGCGACCCCGGCGCGGCTGCGAAGGCAATGCGCATCCATATCGAACATTCGCGCGACCGGCTATTGCCGGCCTTCGACGAAATCTGAGCAACCCCGGGCAGGCAAGGTCGTGCCTGCCCGATCTGACAATGAGGAGGAGAACCCATGCCAGGCAAGAAAATCCTGATGCTCACCGGCGATTTCACCGAGGAGTACGAAATCTTCGTCTTTCACCAGGCGATGGAGGCGGTCGGGCACACGGTGCATATCGTGTGCCCGGATAAGAAGGCCGGCGACATCCTCAGGACGTCGCTGCACGATTTCGAGGGAGACCAGACCTACACCGAAAAACTCGGGCACAACGTCACCATCAACAAGACGTTTTCCGAGGCCGAGAACCAGCTCGATCAGTATCATGCTGTCTACTGCGCCGGCGGGCGTGGACCGGAATATATCCGCACCGACAAGCGGGTGCAGGCGATGGTGCGTCATTTCCACGAGCAGGAGAAGCCGATCTTCACCATCTGCCACGGAGTCCAGATCCTGATCGCAGTCGACGGTGTCGTTCGCGGCAAGAAGGTTGGTGCACTTGGGGCCTGTGAACCGGAGGTCACCCTGGCGGGTGGAACCTATATCGACCTGTCGCCAACCGAAGCCTATGTCGATGGCACGATGGTTTCGGCCAAGGGCTGGACGGCGCTCGCCGCCTTTATGCGCGAATGCCTGAAGGTGCTGGGAACAGAGATCCACCACAGCTGAGACGACGGTACCAAGGAACAAAGGCCCGGCAGGTGACATCTGCCGGGCCTTCTTTGCGGTTGGGCCTGCAATCACGCTCCGCCGCGGTTCCAGCCGCGGCCACGGTCGCCGAACATTTCATAGCCGCCATCGATGATGGCAAGCGTATCCTCCAACTTGATGAATCCGCGCTTTGGGTGAAGCATCGTCGTCTCGACCGAGATCACGCTCCCGGTTTCCAGCGGCTTGTCGGCATCGATGCCATCATAGGTGACAGGGTGGTTCGTCATGAGGAATGGCGCTTCGTGGGCGATGAGGCCCATGCCATGGCAGAAAAAGTCGGTGAAGGCCGCCGACGGCGAGGCCTTGAGCTCGGCCTCCGCTGCCACGATCATCTCCCTGCCCGCAGCCCCTGCCCTGACCTTGGCGAAGGCCGCTTGCTGGATGCATTCGACTTCGGCCAGAAGGTCTTCCAACTCCGCATCCGGCTCGCCGAGCACACCCATGCGGCAGAGGTCACCGATATATCCGTGATAGTTGCCGCCGGAATCGATCGACAGGATCTCGCCCTCGGCCCAGGCCTGCGGTGAGCCCGCGCGATTGTGGCTGGAGCCGAGCGTCAGCAGGCAATATTCGAAGTGCAGGCCGCGGTTCGTTTCCTCCCGGCGCAGCTGCTCGATGATCTCCATCTTGGTCGAGCCGGCGCGGGCCGCCGCGATCGTCGCCAGCATCGAGTCGGTGATCAGTTCGGAAGCACGTCTCAGCTTGGCCAGTTCATCCGGCGTCTTGACGGCCCTCAGCCGCTCCAACACATGCGTGGCATCGACAAATCGAGCGCCATCCAGCCGAGAGGCAAACAGGTCGCGGGCGTCGGATGGCAGGAAGGCCGGCTCGATGCCGATGCGCCCACCGGCCTTGCCGATCTTCTTCAGGTGCTCGACGGCGAGCCCTGCGGCATCCTGCGTGCCCCAGCTCGCCGTATGCACGGCGGACGTCCAGAATGGATTGTTCTGGTGCTCTGCGCCCTCCATGCGGTTCCCCACATAGGCGGAGTGATCAGGCGCGCCTTTCTCATAAATCACCATCGGCAGGTAGCGGCTATGCCCGATCGCATCCATGGCGGCGAAGAAGATGAACTTATAGCCGCCCATGAGATATTGCGTGTTGTGTTTGGAGGTGGCGACGATGACGTCGATACCGACTTCCTCCATGAGACGGTCGAGCTTGGCCGTATCGAACGGCGTCACGGCGGCCTGCCTTGTTTGCCCTGCATTGTCGTTCATCGTCTTTCCTCCCAGAAAATGGATGCGCCGCCTCAGAAGCCCTGCGGCAGCAGGCGGAAGTCCGGTAAATCGCGAAGCGCAAGCTCCGGCCCGGCCGGTGAGTAGACCACGAAAAGGAGCATCTTCCCGCCGCCAGTGTTCTTCGTCGAATGAAAGCGACTTTCCGGAATATAGATCGTGCAGCCGCTGGCGACCTTCTGCGTGATCGGATTACCATTCTCGTCCTCGACCATCTGCTCGCCTTCGCCGGAAATCACAAATATGATTTCTTCCGCGCCAGGGTGATTGTGGCGGGAATGGCCCTCGCCGCTTGGCAGCTCGACGACGCCACCGGAAAAGCGGCTGGCACCGTTGACCTCGGGCGCCACAGTCAGCGACAGCTTGCCCCAATCGAAACCGAAGGCGCTCACATCCTCAGGATAGATGAAGTACTTGTTCTTTACCATGAAACGGCCTCCTCCATGCCCTTCCTCAGACGACCGCGCCGATGGCGAGCGCCTTGAAATCTTCCGTCTGCTTGCGGATTGCCGCCTCTGCCGGCAGACGCTCCATCGAGCTTGCGCCATAAAAGCCGTGGCAGCCAGGGCAACGCTCGAGAATGTAGCGCGCATCCGCCGGCATTGAGATCGGGCCGCCGTGGCAGAGCACGATGACGTTGTCACGCACCGAACGTGCCGCCTTGGCGATCGCAGCGATCTCGTCGACGCAGTCATCGAGGGACTTGCCGGATGTGGCGCCGATCGTGCCGCCGGTCGTCACTCCCATATGCGCCACGACGATGTCGGCGCCGGCGGTCGTCATGGCGATAGCCTCGCTCTCGTTGAAGACATAGGGCGTCGTCAGCAGGTCGAGCCCGTGGGCGGTGGCGATCATCTCGACCTCCAGATTGTAGCTCATGCCTGTCTCCTCGAAACTCTGCCGCATCCGCCCGTCGAAGAGGCCTATTGTGGGGAAGTTCTGTACGCCGGAAAAGCCCATTGCCTTGAGGTCGGCGAGGAAGCGCGGCATCAGCACAAAGGGGTCCGTGCCATTGACACCGGCAAGCACCGGCGTTTTTTTCACGACCGGCAACACCTCAAGCGCCATGTCCTTGACGATCTCGTTGGCATTGCCATAGGCGAGCAGTCCGGCCGCCGAACCGCGGCCCGCCATGCGGTATCGCCCGGAATTGTAGATAATGATGAGGTCGATACCGCCTGCCTCCTCGGCCTTGGCGGAGATGCCGGTGCCGGCACCGCCGCCGACGATCGGCACGCCGGCTGCGATCATGCCGTGAAATTTTTCGAGGATGGTGCTGCGCGGTATGACTGGCATCGATTTGTCTCTCAGGGGTTGGCGATGTCACGATAGGCCGCGACGGCGGCCTCGGCGAAATCTGGATCGTTGATATGGAGCGGCAGGCGAATAATACACCGCGACGCCGTCGGCTTTACCGTCGCCTCGAGCGCGGCGAAAAGCGCGGCGTCGGCTTGCGGATCGAAGAACGGACCGTCTTCGATGTCGAGGGCCGAAACGCCCTTTTCGGGAATGAGAAGGCGTACGGGGCCGTGGCAGAGATTGAGCTTGTCGCCGATCCAGCGGCCGATCTGCGCGCATTCGGCCGACGTCGTGCGCATCAAGGTGACGTTCGGGTTGTGCCGGTAAAACAGCCGGCCGGTATAACGCTCCGGGACAGTCTCCGGCGCCCAGAAGTTCACCATATCGAGCGCACCGACCGAGCCGACATAGGGCAGGCCTTTGCGAGCAATGGCGCCGAAACGGTCCGAGGTGGCGGGCAAGACGCCGCCAAACAGCAGGTCGCAGACCTCGGTCGTCGTGATGTCGAGCACGCCAGAGATGAGTTCGCTGTCGGCAAGCTTCTCCATCGCCCGCCCGCCCGTGCCTGTCGCGTGGAAGACCAGGCAGTCATAGTCCGCTCGGAGGCGCTCGACCATGGCGGACACGGCAGGTGTCGTAACGCCGAACATGGTAAGCCCGAGGGCTGGTTTGGATGCAGTCACCTCAGCCGGCCGGCGGGCCATGGCGGTGATCGCCTGGGCGGCGTTGTGAAGGATGACGCGGCTCAGCCGGTTCAGGCCTGCCATATCCGTGACCGAGGGCATCATTACGATGTCTGAAACATCGATATAGGGAGCCACATCGCCGGATGCGAGCGTCGAGACCATGATCTTTGGCAGACCGAGCGGCAATTGGCGCATGCCTGCGGTAATGATCGAAGTGCCCCCGCCTCCACCGATACCGATGACGCCAGCGATGTCCTGGCGCTCCATGAGGAAGCGCGCGAAGGCAATGCCCATCGCCTCGACCGCCGTTCCGCGGTCGCCGCTGGCAAGAACGGCTCCAGCCCCGTCCGGATGGCTCGCCGCCACTGCGTCGGCCCTCACATCGACGGAGGTTTGAGGCTCGCGGATGCCGACGTCGACACGGACGACAGCCCCGCCCGCCGCTTCGATGCAGGCGGCCAGATAAGCAAGCTCCTCGCCCTTCGTGTCGGCCGTGCCGACCACGTAGATCTGCTTCATTTCCCCTCCGAGACCGGTTGGGTTTCCTCCCAGCATATCCCACGTCCGGGCAAAGCGATGGGCCCTTGCAAATTTGTGAGACGCGCGTATCATAAAGATATGGATGTCTCACGTCAACAGAACGAAACAGCCAGGACCGAGCGAGGCCCGCGTGCCCGTACGCGAAAACTGATGCTTGAAACGGCAACGCGGCTCATGCAGTCCGGCATCACTCCGTCGGTAAGTGAAGTCGCCGAGGCTGCCGAAGTCTCGCGCGCGACGGCCTACCGTTACTTTCCGAGCCAGGCCGCGCTCGTGCATGCCGTGGTGGATGAGGCTCTGGGACCGATACTCAGCTGGTCGTCGGACAGTCCGGATGCACGCATCCGCGTTGCCGACCTCTTGGCGACCGCAATGCCGCGCATCGATGAGTTCGAAGCCACCTTCAAGGCGGCGCTGAAACTTTCGCTGGACCAGTGGGCGCAGCGCCAGGCCGGCACGCTCGGCAACGAGCCGCTGTTCACGCGCGGCCACCGGGTCGACCTGCTCAAGTGCGTGACGGCCCCCCTGCAGGGCACCGTGCCGCCCGAATCCCGGGAACGCCTTGCACAGGCGCTTTCGCTTGTCTTCGGCGTCGAGGTGCTGATCGTGTTGAAGGATATCTGGGGCCTGACCTCCGAAAGCGCGCAGTCTGTTGCCGAGTGGGCCGCCAGGGCGCTTGTTGATACGGCGTTACGGCAGGCGGAGAGCAAAGCATGACGTGGGGAACCTTCAAATTAACCCAACAATTGGTTGGACCAGATGAAGCAAATGTGGTCGGGATTGGCGAGCAGGAACGTGAGTTTGCCTGACAGGACCGCATGAGCGGAGCCGCAATTGTGGGAAGGTATCCAGAAGTCTGGAAGATGAACCTTTGCTAAATGCTCTCCGAGGCTCACTCTTGACGATAATGGCGTTTGGTACTACCAGATTAGGGAATAATATTCAGGCTTGAGATCTGAAACGCGCCAGGGTCGGGGAGGACCCCAGCACGAAAATCACCCAGGAGGATCGGGAAGCCGGATCGGGAGGCCCGCGATGACGCGGGAAGCGTGCATAAATGGGAGGAAATGTTATGCGCAAAACTATGACCGGTCTCTTTGCCGGTGTCGGATTGATGTGGGCCTGCGGAACATCCGCACAGGCCCAGGAACTGACGATTTTCTGGGCCGAATGGGACCCGGCAAATTACCTTCAGGAACTGGCGAACGAATATGAGGCTGAAACCGGCGTCAAGGTCACGGTCGAGACCACACCGTGGGCCGACTTCCAGACCAAGGCATTCACCGAGTTCAACGCCAAGGGTTCAGCCTATGACATGGTCGTCGGCGACAGTCAGTGGATCGGGGCGGCGTCAGAAGCCGGCCATTACGTCGATCTGACCGACTTCTTCACCAAGCACAATCTGACCCAGGTGATGGCTCCGGCAACGGTGAAATACTACGCCGAATATCCGTCGAACTCGAAAAAGTATTGGTCAGTTCCGGCCGAAGGCGACGCCGTCGGCTGGTCCTACCGCAAGGACTGGTTCGAAGATCCCAAGGAGATGGAGGCGTTCAAGGCCAAATACGGCTACGACCTCGCCCCGCCGAAGACATGGGCCGAGATGCGCGACATCGCCGAGTTCTTCCACCGTCCCGACCAGAAGCGCTACGGAATCGCCATCTACACCGACAATTCTTATGACGGTCTCGTCATGGGTGTCGAGAACGCGATCTTCTCCTTTGGAGGCGAACTCGGCGACTACCAGAGCTACAAGGTCGACGGCATCATCAACTCTGACAAGAACGTCAAGGCGCTCGAATTGTATCGCGAGCTCTACGGCTTTACGCCTCCGGGCTGGGCCAAGTCCTTCTTCGTCGAGAACAACCAGGCGATCACCGAGAACCTGGCGGCGATGAGCATGAACTACTTCGCCTTCTTCCCGGCCCTGGTGAACGAGGCGTCCAACCCGAACGCCAAGGTTACCGGCTTCTTTGCCAATCCGGCGGGGCCGAACGGCGAGCAATTCGCAGCGCTCGGCGGCCAAGGCATATCGGTCGTCTCCTACTCAAAAAACCAGGAAGAAGCGATGAAATTCCTCGAATGGTTCATCAAGGACGAGACCCAGAAGCGCTGGGCCGAACTCGGTGGCTACACGGCAAGCGCCAAGGTGCTTGAATCGCCGGAATTTCAGAACGCGACACCTTATAACAAGGCCTTCTACGAGACCATGTTCAAGGTGAAGGACTTCTGGGCAACGCCTGAATATGCCGAACTGCTGATCCAGATGAACCAGCGCATCTACCCCTTCGTCACCGCCGGGCAAGGCACGGCGAAGGAAGTGCTCGACTCTCTGGCAGCGGACTGGAACGCGACGTTCAAGAAATACGGACGCAATAAATAGCAAACGCGATCAGCGGAGGGGCTCCGTCGCCCCTCCGTTTGCATTCTGCATCTCGCGCCCAAAGGCGCGGTTCGAGAGGGCGCGGCGCCCGGAATTCACTTCGCGCATCGTGATGCCTTTTCCGGCATCCGGCGCCGACTCTCGGAGGAGGAGAGGATTGGCAACCGCAGTCATGACATCGCTGGACACGAAATCGCGTGCCGCATCCCGCGGCATGAGCGACATCCGCATTCGCAATCTCTTCATTATCCCGACGATCCTGTTTCTGATCATCTTCAACATCTTTCCGCTGATCTATTCGCTCGGCTATTCCTTCACGGATTTTCGCGCCTCGACGAACGCGCCGGCCAACTTTGTCGGCCTGCAGAACTATCGCGAATTGCTGAACGATCCTTTCATCTGGTCGAATTTCGCCATCACCGCGAAATATGTGATCGTCTCTGTGACGGGGCAGGTGATCGTCGGCTTCGGCACCGCGATGCTGCTCAACCGTGACATTCCGCTGAAGGGTCTTCTGACGACGCTGCTGCTGCTGCCGATGATGCTGTCGATGGCCGTCGTCGGCCTCTTCTGGAAGCTGCTCTACGACCCGTCCTTCGGCATCATCAACTACGCGCTCGGCCTCGGCTCCTTCGAGTGGCTGTCGAATCCGGACATGGCGCTCTATGCGGTCGCAATCACGGACATCTGGATGTGGTCGCCCTTCGTGATGCTGCTGTCGCTTGCCGGCCTTTCGGCCGTGCCAAAGCATCTTTACGAGGCAGCGGCGATCGACCGGGCGGGACCGTTCTATACCTTCTTCCGCATCACGCTGCCGCTGGTGGCGCCGATCCTGATGATCGCAATCATCTTCCGTACGATGGAGGCCTTCAAGACCTTCGACCTCGCCTACATCCTGACCAGCCAACCGACGACCGAGGTGATCTCCATCCGGCTCTACAAGATGGCCTTCCAGGAATGGCAGACGGGGCGCTCCTGCGCACTCGCCTACATCGTGCTCATCATGGTTCTTGCGATCACCAACATCTACGTCAAGTACCTCAACAAAGTGAAGGAGCGCTGAGATGGCTGCCGTCCAAACCCGCTCCGAACGCGCGCTGAACCGGGTGGCGATCGCCGCCGTATTGGTCATCACGTTGATCTTCCTGGCGCCGATCTACTGGATCACCTCGACGGCCTTCAAGCCGCGCAATCTCGCTACCACCATTCCACCGACGGTGCTCTTCGAGCCGGAACTCTCGCCCTTCGTGAAGCTCTTCACCAAGCGCTCGCAACTGCGTGGGGCGCCAACTGCTGAAGAATATGCCGCCGCCCCCTGGTGGGAGCGGATGGTGTTCGACGGCGGCGAGAAGATCGTCCGGTCCGGGCGCGGCGAGGTGCAGCCCTCCGGCTATCCGAACCGCTTTATGAACTCGCTGATCGTCGCCATCACGTCCACGGTGCTGGCCGTCGGCATGGGAACCTTCACTGCCTACGGCTTCTCGCGCTTCAAAGTGAAGGGGGAGGCAGACCTTCTCTTCTTCATCCTGTCGACGCGCATGCTGCCGCCTGTCGTCGTGGCGATCCCGATGTTCCTCATGTACCGCGTCGTCGGCCTCAACGACACGCATTGGGGCCTCATCATCCTCTACACTGCCTTCAACCTTTCCTTCTCCGTTTGGCTGATGAAGGGCTTTATCGACGAGATCCCGAAGGAATACGAGGAGGCCGCACTCGTCGACGGCTATACGCGGATGGAGGCCTTTTTCAAGATCGTCATCCCGGAAGCGGCCACCGGCATCGCCGCGACTGCGGTCTTCTGCTTCATCACGGCCTGGAACGAATATGCCTTTGCGCTGATCATGACGAACCGGCGCGCGCAAACGGCTCCACCCTTCATTCCGAGCCAGGTCGGCTCAGGCCTGCCGGACTGGACGGTAATCGCCTCCGGCACGTTCCTGTTCCTGCTACCGGTCGCCATCTTCACCTTCCTGCTCAGGAACCATCTCCTGCGCGGCATGAGCTTCGGAGCGATCCGCAAATGACCTTCCGCGCCTTCAACCAGAAATATCTCGAACCCGCTTCACAGTATCTGATGATCCTCGGCATCGTCGCGCTCTGCCAGCCCTGGAACCTGTTTCTGCACCGCTACGGCATGACGATGACGCTCGTCGGACTGATCGCCTTCATGGTGGCGACCAAAATCCCCCGCGACGCGCAACCAGACGAAGGCAACCATTCATGACGCAGATCGAACTTCGCGGGATTCAGAAATATTTCGGTGCCGTCCAGGTCATCAAGGACCTTAATCTCGCCATCGCCGACAATGAATTCATCGTGCTGCTTGGACAATCGGGCTGCGGAAAGACGACGACATTGCGCGCCGTCGCGGGGCTGGAGACGATCGACGAAGGCGACATTCTGATCGACGGGCAGCCGGTGCAGCATATCAAGGCATCCGACAGAGATATCGCCATGGTATTCCAATCCTTCTCGCTCTATCCGCACATGACGGTCTACGAGAACATCGCCTTCCCGCTCCGCGCCACCCGGATGAGCCGTGCCGATGTCGATGCGTCGGTCCGCGAGATCGCCGCTGTGCTGCGCATCACCGGTCTGCTGGCCCGCAAGCCGTCGGCGCTGTCAGGCGGCGACATGCAGCGGGTCGCGATCGGCCGCGCGCTGGTGCGACGGCCAAAGGCCATGCTGATGGATGAGCCGATCGGTGCGCTCGACGCGAAGCTGCGCGAGGAGATGCGGGCGGAAATCAAGCGCCTGCATATCAAGCAGGGTTCAACCACCATCTACGTGACGCATGACCAGGTGGAGGCCATGTCGCTCGCCGACCGCATCGTCATCATGCACGAGGGCATCCTCCAGCAGATCGGCACGCCGGAAGAGGTTTACGCGCAACCCGCCAACACGTTCGTCGCTCAGTTCGTCGGAAGCCCGGTCATGAACATGGCGCCGGCGATCATCAGCGCAACGGGCAGCCATACCAGCGTGCAGGTCGGCGACGGGACGACGGGCTTTGAATTCCCCGCCGTGCTGGCGAACCGCCTCTCCGACGCAAGGGCCGAGAACGGCAAGCTGACACTCGGGGTCCGGCCCGAGGGCGTGCTTGTTTCACGGGAGGCTCGCGATGGCTTCATGCCGGTCGAAGCGCATATCATCGAGCCTCTCGGCTCGCACGACATCGTGGACCTGAAGGTTGGTCACCAGATGATCAGGGCACGCACAAAGAGCGGTTTCGTGCCTGGTCCCGGCGAAGCCGTCTGGGCACGCATCGACCCCGCCCAGGCACATTTCTTCAACACCGCGACCGGCTCGTCGCTGGGGATCCGACTCTGATGGCGCATATCGAACTCAAGGGCATCACCAAGACCTTCGGCAGCCACACGGCGCTGAAAAACTTGAACATCGACATTGCTGACGGCGAGTTCTTCGTGCTGCTCGGGCAGACCGGCGCCGGCAAGACGACGACGCTGCGCCTGATCGCCGGTCTCGAGAAGCCGACCGCTGGCCAGATCTTCATCGACGGGCAGGACGTCGCCGACTGGGGTGCCGCCGAGCGCGATGTGGCCCTGGTGCTCCAGCAATACTCGCTTTACCCGCGCTATACGGTGCGGGAGAACCTGGAATTTCCATTGAAATCCCGTATCCGCCGCGTTGAGCCCGGAGAAATCAAAGAGCGCGTCGACCGCGTTGCGAAGACCCTGCGCATCGAGCATCTGCTCGACCGCAAGACGGACCGGCTGTCGGGAGGCGAGATGCAGCGCGTATCGATCGGCCGGGCCATCGTGCGCAAGCCGCGGGTCTTCCTGATGGACGAACCCCTTTCGGCGCTCGACGCCAAGCTTCGCGAAGCACTTCGCACCGAGCTGAAAAACCTGCAGATGAACCTCGGCGCGACCTTCCTCTTCGTCACTCACGACCAGATAGAGGCCATGTCGATGGGCGACAAGATCGGTGTCCTGAACAATGGTCAACTGGTGCAGACGGGTACGCCGCAGGAGATCTACCAAAACCCGGTCAACACCTTCGTCGCGCGCGCGGTCGGTTCGCCGCCGATGAACCTGATTGCCGGCACGCTTGCCGACGGCGAGGCAGTGGCCAGCGAGGGCTACCGGCTGCCCCTCGGCAACGGACACGGGATCGCGACAGATGGTCGCCCGCTCACCTTCGGCATCCGTCCCGAGGACATTTTTCTCGATAGTGGCGCGCCCGGCGAAGCACGGGTCCACGACGTGGAAAACCATGGTGTCGAAAAGATCGTGACGCTGCGCACCGGCGAGAAGTTCATCCACGCGACCGTGCCGACACAGACGGCGCTTCGGATCGAGGATGAGGTTCGCTTTTCATGGAATCCGGAAAAGGTCGTGCTGTTTGACGCCGGAAGCGGTGTCAGCCTGCGGCACGCGGGCTGACCTCAACTGTCCGAAAGATGCCAGCGGTCTCGGCGGCACGGCAGGGGCAGCCAGCGTTTCAAGTTGTCGCGACGGGGCGCTATGCGGGAAAGCGCCGGCGGTAGTGTTCTACCACTTCGGGATTGCGCAAATTAACGGGCAAGTCGCCCTTGATGACGCGCAGGGCTTCGCTCGCCGCGCCTGTTCCCATGCGCATCATGCTCTCTTCGGTCAGACCAGCCAGATGCGGCGTGACGATGACGTTGTCAAAGCCGAAATAGGGATGATCGAGCGGCAGCGGCTGCGTTGCGAAGACGTCGAGCGCGGCTCCGCCGATGCGGCCATCTCGTAGCGCATCGATCAACGCCGCGTCATCGATCACCGGGCCGCGAGAGACGTTGACCAGAATGGCCGCGGGCTTCATGCGCCCGATGCGACCGGCATTGAGCAAGCCGGTCGTCTCCGGCGTCAGCGGGCAGCAGAGCACCACGATGTCGGCCGTGGCAACAAGCTCATCGATCGCCAGGAAACGCACGCCGTCCGGCACGTTTTCCGGCGACCGGCTCGTGGCGACCACCTCCAGACCGAAGCCGAACTTCGCGATCTTGAAAATCGCCTTGCCGACATTGCCCATACCGACGATGCCCATGGTGCGACCGGCGAGGTCGACGGCCGTGTCCGATTGGGCGCGGCCCACCGCCCAGCCGTTCTGACGCAGTTCGCGGTCCATCAGCCGGAAGCGCCGAAGCAGGGCCATTGTCACGAGGAAGACGTGCTCGGCGACAGTCGAAGCATTGGCGCCCGGGACGTTGGCGACAAGCACGCCGGCGCGGGTTGCCGCATCCATCGGCACCATGTCGAGCCCGGCGCCATGGCGGATCGCCGCGCGAAGCGCCGGCGCATCCTCGAAGAAGGCCGGCGGGATCGGCGCGCGTACGACGACGATGCCCGCGCCGCGGCCTTCTCTAAGCAACGTTTCGGGATCGGGCGCGGAAGCGACGCGCAGATCACCCGCAGCCTCAAGCATGGACCTGGCCGCGGGGTGCAGGGGATGTGTGGAAAAGATGAAGCTCATCGGCCCTCCCGCCGGTTGCGCCTATTCGGCTGCCGTAGCTGGACCGCCGATGAGACCCTTCCAATAGCTTTCCGCACCTTGAAGATGCGCGCTCATCAGCGCCTGGGCAAGATTGCCGTCTCGGGCAAGCAACGCCTCGTAGATGCGGATATGTTCCTCATGCGAGCGCCGGCTGCGGGCGGGATCGGCAAAATAGATCGGCAGACGGTGCTCGCCCATGACGTAATAGACGCTGCACACCCGATGGAAGACGCTATTCTTGGTGGCCCGGACGATCTCCAAATGGAAATCCCGGTCCTCACGCGCCAGCCCCTCGCCGGCGGCAAGCTTCGCCTCCGACGCGGCGAGGATATCGCGCAAGTGCTGGTAATTCTCCTCCGTCGCCCGGTCGCAGGCGAGCTCCGCGGCCTTGATCTCATGGATCTTGCGAAGCTCCACGGTCTCGTAGATCAGGATGGGATCAAGCGGCACGCCGGCGCGGGCAAAAAGCGCCATTGCCTCCACGCTCGCCTCTGTGGTCGTCAGATAGATCCCCGACTTGGCCCGGCGCTCGACGATGCGCATTGCCTCCAGAATGGCCAGTGCCTCTCGAACCTGGCCCCGGCTGACGCCGAAATGCTCCGCAAGCTCTCGCTCCGAAGGCGTACGGCCGTTGCCGCTCGAGTTCGAGAAAAGATGGGCCGCGAGATCGGAGAGGAGGGAGTTTTCTTTCATCGTCACTGTCTTTGCGCGTAAGTCTCCAGGACCCGCTGATTGATCGTGAAGCCCAGGCCAGGCCGGTCCGGGATCTCTATCATACCGTCCTTCACCGACACAGTGTCCTCGACAAGATCATGGATCATCGGATTTGCGCCAAGCGAATATTCGATGATGAAGCTTGCCGGGGAAGCCGCGCACAAGTGCAGGCCGGAAAAGAAGCAGGGCGCACCGGCCCAAAGATGCGGCGCGAAACGGAGATTAAAGGCGCTGGCGAGCGAACTGATGCGCATCGCCTCGGTAATGCCGCCGCAGAAGGCGGGATCCGGCTGGAATATGTCGGCGGCCCGAAGCATGGCAAGATCTCGGAAGGCAAAACGCGTCGCCTCGCTCTCGCCGGCAGCGATCGGCACGTTCCCAGCCGCGCGCACCTCCGCCATGCCCGGCTTGTCATCCGCTATCACCGGCTCCTCGAACCAGGCGAGGTCGCAATCGGCAACCATCTGGATGAAGCGCTTGGCATCGGCAACAGTATACGTCCCGTGCGCATCGACCATCAGGTCGACGTTGGGCCCGACCGCTTTGCGAGCCGCCCGCACGCGCGATGCCGAGACATGCGGCGCACGATCCATCGCGCCGACACGCATCTTGACTGACTTGAAGCCGCCGGCCGCGATATAGGACCGGAGTTGATCACCGATCCGCTCAGCACTCTCCCAACCACCCGAGGCATAGGCGGGCAACCTGTCGGCCTTACGGCCACCCAGCAGCTTCCAGACCGGGACGCCGAGCGACTTGCCGAGAATGTCCCAGAGCGCTATGTCGACCGCGCTGATCGCCGCGACGGAAAGGCCGCGCCGCGCGATCTCGGGCATGGCGTGGCCCGAACGCGCCGCCGTCTCGTGGCGTACGCCGTTGTAAAGCATCTCCCATATGGTGGAGATGTCGGCAGGATCGCGGCCGATGAGCTTCGGCCCCACCTCGTGGTTGATCATGTGGACCAGCGTGCCGTAGGTGCCCGCACTGCCCGCGGCATTCTTACCCTCTCCCCAGCCCACGATGCCGTCGTCCGTTTCGATCCGCAGGATAGCGCTATCGAAGGTCGTCAGTCGGCCGAAGTCGCTGCGGTGTTGGCGGCTGGCCTCGATGGGAATTTTGATCCACCAGGCCTCTACGGTCTTGATGCGCATGTCTCGGATCCCCTGCCCCTCACGGCCCGCGAGCCGCATGGCATATGTCTTTCCGTTCGTTACTTGATCAGCGGCAGGATCGTCTCGGCAGTGATCCGCATCTGATCGTCGTAGAACTTCTCAGTGAGAAGGCTCGAGCCGTGATCCTGGATGAATTTCAGCTGCTCCGGGGGTATGTCGACAGGGTTTCTCTCGACCATGTCCGGATATTTGGCGGCCGGCGTCCGGTCGACCGGAGCGACGAATTCGTTGGTGACGGCGCCGTCGTAACCAATCTCCTTCAGCGTGCCGATGATCTTTGGCCAGTCGAGATGGCCGAGGCCGGCGGCAAAACGATTGTTATCGGCGACGTGGAAATCGAACAGGCGCTTTCCAGCGAGCCGGATCGCTTCATACATGTCTTCCTCCTCGATGTTCAGGTGGAAGGCATCCAGGCACACCCCGCATACGGGGCTGACGGCATCGGCGAGCGCCAGCGCTTGGGCGGCACGGTTGAAGAAATAGGTCTCGAAACGGTTGAGCGGCTCGACGGCAATGCGCACACCCCTCTTCTGCGCATGGGCAAAACACTCCTTGGTAGCGTCCACCACCCATGTCCACTCTTCCTCCTCGGTCCCATCCGGCACCACCTTGCCGACGGTGGCCGGCACCAGGGTGACGATCTCGCCATCGAGTTCGCTGACCATGGTGATGACGCTCTTGACATAGTCCACCGACCTGGCGCGCTGGCCTTCATCCCTGGCAGCAAGATTGCGCTCGCCGAGCGTCAGCGTAACGGCGCCCCAGCAGCGGATGCCATGCTCCTTCAGCAGCGCACGCGTCTCGTTGACGTCGTACTGTGCCGGTTCGCCGGATATCTCGATGCTCTCGTAGCCATATTTCTTGATGCGCTTCAGCGTGACGGCGAGCGGTTCCGCCCGCATCCAGTTGTGTGTGGAAAGATGCATGAGGTTCCTCCTAGGCTGTTGCGGCCACGCTCGACAGCCGCTTGGCATCGAAACGTCACCTTATCGCTGGCCAATCCCGTTGCTGCTACAATCTGGTTTGGCCAATTCTTGTTGTCTGAAAGATCTAACCCAATTCCAGAGCCTCTGCAAGACGGCCTTGAAACACCAATACATCTGGCGCATTCGGCTGTTTATTACGACATTTCACCACTTACGCACGGAATCCTAGCTCCAAGCGGCGAGCACCGCAGCTTGACCTGATGCGCAAATTTGGTATGACCAGATCTGAGGATGTTGATCGGCTTAAGCCGCCGCGCAATGGCCGCAAGGCGAAGGGGGGAGAGATGAAGATCGGGATGTGCATGTTCCTCTGGACGACAGCTGTCGGCAGCAAACACGAGGCATTGTTGCGCGATATCAAGGCCACGGGGTTTGATGGTGTCGAGATCCCGATCTTTTCGGGCGCACCCGACGACTACCGGCGGCTGGGGGCCTTGCTCGACCGGATCGGCCTAGAACGGACCGCCGTTTCCGCCATGGGCGACCCGCAGATGAACCTGATCGCCCCCGACGCCGCGACCCGCAAGCGCGGCATCGACTTCGTGAAATGGGCAATCGACTGCAGCGATGCGCTTGGGGCGACGATGCTGAGCGGGCCGCTGCATTCGACGCTCGGCAAATTTTCCGGAAGCGGGCCGAGCGCGGCGGAACTCAAGCGCTCGGTTTCCTCGCAACGCGCGATCGGCGATCATGCAGCAAAGCACGGCGTCACGATCGGACTTGAGGCGCTCAACCGCTTCGAATGTTATCTGTTCAACACGATGGACGACCTTGCGACCCATATCGACGCGGTCGGACATCCGAATATCCGCGCCATGTACGACACCTTCCACAGCAATATTGAAGAGGCCGATCCCATCGGCGCCTTCACGCGAAACAGTGACCGCATCGTGCATGTCCACATTTCTGAGAACGACCGCGGCGTACCAGGGCGTGGCAACATTCCCTGGGCCGAGACGTTCAAGGCACTTCGCGCGAGCGGCTACGACGGGTGGCTGACAATCGAGGCCTTCGGTCGGGCGCTCAAGGAACTCGCCGCCGCGACAAAGGTCTGGCGCGACTTTTCCGAGACACCTGAAGCGGTCTATCGCGAAGGCTACCGCCATATCCGCGATGGATGGCACGCGGCGGCATGAATACCAACCGATTCTCGCCGCGGTCGATAAGGGAACCCGCCGCCTGAACGCTGCACTGGCAGGCCACGCCTTACGCCTGAGCAATCACTTCTGCCTGCTCTCATTGAGCACCAGGTTCCCTTGCATATCGGAGGGATTTCCGAAGGCGTCCACTCAGGAGACATCCCCTCAGGAGATCAGGGACATCGGCGGGCGAAGCGCCGCCGCCACATACTTCCGAGCGTCATTGACCGACAGGACCTAGCGGCCAGTCACCTCGATGATCTCGCCACCCTTGTGTGCGCATGTTGGCAATGCTGAATTCGCCGGCCGCTCAATGTTGGGATAACAGTATCACTCGTAACGATGGCTTCGCACGGCCGCCGGGCATCGATTTTTTGAAGCCAACCAAGCTCCTCGTAGAATCTGTAGTCCATGTCATTGATTCCTCTTCCGGTGCAAATCGAGATTGTAGTTCTCTAGAATCCGTGAGATTCTTCAAAGTCGGATGAAAATAGCGTGCGAACAACAAAGCGTCTCGACGTTTTCGGCGGGCGTCCAAACGCAGGTCGTGCCCTGATTGTCTGACGGGCTGCTTAACCCGCCAAGGGAGGACGACGATGACTGTACGGCCAGACCGGACTTTCCACGCGACTGCCAAGCTCGCAATGCAGGCGCCAGTCGAAAATTTTGCGTACACTTTGATGTTGAGTCCCGACTTCTCTCGGCCTGATGGATTAGCAATAGTTGACGTAGACCCGAAGTCAAAGGACTACGGCAAGGTCGTCCATAGCGTGATAATGCCAAACAAGGGCGACGAGTTTCACCACTTCGGCTGGAACGCGTGCTCTTCGGCCCTTTCGCCGCTGAACGGTCACCCGTTTCTCGAGCGCCGGTTTCTGATCATTCCCGGTATTCGATCTTCGCGCATCTACGTAATAGACACCAAGGGCGGACCGACCAAAGCCAAAATCCACAAGGTCATCGAGCCAGAAGAAGTGTTTGCCAAGACGGGCTATTCTAGGCCTCATACGATTCACTGCGGTCCGGAAGGTATTTATGTCTCGACGCTTGGGGGCGGTGGCCCTGAGGGCACCGACGGACCTCCCGGCATCTTTGTCATGGATTGCGAGACGTTCGATGTCATCGGGCGCTATGAGATCGATCGTGGGCCACAGGACAAGCAGTATGATTTCTGGTGGAACCTGCCACGCGACTACATGGTATCGAGCGAGTGGGCACTTCCGCCGCAGTTCGAGAAGGGCATCATCCCGGAAGATCTCCTGTCGAACAAATATGGACACCGGGTGCATTTCTGGGATTTGCGCGAACGCAGGAACGTGCAGACCATTGATCTGGGAGCCAATCACCAGATGGCACTGGAAGTCCGCCCCGCCCATGACCCGGTAAAAGAATACGGTTTCCTTGGAGTGGTCGTTGACACGACAAACCTTGAGGGATCGATCTGGACATGGTGGCGCGAGGACGGCAAATTTCATTGCGAAAAGACGGCGACTATCCCGCCCGAGGCAGCCGCGAAAGATGACCTTCCCCCGCTTTTGCAGGGCTTCGAGGCGGTCCCGCCGCTGGTAACCGACATAGACCTATCGCTCGATGACCGCTTCCTCTACGTATCCTGCTGGGGGACCGGTGAGATGCGCCAATATGACGTCACCGATCCTATGAAGCCTAAGCTTGCAGGGTCCGTCCATATTGGCGGCATCACGCGCAAGACCAAGCATCCCGGCGGCGGCGACTACAGGGGCGGACCGCAGATGGTCGAGATCAGCCGCGACGGCAAACGCGTTTACTGGACCAACTCCCTGTATTCGACCTGGGATGACCAATTCTATCCCGATGGCATCCCGGCAGCCATGGTCAAGGGCAGTGTCGGCGAGAACGGTGGGATCACCCTGGACAAGGACTTTTTTGTCAAGTTCCCCGAGGGGTATCGCTCGCACCAGATTCGTTTGGAAGGCGGCGATTGCTCAACGGATTCATTTTGCTATCCATCGGTGTAACGGACTGCTCGGATCAATGAAGCGATGAGCGAGTGGACGACTGCCGGGTCTCTCTGGTTGGCCGTCATCGCCAGCGGCATTTATCATGGCGTCAACCCCGGCATGGGCTGGCCGTTGGCCGTCTCGGCCGGACTGTTGGACAGACGTGCCAGCGAATTGTTCCGGGCGCTCGGCCTTTTGGCAATGGGCCACTTTGTGGCGATGATTGGCATCCTGCTGCCCTTCGGCGCGATGCTGACGCTAATTGTCTGGGAACGACAGATCCGCATCGCAGCCGGGTTGATCGTGATCGCAGCCGGAATCTATCTCTTGATCAACCGGCGCCACCCGCGTGTTCTTGCCCGTATCCCGCCGGCGCAACTGGCGTTGTGGTCCTTCGCGGCTGCCACCGCGCATGGCGCCGGGCTGATGCTGGTGCCGATTTATCTAGGCCTATGCTTGGCCGCGCAACCGGATGTCGGACACCGAGCGGCTGCCACGCTCATGACCGGTAATCTGATCACCGCCACCGCCGTCTCCGTGGTCCACGCGGCCGCTATGATTGTAAGTGGCGGCGTTATCGCCATTGCCGTCTATCGATGGCTCGGACCCAAGTTCATCTCACAAAGCTGGTTCAATCTCGATATCGTGTGGGCCGCGAGCCTGATCCTGGTGGGGGGAATTGGGATCGCGAGCCTCGGATTCGCTCAGTAGGCCTGAGGCCCTCGATGGTAACGACAACCTTACGGTATGATGAATTCGCGGCTACGGGCTCGTCGCCACCATGATGCAAGCGGTCCAGCGGAAAAATCATGCGAGACTCGGGCTGGTTGACGCGTTTTGTGGAGCGTCTGACGAAGCTTGGCACTGCGATCCAGACCACCGTTCTCGCGCAGCGCATATCCGTTGATAAAGTCCTCGAACGCGTCGCGATTGTTCCCACCCGCTGTCACATCTCCGGCAGGCCGGCCTTTCGAAAGCCGTCGACAAAGTGATCTCGTACAGATGCATCGCGCAGCGGCTGGGAGCTGAGCCAGTGGCCGATCGTGAAATGAGGGTGGGCGATCAGGAACAATTCTGCTTCTCGCCGCGCCTCCTCAAGGTGGCCCAACTGCGCAAGCGTAGCAGCCAGGAATTTGCGTGAGTTGGTACGATACGTGTCTTCCCTGCGGAGTGTCGCGGCTGCCGCCTCATAGTCACGCGCGGCGTACTGCGCCTGCCCAAGATGACAAAGATACCAGCAGGTTGGATGGGGATTGAGCCGCAGAGCTTTTTCGATTTGCGCTAGTCCGTCGGCAACCCTGCCGTCCAGCACGGACATGTCCGACATGGCGGCCCAGGTGTCGGCGTGGTTGGGGTCCAGCTCCAGGGCCTTGGCGAAGGCGGCCTCCGATTCCTCCCATCGCCGCTCATAAGCCAAAATGGTCCCCAGAACGTAACGGCAGCCGGCATCGTTGGGATCTAGGTCGACCGCCTTCTGCGCGAACGTCACCGCCATCCGACGGTTAGGATCTTCGGGCTCGCCGAAATGAGTCCAGGCAAGCCAACGGTTATAGGCGAGCAGACCGAGCGCCTCGGCATATGATGGCTCGAGCTTGACCGCGCGTTGGAGCAGCATATAGGCCTCACGTTCAGTTTGCGGCGACTCTTCCGTCAGGAGGCGCGCGCGCACACACAGATCGTACGCCTCAAGGTTCTTCGGCCGATTGCGCTGCTTCGGGATGGTCAACCGGCCGACGAGGGCTTCAACAATCTTGGCGTTAACTTCATCCTGTAATTCGAAAACATCTTCCACCGTCCTGTCAAACCGGTCGGCCCACAAGTGCTGGCCGCCAAGCGCGTCGATCAATTGGGCATTGATGCGGACACGGCCCATTGTGCGTCTGGCGCTCCCCTCTAGGACGTAGCGGACGCCGAGTTCCTGGGCGACCAGCCGCACGTCGACCGGCTTGCCCTTGTAGCAATACACGGAATTGCGCGCGATGACGAACAGGCCAGCCGTACGGGAAAGGTCGGTGATCAGGTCTTCGGTCAAGCCGTCGACGAAAGGCGCGTCCGCTTCATCCCCACTCATATTCGTGAACGGCAATACAGCGATCGAGGGACATTCGGGCAGCGGCAATGTGCTCTGCAGCGCATCCGGCCAATGCCACACGCGGACCGGGCGAGTCAGGTTCTTTAGGTAGCGTTCGCCTGCATCAAAGAACCGGTCGCCGATCTTGCCGACGATCTCGCCGTGAACTTTGGCTGAAATGCATATACCTCCCGGTGCGGCCTGCGTCTCCAGTCGCGCCGCGACATTGACGCCGTCGCCGAGGATGTCTGAACCGTCGTCAATGACATCTCCCAGATTGACGCCTATACGCAAAAGCAGGCGCCGTTCTCCGGAAGCCTCAACAGCAGTGGTGGCCCGTTGCATTTCCAATGCTGCTGCGACCGCGTCGACCGCGCTACCAAATTCGATTAAGAATCCGTCGCCCATGACCTTGAAGATGCGACCCTTGTGGCGCTTTACAGCCGGCTCGATAACGCCAGAACGGAGTTCCCTGAGGTTCGCCAGCGTTGCGACTTCATCAGCCTCCATCAGGCGTGTATAACCCACCACATCGGCAACGACGATGGCGGCAAGGCGACGCTGAATAGATTGGTCCGTCATGTGAGGACAAGCCTAATGACAAAATTAGCAAGTTATTGTTCAACCGCAGGTAAGTCAACAAATCGTAAGAGGTAATATCCAGGCGATCTCCACCTCCATCGAGCCGTAATCCTTCTTTGTGACCGACGGCGTCGAGGTGGACGACACGGAAATGAGTATCCACGAAAAGCGGACGGTTCTTGAACGTCTGGTGATGGGCGGGACGGTCCGGTCGCTGCTGCCTGCACCGCCCGCGGAGCACGTTTGGCAGGCGCGTGGCAACAGATCGCCGCGCAATTGGCTAATTCGATCAACTGAAGGGCCGAACACCCAAAACTAAGATGTCGCAAGGCTGGATGGCACCGGCACCGAACCACGCGCGTCAAATGACGGACGCGGCTCAGCGGGAGGCGCCGGGGGATCAGCCTAGCCGATTGCCTTCGGCGGAGAAGAGGTGGATTTTCTCGGATTTGGGCGCGAGGTGGATTTGCTGGTCAGGTTTTAAATCCACCCGTCGGTGCAGCACGATGGTTGCCGTCTGCGTGCCGACGCGCACCGAAAGATGGGTCTCCGCACCGGTCGGCTCGACAGTCAGTACGGTGGCCGGAATGCCCGTCTCCGCAATGTCGAGGTCTTCCGGGCGGATGCCGTAGGTGCGTGCCGCGCAGTGGCTCAATTGCGGCGGAAGCGGCAGGGAAACACCGCCTTCAATACGGAAGCCGCCGTCGCTGACGCCACCCTCGAAGAGGTTCATCGACGGCGAGCCGATGAAGGCGGCAACGAAGGTGTTATCCGGGCGGTCGTAGAGATCGAGCGGCTTGCCGATCTGCTCGATGCGGCCGGCGCGCATGACGACGATCTTGTCGGCCATGGTCATCGCCTCGATCTGGTCATGGGTGACGTAAACGATGGTCGTGCCAAGGCGCTGATGCAGCTCCTTGATTTCACTGCGCATTGTCACCCGCAGCTTGGCGTCGAGGTTGGACAGCGGTTCGTCAAAGAGGAACACTTTCGGATGGCGTACGATGGCGCGGCCCATGGCGACGCGCTGGCGCTGGCCGCCGGAAAGCTGTTTCGGCAGGCGCTCCAGCAGCGGTTCAAGTGCGAGGATGGCGGCGGCTTCGCTCACCAGCTTGTTGATTGTCGCCTTATCGCGCCCCTGCAGCTTCAAGGCAAAGCCCATATTTTCGCGCACCGTCATGTGCGGATAGAGCGCGTAGGACTGGAACACCATGGCGATATCGCGCTCCTTCGGCGCGACGTCGTTCATGACGCGACCGTCGATGCGTATTTCACCGCCGCTGATATCCTCTAGCCCCGCCAGCATGCGCAGAAGCGTGGACTTGCCGCAGCCGGACGGACCGACGAGCGTGACGAACTCACCGTCCTCGATATCCGCGGAAACCCCGTGGATAACGGAGGCCGCGCCGTATTGCTTCAGAACCCGGTCGATTACTACTGATGCCATTATCTGTCCCTCCTCACAGTTTCAGTTGCCAGACGCCGGCCCCGGCGACGGCGCCGGTGAGCGTTGCCGAACGTGCGGCGGCAAAGCCCGGAATCCGTTTGGATCCCGTCCAGCGGCCGTTGTCAGCGAAGACCTCGATGGAGCCGGCATCGAGGAAGATGCGCAGGCTCGACGGTTTCGCGCCGGTGGCGACGTAACGTGGCGGCGTCATACCGGTGCGGGCGTCGAAGACAATCGCCAGACCATCGGCATCGACTTTCACTCCTAGATCGACGTCCGGATGATCGAAGGTGAGATCGAAGGCGGCGCCCGGCTCGGTGAGATCAAGTACGATCTCGACGGCGCCGGTGCCGAGCGGCACGGTCTTGCCGGCGGCAAGCGCGGTGTCGTCCAGCAACTGATGGCGCAGGCTTTCGACGGCTGCGACCGGCGGGGTCAGCACGGTGTTGCCAGCGAGGAGCATCCGGCGCGGAAGGGTCATGGCCGTCGGCAAATCGTCCTTCTTGGAAAAATCCGTCCAGTTGGCGAGCCAGGCGATGCCGACCGGCTCGTCGCCATCAACGAAGGCCTGAAAGGCATAGGCATCCGAACCGAAATCCAACTCCTGCTCGAACTCCGCAGTGAAGGTGCGGCCATCGAAACCGCCGACGGTGACGGAGGTGAGGTTGCGGCGGCCGGTGGCCGGGTCGCGGCTGGTGAGCAGACCGAAGATCAGCGCCCAGCGGGTTTCCGCGTTTTTGCCGGAAAGCGGCACCATGCAGGGGCATTCCGCCGCTGTCATGCCGAAACCGTCCTCGCGATGGATGATGCCGAGGAAGGTCCAGCCATCGGCGCCTAGCGCGTCTGCGGTTTCATAGAGCAGTACGACGCCGCCCTGCCTGTCGCGGCTGCCGAGCAGCATCTTCCAGCGGCCGTCCGGGCCTTTGAACACATAGGGGTCGCGGAAATCGGTTGTGAGGTTCAAGTCTTCCGGGCGCAGCGGCATCACGATTTCCGAAGGGTCGGCGACGATGCCGTCGCGGCTGACGGCGGAAAGCTGGATTTGCTCTTCCGGTTGCCGGTCACGCACATGCTCGGTGTAAAAGACGCGGATTTCCTCTGGGTCGGCACCGGGGATCGCCGAGCCGGAGAAGGCGCCGCCGCGGCCATCGTCCTTTTCCGATAGATGCGCCGCCGGAAAGAGGAACATAGGCAGATGCCTCCAGCGGACGAAATCCCTCGAGACGGCATGGCCCCAGTGCATCGTGTTCCAGCGCGGCTCATGAGGATAATGCTGGTAGAAGAGGTGAACGTTTCCGCCGAACCGTCCAAAACCGTTCGGATCGTTCATCCAGCCGAAGGGCGGGCGGAAGTGGTAGCTGTTGGGCACGTCGGGGGCGGCGGTGCGGGCATCGCTGTGCAGCACGCGGATGCCCTCCTTCATTACGGCTTCTGGTCGGAAGGCATAAACGACGGAGAGCGCGGTGGTTGTCGCATCATAAGACAGCGTGGCACGACCGCCCTTCGCGAGTGTCACAGCGAAGAACTCAAATTCCCCCGTGCGGCGGGTCGAGGGCTCGCCGATGTCGTTGCCATCAACGGCGACGAAGAGCTTCGCCTCGCCGCCGGCATGGCGCGCCTTCAGCCAGAGATGCAGCACCGTGCCTTCGGGCAGTTCCGCTTCAATGGTTTCAGGTGCTGACGTTTCGGATTTTGCCTGCAGAGACATGATCAACCTTTCACGGCGGAGCCGACGAATGAACTGACGAACCAGCGCTGGAAAGCCAGATAGAGAATGAGGACGGGGATCATCATCAGCACCGAGGCGGCCATGGCGCGGTCCCAGTAGATGCTGTCCTGTCCGAAGAAGGTGGCGATGGCGACGGCAATCGGCCGAGCATAGTCGGTCTGGGTGACCAGCGTCGGCCAGAGATACTGGTTCCAGCTTTCGATGCCCATGAGGATCGAGACCGTGGCGAGCGCCGGCAGGCTGAGCGGCATGTAGATCGACCGGTAGATGCGGAAGGCCGATGCGCCGTCCATTTCCGCCGCTTCATAGAGTTCTTTCGGCAGCTGCGCGAAGAACTGGTAGAAGAGGAAGACATAAAGCGGGCTTGCCACCCAGGGCAGGATCTGCACCGCGAATGTATCCGTCAGCCCCGCCCGCGACATCATGACGACGAGCGGCATGATGATGCTTTCCTGCGGGATGACATAGAGCGCGACGACCAGCGCCAAGAGCGCCGCCTTGCCGCGCAGCGAACCCCAGGCGAGAACGAAGCCCGCCATAGAGTTGACGACCAGACCCGAGACGACTGTGGCGGCGAGGATCACCAGCGAATTGAAGAGATATCGGCCGTATGCCAGCTCGCCGGAGAAATGGGCGATCTCCTTGTAATTCGACAGAGTCGGGTCGCTGACCCAGAAGGCGCGGAAGCTGCCCATGTCGGCGAGGATGCGGAAGCGGTCGTCCTTCAGGCTGGCGATCAGCAGCATGAACAGCGGCGAGATCATCACCAGCGCGATGACCAGGATGCAGAGGCTCTGCACGATGCGCAGGTTTCTCTTGCCGTTGCCCCTTGCGATTGCCAGCGGGACGGGCTGGCTCAAAGCGAGATCAGACATCGAAGCGCCTCAGGAGTTTGCGTTGCAGGAGCGCGATCAGAAGAACGATGACGAAGAGGATGACGGAAACGGCCGATGCGTAGCCGAGTTTCTGCTCCTCGAAGCCGGCGCGCACCATGTAGTGGACAACGGTTTCGGTGCTTTCGTTCGGGCCGCCCTGGGTGAGGATCGCCACCTGCGTATAAAGCTTGAAGGCCTGGATGGTCGTGATAACAAGCACGAAGACATGGGTCGGGCGAAGGCCGGGCATGGTGACGTGCCAGAAGCGGCGCAGCGCACTTGCCCCGTCGATGCGGGCGGCATCGTATAGTTCTTCGGGAATGCCCTGCAGGCCGGCGAGATAGATGATCATCTGAAAGCCATAGGCCTGCCAGGCTGAAAGCAACACGATGGAAAACATCGCCCAGTTGGGGTCGCCGAGCCAGTCGATCGGCTGGATCGTGCCGCCGGAAAGGAAACCGACGATCTGGTTGAGCGGGCCGTTCGGATACTGGAACAGCGTGCCCCAGATGACGCAGACCACCACCATGGAGGTGATCGCCGGCAGGAAGAACAGGCCGCGCAGCAGGTTTTGCATCGGCAGCTTCTGATGCAGGAGTAGCGCGGTCAGGAAGGCGAGGCCGCACTGCAGCGGCAGCACCCAGACGGTGAAGCGCGTGACGTTCCACAGCGAGGTCCAGAACAGCGGATCGGTGAAGACGCGCTCGAAATTCAGCAGACCGACGAAGCGCACCGGCGTCGGGCGCGGCACGAGCGGCTGGTTGGTCATCGCCGTCCAGAAGGACAAGAGGAACGGCGTGATCAGAAATATCGCCAGAAGCAGAAAGGCAGGCGCGATCATCGCCATTTCCTGCCACAGGCGCTGCCTGTCGCGGCGTTTTGCCGGACGCCGCAAAGCGGGCGTGGAGGTCTGTTGCAAAGTCATTGTTTCCTCCTCATCGGTCGTCCTTCCCGAGATGGTCCAGGGCCGGCAGGACGAACCGGCCCCGTCAAAACCCCTTACTGCTGCTCGTCGAAGGGCGGGTAGCCGGCGTTGTCCTCGATATCCTCGTCGATCTTCTTGGCAGCGGCCGTCAGCGCTTCCTGCGCGTCACCACTGTTGAAGATCTTGTCGACGGCTTGCATGAAGGCCGAAGTGATCGTCGGATATGCCGGGTGCGGCGGACGGGCGATCGCGGTCTTGGAAGCCTGCTCAAAGGCGACGGCGAGCGGACCGCCTTCCGCATAGAGCGGGGAACCGGCGGCGAAGCTCTTCAGGCCCGGATAGGCGGACTGGGTCTTGGCGTACTCCCGATACTCCTTGTCCTTCAGCAGGAAGCTCAGGAACTTGCCGGCGATCTCAGGGTTCTCCGAGGTCGCGGAAACGCCCCAGATCCAGGTTCCGTTCGGGCTCACGCCCTTGTCGCCGATCTTCGGCAGTGGCATGACGACGATATTGTCCTTCATCGCTGCCGATGCCTCCGCGTAGAACCAGTGGCCGCCCATGGCGAGCGCGGCCGGCTGTCCCTCGGCGTAGAACTGGTTGGTGCCCGACGAAGTCGGTACGACCCAGCCCTTCTTCACCCAGTCCTGCATCATCGTCAGCGCCTTGACGCAGGCCTCGCCATCGAGCGTGCCGCTGGCCTTCCAAGTCTTGCGGTCAATCAGGTCGCAGCCGGCGCTTTCGAGCAGGGGGCCGTAGGCATAGGTGATCCACTCGGTCTTGATGCCGTAACCTCGGAAGGTGTCGATCGGCCACTTCACGCCTTCGAGCTTGGAAAGCTTTTCGAGATAGCCTTCGAATTCCTCGCGGGTCCAGGCATCGTCGACCGATTTCGGAATGCGGGCGCCAATGGCTTCAAGATACTTCTTGTTGCCGTAGAGCACGACCGAGGAGTCGGTGAGGCCGATCGCATAGAGGTCCTTGTCGATCGGATAGGTGCCCTGGGCGATATTCGAATCCGTCATGTCATCGAGCAGGTCCTTGTCAATGAGCGGCTTGACGGGCTGCAGATAGCCGGACCAGACATAATTGGCGAGGAACGGAGCATCGAGTTCCATGATATCGGGCAGTTGCTTGGCCATGACGGCGGCGCTGAACTTTTCGTTATAGGCATCGTGCGGCGCGTAGATCATCTCGATGTCGACATTGGGATTGGCGGCCTCAAAGCGGGCGGCAACGTCGCCATAGGCCTTCACCCAGCCAGGATCGCCCTGGTGCATGACGTGGATGACGGTCTTCGCCTCGGCGAAACCGGCGGTCGCGACCAGCGCGGCGGACGCTAGGATTGCGGAAAGTAAACGATTACCCATTGAAGTGCTCATTGATATTCTCCTCCTGTTAGACACTCGATGTTCAGACGGATGCCCGTTCGACCAGATGGAACGGCAGTTTATGCAGATGCGGCGGTTCGGGCTGCTCGGCCAGGAGGATCTCCATGGCAAGGCGGCCCATGGCGCGGTGCGGCAGGGCCATCGTCGTCAATGGCGGGTCCAGCCGCGAGGCAATCTCGACCTGGTTGTCGAAGCTTGCCACCGCGATATCATCCGGAATGCGAAGGCCGGCGCGGGCAAGCGCCGCATAGACTTCCATCGCCACGCGGTCATTGCCGCACAAGATGGCGTCAGGCCGTTGACCGGATTTCAGAAGCGCCTCCACATGAGAGGCAACAAGGCTGGGCGCGCGGTCGCTGTAGACGCTGCGGCGCACCGCCGGCAACACGCCGACGGGGTCGATGCCCGCCTCCTCAAGCGCCGCACGAAACCCCATCTCGCGTAGCGTGCCGGCGAGAATGCCCGGCAGATTGATGAAGGCGATGCGCCGGCGGCCGGCGACGAGGAGATAATGCACGATCTCCCGCGCACCGCCCTCTTCGTCCGGGACCAACGCGGTGACGCGGCCGGCAGCCTCTCGGCAGTTGATCATCACGCCGACGGCTCCCGCCAACCTGTCCGGCAGGGCGACATCCTTGTGGTACATGGCGGCATAAGCAACGGCGCGCGGCCGGAACTGCTGCACCTCGTCGAGCACCGAGCCTATAGACTGGCCGCTGCGGTGGTTGACCGCAAAGACCGCCATGCCGGCGCTGCGGGCTGCCCCATCGAGGCCACGTACGATCTCGGTAGCGAAGGGCGACGTGATGAGGCCGTCGGAGACGACGCCGACCAGCGGCAGCCAGCCCTGTCGCACGCCACGCGCCGCAAGGTTGGTCACGTAGCCGAGCTCTTCCGCAATGGCCTTGACCTTCTGGCGCGTATCGTCCGACATGCGGGCCGAGCCGCCGTGCAATGCGCCGGAAACCGTCTTTACCGAGACCCCCGCACGTTCCGCGATGTCAGAAAGAGATACTGTCACGATCCGCACCATCCTCCTTGGGTTATCGATTACCCAATAGTCGCGGCAGACGCGTTTTGTCAAGCGGCTTTTACGCGCACCGCACGCCGGAACACGCCTTTGCCCTATGAACATCCTTGGAACGGGCTTCTTCAGACGAAGGCGTTTTTCTGCGCCCTCGTCTTGTCACTCAGCCGATGGCCATCAGGCTTGCGTTGCCGCCGGCAGCCGCGGTGTTGATCGAGGTCGACACTTCCTCCAGCAACCAATTCAGGCAATAGGCTTCGGGATCGCTCGCCAAATCCTCGACCGTCGCGGCCTGGACCAGCAGAAGCGGACCGGGCAGGTGAGCGATCTTCCGATTGACGGCCAGAACCCTGTCGCGATCCCCTTCGACGAGCGCGCCTGAGAACGGCCCGTCCTTCTCCCAATCCGAGGTCCAGGAAATCCGGCCGGCGACAGCCGCCGGAAGATCCGCCAGGACTGATTTCGATAGGGAACCCGCGTCCACGACGATGTGGTTGCCGGTTGAAAGGGCTGCGGCGACCTGGCGATGAAGCCCGCCTTCCGTCTGCGGCACGACGAGAATACGGCCGCGGGGATGGAGCGCGTAGAGATTGAGCTCCCCGACCGGACCGGTGAGTTCGCGTTCGAGACCGAGCGCCGAGCGGCTGGCATATCCACGCGCCGCTTCGCCCTCGCCCGATAAGCCCTGCTTGTCGAGCCAGACGATGTAGTCACGAAGGGCAAGGTCCGTATGAACGGAATCCTGCTGCGGCGGCACGGGCGCACGCTGCACCAGCCGGCCGATATAAAGTGGACCGCCGGCCTTCGGACCGGTTCCCGACAGGCCACGGCCGCCGAAAGGCTGCACGCCGACGACGGCGCCGATGATGTTCCGGTTGACATAGAGGTTTCCGGCCTTGATGCGGCTGGTCACATGCGCGATCGTTTCGTCAAGCCGGGTGTGAAGCCCGAATGTCAGACCATAACCCGATGCGTTGATGTCGTCGATCAAACGGTCGAGCCCGTTTCGCTTGAAGCGGATGACGTGCAGGACCGGGCCGAAGATCTCCCTCGTCAGGTCTGCCAGGGATTTGATCTCAATGATCGTCGGCGGAACGAAGGTCCCCGCCGCAGCGCCTTCGGGCAGCGGCAGTTGATCCACCTTGCGGCCTAAGCCGCGCATATGCTCGATATGCTGGTCGATCTCCGTCTTTGCGCTGTCGTTGATGACAGGGCCGACATCGATGCTCAGCCGATCGGTACGGCCGATCGTCAGCTCGCGGAAGGCGCCCTTCAGCATGGCGAGGGTCCTGTCGGCGACATCGTCCTGGAGGCAGAGAACCCGGAGCGCCGAGCAGCGCTGACCGGCGCTGTCGAAGGCAGACGCAATGACGTCGGCCACCACCTGCTCGGCCAAAGCCGAGGAGTCGACGATCATGCCGTTCTGGCCGCCGGTTTCGGCAATCAGCGGAATCGGCCTGCCGCTCGCCGACAACCGTTCCGCCAGCTGTGCCTGGATCATCCGCGCAACTTCGGTCGACCCGGTAAACATGACGCCTGCCGTCTCCTCAGCCCCGACCATGCCGGCGCCGAGACGGCCGCTGCCGGGCACGAACTGCAGGGCACCGACAGGCACGCCCGCCTCGTGAAGGATCTTCACACTCTCCGAAGCGATGATCGGCGTGACGCCGGCCGGTTTGGCAAGCACGGGATTGCCTGCCACCAAGGCTGCGGCGACCTGCCCGGTGAAAATCGCCAGCGGAAAATTCCACGGGCTGATGCAGACGATCGGGCCGAGGGGCGCATGCGAGGGGCCGAGCGTCTTGCGAGCCTGTTCGGCATAGTAGCGCAGGAAATCGATCGCCTCACGCACCTCGCCGACGGCATTGGCCGCGGATTTGCCGGCCTCGCGCATGACGATGCCCATCAGCACCTTGATGCGGGCCTGCATGATGTCGGCGGCCCGCTCCAGGCAGGCGGCACGCTCGGCCGGCGGCACGGCGGCCCATTGCGGCGCATGCTCGGCCGCCATGCGAACGATGCGCGCAGCCTCCTCGACCTTCACCTCGGTCACTGTGCCGACGACATCCCGGTGATCGGCAGGATTGAGAACATCGCGCGTCACCCCCTCCGTAGAGCCGTCGGCAAGGAGGGGAAGCGCATGCCACGGGGCAGCAGCCGTGGAGATGAGCGCCTCAGCCAAATCCGAAAGGGTGGCCTCGTTCGAGAGATCGAGACCTTCGGAATTGGCCCGGGCGTTGCCGTAAAGAGCCTTTGGTGAGGCGATCTGCGTGTGGGGCGCGCCCATAACGGGCATGGCCGCGACGATTTCGGCGGGATCGGCGATCAGCGCCTCGACCGAGACATTCGGATCGGAGATGCGGTGCACGAAGGAGGAATTGGCGCCGTTTTCCAGAAGGCGTCGAACCAGATAGGCGAGCAGCGTCTCATGCGTTCCCACAGGCGCATAAATGCGGCAGGGCCGGTCGAGTTTTTCCTTTCCGACGACCTCGTCGTAGAGCGGTTCGCCCATGCCGTGCAGGCATTGGAACTCATATTTGCCGACGATGAAATCAGCACCCGCCAGACGATAGATCGTGGCGAGCGTCTGCGCATTATGGGTGGCAAATTGCGGGAAGACCGCATCCGGAGCATCGAGCAGCTTGCGCGCGCAGGCGACGTAGGCGACATCCGTGTAGATCTTGCGGGTATAGACCGGATAGTCGTCGAGCCCGTCCAACTGGGCACGCTTGATCTCCGCATCCCAATAGGCGCCCTTGACGAGACGGACCATGACCCGGCGCCCGGAGCGGCGTGCGAGATCGATGATATAGTCGAGGACGAATGGGCAGCGCTTGCCATAGGCCTGCACGACGAAGCCCAGCCCGCTCCATCCGGCGAGATCAGGGGCAAAGCAAAGCTCCTCGAGGAGGTCGAGCGAAAGCTCCAGCCGATCGGCCTCCTCGGCGTCGATATTGAGGCCGATATCATAAGTCTTGGCGAGAACGGCCAGCGCCTTGACCTTCGGCAGCAGCTCGCTCATCACGCGGCCGGCCTGCGACCTCACGTAACGGGGATGCAGGGCCGAAAGCTTGATCGAAATGCCCGGGCCGTCGTAGATGCCGCGCCCGTCCGACGCCTTGCCGATGGCGTGGATCGCCTTTTCGTAATCCCGGTAATAACGCTCGGCGTCGGCGCCCGTCGTCGCGGCCTCGCCCAGCATGTCGTAGGAATAGCGGAAGCCGCGTGCTTCCAGCGGCCGGGCGCGTTTCAGCGCCTCCGCAATCGTTTCGCCGGTGACGAACTGCTCACCCATCATCCGCATCGCCATATCGACGCCGCGACGAATGACAGGCTCGCCGGCGCGCGCGATCAGCCGCGTCAGCGCTGCCGACAGGCTCCGGTCGTTGACCGTCGACGTCAGCTTACCAGTGACGACGAGGCCCCAGGTGGCGGCGTTGACGAACATGGATTTTCCGCCGCCGATATGGGAGGTCCAGTTGCCCTCGGCGATCTTGTCGCGGATCAGCGCGTCCCGGGTTTCGGTGTCGGGAATGCGCAGCAGCGCTTCGGCGAGGCACATCAGCGCCACGCCTTCCTGGCTGGAAAGCGAATATTCCTGCACCAGCCCTTCGACTCCGGTCCCCTTGTGCTTGGCGCGCAACGCCTCGATCAGGCTGCGGGCCGTGCTGCGAATGTCATAGCGTTTTGCCTCGGAGACACGCGCGGCTGCAACGAGCGGCGGCAAGCATTCGGTTTCCGGCCGGCGATAGGCTGCCGTGATGGCCTGGCGAAGTTCGGATTGCGGTCGGATCGGCGGCGCAAAGCCGGAAAACGGAGCGCCATTGCTAGGGTCATTGGGTGGCGTGGTGTCGATCGCTGCGTTCAACATGAAAGTACCTATCAATCGATGTCTGGTTTAACGGATGAATGAGATGCCGGGCTCGTCGTCCCACTGTGCATCCTCCGTGAAGGCGGGGCCGGAATATTCCGTCTCTCGCAGCGGGCGCGCTTCCGGTCTGTCGCGCTTGAGGCTGAGCGCCGCGGCCACTGCCCTGATCGCCAGCGGCCGGTAGTGAGCGAGCAGGTCCGGCGTCCGATCGTCATCCGCTTCTTTGTTATGCATGTATGATCCCCGTGTTGAGCGCGGCGCCGATACCGATTTCAGCGCTCTTCTGCCCGGCAGATAATCTATCATATCCGCAAATCGCAATCTCACTTGATTTCAACAGTTTCCAGGCTGTATGAACTTATTAATCCGCCCACGAGAGTTCAAATGGCTACTGAAACCGACATCTTTAGTGAATTGGACCAGTTCGACAGAAAGATCCTCACGGCACTCGCCCAGGACGGCAGGCTGTCGATCACCGATCTGGCGGCGCGTGTCGGATTGTCGAAGACGCCGTGCCAGATCCGCTTCAAAAGGCTGATCAGCGAAGGATATATCGAAGGCTTCAAGGCCATCCTCAATCCGTCGAAAATGCAACTCGACCATATTGCTTTCGTCGAGGTGAAGCTTTCCGATACCCGGGAGCATGCGCTGAAGAGCTTCAACGATGCCATCAAGAAGATCAGCGAAGTCGAAGAGTGCCATATGATCGCCGGCAGGTTCGACTATCTCCTGAAGATCCGCACCCGCGATATCGGCCGCTACCGTCGCGTTCTCGGCGAGCGTATTTCGACACTGCCTCACGTTGCCAGCACATCGACGAATGTCGCGATGGAAACCGTCAAGGAAGGCTGGGACAAGTCCGGTTCGAGTTTTTCGTGAACTTGTTGTCGGCGATCGGCCCAAAGCAGCTGCGCACACCTTTCGACATCATGCTTTCGCTTTCCGACCGCATGCGTTCGGTTTCACCGGCACGCTTTTGCCGTACTCTTTCCACCACGCCGGCGGCGCAATCATTGACAGCGCCCGGTAAAGCCCTCGGCAATCGTCGATGAGCAAGGGCCGCAACGTGTTGCGCCCCGTTGTCCGGCAGAGCCTCTCGACATGAGTGTTGGTTACCGATACCGGTAGCGGAAGGCTTCAACGAAAGCGGAGAAAGCAGGGGATGGATGGCGCCGGCTGGGGTAATAGAGATGATACCCCTGGAATGTAGGCGCCCAGTCCGCGAGCACTTCGTGCAGTTGACCGCTGTCACAATATTGCCTGATGAGGTCCCTCGGCACATAAGACAGCCCCGCCCCATCGAGAGCGGCATTGATCGCCGGCCCTATGTTGCTCATCACGAGCTGGCCTTCCACACGAACGCTGAACTCGCGGCCATCCTTTTCAAACTCCCAGGCATAGAGAGCGCCTGACGTCGGAAGACGCAGGTTGACGCAATTGTGGTCCGTCAAGCCATGCGGGGTCGAAGGCACAGTGTGGACAGCAAAATATTCGGGTGATCCAACCACGGCGTAAGAGATATCGGGCCCGATGCGAACGGCCACCATGTCGCGCGCAATCGCTTCGCCGAGCCGCACGCCGGCATCGAATTGGCGCTCCACGATATTTGTGAAACCATTGTCGACGATGAGTTCCACGGTGATATCGGGGTAATCCCGTAAAAATGCCGGCAGCCTCGAACGGAAGACCAGCTCCACGGCATCATCGGGACATACGAGGCGGACTGTGCCCGAAGGCTTGTCGCGCAACGCGCCGAGGGCACTGATCCCGGCGGCGATGCTCTCGAAATGCGGCTGGATAGTTTCCACGAGGCGCGTACCGGCCGCCGTCGGGGCGACGTCACGCGTCGTGCGGGAGAGAAGCCGGACGCCGAGCCGGGCTTCGAGCGCGCTGATCGTATGGCTCAGCGCCGAGCGCGTGACTCCCAGCTTTGATGCAGCGCGCGTGAAGCTCCGCTCCTGAGCCACCTCCAGAAACGCACGCATTTCCGTGAACTCGTCGCGCCGCATTGTTGAATCTCCTTCATCACGACGTTCAGATTATAGCTTCTAGTCGCGCAAAACCAGTGCGGCTATCTATCTGGCAACGGACAGGAGAACGTGAATGACCGTCGAGTTGACATTGAATGAGACCTCACTGACGGACGACACGGCGACCTCATGGTCTGCTGTGACCTGTCTCTCACTTCTCACTTTCCTTCTGGTGGGTCTGGAATTTCTCCCTGTGAGCCTTCTGACCCCAATCGCCAGGGACCTCTCTATTTCAGAGGGGCAAGCCGGATTGGCGATCACCGTGTCGGGTGTCTTTGCGGTTATCACCAGCCTTTTCGGCAATGCCTTCCTGGCGAAGATCGACCGGAAGTCTGTCGTCCTGCTCTATACGGCGGTCCTTGTCGCATCGAGCTTGGCGGTTGCCCTCGCACCCAACTTCCTTGTCTTTCTCTTCGGACGATCCCTGGTCGGCGTTTCGATCGGCGGCTTCTGGTCGCTGTCGACGGCTATTCTGGCACGCCTGACTTCGGATCGCGACCTGCCCAAGGCCATTGCGCTTCTTCAAGGTGGCACCGCATTCGCCCTCGTCCTTGCCGCACCGCTCGGCAGTTTTCTTGGCGGGTTGATCGGATGGCGCGGAACCTTCTTCATTACCGTGCCGATCGGAATTGCCGCACTCGTCTGGCAACTGGTCGTTCTGCCGAGGATGCCGGCGACATCAACCGTCTCGGTGGCCAGAATATTCGGGCTGCTACGCAATCGCACATTCGCGATAGGAATGGCGGCGACCGGCTTGGCCTTCATTGGCCAGAACGCACTGTCTATTTATCTTCGCCCGTTCCTCGAAGGCGTCACGGGGCTGGAATTGAATGTCCTGTCCATGGTGCTTCTCGGCCTCGGCGTCGGCGGGCTAGCTGGAACCTCCGTGATCGGCTTCGTCGCCCGACGCCACCTCCTCCGCGTTCTCGTAGGCCTGCCGGCCGCTCTTGCATTCCTAGCCCTGCTGCTGATCGCTCTCGGGCCGTTCGCGGCGGTTACGGCATTCCTGCTCGTCATGTGGGGATTTTTCTCGACGCCGATTCCGGTCGCCTGGAATACCTGGATGGCCGCTATCGTTCCCGGTGAATTGGAAGCGGCAGGTGGACTGCAGGTGGCGCTGATCCAACTCGCCATTGCAGGCGGCGCTTTCGCTGGCGGCATGCTGTTCGACACCGCGGGATGGTGGAGCACCTTCCTTCTGGCCGCCTGCCTTCTCGCCGGTTCGGCTGTCCTCGCCGCGCTCGCCGGCCGCCGTTCCTGAACCTTTAGAAACCTCAAAACAGGAAATCATCATGTCCCAAGGAATCCAAAACAAAGTGGTCGTCATCACCGGAGCAAGCAGCGGGCTTGGCGAAGCCACCGCGCGTCACCTTGCTGAGCGCGGCGCTTCCGTCGTCCTCGGCGCGCGGCGTAGCGACCGCATCGCCAAGCTGGCCGAGGAGCTTTGCGCCAGGGGCTACAAGGCCAAAGCAGTCCAAACCGACGTCACGGATCAACATCAAGTCAAGAAGCTCGTCGACACGGCCGTCAACGCGTTCGGTCGCATCGACGTGATGCTGAACAATGCCGGCCTGATGCCACTTGCGCCGCTCGAACGGCTCAAAGTTGACGAGTGGGATCGCATGATCGACGTGAATATCAAAGGGGTGCTCTACGGCATCGCAGCAGCGCTTCCGCACATGAAAGCGCAGAAGTCGGGGCACATCATCAACGTGTCCTCCGTCTACGGTCATGTTGTCGATCCGGGTGCCACCGTCTACTGCGCGACGAAATTCGCCGTGCGCGCCCTCTCCGAAGGGCTGCGGAAGGAAGTGAAGCCGTACAACATCCGCACCACGATCATTTCACCCGGCGCGGTGAGCACCGAACTGCTCGAGCACATCAGTGAGAAGGACATCCAGGCAGGCACCAAGGAGTTCGTCAGCAACATCGCCATCGGCGCGGACACGTTCGCCCGAACGGTCGCCTTCGCGGTGAACGAGCCGGACGATGTCGACATCAACGAAATCCTGTTCCGGCCCACGGCTCAACCTGTCTGACGCGAGGCGCGCTATGTCGATGACATCCAAGTTCATGAGCCGTCGCGCGGTGCTGGGCGGAACCTTGGCCGCCGCCGCTCTCCCTCTTGTGGCGCACGGGCAGGACGAGCACAACTCGACGGGTCACGGGGCGACAGACCTCAGGATCAGGATTGGCTTCAACAATCTGATCCTGACCGCGACACTCTTCGACAATCCGACGGCGCGCGATCTCATTTCCATGCTGCCCCTGAACCTCAAGATCGAAGACTACGGCAGGAACGAAAAGATCGTCCATCTGCCGCGCAAGCTGACCGAAGAAGGCAGCGGTGCTTTCGGAAACGAGCAACCGGGCGACCTTTGTTACTTCAAACCGTGGGGTAACCTGGCCCTGTTCTACGCGGATTACCGCTGCTGGGACGGGCTGATCCGGCTCGGCCGCTTCGACAATGGCTTCGAGCCGTTGCTGGTGCGCGGCGAGTATCCGGTCCGCATAGAACGCATCTGACACGGTGCTTTATGGCCGGAGATGTGAACGCCTTCCTCCCAAGCATGAAAGAACCCAACAGACGATAAACTTCCGGAAACTAGAAAGCCGCGGCCGGCTCAAGCCAGCAGAGGCGCTCGACGGGGTGCCTCCGTCTATTCGATGATCTCGACGCAGAAATCTATAAAGGCCCTGACCTTAGCCGGAACATGCTGACGCGAGGGATAGAAGGCGTAGAGCGGGAATGTCTCGTCCGACCAGTCGGGAAAGAGGTTCACGAGCTGCCCATTGTTCAGATAATCCGCCATCCCGAGTGTGAAGACTTGCGCGATGCCGATCCCCGCAAGGCAGGTCGCCAAGGTCGTGCCGGCATCGTTGACTAAAATGCGGCTGCGGGTCTCGATCGAGACGACCTCGTCACCCGACCGAAGCTCCCATTCGAAAGGCCTTGCGGTCAGCGGATCCTGGAACTGGATACAGGTATGCTCGCTCAAATCCTGTGGACGGCTCGGCCAACCATGCCGCTCGATATAAGCGGGAGCCGCAATCGTGATCACGGGCGTCTGCATCAACAGGCGCGAAATAAGCGACCTCTGTGCAGGCTCGCCAAAGCGCACCGCGACGTCCATGCCATCAGCAACAAGATCACCGATCTCGTTGCGGGTGAAGATCTCGATCTGAATATCCGGGTAACGATCGAGGAAGGCGCCGAGCCGCGGGCCGAGCACAAGGCGTGAAAAATATGGGTCGACATTGACTCGCAGTCGCCCACGCACCGCCTGTCTGGCGCCAACAGCAGTCTGCGCAGCCTCTTCGATGCCGCTCAAGAGTGGGGCCACCTGTTCGTAGAATCGCGCGCCGTCATCGGTCAGCCGCATCGTGCGTGTTGTCCGATCGAGCAGCCGCAGACCGATCCGCCCCTCCAGCCGCGAAATGGCGCGGCTGACACCCGACGCCGATAATCCCATTAGCTCCGCTGCCCGCGCAAAGCTTCCGCTCTCGATAACGGCGGCCAATACGCTCACGCCATTCAATAATCGTCCGTCAAACATCGCGTATCCGTGATTTTTAGTCACCAATCATGTGACAGAAGCGCGCTTCAGTCAAAGGCTTCCGAAGGACATGATCGGCATAACAAACCGCCAACCTGCTGGCGGCGGAGCAGCAAAGGAGTCTAGCCATGTTTGTGATCACCGGAGTAACTGGCCAAGTCGGAGGCATCGTCGCCGCGCGTCTGCTGGAGGCGGGGGTGCCGATACGCGCCGTCGCGCGCAATGCGGAGAAAGCAGCAGAATGGAAGGACAAAGGCGCGGACCTAGCCTTGGCCGAGATGACCGACGCCGATGCGCTCACCAAGGCTTTCGCCGGCGCCGACGGCGTCTTTCTGCTGATCCCGCCCACCTCCGATCCAACCCCCGGCTTTACGGAAGTGCGCGCGGTCATTGCGGCGCTGGAGACCGCGCTTCTTTCTGCTGATCCCGCCAAGGTCGTTTGCCTCTCGACCATCGGCGCGCAGGCCAGAGAACCTAACCTCTTGAGCCAGCTCGGTCTCGTTGAACAGAAGTTATCTGCC
The DNA here is from genome assembly GCF_032464805.1 of Rhizobium sp. 10PS4. Classification (NCBI taxonomy): domain Bacteria; kingdom Pseudomonadati; phylum Pseudomonadota; class Alphaproteobacteria; order Hyphomicrobiales; family Rhizobiaceae; genus Rhizobium; species Rhizobium sp. 10PS4. Next base: position 353,671 of record NZ_JAWDIW010000001.1, on the reverse strand, counting down.
TTGCCAATGCCGATCGCCTTTCTGCGTGCCGGCTGGTTCATGGAAAACACGGCTTGGGATATCGCGCCGGCGCGCGAGACATGTGTCCTCTCAAGTTTCCTCCAGCCGCTCGATCAGCCCTATCCGATGGTTTCTGTCTTCGACGTCGGAGCCAAGGCGGCAGAATTGCTGCAGCACGACTGGGTGGGCAAGCAGGTCATCGAGTTGACGGGGCCAGAGGGCGTCACGCCCAACGAAATCGCCGCTGTCCTCTCGTCCATCCTCGGAAAACCCGTCCGGGCAGAGCCGGTCGCCCGCGACACCTGGGAGCAGATTTTCACCGACCAAGGCATGCAAAACCCCCTCCCGCGGATGCGCATGATCGATGGTTTCAACGACGGCTGGATCCGGTTCGACGGCGACCCGGTGAAGGGCACGACCACGCTGGACACAGCCATAAGCCGCCTGATTAGCGCCGGCCGATAAACAGCTTAAAGGCCGTGGAGGAGAGCAGCCACGACCTTTCTCATGCAGCCTCTGATAGGGTCGACCCAGGATTTGAACTGAGGAATTGCCCCGAAGACTACCGGAACGGACGGCAGCGCCCAGGTACTGGCTCAAACGCCATTATATGTCGGCCAGCGTGCGGCCTACTGCGGCTTTTGAATTTCACAGTAGACAATGTTGCGGTTTGAGCCGGGCCAAACAGACACCTTTACATCCGCCCCGGTCACGCTTTCACTGGCGATCAAGCCCATCTCTCGTTCTGATCGCAACAGCAGCGCCCAGTTCATGAATGTCTCCATATAGCCATCGACGTTCGTTTCCGGGGAGAAGTTTGCGAATAGGAATGTACCGCCAGGCTTCAGCATGCTGATGCACTTTCTGGTCAGCCTTACGGCTACCGCGTCCGGCAAATAGTCATAGAGGCCCGCGGCATAAACGAAATCGAACATTCCCAGCGCATGCCTTCCACCGAGCAGGGATTTGACCGACCCGTTCACCGCCTCGACGGACGTGCCGGCGAAATCGCGGGCGACGGTTCCAACGCTCATCGGGTCTTGATCCAAAGCCACCCAGCGTTTGATCGCGCCGGCGCTGAGCGCGCGCGATAAAGGTCCCTCACGGAGATGCCCGGCGGCGATGGCGAGGACTTCGGTCGAACCAGGCCGGGCCGAAGCGATTTCGTCAACGCGGCGAGCTAGAATGTCTCGACGCTCCCTTACCGCGACGGATGACGAAGCAATTCGAGTGTAGGCGTAGATCGAACGTCCCAAGTCGCTCGCTGATGCGACATCGTCCTCAATCTCAGGTCTGCCGTAGATGAAGTCGAGAAGGCGTGCGTCGCCAGAATAGCCGCGCGGCTTTTCGAACGACCAGCGGGTCAACGGATCTTGATGGAGATAGTGAGCAACGGAATGGGATTGCGCGATCGGAACGAGGACGTCCCACACCTCCGGATGAAAGCGCCGCCGTATCTGATGCAAGGCGTCGGTAAGTCGCTCGATGATCGCACTAGGCTCGACTCCGGATTTGAACTGACGGGTCGACACCTCAAGGCTGAGGGCAAGCTCGGCCCGGGCAACGATCAGGTGGCCGGGATCTGGAGCAGCAACCCTCCTTGCTACCCGACGAATCTCGCCGGGCGCAACAAGACTCTCACCGTCCAAGACCAGGCTTTGTTCCATTTCGAGATCCTCTTGACATAGCGTTAAGCATAATCAACCTCGAAATAGGATGCGACTAGAATCTACACGGGATAAGGGTAATTCTACTCTTGCGGGTCCGATGCTACCCCTCTAACAAAGCTCAGCAATAAGACAAACCGGTTGCAGATTGCCGAACGCGATTTTGGAGGGCGCCGAAGTATGGCTTACTTTTCAACATACTTTAGATGGTTGTCAGGCCGGTGTTATTGCATGATCGCGGCTTGCGCTAATGTCCAGAACGACCAATTAACCGCCAGCTTTTCATTCGCCGAGGCCCTCAAGTCTCTGAAAACTGAAAATGATGCTGTCCGAAGGCGGAGCTCACGGCATGGTCTTTGGATGGCAGTTGCCGTATATGTGGCCTTCGCACTTCCCGACCGATGGCTGATCCCCGATGTTGCCCCCATGACGATCGCCGCGCGATTCGTCGTTGCAACGATCGCACTGCTGGCGTTCGAAATCTTGCGACTGGCAAATGCGAAAACCGTCTGGCTTGACATCACCTGCGCCGCTGCTCTGCTTGTGGGCTATGTAGGCTGGCTTTACCCGGCGATTGCCACCCGCGACGTCACCGCCATGTCATACTACATGATATTCGGTGCCATCTTCATGATGGGCGCCAACCTCTTTTTCAGTTTCCCATTTCGGCTTTCGGTGATCACTTCGGGCCTCGTTCTATGCGCATTTTTCATCGCGATCGAGGAATTCTTCCCTTCAAGCCAAACCTATAAACTTGCCTTCGGGTTGTTCTATATTTCGTGCTTTGCCTTCACATCGTTCGTCAATTGGCGATTGAACGTGGAGCGTCGAAACGTGTTGCTGAACGCGGCGGAGGCTCGCCACCAGCACTGGGAAGCGTCCGAACGTGGAAGGTCACTGCTCGAGCTTTCGCATACCGACTACCTGACGGGTATAAGCAACAGACGCGCGCTGGATCGGCGGCTCGACGAATGCTGGGCCGCCTGGAAAGATGAGCGCCGGGACTTCTCCGTGTTCCTCATCGACGTCGACTTTTTCAAACGCTTCAATGATCGCTACGGACATCAGGAAGGAGACCGATGCCTGACTGTCATCGCCAATGCACTGAAGGCGGTTGTAGAATCGTCCGATGGCATGATCGGCAGGTATGGTGGCGAGGAGTTTATCGTGGTCATGCCGGCTGCCCTTCCCAAGGTTGCGATGGCCCTCGCCAACAAGATCAGAATGGAGGTCGAGTCACTTGCGATTGCTCACGAAGAGCGACCAGATGATATGTCGACCGTAACCGTCAGCATCGGCGTCGCCTTCACCCGCGAGAAAGTTGGCGAGAAAGTCGAACGAATAGTCCGTGAAGCCGACCTTGCTCTCTACAATGCCAAAGCAAGTGGCCGAAACTGCATTCGCAGTTTTGATCCGTTTTTACCCCGTCCCGATGACCACGCTGGCAAACTCGTCCCGCTGCTGGCGGCCGCCATCGATCGCAAACTGGTCTCGCTCGTGTACCAACCGATCTTCGACGTGACCAACGGGAAAGCAAGAGCTGTCGAGGCTTTGATGCGCCTCAGAATGCCGGATGGCACCGCGGTTTCCCCGAAGACATTCATTCCAGTTGCAGAACGAAGTGGCGCTATCCTCGAATTGGGCAGGTGGGCGATCGAGACGGCCTGCCGGGATATACTGATGACCGATCGCATGGCGACCGTCAGCGTCAACGTGTCGCCGATACAACTGCGTTCCCCCGGCTTTGCTGCCAGTGTCGCTGAAATCCTTGATCGCTGCGGGGTCTGCGGCTCGCGACTAGCCTTGGAAGTCACCGAAGGCCTGGACATGGATATGCAGGCGGAGGTGCTGAAATGCATTGCCGATCTGCGGGCACTCGGCGTCGAAATCTGGCTCGACGACTTCGGCTGCGGCTTCGCGGGCCTCTCTTGGCTGAGGGCAATCGAGTTTCAGACGGTCAAGGTCGATAGAACCTTCCTGCACGACTGCTCGAACCCACGCGGTCTGACGATGCTTCAGGACATGATTGCTCTCATCCGCAATCGCGGGAATACGATTCTGGTGGAAGGCGTCGAAACGGCAGCACAGTTTTCCCTTCTCAAGGATCTTCGCATCGACCGCGTCCAGGGCTTTCACATGGGAATGCCGGTTAGCGCTGAACTTCTGAACGCGGCATAGCTCGAGCTCAAGGTTTCCAGATGGCTGAGCACGTTGCCGATGATCGGTGCGTTGGCGCATGACGTCTCTGCAAATCACGAATTCGGAGGCCACATCGGCCGCGCAAGATGGAGCGGAAATTCCATGTCACGAAAGATCAGCTTGTGATCACGCCGGCCAACCTTGAAGAAGGCCGCCATTGCCGGAAGTCTTGCTTTTGGACGGATCCGGCCGTCTGATGCAGCGAGACAACGGATCGCTGAATCAGGTGAATATTCGGCGGTTGAACCTGAAAATGAGGGGCAGGATGGATCAGGCCAACAGCCAGCAAACATCGGCAAGCGAAGAGAGCGAAGCGCTCAGGCTTCAATATCTGACGTGGGAACACATTGCGTCTGACCTCGGTCATCCGGCTCACCTCGCCCGCAAGGCGGAACTCAGGCGATCATGCAGTGCGGAGCTGGCCGAGACGTCCTACATCGCCGAGAATGCCGCAATCTTCACCGAAAGCCTGACGATGGGCGAGCGGTCGTGGATCGCCGGGCACGCGCTCGTCCGTGGCCATGTGATCCTCGGCGACGATTGCACCATCAATCCCTATGCCTGTGTTTCCGGCACGGTGACGTGCGGTCATGGCGTGCGGATTGCTTCGCATGCCTCGATCGTCGGCTTCAATCATGGCTTCGACGATGCGACCATTCCTATACACCGCCAGGGTGTCGTCAGCGTCGGCATCACGATCGGTGACGATGTCTGGATCGGCGCCAATTGCGTGATCCTCGATGGCGCCACGATTGGAAACGGCGCTGTGATCGCCGCCGGAGCGGTGGTCACAGGCGACATTCCCGCCATGGCGATTGCCGGTGGCGTGCCCGCCCGGGTGCTGCGGAGCCGAGGCTCGGCGCCCAAAAAATCCGAGACTGGCGACATCGAAGATCAATTGGCCAGGCTCGGTCAGAAGGCGAAGGGCCAATGGCCTGATATTCTTGCGCGCTGGAAAACGGACGGAGCCTATGAATCACTGGAGGCAGACGGCATCCGGCGACCAGCGATCCGGCATCTCTGCGATGCAGTCGAGATCGCAGCCGGGTTCGGCCACCTGCCGCCCGACCTCGATGCGGCGGAGACCATCGAGCGTCTCCAAAGTCTTCAGGACCGAGAGACCGGCCTTTTCCCGGAAGAGCATTCGCGAATGCATGGCAAGGCCCTCAGGGATGATTCAAAGGCGCTCTATAACGTCCTTGCGGTTGGTTATGCGCTTGAACTGCTCGGTTCCGGTCCACGCCAACCGGTCCATGCGGTCGAGCTCGGCGCCGGGGAGCTGGATGAATGGCTGAGCGCCCTGCCTTGGTCGACTCGGGCATGGCACTCCGGAAGCGTGGTCGATGCGATCGGAACTGCCATGTACTTCAATGCGAAGTATTTCGGCATCAGGCATTCACGGCAGGCGCTTTTCGAGTGGCTGGGCCGTAATGCCAACAGCGTTTCGGGGCTGTGGGGTGAACCGACCGCGGCGGAAGGATGGCTGCAACCGGTGAACGGCTTTTATCGCCTGACGCGCGGCACCTACGCCCAGTTCGGCGTGGCCCTTCCCCACCCGCACGCCTCGCTCGAGACGGTTCACCTCAACTATCGCAACCACAAGGGCTTCATTGCCGCAAAATACAATGCGTGCAACCTGCTCGATACGATTCATCCTCTGCTGCTGATTGCCCGGCAGACAGACTACAGGCGGGCCGACAGCGAGGCGATCGCCCGCAAAGTCATATCGAGGGCACTGGAGAGATGGCGAGATGGCGAGGGATTCCCGTTTGCCGACGGTGATGAACCGAGCCTGCAGGGAACGGAAATGTGGCTTTCCGTCATTCACCTGGCGGCCGATTTTCTGGGCCTGGCAGATCGCTTCGCATTCGTCCCGAAAGGCGTTCATCGGACTGCAGCCGTGGGGCTGGGTTTGTGACTACGCTTCGATCACCCGTGCAGTGATGCCGTCAGCCAGGCGGCGGCAAGGTCCCGCGCGTTGCTTCGCTTGGCTTTGACGGGCACGATCACGTTGTAACGATCTTCCGCCCCGAGCTCACCGCCGTCGACCTGCACCAGGGTTCCATCGTCGAGAAAGGTGCCCACCAGCATACGCCATCCCAAGGCAATCCCTTGGCCTGCGCGCGCGGCTGCGATGGTTTCGGTATAGTGGTTGAACCGAAGTGACGGCTTTACCTCGAGGTTGGCGCCGGTCAGCGAAAACCACTGTTCCCAGCTGTACCAGGACCGATCGAGAACATCCGTTTCGATGAATTCGTCGGCGGAGCCGAGCGCGCCATCGCCGCGACGCTTGAGATAGTCGGGAGAGCAGACCGGGCAGATGACGTCGCCGTGCGAGGCGATGACGGTGCTGTCGCTGAAGGGAGGCACACCATATCGAATTGCCACATCGACTTCTCCGTCGTCGAGAGCGATCGGGCTATCCTGGGATATCACCCGCACCAGGATGCCTGGGTTCGCACGGCGAAACTCGGCCAGCCGCGGCAGCAGCCAGAAAGAGGAGAATGCAACGGTCGCCCCTATCGTCAACACGTCTTGGCTGCGCGACTGGAGCGCTTCCACGCTCTCGGCAATATCGGCAAAGCTCTTGGCCAGTGTTGCTCCGAGGTTGATGCATGCCGCCGTCGGCTCGATCGCTCGATGCTTGCGCACGAATAGAGGCTGATCGAATTCCTCCTCCAGCAATGCAATCTGCCTGCTGACCGCCGCCTGGGTGACACCCAATTCGATCGCAGCCGTGGTGAAGCTCCTCTTTCTGAGCACCGCCTCCAGGGTCACCAGTGCCGTCAGCGACGGGATCCGTCTTCTAAAGTGCATCACAGAACCCTCATCGCATGATAAAAACTTATGCGAACTTAATTTTTTATGCCGTTGAAACAACGGAACTGCAAGGGCAATCTGGGGAAACTCTCGCATAAGAGGTTCTGATGCTAAACAAGCTCCCATCTTCCATTTCCGCCCTTCTCGACGCTCGTGCCAACGGTCACTCTCTGCCGTCCGGCCTTTACGTCAGGCAAGATGTGTTCGAAGCAGACATCGACGTCTTCTTCCACAATCACTGGATCTGTGTCGGTCTCGATTGCGATGTTCCCGAACCCGGTGACGCCACGGTCATCGATATCGGCAAGACGAGCCTGATCCTTCTGCGTGACGACGACGGAGAAATTCGCGTCCTGCACAATGTCTGCCGCCATCGCGGCTCCCGCCTTCTCGATCCGGGCAAGACGATCGTTTCAAAGCTCGTCTGTCCCTACCACACCTGGACATACGAACTGACGGGTGAGCTCAGCTACGCGCCTCACATGGGCAAGGACTTCGACAAGGAGTGTCGGAGCCTCAAGCCCGTCACTTTCAAGTCGATCGGCGGACTGATTTATGTCTGTCTCTCCGACAATCCGCCCGAGGACATTGCTATCCTCGAACAGGCCATGACCGAGCGCCTCGCCCCCTACGACATCCGAAACGCAAAGGTTGCCTTCCAAACCGATGTCATCGAGGATGGCAACTGGAAGCTCACGATGGAAAACAATCGTGAATGCTACCATTGCTCCGCGAACCACCCGGAGCTCTGCGTCTCCTTCGTCGATCTCGACTTCGGCTTCGACCCCGAGACGCTGAGCCCGGAGGATCGCGAACAGGCCGAGGAACATTTCAGGCTGTATGAAGAGCAGACGAAGGCGTGGGAGTCTGACGGCTTTCCCTCGGCTGCGGTCGAGCAGCTCGCCGACTGCGCCACCAACTTCCGCACCCAGAGGCTGATCATCGCGGGTGCCGGCGAATCCCAGACCCACGACGCCACCGCCGCATCCTCCAAGCTTCTTGGGCATATGACCCGCAAGGATCTCGGCGACACGCATCTTTGGGGCCACAACAGCTGGAACCACTTCATGGGCGACCATGCCGTAGTGGCAACCGTCATCCCGCTCTCGGCGGGCAAGACGCTGGTCAGAACCAAGTGGCTGGTCCACAAGGACGCCGTCGAAGGCGTGGATTACGATCTCGACAAGCTGACGGATGTCTGGGTCGCGACGACGGACCAGGACGCCGATCTCGTCGCGCGCTCCCATGCAGGCACTCTCGACCCGGCATATCAGCCAGGCCCCTACTCCCGCTTTTCCGAGACGAACCTCGACAAGTTCGCCAGCTGGTACATCGATCGGATGCGCGCTCATGGATACTAGGAGCCCGCAGATGCCCGTAGCCAGGGCCGCCCTTCACGACGTCTGGAACCCGGAAGAAGACGACGCGCTCGTCTGCCTCGACGTCCAGCAGGAGACCCACGACGTCAAGACATTCACCTTCGCCTCCCATCAGGGCAAGCGGTTTGCGTTCAAGGCCGGGCAGTATTTTCTGTTCGACCTGGAGCACAATGGAGAGGCTGAAAACAGGTGCTACAGCATCTCCTCTTCGCCGCATCGGACGAACGCCTTCTCCGTGACGGTGAAGCGCGTCCCCGGTGGAAAGATCTCCAACTGGCTTCACGACACCCTGGTTCCCGGCACGACCGTCAAGGCGAATGGGCCGCTCGGCCACTTCGTCAGGCCCGAGAGGTCGGGACGCAAGCTTCTGCTGCTGTCGGGCGGCTCCGGCATTACCCCCGTCATGTCCATTCTGCGGGAACTCGCCGACAGTTGCGAACCTGCCGATGTCGTCTTCATGCACGCGGGACGGACGCCGCAGGATCTGATCTTTCGCGACGAACTGGCCTGCATCGCCCGCAGGCTGAAAGGCCTTCGCCTGCATTTCCTCCCGGAGACCGCGGCCGGCGAGCCGTCCTGGCCCGGTCTGACCGGTCGCATTTCGAAAGACTATATGCGGCTTGCGGTTCCCGATATCGCCGAGCGAACCGTGATGTGCTGCGGCCCCGCCCCGTTCATGGCCGCCGCGCGCGGCATTGCCGCCGAACTCGGCGTGCCCGGCTCGAACTACCTGGAGGAAAGCTTCGACGCAGCGGTCATCGACGAACCCGAAATTCCTGCGGTTCAGGAGGCAGCGGCGAGGGTCTTTCAGGTCACCTTCTCGAAGCAGGCGCGCAGCATCGACGTCTCCGGCGACCAGAGCGTGCTCTCTTGTGCGAAAAAGTCAGGCGTCAGGATCCCGTCGTCCTGCGCAAATGGCGTCTGCGGCACCTGCAAGTCGAAGCTTACGTCAGGCATGGTCGACATGAACCACAATGGCGGAATTCGTCAGCGGGAAATCGACGCCGGCTTCTTCCTGCCCTGCTGCTCCAAGCCGCTCAGCGATCTGGTCATCGAGCGCTGAACATCCGTCACTCACCGACAACAGGGACTGACTGAGATGCTGCGAGAGGAAAGCGATTCCGCCGAGCTGACCGGCTCGACGGTCTTCAAGGATGAGCGAAAGCAGGCATACCTCAATCCTGAAGGAGCCGACCGGCCTCTTATCAGTCCTGTGCCGGCCACGACGCTCAATCGGGCTCGCCGCTATCGTCTGGAGCGCCTGCGCCGGAAGATGCGCGAATGGGACTGCGGCGCCCTGCTTCTCTATGACCCCGTCAACATCCGATATGCCTTCGATTCATCGAATATGAGCATTTGGACGATGCACAACGCCTCGCGCTACGCTCTGATCCTGGCCGATGGTCCGGCCATACTTTTCGAATTCGAAGGCGCCGACCACGTCAATGACGGGCTTCCCGGCATCGACGAGATCCGGCCGGCAAAGTCATGGATATTCTTCACATCAGGGAACCTTATGGAACCCCGCCTGAAAGCCTGGGCGGACGAGGTCGCTGACCTCGTAAGCCGCAATGGCGGCAACAAACGCGTGGCGGTGGACAGGCTCGAACCGGCCGGCGCGTTCGAACTCAGGGAACGCGGCTTCATGCTCTTAGACGGCCAGGAACTGGCCGAGCGGGCGCGATCCATCAAAAGCGCCGACGAGATCGAGCTGATGAGATGGACGATCCGTGTCTGCGAAGCAGGTATGGCGCGGATGTACGAGGTGTCCGAGCCGGGCCGCACCGAAAGAGAGATCTGGGCCGAGCTTCACTTCGAAAACGCACGCAGCGGCGGCGAGTGGCTCGAGACCAAGCTCTTGACCGCAGGCCCGAGAACAATCCCCTGGTATCAGGAATGTTCGGACTACGTCATCAAACGCGGGGAGATGATATCCTTCGATACCGATATGATCGGACCCTACGGCTATTGCGCCGACCTGTCGCGCTCGTGGACAGCGGGACACGTGGCGATGAACGCCAAGCAGAAGGAACTCTACGCCGCTGCCAGGGATCAGATCGAGCATAATCTTTCAATCATCAGGCCCGGGATGACTTTCCAGGAATTCAACGAAATGTCGTGGCGGATTCCGGAGAAATACCAGCCTTATCGATACACGCTTGCTCTGCACGGGACCGGAATGGCGGACGAATGGCCGGGGATCCTTCTGCATCCGGATTTCGACCCCGATTTCAGCGGCATCATCGAGGAGAACATGGTTCTGAATGTCGAAAGCCTGATTGCCGAAGCCGGATCCGAGAGCATCAAACTGGAAACCCAGGCTCTGATCACGGCAAGGGGAGCCGAGCGACTGGACACGTTTCCGTGGGAAGATATCTGAACCGGAAATGATGCCGAAAAGTGTGCGCGGTAATGTAGAACAGGACGATTTTAGGCCGACCCGGCCCTAAATCATCCTGCTCTATAGATCTAGGCCAAAAGCACCAGCCAGGCGAGAGTACAGAACGCAGAGCATTGCAGCGATCAGTCGGCGACCGAGTGCAAATCTAAAGTCGTCGTTGCCTTCCAGACGTGCTCGATCGCAGCCATGGCCAGCGAAAGGCCGATCGTCAAGACGGGTGCGCTTGTGACGCTTGCTTTGCCAGCGAGTGCTAGGACCGCAATGACAAAATTGGCCGGAACGAAGCGGAGGAGGATTTCCGCCCGATGCTCATAGGAGGCTGCGACCAGCCAAGCGAAAAACGCGGGCATCTCGCGCTTGAAGAGGCGTAACGATATAGGTCCCGCGAATGCGTCGTCTTTCTGAGGCCCTGCGGGGAGCAGGAGCGCAGGACTGCTGCAGAACCCGGTTGGGAGTGCAGGTAACAAGAAGCCGATCGGTTCGATCGCACCTGCTCCATACCGCCCTTATCGACTTCCTGATCTTGCAGGCTAATCAGCTTTAACAAGATGACAATATCTTGGTTTTCATGCTTACCGTTCGCTGCCCTAGGACGGAGGACACACAGGTCACTGTGTCCTTCCGGTGTCGGTGGCGATGCATCTCAAATCATAGGAGTTGCTGCGGGCCTTGGAGCCATGGAGCGAGCCCTGCACCATTCTGCCGGCTGCATCGCACGCTTGAAGATTGTCAAATGGGCCGAGCTGACTGAATGAGAGTGAGCCGTCGACCGTTATGGAAATCATCACGAGAAGCCATTTGACCATGGGATTTTCATTCCTGTTCTTAGGGCATTTTGATTTAGTCTTGTGCTAGGGAACGTCGTCGTGAGGACTCGAAACGCCTTTCTGAAGATCAAGAGACGATTATGGTGTCGCCAACGCAGCTCTGACTTTGACAGAAAGCGGTGACGAATGAAGCCTGCCCGCGCAGCATCACAGGGTCGATTGCGCGCACGCCTTCTTCTGCAGCGATCTAGGAATTCGCCGTTCCTTTTCCCGCCCGCGGCCCCACGACGTGATTGTTTTCAGACCCTTATATCGGCGGGGGATCGGAGCTCTGCAATGATGGCGGTCCGGGTTGCGGCCTCCTCGTTTGTGAATCCATCAAAATCAGCAAGACCATTGAAGGACAGCCCCGTCATACGTTGAATAGATGCGACGCTGCGCTGGTAGGTCTTGAACGCGCCGAAAACGGCTTCGAGATGCTTCAATTCCGAAACCTGGTCGACGATATAGGCAGTGCTTGAAGGCCGGCCGGCATCGTTCACAAAGCTCAGCACTTTCCAGTAGGCGGTAGGTATCTGCACGCCGCGATAAGTCCTGTCACTGTCTCTGAAAACTGGCCCCGTGAAAACCGAGACTTTGGTGTCCTGAACTTTGGCGTTACCGAGCACGTAGTCTTCAAGGCTCAGCCACGTCTTCTGGTTAAAATTTGCCGCTTGCGGTGAGCAATTCGTGAAATGGAAGGTGTCGCCGTTGGCTGTTGCTGCCGTTTTGCCCCAGACCGGGTCCTGACGGCGAACCAGGTGACCGCGGTCCAGGATGTTGTCGGCATAGAGGTCTTCGCCGATCTGAAACTCGTCTGCGATGCGACCGTCCAGGAACCATTTATCGTTCTTCCGCTCGACCTCTCCCGGATGCGCCCCGTCGATGTTAACGGCGACAAACATGGCCAGCCGTCTTGCCGAATGCATAACGACGCTGAAATGCTCGTAATCAAGACGCCCTTCGCTCGATCCCGACACAGGTGCGACGAACCGCTTGAGCTCGCCAAGCGGTGTTGGCAATGGCACCGTGAAGCCGAGAAAGTCCTCTACGTAACCTGCGCGCCCAGAGAAGCTGGCGGCCGGAGTGCGTTTTGGCTGTCCCCGGGCTTCCACACTTTCCAGCTCTTGATTCAGTGCCGCCTGGCTGTCGATATCCGCGGGACCGCCAAGCCGGGTAAGGTCGGCCAGACGCGGTTTGTGTGTAAGATCGATGGTCATGCTGTATCCCCCTCTTTTCAATCCGATGTTTAGGACATGACATTTCCTGAAAATGGCTCGTCCGTTGAATGCGTAAATGGAAACAAACCGCCATCACGATAAGGCGCCAGAAGCAGGTGATCGTAAGCTTGGACCAGCTTTGCGACAGCCTGAAAACGCCTGCCAAATTTTCCATACCGGGCAAGGGCAGAAAACATCTCAGACGTCAGGCCTGCCTGATCAATGAAAATGACGAGGCGCGCGAGCAAATAGTCGTCTTCGCGCAAGCTTCTTCCATTTTGGAATAGGTCGGACATGCAGTCTGTCGGCCAGAAGGGTGCAAATTCTGAAACCTCTGCAACCGCTGCAACAAAGCTTGATGCATCCACGGCCATTGCATCGCCGAGTGCAGCGCGGACAGGATCGTAAATCTCCGGTGAACGTCCGCGCAAAATGGAACCGAGGACAGGGCGCGACAATAATTGCGGCTGCCATGACCGGGAATTCTGCCTGCTGGCATAAAAGAATATGCTGTCATTGACTTGATCCAGCATTTTCAGGTCTGACGACAAGGGAGGCGCGCGTTGGAATTCTTCCAATCGACGGAGCAGCTCTTCCGGAAGTTTGACGACCGAAGACGGGCTGCCGAGCATTGAGCCCCCGAAGTTCGTTGTAGGCGATAAGAGCGCGACAAGACGCACGATATCCGGTCGTAGTTCGTAGGATTCTAAGTCATTCGGAGAGTTAGCGTTGTCCCAATAGTTTGCCAGGACCCGAAGACGCAGTGACAAGACGGAAGTTACCGGACTGCGCTCGATCCTCGGATAGGTCCTGATCGCATCCCGATAAGGCGGCTCGTCCCAGAAAGTTGGTGCGCGGCCTAGCGCAACGGTCGCAATTGCGAGTGAAAGCAGCGTTCCAATTCGAAATGGGGTAGCGTTCGAAAGTTCCCTGACACTCTGCACGTCCGCCACAGCCCATTTCAAAAATGCTTCATCGCCGGTGCCAGTCGCTAAACAAGACAAGGCCCATTTCCAGGTCCAATGGTTTGTCGTGTCGGCGAGTTTGTCGAATGGCGGCTCTTCTTGGGCGCATTCACAAAGGAGAGCGGCAGCCGAAGATCCGTATTTGACGATGTTTTCGAAGTCGGCCTCCACATACATCGCTTGAATGTGCTCGGCTGTCTCCTTGTCGCGTAGAACGTCGATCTGGCGACGCGGGACATGCCCAACCCTCGGGTAGTTGCCTGGTGGCACGGGGGCAAGTTCGAAACTTGAGCGTAACGGCTTCTGCTCGAGGTTGTCATCCTCAAGATCGACCAATCGAGAGGTGATGCCTGACTTGGCACGCCGGGATTGCTGCACAGCACTGACCTCGCTGCGCTGGGATGCAGGCAAAGCTGCTGTCTCTTCAGCCGACAGGCCTTCGTCCGATCGGGCCTCGCGGCGCAGTACGGCGCGCGCGTTGACCGGCATCGCTGAGATATCGTCACCCGCAACATCGAGCACGCGGCGAACGAGGCTGGGATCAGAGACCAGAACCGAGATCTCACCAAGAAAGGCGTCGTGATAAGCAGCGAGTGCGCTTGCGTTCGGGTCGCCGCCCCCCCCGCCGGAACGGTACCATTGGGCTGCTGCGCGATGCACCTGGCGAACAGTTTCACGCATCTCGATATTGGCATTTTCGGACAGCGTGAGATCACCATTTAACATCGGCAACATGATCCGCCGCAGCACAGGGATGTGGCGAACCGCATTGGGTCCGACTTGCTCGACCAGCCAGACCTCACGCGATAGAGCGTCGAAAAGATCCTGCGCTTTTTGCTCGTCGATCTCACCCAAGCCCGTGGGCACAGCGAGAACATTCCGGATCAGATCGGGCGTGATGATACTCAAGGCCAGCCCCGGATGAGCCAGCCGCGCAAGGTCCTTGCTTGAAACCAGCCGTTCACCGCCGGCGCCTTTGATGACGTGATCCTTCAGCCGATCAAGAAAGCGCGAATAAAGGACGCGTGTGCTCGCAGCCGCGCCAAGCACCCCTGCGCCCTCGGCCTCTGCAATGATCGCGTCGATGTCGCGTGCGTTCCGGTCGCGAGCAAATGTCGCAAGCAGAGTGAGAACTAGTGGAAAGCGCGGGATGACCTCGACGATCCGTCGGGCGCGGCTTTCGGTGAATTTGCGCCGGCCGCCGCAGGCGTGAAGCAATTCGACGGCAGCATCGATATCGAGTTCTCCAACCTCCCGGTGGGCGTCAAACCATTGTGCGGTCATCGATTCGTCATGAGGAAACGGGTCGGCGCGTCCTGCAACAACAGATCTGACGGCGCCAAACGCCGGCGTTCCATCTGGACGGACGAGCCGTGTCAATGAATCGATGAATGTCAGGACGAGACCGAAGGGCTCTTGGACGAGGGAGACGGCCCGCATATCGGAGCGTACCAGAACCTCTTCGAACGTATCCACAATAATCACAAGGGTTTGAGCGGCGAGTTCGCCATTGCTCAACGCCTTCTGCAACTCGTCGCGCATGCTGGAAATGATAAAGAGGTTATCTGTGCCCGAAAGCTGATCGATGGCCTCTCTTAGCTGGCTGAGCCTATGTAGTTCAAGGCGAGCATTACTGCGTATTTTTGACAGAGGCGCATCGAGTTCCGGTCGCGCAAAACCGATCTGACGTGTGAGTTCGTTCAGCCATTCACGCTCTCCGCCGAGCGCGACATTCCGCTGGTCAAAGTCGAGACACACGACGATCGGCCCTGACCAATCAGCGCGCTGCGTTCGGCGCATCAAATCGGCAACGAGAGCAGATTTTCCAGAGCCCCCGATGCCTGTGAGGAGCAGCGGACGCAGCCGAGGGGGATTCTCAGTGGGGACAACCAGACGGGCAAGAGGTGGAACCAATGCCCCATCGGCGATATAGCGATCGAGTGCTTCTGCGTCTCGCTCACGTCCAAAAAGCTTTTTGGGAGCGACATAGTCCTGGCGCCGGCGCTCGGCTTGGCGGGCGAGAAGAATTCGCGGGTCGATGCCAGGCGCCCGTGCAACTGCCCTGGGCAGCGGTAGCGACCGCGCGAAGTCAAGTGCGAGCGCCTGAAACATTAGCTCGTCCGTTGACATCTTCCGCATGGACGTGCCGACAGCGCCGCCTCCCTTTTTGAGGATTGCTTGGAGAATTTGGCCGAAGCGGTCGCCTCGCCGCGGGATCGTGTCGGTAATCGTTCGATCCAGCTCACCGCCACCAACGAGCTCCCTCAGGGCATCGCGGCGCGCCTCTGGCTGCAGACGCCAGAGCACCTCCTTATTATCCACCACTTCTTCGATTGAGGCAGAAAGAGCGCTAAGGATCTGATCTTCTAACGTTTCGTCACGCTCTCCGACAGCGAACGTCGCCAGGAGTTGCATCGGGTCGAACGTCCCCACGACCGCTGCGCGTTTTCGCAATGTTGCAGCGATGGCTTCCGGCGTTTCGGATGAGGCGACCGTCATCAAAGCCCCATCCGTTTCTTCAAATGGGGATCAAGATCGTTTTTGACGACCGCCGCAATGGCCTGAGTCATGCTGAAACTGTCATTAATCCGACCGCCCGCGACCGATGCCACGAGCCCGGCAAGGCACTCGCACGCAGCGTCGGGCAGGGCAAATCGGCCATCGACGCGGTGCCCGATCCAAAGGGCGACGCGGCCTCCGTCAAGATGGGTCAACGGCTTGTCGAGCTTCTTCGCCTTGATGCCCTGGAGCGACGGCAGATCGACGTCGGCGAGGCCGAGCAACACCAAACGCAGCGAAGGCTCTGCCGATACATCAGCGTAGAGGCGATCAAGAAGTCCGCGCGTGCTCGTGTCAGGCAGCGAGTGTTTTTCAAGGTCGTCAATGACGATCCAGAGCGTGCGATTTCCCGCGGCGGCAATCAGAGCAGCTTTCAGTTCCGCAACAACGCGAACGACGACGTCATTGATCTCTGTTGATTGCCGTTCTGAAAGCAAAGCCTTGTCATCGACAGGCGTCAATTGCGCCGACAAGCCAAGGTTGACGGCGTCAAGGATCGCTCCAGCCGTTCTGAAGGCATTTTGCATCAAGCTTGCTGCACTGATTTCGACGACCTCATGCTGCGCGGGGTCCAGATGTTCCTTGAGGACTTTCCTGGTAAAGGACTTGCCGACAGCCCGGAACGGCTTTCCGTCGCTCGATATGTCTGCACGCACGATCAGGATTTTGACCTTGCCGGTGCAGGCTTCCGCTATGGACTCTTGCAGTTCACCGCGGCCAATGAGCGGATCACCGTTTAGGAAAATCGGCTTTAAGGCGAGCAGGTCGCCCATTCGAAATTTAATAGCAGCACCTGCCTTCTGCCGAACGCGGCGCAGTGGAATTGCGATATTGATGATTGCCTTCCGCAGCGGTTTGCCATTGTCGTCCAAAACATCGGAATTCCCGTCAAATTCCACGCCGGCCTGATGTAAGGCGACGGGACGCATATCGAGGTCAAGGCAAGGCCCACCTGACGATCCACTGATCGAGTTCGCGTCATGTAGAACCCGTGCGTTTGTCCTTGCCTGCGTGCTGCCCAAAAGTCCGGCAAACTTCTTGTCGACGTTGAAACTGCCATAGGACAGCCGCATGGAATATTCGCCGGGGTGATGGAGAAGGATCATGTTCCCCTGCGGAACGGGTGGCTCTTCATCGATTATGTTGTAAAAGCGCCTGTCGAGGCCGACGGGTTCGATCAACTCCAAAATGGCGAAGTCGTCATACGGCTCGAAGGCTGCCAGATCCTCAGGCCACGGCACACCGGTATTCTCGTCTGCCGCGTGCTCGCTGCCCTCGGCACTGCTTGCCGCGACAAACCAATTCGTGCTCGCCGGAATGGAGGTTACGCCGCCTGATTGGGCTGCCCTGGCAGTGAAATCGAACTCGACGCTCAACAATGGCGCGCTCCCCGGCTTGGCTCGCCAAGCCTCCGCTGGGCCAAGTTTGGCGGCAGCTGCATCCTCAGGCGGCAGCGCTTCGAGTAAGGTCCGGACGACATGCCAATTTGTGAGCACAAGCCGCGGTCCGATCAGAAATCCGGTGCCCCTGATACGACTTGCCCCCTGCTTGACGACAACTCGGCAGGTACACCTTTGTGCACGCATCAGGCCGGCATTGACCGCATCTGGATCGCGAAAGCGTTCCTTGTTGTTGATGATGGCTTCAAACGTGATCTGTGCGCTGGTTCGAGCGGCTTCGTCGGAGCTGAGGGCGACTGCCATGACGACGCCATCTCCTTGCGTCCCGTCAATCGGGGTGGCGAAGAGCATGGCACCGGCCGCAGAGCACAGCTCGCCGAGGAACCCTTTGTCCTTTGCATATTCCAAAGCCGCCAGCATATCGGCGTTGTCGCGCAGATCCCCGGAATCGAGCGCTTCGCGTTTCTGTCGTCGCCATGCGAGTGCCTTGAAGCGAGTTATCTCGCTCGGTCGCGCATCGGCAAAAACGTCGAAAGCCTTCTCGAAGGTCTCACGCGTCACCTTCAGCTGCGATGCGAGTTTTGTGACGTCGAGATCGTTGGAAGGTTCTGGCATTGCTTGCCCTCACACCCAGTTCAGTCGCCCAATCGCATCTTGTGCCAGGATCTTGGAATCCCTGACAGCAGCAAGCGAGTGTGCATAGTTCGCTGTCATGACACGTCCTGCAAAATGTAGCCCCAGAATGGGCAAGCTATCGCTGAAGCGCAGCACACCTGACCCCGACGAGCCTGCCAGCGTAGTTGCGTCGTGCGTCAGGATCCAGTTTCGGCCATCTCCTCCGAGGGTCCCGGCTGCTTGCACGATTGTTCCGGGACTGAAGTACTTTCGTCCATAGTCCAAGCCAAATATCATGGCGAGGCGGCGTCCAATCGTTTCGGAAGTCTCCACTCCTGACGGATCGTCGAGGGCAGCAAGGTCAGGACGGGCCGGGTAGCCAATGACCGCGATATCCTGTTTGCTTGCCGCTTCATTGAAATCCGTGATCAGACCGATCGGTTTCGGCAGCTTCCCGGTCATATTTTCTGTTTCGACGTCGAGGATCGCCATATCAAGATGCGCGAAATCGACCTTTTCGCCGATTTGGGACAATCCAGCCGAAACGATTTCTCGCACCTTAAAACGCTTTTCATTGCCGCGGCCTCGGTCGTCGAAATTGATCGTTACATTCTCCCGCAGGAACCAGCGGTCTCCGCCATTGCCCGGAACAACGTCGGCGATCGCTTCGGCCACATGTCTGTTCGTGATCACAAGCCCGGGTCCTGCGATAAATCCTGTGCCGACATGCTCTCCGTTGAGGTCGATGCGTCCGACCGTCGCGCATAAGGCCGGCAAATACTCCTCGGCGGCGAACAGTGCCGGCGCCCAATCGGTGATTTCGGCCTGGCTTTTGGAGATCGCGCCATCGTTGACTTTGAAAGCGGGGCGCCCTTTTAGTCTGACCAACGATTCCATGACGATCCGCCCCTCGATCGACAGCGCCGCCTCGCCACCGGTTATGAGCGAACGAACGACGCTCTCGGTTCTGTTGAGCACGTCGCGGCGGGCAGCCGACGCTTCGAGCGTCGTGCCAGAGCTAGCCTCGATCTCGTTGAGCGCTCGCTCGATCTGGTCCTGCAAATCCCGCATGCCGGTCCCGCTGAGGCTGGCTCGGACGCTTTCGGCCGTGCTTTCCCGACCGGGCTGCGTTGGTGCAATCATCGCAAGCGTCTGGCGTCTTAGGGGCGCAGGCGGCGGTATCGGCGATACGAGGTGAGGGGCCTCGTTCGCGACCTTGAGGCTCCGCCTCAACGACGCCGGCGCATGTGCCACCAGGCCAGGTGAAGGGGTCGGGCGTGCAGCGGACTCCAGAAGCACTGAGCGTCCGGCATCGCTGCGCCGCCAGGCATCAGCAGCCAGGAAGGTTGCTTCTGATCCGATACGCGCCCAATTTGTTCCATTCTCAGCGTTCGCCTGCGCTTCGGCAAAAACCTGGGAGACTGTCATACTCGTTGGGGCGTCAGGAACCGACTCGGGTGCGATTGGTGTATCCACCTTATTCGGTATTTTGGTCAGAGACAGACGTAGGAGTGCTTCTGCGTCGACGATACCCGCACCATGCAGCCAGCTGTTCCAGCGTGACGGACGCCGCGCCGTCGAGGTCAGCGCGGAGCGAAATAATTCTTGTACGCTCACTCCGCGACGTTTTGCTTCCGCTCGAACCTTCGTGCGTCCGAAATGCGCAATCCAAAGCGCCGCCACCCCAGCCGTCGTCGCCACGGCAAAGGAGGTGCCCTGTCCGCCACTGACGATGCCCGCACCCCCGTCGATGGGTGTACGGCGAGCGACATAAACATTCTCGGCAGGGGCGGATATTGTCACGCTCGGTCCGGCACTGGTGCCCTTCCACGGCTTGTCGTTGACATCAACGCCCGCAACACCAATGACACGATCGTCCGAGGCGGGGTAAACGACAAAACTGACGCAGTTTCCGGCCGCTGCCATTATGATCAACCCTGCATCAATGGCGACGCCTACCGCAGCTGCAATGGAGCGCGAATAGATGCCGCCAAGGCTCATCGTGATCACATCTGCCTTAATCTTTACGGCATGAAGGATCGCTGCGGCGATCGGAGTACCATCGAAAATCTTGACGTCTGTCGTACAGCGGATCGGCACCAGGCTTGCCGCCGGGGCAGAGCCCACCATCCCACCGCCCACGCGGCTGATGACGACGCTGCCCGTGGCCGTGCCGTGACCGGGATTTGCAAAGGTCGGATCGAGGGGATCCGTCGGGTCTGTGTCACCCCCGATGATATCAGCCGCAAGATCAAAGCGCAGTGCCTCCAGGTCAAGATCCGGATGACTGGCTACCCCGGTATCAGGCTGCGCAACCAGCACCCCTTCGCCCTTCTTTGGCGACATTGCCCATGCCTGTGGTGCCTTGACTGCCTTGACGGACCATTGGTGATCGCTAGGTGTGGCTGCTTGAGACCAACAAAATGCATCCAGTGCCACCGACTCTGGCGTATTTCCGCGTAAAGCACGAGCATCGGGTTCGGCATAGAGTGTCGAACCGATGTCTGGACTGCATGACACGAGATCAAGTGCCTCGACGAGGTCGTCAGCAATTGCAAATAAGCGGTCCGGAGCAATTGTTCGGGACACTCCGGGGAATTGAAGAACGTAAAATGTCGGCAGCAAAGATCCCAACGGTACTAAGCTGAACGTGTCACGTTGAAGCAGGGACGCAAGTCTCTTGCGGAGATCGGCGGCAGACGACACATTCTTTAGTTCGAGCTCGAAACGAACAATTCCGGGATGCAAAGCTTGATCGTCACCCTGAGAAGCTTCCGAAACTGCGCGCAGAATATCGAAATTAGCCATCGTTATTTTCCCTCGTCAGGATACCACTTTATCGCTTCTAATTTATCTCTCTACAACCGGTCGAGAAAATTTATTTTTGGGTTGGGGATAATAAGCGAGCGCAGTCTTCGACTGCGCGCAATAGTTACTTAATGTTGGCAAATTGAAACTGCGTTTCGCTCCGCAAAACCTTATCCTCGATAGAGATGACCGCATGCCAGCAGTTCTCGCCTCACGCATTCTTATCGCTGGCAAGCCGTTGGTCATCACATCTTCCGTCACAAGGCTATGGGTTAGAAGCAAGGACATGTCGGCGGCAAGACTGGAATCGCCCGTAAGATCATGGATGGAGATTATGCCAATGATGGGAGCTCAACGCCTCCGTCGCGGCTTTCCCAATGGACAAGCCGAAAAACATGGTCCTGTCGATAATCGACGCGCTAAAGACCGGCGCGCTTGGCGGGCAGATAGCTCATGGCGTTCAGCCTCGCTTCGGTTCACAGGATGCTCCTCACAAAGTTTCTGAGCATACTCTTCGCTGTCACATCTGCTCGACGATATATCGTTTGGAGTCGAGTGCTCCTTCCAGCCGTTATTGCTTGGAGGGAATCCCGTAAATCCGTGGATTTACGGGCGCGTCACCGTCATCGAACACAAGGCAGCGTATCAATCCGTTCTCCTCGGACAGCACCATCAACGTTTCTGGTTGTCGATCTTTTGAACCAACCGGTTCGAGTTCGGCTAGCTGAGAGGGACCGTTATCGCGGGTCCATGTATAGATCGCGGCCTTACCGCCATTCCTGTCCTGAGGACCAGCCAGGATCAATAAGCCGTCGTGATATGGTGCCAGATCGCGGACCGCCTGGCCCTTTCCTAAATCCACCGGGTGTAATTCAAGCCCACCAGCCCCATCGTCAAACAGGTAGTTCACCGAGGTTTCCCCGATGACGGCCTTGCCGTCGGGAAGTGGGCCTCGGAACCCAACGAACAGCTTGTCTCCGGTGACAGCGAGCCCCTCGATGTTCGTCCCGTCTTTTTCGGGAGCCAACGCGTTCGCTTTTTTGAAGGCATCGCTCTGGTCGAGGAGATCGGCCAGGTGGTCGCTCTTTTCTACAGCTGATGAGACTTCGTTCTCTTCCCCCAGATCGCCACCCGATAGCGCACTCGCCGGAATGCGATATGCGAAATAGCGCGAGTCTTGCTTTTCGCCTTCCTTGTTACGCCCATGGGAGCCAACGATATAGAAGAAGCCGCCGCTGAAGGAGACGCCCTCGGCATCCGTCTCCTTGTATTTGTGTCCGTCCTTTGCCTTCTTGGGGAGCAGAAACACGCGGTCCTTTATGGCGACAGACGTGTCGTCCACATCGAAGGACAAGGCATATCGGTACTCGTCGCCGACGAGGAGGCAAGTCTTCCCATCGCTCGAGCAGGCGGCTCCGCTCACTTTGGTCGCTTCATCCGGCGCAATTGGTGGCGAAGTCCGCGGAGTGAGCAGCTTTTCCGGTTCGATGACGTTTGCAGACGCCGCAAAGCCGCCTGGCAATGTGAACAGGAATGACAAAACTGCGATATAGATTAGGCTCTTCCTCATGGTCCTCCCCCTGGCGCTTCAGTCCGCAATCCATCTGCGGCTTCAGGCGGCGTTTGTCAGCACCTCAACCAATGCAGGCCCTTCACCCTCTCCGAGTGATGCCACGAATTGTTCGTGCCTGCCGAAGCATTCCCAGTATTTGGCCCAGAAGCCGTTTGGCGTATCGAATGGGAACCTTCGAGGATCGGAACGCGATCCATCCGTGATGATCTGACGATGCGTCGTGATATCAGAAGCTGTAAGCCCAAATTCATGGGACAGCCAAGCACACAAGCGGGCAACCGATGCCACCTGGCCGTCGGTGTAGACGGGGTTGAGGCTCAGATCGGACTTCTGGACGATCTCAATTCCCACGGTGACCGCATTGACCTGCGCATTCCTGAAGCCACGCCATTGCGTGGCTCGGCCGGCGTGATTGCAATAATGGGTTCGCAAGTCGGGATTCAGCTTCCAGATTGAGCCGTCTCGCTCGACCGTGAAATCGACACTGACCTTCCGTCCGTCCTGTGGATTTGAAAGATAGATGGTGTCGTTGTGTGTGCCGGATCCGGCAGTGTCGTGCAATACGATGCCCAGGATGGGAGTGGTCCGCACATTGAGGTATCTTGCGGTCAATTCCTGCCAGGCCGGACGCCCCGGTGCCGAGCCCGGATGACCGGTACCTGGATTCACGCCGACGTCGGCACCCAGTAGCTCCGCTGATTCATCGAAGAGCGACCGAACCTTTGTCACATAGGCGGGATCGGCCGCGTAACCCGATGATTTTAAATAGCTGACATAGGCTTCCGGAGAGGAGCAGTGGTTCCTCCATTCGGTGTACGGACCTGAATCGATGAAGTGCCAATAGCCCTTGATGAACTCGTTGATCGACGAGAATTTGCAGTAGGTCGTCATTTCGCCGTCACTGCCTCTGTAGTCGACCGGCTGTGCAAACCCAACCATGCGTTCGCGAAACTTTAGGCCACCGAAATTCAGATGCTGGCGTGCAAGCGGACTGGAACCACGACCTGATTCCAGGATCCATTGTGCCAGGGAGCCAATCTTCGCAGCTTCTGGCACATCGTTGAAGTCTTGATATTTCGCAATCAGATCATCCCATACCGACATAACTGTCCCTCCTTTTTGCACGACACGCGCGGAGCGTAGACGAACCCGACACGCGGCGTTCCCATGTGACAATGACAATGGCAGTAAGCATTCATCCGCCAGCGTGACGAGACACAACGCACGTGAACGAGGCTCAAAATCAGAATGATTTTGAGTAAAAAACTGGAATGTACTTGGTATACGCCCTGCCAGCGATGACACGCGGGCGGATTTCACGTTGAGATTTAGTAAACACTAAAAATACACGTTTGTAAATGTGGTTTATATCTTTCGATATTTACTCAATCTTTACAGTAGGAAAATGCGACGACTTAGATTCCGGAGTATATTTCGCTGATAATCGACCAGAATGACCGAAGAGCCGCTTACCGCTACCGACGCCATCGTTTTCCGACCACACCGTTCTATTACAGATCCCCGCTGCATCTACGCGACGTAAAGGACTTGCTCGCCGAGCGCAGCATTAACGTCCTGTTTCAGACCGTGTCGGAGTGGACGACCAAGTTTGGCCTCTGCAGTTGAACGGATAAGGACCTATGACCCGAGTGTTCGTTTTTAGTTGCTGTAATTGTTCAAAGATGGCGCGGCCGGTATTGGTTCAGCCTACTCCAAACTCTTGGGAACCGTTAGTCGGGCTGATGACACCGAACGCCTTCAGCATTCTAATTTTAAGTTCAGTGCGCTCTCGAAGCGGCACGATGCTGTGACGGCGTTTGCCCGAATGTGCGCTTGAAGGTTCTCGTGAACTGCGAGGCGTTTTCAAAGCCGACATCCAGCGCGATCTCGATCAGAGGCGCCTTCGACTGGACAAGGATCGATTTCGCCCGCTCCATGCGAACACGATTGTAGGCCTTGGCCGGAGACATCCCCGTCTTGTCGATGAAGATCCTCTCCAACTGCCGCCTCGACAGGCCAACCATGGCGGCAAGCTTCTGTATAGACATGCTGCCATCGACGAACTGCTCCATCGTGATCATCGCCGCCTTGACGCGGGCGTCGTCATAGTCGTCGTAGAGCGGACGCCGCGGCTGTATGTCGGCCGGAGCCCGCGCCTTTTCGATCTGAAGGACCTCCAGCGCGTTTCGTTCGGCATCGCGGCTGATACATTTTCGGACCAGCAACGCCGCCATGTCGGCGGAACTGCTGCCGCCTGCGCATGATCCGCGCTGGCGATCGAGATTGAAGAGCCGATCGGAGCGAACGCTGAGGTCGGGAAACCGCTCCCGAAACTCCTTATAATGCAGCCAGCTCACACAGGAATCGTGCCGCTTCATCAGGCCAGCCGCAGCAAGAATGAACGAACCCGTGCACACGCCGATCAGCGGCACCTTCTTGGCGTCCGCCTGCTTGAGAAAAGCGATGGTCTCCTGGTCGACAGGGTTCTCCACCGTCAGAAGGCCACCGACGACCACGATGTAGTTGAACTTCGACGGATCGACGAAATCGGAGGTCGGAGCGACCTGGACGCCGCAACTCGAGGTGATCAGGTGCCGCGTGCTGCCGATCACCTGCCAGTCGGCAAGGACCCTTCCGGAACGATCCTGCTGGTCGCTGGCAAGCCGCAGCGTATCCACGAACAGCGCGAAGGCGGACAGCGTGAACGATCGCGCCAGAACGAAGCCCACCTTGAGCCGCTCAGCCGACCTCGCGGCGTCGTCTCCCTGCCGATGCTGCCCGGATCGCATATTCATCCCCCTGCCGCTTGTAAGAGCGTGCTCATCGAAAGACATGCGCTCGCGGATCATGATCGTCAATGAGAATGGTTTGTGCTCGACGACTCGCGCCCAGCCCCGAGTTTGGAAGAATGCCGCTATAAGTTCCCCAGCTTCGACCGGGCTAGCCTGAGCCGCCGGCAGGCCGGCGCGCGGCAATCACGGAATATCTCGATATCCGGAGAGCGGCGGTTTTTCTGGGGAGCGCCGCGTCGGCGCTCCCCAGGGTCAAATCACGCGGCCAGGACGCCGCTCTTCTTGGCCATCCAGGTTGCGATGTAGTCCATAAGGCCGGGGTTTAGGCAATCGTAAGGCTCGAGGCCGGACGTCCTCAACTGCGCCCTGACGGCGTCCATCTTCGCGGGGTCGAAGCCGCTTTCGATGATCGACGACACGAAGGCCGCAAAGCCCGGCTTCGCCCAGCCGCTTTCCTGAAAGCGTTCCGGATGGACGAACGACAATCCCTGGAACGGATGTTCGCGCACGACCGGCCCATACATATGAACGCCGCATTCCTTGCAGGCGTGGCGCTGGATCAAGGCTGTGGAATCGACGACGGCGAGCTTGTCGCCATTCTCCTGAACTTCGACGCTTTCGGTCGGCGCAACGGCCACGACCGAAAAGACTGCGCCCTCGGGCTTCCAGCACTTCGTGCAGCCACAGGCGTGATTGTGGGCGATATCGCTTTTGATCCTGACCTTCACCGGGTTGCTTGCGCATTTGCAGACGAGCGTCCCGCCTGCGAAAGCAGCGTCAGTCGCCCGAAAGCCTGAATCCACTGCCGGATGTATGGCTATGCTGGTCATGGGTTTCTCCTCCCCTTCTGGGCCGTTTGCGATATGCCCGGCCAAGCTCTGCAATCAGTCTCCCAACCTTCGCGCGTGCCAGCGCAGATGGTCTTCCATGAAAGTCGAAATGAAGAGGTAGGAGTGGCCGTAGCCTTCCTGCATGCGAAGCCGCAGGCTGATGCCGGCCGTCTCGCAGGCTTGCCTGAGCTCTTCGGGGCGCAATCCGTCCTCCAGGAAACTATCCGCCGTCCCCTGGTCGACGAGGAATTCCGGGAACCGGTGCCCGTCTTCGATCAGCGAGCAGGCATCATATGCTCGCCAGCGCGCTTCATCGGCGCCGAGGTATTTCCGGAATGCCGGCTTTGACCAGCCGGAGACCGAGGGATGGCTGATCGGCGCGAAGGCCGAGCAGCTGCCGAAGCGTCCGGGGTTCTTGAGCGCAATGGTGATCGCGCCATGTCCGCCCATCGAGTGACCGAAGATTCCCTGTCGGTCCATGTCGACCGGAAACTCGGCCGCGATAAGCTTCGGCAATTCATCGACGATGTAGCTGTACATCCGATAATTCTGCGCGAACGGCGGCTCAGTGGCGTCGACGTAAAAGCCGGCTCCCTTGCCGAACTGCCAATTATCAGGTTCATCCGGGACGGCCTCGCCCCGCGGACTGGTGTCGGGGCAGACGATGATCATGCCGAGTTCTGCGGCAAGACGCCGGTACTCGCCCTTTTCCATGACATTGGCATGGGTGCAGGTCAGACCGGAAAGGTACCAAAGAACCGGCAGCTTCCGTGCTTTGGCCTGCGGCGGCAGGAATACCGCAAAGGTCATGTCGCAGTCGCAGGCGTCCGAGCGATCGACGTAAACGCCCTGGGTGCCGCCATGAGAATTTTCTGTCGAGATCGTCTTCATGGCTCAGTACACGACCACGCCGCGGATGCTCTCGCCCTTGTGCATCAGCTCGAAGCCCTTGTTGATGTCTTCGAGCGGCATTGAGTGGGTGATCATCGGGTCGATCTGGATCTTGCCCTGCATGTACCAGTCAACAATCTTCGGCACGTCGGTGCGGCCGCGCGCGCCGCCAAAGGCCGTGCCCATCCAGTTGCGGCCGGTAACCAGCTGGAACGGACGGGTGGAGATTTCCTGGCCAGCGCCGGCAACGCCGATGATAATGGACTTGCCCCAGCCGCGATGGGAAGATTCCAGCGCCTGTCGCATCACCTTGGTGTTGCCGGTGCAGTCGAACGTGTAGTCGGCACCGCCGATCAGGTCGCCGTGGCGCTTGGTCAAGTTGACGAGATAGGGCACGATGTCGTCGCCGACCTCCTTCGGATTGACGAAGTGGGTCATGCCGAATTTTTCGCCCCATGCCTTGCGGTCAGAGTTGATATCGACACCGATGATCATGTCGGCGCCGGCAAGACGCAGGCCCTGAAGCACGTTGAGGCCGATGCCGCCGAGACCGAAGACGATGGCGGTCGCGCCCATCTCCACCTTGGCGGTATTGATGACGGCGCCGATGCCTGTCGTGACACCGCAGCCGATGTAGCAGATCTTGTCGAACGGCGCGTCGGGATTGACCTTGGCAAGGGCGATCTCCGGTAGCACGGTGAAGTTCGAAAAGGTCGAGCAGCCCATATAGTGATGGATCTTGTCCTTACCGATCGAGAAGCGGCTGGTTCCGTCCGGCATCACGCCCTGGCCCTGGGTCGCGCGGATCGAGGTGCAGAGATTGGTCTTGCGCGAGGTGCAGGAATAGCATTCGCGGCATTCCGGGGTGTAGAGCGGAATGACGTGGTCGCCCTTCTTCACCGAAGTGACGCCGGGGCCGACATCGACGACGATGCCGGCGCCCTCATGGCCGAGGATCGCCGGAAAGAGGCCTTCCGGATCGGCGCCCGACAAAGTGAAATCGTCGGTGTGGCAGATGCCCGTCGCCTTGACCTCGACCAGCACTTCGCCGGCCCGCGGGCCCTCCAGCTGCACGGTCATCACTTCGAGCGGTTTTCCTGCCTGAACGGCAACGGCGGCGCGAACGTCCATTTTGATATCCTTCCTCTTAAATTGAATTCTGATGCTGCATATTCGAAGGGGCCGGCTTCTCGCCGATCTGCTACGTCACAGCCGAGATTTCATGCTCTCGCCTTCGCGCTTTTCATTCATCTCAGGCTCATTGTTGCCAAGGATCCCATCACCTCTCCCGCTCAACCTGGCACCAGACCGCAAGCAGCGGCCGGGCAGTGCATCTTATCGCGAAGGATTGCCCGGCGTCGTTCGCAAAGACCGTGCCGACACCGGCGGAGAACCACTCGGAATCGCCAAGGCGGATTTCGCCCGGCGAAAGCAGAATGAAGGCGCGGGGCTGCGTCTGAACATGATCGGGGAATCTTGTATAGCGATCCATATAAATCACGCCGACCCTGAGATCGGCGCGTTCCTCCATGCCGCCGGGACCGACCAAGACCGCATGGGAATGCGTATTGCCAAAATTCAAGCTTGCGAACGGACCGGAGCGGCCGCGTCTCCAGAGCAGCTTATCGGCGAGACTCTGGAACTGGCCGGCGATCGCCTCGTATTTCCGTCCCGATTTTGCAAGATGGCCGATGGCTCCATCCAGCCCGTCGGGCGCGCCGGGAAGAGGCCCGCCCTCCGGACGCACCTTGCCGGTCTTGAGCAGCCTCTGTAGGACTTTGCCCGCGACGAAACTGGCGACGGCTGGAGCCTCCGCCGACAGCATCAGGCCGCCGACATCATTGAGGAATTCCTGCAGCGGCCGAGAGCGCCTCTCCCTCCCGATGTCGTGCAGCCGTATGTATGCCGGCTTCTCGTCATCGTTGAGGAGAAGGTCGGCACCAAGTTTGATTGGACGTCCCACGACGCGCACCACGTTCGGTCTCCCCCGCTAGAGCGCCTTTTCCAATTCCGGCAAGACATCGAAGAGATCGGCGACGAGGCCATAGTCGGCGACCTGGAAGATCGGCGCCTCCTCGTCCTTGTTGATGGCAACGATGACCTTCGAATCCTTCATGCCGGCCAGATGCTGGATGGCGCCTGAAATGCCGCAGGCAATGTAAAGCTGCGGCGCCACCACCTTGCCGGTCTGGCCGACCTGCCAGTCGTTCGGCGCATAACCGGCGTCGACGGCGGCTCTGGAAGCGCCAACGGCGGCCCCGAGCTTATCGGCAAGCGGCAGGATGACCTCCCTGAATTTTTCCGCCGAGCCGAGTGCCCGGCCGCCAGAGATGATGATCTTGGCAGAGGTCAGCTCCGGCCGGTCGGAGGCCGACAGCGCATCGCCGACGAAGGTCGAAAGCCCCGGATCGGAAACCGCCGGGATCGCCTCGACGGTGGCTGAGCCGCCTTCCGGTGCAGAGGCGAAGGATGCGGTGCGCACGGTGATGACCTTCTTGGCATCGCTCGCCTGTACCGTCTGAATGGCGTTGCCGGCATAGATCGGCCGCTTGAAGGTGTTTGAGGAAATTACCTCGATGATCTCGGAGACTTGAGCGACATCGAGCAGGGCAGCGACGCGCGGCAGCACGTTCTTGCCGACCGAGGTGGCGGCAGACAGGATCGTGTCGTAGCTGCCGGCCAGCGAGACGATCAGGTCGGCGAGCGGTTCGGCCAGATTGTTGGCGAGGTCGTCGCTTTCGGCCAGCAGCACCTTGGAGACGCCGGCAAGTTTTGCCGCCTGTTCGGCAGCGGGCTTGGCAGCCTTGCCGGCAACGAGCACATGAATATCGCTTGCCTGTTCCTTGGCGATCTTTGCGGCTGCCGTCAGCGCCTTGGCGGTCTGGTCGGACAGGCTGGCATTGTCGTGGTCAGCCAGAAGAAGAATGGTCATGATGATGGCTCCTGTTCCAAGCTGATTACAGCACGCCGGCTTCGTTTTTGAGCTTGTCGATCAGTTCGGCGACCGACTTGACCTTGACGCCGGCCTTGCGGCCCGACGGCTCCTCGGTCTTCAACACCTTGAGGCGTGGCGTCGTGTCGACACCGAAGTCGCTTGGCGTCTTCTTGTCGAGCGGCTTCTTCTTCGCCTTCATGATATTAGGCAGCGAGGCATAACGCGGTTCGTTCAAGCGCAGATCTGATGTGACGACCGCCGGCAGCTTGATCTCGATCGTCTGCAGGCCGCCATCGACTTCGCGGGTGACGGTCGCTTTGCCATCACCGATCTCGATCTTCGAGGCGAAGGTTGCCTGGGCAATTCCCATCAATGCCGCCAGCATCTGGCCGGTCTGGTTGCTATCGTCATCAATCGCCTGCTTGCCAACGATGATCAGCCCCGGCTGTTCGGCGTCTGCGACAGCCTTCAAGATCTTGGCGACGGTCAGCGGCTCGATCTGATCGTCGGTCTCGACCAGGATCGCCCGATCGGCGCCCATCGCGAGTGCGGTCCTCAGCGTCTCCTCGGCCTTGGCCGGACCGATCGAGACGACCACCACCTCCTCGCACCTGCCGGCTTCCTTCAGCCGCAGCGCCTCTTCCACCGAGATCTCGTCGAACGGGTTCATCGACATCTTCACATTGGTTAGCTCGACACCCGTGCCATCCGGCTTTACCCGGATCTTCACGTTGTAATCGACAACCCGTTTGACTGGGACGAGTATCTTCATGGGCAACCCCCCTTTATTTCTACTGCTGGCCGTCAGTTCGGCCGTTCGGCAAGTAATGCCCAGAAGGCGAAGAGCGGCGTGTCGAGCGACCTCATGGCATGCTTGATGTCGGGGACATTGTAGAAGGATCCGCCGATACCAGGCGAAAACCAGTCCCCTTCCCCCTGCTGGAACTCTCCCTCGGACATTACGAGGTAGACCTCCTCTGGCGCATGAACGTGGTCGGGATAGCGCACCTGAGGCGCCATCAACGTCACGCCGATCCACAGGTCGCTCCGCTCCTCCAATCCTCCCGGGCCGATGATCATCGCATTGGCATGCCCATCGACAAAATTGTCGCTGGCCGTGTGGTCATACTTGCTGCGCCGACGCCATTCAAGCATTGGCTCGATGCCTTTGAACCCGTCGATCAATCGCGTCAGCGAAGGATAGGACGTATCGATCGAGAGCGCTACATCAAGCTGAGCGCACACGGGCAATCGGCTTCCCTCTCCCGCACGCGCGGCTCCCCGGCGCTCCAGCGCTGCAAAAATCTGACGGATTGAGCGGCGGGCTTCCGGGGCCTTGGCGAACTGGTCGAAAGCTACGAAAGCCGCATCAACGAAAATCTGCAGGCTTTCATTGCGTAAACTCATGTCATCACCTCCCGAGACGATCGGCCGGCAAGCGGTCCGCTCTTGCGATCAGATATCTTTCGCGATCCGCAGCCCGTCGTAGACGGCGGCATGCGTGTTGCGTGCGGCGACCGCATCGCCGATCCGGAACAGCTGGAACTTGCCGTCGGGATTGCGGATGACGGACTGGGGTTCTCCGGAAAGAAGCTGGTCATGCGACATCTCGCCGAGATTGCTCGAGCTGGGTTTCAGTTCGAAATAGAGCTCATCGAGCGGAATGGTCCCATGATTGACGACGATCTGGTCGAAGCTCTGCTGCCGGGCAATCCCGCCGTAATCGCTGCCGACATGGGCGACGAGCTGGTTGCCGCTCTTCTCGACGGCTTCGAGACGATAGGTGACGGTGAAGGTTACGTCATGCTTTTGCAGAGACCGCATATAGGGCACCAGGTTCATGGCCATGACCTCGGGCGCAAAGGACCGGTCCGGCGTCATGATCTCGACCTTGGCGCCTGCCTTGGCGAGAAATTCGGCCGCCTGAAGGCCGGCATGGTCGCCGGCATCGTCGAAGATCAGCACGTTGGTTCCAGGCTTCACGTCGCCGGAGATAATGTCCCATGACGAGACCACCAGCTCGTTGCCGCTGGCGAGAACCTCGGTATGCGGCAAGCCGCCGGTCGCGATGATGACGACATCGGGGTTCTCGGCTCCGATGGTGTCCGCTTCCGCCCAGGTGTTGAAGTGGAAGGTGACATCGTATTTCTCGCACTGGCTCATGCGCCAGTCGATGATGCTGATCATTTCCCTGCGGCGCTCGCTCTGGGCGGTGAGGCGGATCTGACCACCGGGATTGCTCGCCGCTTCGAAAACCACGACCTGGTGGCCGCGTTCTCCGGCGACGCGCGCCGCTTCCAGACCGGCCGGGCCGGCGCCGACGATGACGACCTTTTTCTTGGTGTCTGCCTTTGCCACGATATGCGGCATGGTCAGTTCGCGGCCGGTGGCTGCGTTATGGATACAGAAGGCGGCCCCGCCTTGATAGATGCGATCGAGACAGTAATTGGCGCCGACGCAGGGACGAATATCGTCTTCGCGCTTTTCAATGATCTTGCGGACGATATGCGGGTCGGTCATGTGGGCGCGCGTCATGCCGACCATATCGACCTTACCGGAGGCGATCGCGTGGCGCGCGGTGGCGACGTCCGGGATTTTCGCCGCATGGAAGGTCGGAAAGTTGGTTGCGGCGCGAATTTCGCCGGCGAAATCGAGATGCGGTGAATTCGCCATGCCCTGGATCGGGATTACGTCGGTCAGACCCGCATCGGTATCGATGTGACCGCGGATCACGTTCAGGTAATCGATCAGGCCGCTTTCCTTGAGGCGCTTGGAGATTTCGATGCCGTCGCCCTTACCGGTGCCGCCGGGAAGACATTCGTCTGCGGTGTAGCGCACGCCCAGAATGAAGTCGTTCCCCACCCTTTGCCGGATCGCCTTGAAGACATCGAGACAGAAGCGCAAACGGTTGTCGAGCGAGCCGCCATAGGGACCGTCGAGCTCGTTGGTGAGCGGCGAGGTGAACTGGTCGATCAGGTGGCCGTAGGCTTCCAGCTCGACGCCGTCCATGCCGCCCGCCTTCATGCGCTCGGCAGCGTCGGCGAAATCCTTGATGATGCGCTCGATGTCCCAATCTTCCATCTTCTTCGGGAAGGAGCGGTGGGAGGCCTCGCGATGATGCGACGGCGCCACGACAGGCAGCCAGTCGCCCTTGTCCCAGCGCGTGCGCCGGCCGAGATGAGTGAGCTGGATCATGATCGCCGCACCCTCTTCATGCACGGCGTCGGTCATTTCCCTGACCCAGGGTACGATCTCGTCCTTATAGGCGAGCAGGTTGTTGAAGACCGGCGGGCTGTCTCTGGAAACCGCAGCCGAGCCCGCCGTCATCGTCAAGGCCACCCCGCCCTTTGCCCGCTCCACCGTATAGGCACGGTACCTCTCCTTCGGCATGCCGTCTTCCGGATAGGCCGGTTCGTGGGAGGTCACGATGATACGGTTGCGTAGCGTCAGATGCTTGAGCTGGTAGGGTTGAAGAAGGGGATCGTTCGACATGGACCGTGGTTCCGGATTAAAAACGTCAGAGCAGACGCTAAGCACAATGTACATATGTGTCAACATTGAAAACAACTGGGTCGTTGTTTTCGACACTGATGTACATTTTTCTTGTACGCGGCTTGATAATTTGATAGGAGATAGCCCATGGATCAGGCTTTGAACGACACTGGCTGGCGCGGATCACAGGAGGGATGGCTGGAAGCAGCTTACCACTCGCTGCTGGATTCCGGCGTGGATTCGGTGAAGATTCTGCCGCTGGCGAAGAAGCTCAATCTCTCGCGCACGAGCTTTTACTGGTTCTTCAAGGATCGGGAGGAACTTCTGGCCGGGCTTGTGGCGCGGTGGCGCGATAAAAACACCGGCAACATCGTCAAGCAGTCCGAAGCTTACGCGGAATCGCTCGCCGAGGCGATGCTCAACGTCTTCGACTGCTGGCTCAACAATGATCTGTTCGACGCCAGGTTCGAATTCGCCGTGCGCAGCTGGGCGCTGCAGTCCGACGAGATTCTCGCCGAGGTCCGGCAAGCCGATCAGCTCCGGCTTGATGCGCTCAAGCGGATGTTTATCCGGTTTGGGCTACCAGAAGCGACATCAGATGTCCGAGCGCGAACAACTTACCTCGTGCAGATCGGATATATCTCCATGCAAGCCAAGGAGGAACTCGCCGTCCGCATGAAACGGATTCCCGAATATATCGCGATCTACACCGGCGAAGTGCCGCAGCAGAGGGAGCTCGATCGCTTCTTCTCCCGGCATGGCTACAGGCCGGGTTAGGGAACGCCGGGATGAGCGTGTCCTTGAGGATCGGGATCATTGGCGGCGGCGGATGGCTTGGCGGCGCAATCGCCGGCTCGATCCTTGATGCCGGCCGGATCGAACCTCGAAATCTCTCCCTCTCCTATCGCAGCGAGCAGCCGCGCCGCTTCCCGAATTCATTCCTGGCCACGGACAATCAGGCGCTTGCCGACCGTTCGGACGTGATCCTTCTCTCTGTCCGTCCTGATGACTGGCGTGCTCTTGATGTCGATGCCGGCGGCAAGCTTGTGATATCTGTCATGGCGGGCATCCGCCTGGACGCACTTTCCGAGCGCCACAAGACCAGGCGGGTCGTCCGCGCTTTGCCGAACGCCGCCGCCGAAGTGGCCAAGTCCTATACGCCGTGGATTGGCGCGAGCGATGTCAGCGAAGGCGACCGGGCGCTTGTCCGCGCGATTTTTCAGGCATGCGGATCTGAGGACGAGGTCGCAAGGGAAAGCGACATCGATTACCTCACCGGCCTTTCCGGGTCAGGACCGGCGTTCCCGGCATTGCTCGCCGCCGCCATGATGAGCGACGCCGTGGCAAATGGCCTGTCGGCGGAGATTGCGCGCCGCGCCGTCAACACGGTGATCACGGGCGCCGGCCGCCTGCTGGAGCGCCAAGACGAATCTCCTGACGATGTCGTTCAAACCTTTCTCGGCTATCGCGGAACCACGGCGGCAGCCATCGAAGGCATGCGTGCTGCTGGGTTCGACGCTTCGGTCGCGAAGGGACTATCGGCGGCATTCAAGAAATCGGTGAGTATGGGAGAGGCTTCCTGACAACCGTTGGAGCGGGTCCTGCGGCGCCCCGCTCGGCAAAACCGGCCGCTAAACAGAGGGAACGAGAATGAAAAAACTATTCGCATCGACATGTCTGACGTTCGGCCTGATCGGCGGGGCGTCTTTCGCCAGCGCCGCCGAATGCGGCACTGTCACCATCGCCAGCATGAACTGGCAGAGTGCAGAGGTTCTCTCCAACCTCGACAAGTTCATCCTGAACGAAGGTTATGGCTGTGAGGCCGAAATCACCGTCGGCGATACCGTCCCGACGATCACCTCGATGGCCGAAAAGGGCCAGCCGGACATCGCACCGGAAGCATGGATCGACCTGCTGCCGGATGTCGTCAAGAAGGGAACGGAAGAAGGCCGGATCGTCCAGGTCGGCTCTCCGCTGCCCGATGGCGGCGTGCAGGGTTGGTGGATTCCCAAATATCTGGCCGATGCCCATCCTGATATCAAGACCATCGGCGACGTGCTGAAGCATCCGGAACTCTTCCCCGCTCCTGAGGATCCCAAGAAGGGCGCGATCTACAACGGGCCGCAGGGCTGGGGCGGCACCGTGGTGACGACGCAGCTCTACAAGGCCTTCGAAGCCGACAAGGCCGGCTTCACCCTCGTCGATACCGGCTCGGCTGCCGGCCTCGATGGTTCGATTTCCAAGGCCTACGAACGCAAGGAAGGCTGGGCCGGCTATTACTGGGCGCCGACCGCGCTGCTCGGCAAGTATGAGATGGTCAAGCTGGAAGCCGGCGTGCCGAACGACGCCGCCGAATGGAAGCGCTGCAATACCGTTGCCGATTGCCCTGATCCGAAGCCGAATGCATGGCCGGTCGACAAGATCGTCACCCTGGTTGCAAAGCCTTTCTCGGAAAAGGTCGGCCCTGAAGTCATGGACTACCTGACGAAGCGCTCCTGGAGCAATGAAACGGTCAACAAGCTCATGGCCTGGATGACCGACAACCAGGCGACCGGCGAGGACGGTGCCAAGCACTTCCTCAAAGAAAACAAGGACCTCTGGACCAAGTGGGTCTCGCCTGAGGCAGCCACGAAGATCGAAGCTGCTCTCTAGAACAGGATGATTTTAGGCCTGTTCGGCTTAAAATCTGAATCCTGTTCTAAGCTAAATAGTGAGAGCATGATGTCGTCCGAAAACAGATCACACTTTTCGGCATCATGCTCTCACACCGACTACTGCGGTGCGCTCAATGCGCACCGCCTCTCGCTGCCGATAAAATCAAAAAGACTGCCGCGGCTCTTTGAAGAAAAAGGGGAACCGAATGGAATGGTTTTATAAATTCCCGCATATGGATGACGATGCCCTTCGCAATCTGAAGAAGGCGATCGATGACGGTTTTCGCGCATTTACCCGCACCTATGGCGACGCGATCGAAAGCCTCTTCTCTCCGCTGCAGCATTT
The DNA here is from genome assembly GCF_032464805.1 of Rhizobium sp. 10PS4. NCBI lineage: Bacteria > Pseudomonadati > Pseudomonadota > Alphaproteobacteria > Hyphomicrobiales > Rhizobiaceae > Rhizobium > Rhizobium sp. 10PS4. The sequence continues at coordinate 317,319 of NZ_JAWDIW010000001.1, read as the reverse complement.
CCTGATCGCCGCCGACCGCTTCATGACGCAGACGCCGTGGCCGATCATTACGGCGATCATCCTTGTCATCGCATGGTTTGCGAGCCGCAGCCTGAAGATCGTCTTCGGCTGTCTCGTCACCCTGCTGCTGATCGGCTATTTCGACATGTGGGACGATACGATGCGGACGGTCTCGATGATCTTCGTCTGTACCGTGCTCTCCATCGCCATCGGCATTCCGATGGGGATATTGATGGCGCGTTCCGACCGGCTGCAGCGCGTTATCAATCCGATCCTCGACGTCATGCAGACCATGCCGAGCTTCGTCTATCTGATCCCTGTCGTCATGCTGCTCGGCATCGGCAAGGTACCGGGACTGATCGCCGTCGTCATCTATGCCATCCCGCCGATGATAAGACTGACCGACCTCGGTATCCGGCTGGTCGACAAGGACGTGCTCGAGGCAGCCGATGCGTTCGGAACGTCGAGTTCGCAGAAGCTGTTCAAGGTCCAGCTGCCGCTGGCGCTTCCCACCATCATGGCCGGTATCAACCAGACCATCATGATGGCGCTCGCCATGGTGGTCGTCGCTTCGATGATCGGCGTCCAGGGTCTTGGCCAGCCGGTTCTGAAGGCGATCGCCAACCAGTACTTCACCCTGGGTATTTTCAACGGCCTTGCCATCGTCGGCATTGCCATCATCTTCGACCGGGTCAGCCAGGCGTATGGCAAGCGGCTCCAGAAGCATCGGGAGATCGTCCATGGCTGATCAACGTTTCGGCGGCATCAAGATCCGCCATCTCTACAAGATCTTCGGTCCCAATCCCGGCGCTCATGTCGACGCCGTCAAAAAGGGATTGTCGAAGACCGAGCTCAACGAAAAGCACGGCCACGTGCTCGGCCTGAAAGATATCAATGTCGAGATACCCTCGGGCCGCATCCAGGTCATCATGGGCCTTTCGGGTTCGGGCAAATCGACGCTCATCCGCCACATCAACCGTCTGATCGATCCAACCGCCGGTGAAGTGCTTGTCGACGGCGTCGATGTGGTGAAAATGAACGAGACCGAATTGCGGACGTTTCGCCGGCACCAGACGGCAATGGTGTTTCAGAAGTTCGCGCTTCTGCCGCACCGGAATGTTCTCGACAATACCATCTTCGGCCGCGAAGTGCAGGGCATGGAGCGCTCGAAAGCCGTCGACGTCGCCATGGGCTGGCTGGAGCGGGTAGGCCTGAAGGGCTTCGAGAGCAAATATCCCAACCAGCTATCGGGCGGCATGCAGCAGCGTGTCGGGCTGGCGCGAGCCCTCTCGAACGATGCGCCGGTTCTGCTGATGGACGAGGCCTATTCGGCGCTCGACCCTTTGATCCGTACGGATATGCAGACGGTCCTTCTCGACATTCAGAAGGAGATCAAGAAGACCATCGTCTTCATCACCCACGATCTCGACGAAGCCCTTCGGCTGGGCGACCAGATTGCGATCCTGCGCGATGGCGAAGTCATCCAGCAGGGCACCAGCCAGGACATCGTTCTGCGTCCGGCCGACGCCTACATCGCCAACTTCGTCAAGGAGGTCAATCGAGGCCGGGTCATTCAGGTCGACGCCGTCATGACACCCCTGCATTCCGGTGCGGCGCCAGGCGGATTGACGATCGCATCAGGCACGACCGTCGAAGACGCCGTCCGGATCCTGGCATCGGCGGCGCACGACGATGCCAGGGTGGTTTCACCATCCGGGGAAGCATTGGGTCTTGTCACCTTCCGCCAGCTCGCGGGCGCGATGGTGAACTCGCAGGAGGTGGCCCCCCGGCGCGACAGCGCCCTCTCGGTCGCACTTTGAAGCTGCACGTGCGTCCGTTTTGGAAACGATCCGTCGCTTGTGCCTTCAGTGAGAAATCATTGCTCAGCTCAGAAGAACCGAACGCATCGCGCGCGGCGGCATCATGCCGGCGTCCCATCGTTGGTGCCCAATGAGAAACTAAAGATCTCTATCCACTTCGCGCAGTTCATTGCGCGCAACAGGCGGCTTCGGCGACGCTGGTCCATATACATTTTGCGCAAGGTCAGTCCAGACTGCGTCACGAAAAGCCGGTTGGCCGACAATATCGGGACCCGACAATTGCTCCATAGCTAGGGAACAGTAAGATGAAACCCGACCAAGACCATGATGGTTTGCGGTCCCAAAGCCAAGCCCGTCCATCCCATCACCCCCAACAGGATGGAAGGGATCGTACATACGCACTCCATCCCGTGCGTATGCCTGCATGCCTGTCGCCTGCCGAAGGCCCTCTTTAAGCGGTCCACTAAGAACCTTCGGCAGGCGACTGCGCGGCTTCGAATGGGGCGTTCTCCATAGACTTCAGATGATGCGCATCTCGGCAAGATCGCCGCGGGTAAATCTGTGGCGTGGCGGATACAGCTGTAGAATCATTCCTTTAGCGTAATCGTTTTATCAGCGGGTTGTCACCATAACCGGCAGCCTGACGTCTTGCCTATTCCTGCGGGTTCTGTCAGCTCCTGTCGTCTGGGCGACAAATCTGCGCTGGATGGGAACGATCGATAATGCATTCAACGGATTGGTCTTTTTGACGCCTTCCACGCGCGAATTCGGCCTGCATCGGCTGCCGAACGCCGCTGATCTCGATGCCGATGCCATGCGGAAATCCACCTGCTCGGCGGCAAGCCGCTTCACTATAAATTATAATCATCTAATATACAGGCAAGCTCCGCTCATCCAGACCATCTGCTGGCTCTGATGAAGCCCTGCGGCGGAGGATGCATGAAGACTGACAAGACTGGTAGAGTGCACCAATCCGGCACCCGCGCGGATCGCCATCAGGCTGGCATCTCAGAGCGGCCAAGAAGGGCATGTCGAAACAGCCACATCGAACAATGGGAGAAGCATGACTGAAAATAGCCCTCCCCCATTCTCATTTCGATTTAGCGGTTCGTCCTTCGACAACATGGTCGAAACGCTGGGGGGCGCTTTTGGCGCATTTGAAGCAGAGCCTGTCGGCCGCGCCCAGGACTTCCATTGGGGATTGGATTTCTCGGTATGTGACAAAGCCGTCCTGCTCACGGGTTATCATGAGGCGGAGTTTCAGTTCAATATCGAGCCGACCGCCGATACGGCGGAGTATCTGTCGATCGTCGTGCCGCGCAGCGGCGGCATGGGGGTAACCTATGGATCGTCCCGCATCGCCGAGGCCGGGCAAGGAAAATTGCTTCTCTATAACAATTTCGAGCCCAACAGCGTCATCATGCATGGGCAATCGAACGTCATCGACGAGTTGCTGATCAACTGGCCCGTCATCCTGCAGACGATCGGCCAGACTTTCGAGATGCCGTTCAACGGCTCCCTCGACCTGCTGCCCGAACTGGATCTGTCCAAGCCGGAAGGCCGGTTGATCAGCAATCTCACGGAAACGATCATCCTGGGCATGCGCAACGATGGGCCCTTGCTGCAGTCGCCGATCGCCATGGCGCATATGACGCAGGCGCTGGCCGATCTGGTCGTGCGCCTGGTGCCGCACCGGCTGTCGCATTTCCTGGAGAATGGCCCCGCCCTGATCGCCCCCCGGCACGTCCGCAGGGCGATCGAATTCATGCATGCCAATATCGATCAGCCGATCACCATGCTGAAGGTGGCCGAAGCGGCCGGCGTCTCCAGCCGGGCACTCGAAACCGGTTTTCGTGCGTTCAGGGGGACCTCTCCCGCCGCCTATCTGCTGACGCTTCGGCTGCGCGCCGCGCGCCAGGATCTGCTCGATCCCGAGAGCAAGGAGACCATGAAGGCCATCTGCCTCAAATGGGGCTTCTTTCATTTCGGCCGGTTTTCCGCAGTCTATAAAACCACATACGGAGAATACCCCTCCGACACCAGGAAGCGCGTAATCCGTCGATAGCGACCGTGGCTTCCGGTGCAGGGGTGTTTTACGCCTCGTCCCGCGGCGGCAACATGTAATGCACTCTCATCGTCCTCAGATCCCGCTTCACGATCCGCAGCAGCCCTTCGCGTTCCACCAGGACGTTGAGTTCCCTGAGCACGAGAGAATGCGCGATCCCCAGCTTGCGCGCAAAGGCGCGGCTGTCACGCGCAATCCCCAGCTCCGCGGCGACAAGGAGACCGGCCTGTATGGATGTCAGCCCGACATCTTTGCCTTGCGCCGCAGCGACGAGGGCAAGAAAACGATCGGCGTCGGACGCCTCTTCGCTCACGCGGCTTTTCGCCAGCGGAAGGACACCATGATGGATTTCGAGGTGGGCGTATCGCTTTCCGTACCGGCGCTGCCAAGCGGCACGAGCACGTTCAGTTCGGGATAATAACCCGCGATGCTTCCTCGCGGAATGTCATAGGGCACAAAGCGGAAATTCTCAGCGATACGCTCGATACCGTCATCATGCTCGCCGACCACGTCGACCCGGTCACCGGCCTTGGCATTCATCGCCTCCAGGTCGGCTGGATGAATGAAGATGACCTGCCGCTCCCCGTAGACGCCGCGGTATCGGTCATCGAGACCATAAACCGTCGTATTGTATTGATCGTGTGACCGGAACGTCTGCAGGGCGAAACGCCCCTCGCCCTTTCGCGCACGCTGATGCACCGTCTCCTCCGGAAGCGCTTCGGAAGAAAATGATGCCTTGCCTGCCGGCGTATCCCACTCCCGATGGGCGGCCGTGTTGCGCAGGTGAAAACCGCGCGGCTTGCGCAGGCGCTTATTGTAGTTTTCGAAGCCCGGAATGGTCGCCTCGATATGATCGCGGATGCGGTCGTGATCGTCGGCAAGCTCTGCCCAGTCGACCACGGCGGAGCCGACCGTCGCTTGCGCAATGCCGGCAATGATGGCGACTTCCGAGAGGAGATGCGGCGAGGCCGGACGATTGATGCCGGCGGAACCATGCACCATGCTCATCGAATCCTCGACGCTCACGAGCTGGGACTTGCCCGCCGCGTTCAGATCCATCTCGGTGCGTCCGAGGCACGGCAGGATGAAGGCCGTCTCGCCGGGCATGAGATGCGAATGATTGGGTTTGGTGGCGATATGCACCGTCAGTTTCAGCCGCCGAAGCGCCTTTTCAACGAGTGCGCTGTCGGGCGTGGCGCGGGCGAAATTGCCGCCAAGCCCGATGAAGGCCTCAGCCGAGCCGTCGAGCATTGCTCCGATCGCGGCAAGGACATTGTGGCCGTGTTCGCGGGGAACGGTGAAGCGGAAATGCTTCTCCAGCGCATCGAGGAGATTGTCCGCCGGCCTTTCGTTGATGCCGACGGTGCGGTCGCCCTGCACGTTGGAATGGCCGCGAACCGGGCAAAGGCCTGCCCCCGGCCGGCCGATATTGCCGCGCAGGAACATGAAGTTGGCAATCTCGCGGATCGTCGCCACCGAATGCAGATGCTGGGTCACGCCCATCGCCCAGGTGCAGATGACCCGCTCGGCATTGATATAGACATCGGCCGCCCGTTCGATCTCCTGCCGGCTCAGTCCCGACTGGTCCTCGATGTCAGCCCAGTTCGTCGCCTCGACCGCTGCCCGGTATTCTGCAAAACCCGCGCAATGTTCGGCGAGAAATGCATGGTCGAGAACGGCGGGCAGACCGGCGGCGACCGCTGCTTCTTCCGCGGCCAGCACGGCCTTCGCCATCCCGCGCACCGCGGCCATGTCGCCGCCGAGTTGTGGCTGCAGATAAAGGCTGGCGATATCAGTCGCACCGCCACGCAGCATCTCGACCTTGTCCTGCGGGTCGGAGAAGCGCTCCAGGCCGCGTTCGCGGATGGGATTGAAGACGATGACGCGCGCCCCGCGGATCGCCGCCCGGCGCAAGTCGCCGAGCATCCTCGGATGGTTGGTGCCCGGGTTCTGTCCGATCACGAAGATCGCGTCGGCCTCTTCGAAATCCTCCAGCAGCACGGTACCCTTGCCGACACCGATCGCCTGACGCATGGCGATGCCGCTCGCCTCGTGGCACATGTTGGAGCAGTCGGGAAAATTATTGGTGCCGTAGACGCGCACGAACAGCTGGTACAGGAAGGCGGCCTCGTTGCTCGCCCGGCCCGACGTGTAGAATTCCGCCCGGTTGGGATTATCGAGGCCTGTCAGAATGCTGCCGATCTCGGCAAAGGCATCCTCCCACGCGACCGGCAGGTAACGGTCGCTCGCCGCATCGTAACGCATCGGATGCGTGAGGCGGCCGTTGAGTTCCAGTTCATAGTCCGTCAGCTGGCGAAGCTGCGATACCGTCTTTTCCGCGAAGAAGGCGGGCGTGGCCCGCTTGTCCGTTGCCTCCCAGGCGACGGCTTTGACGCCGTTCTCGCAGAACTCGAACGACGATCCGTGCTCTGGATCGCCCCAGGCGCAGCCCGGGCAATCGAATCCATCCGGCTGGTTCGCCTTCAGCACCGTCCGCGCCCCTGAAATGGGCATGCCGCTTTGCAGCAACTGCTTGCCGCAGCTCTTCAAAGCGCCCCAGCCGCCGGCTGCCGCCGATTTCTTACCGATGAATTTTGTGTCCATGCGCCCTGTATTGTCGAAGCGGGGAAAACATCAAGGGCGCACGAGCGATGGCTCGATAGGAAAAACCTATCAAGGATCCGATCTAACCGACGTCCTTCATAGTCTGCCGCTCGTCGGGCGAATGTGCCAGGATGCGATTGCGACCTTGCGTCTTGGCGTCGTAGAGCGCGGCATCGGCCTCGGTCAGGAGGCGGTTCGGGTTTATCCTCAGGGTGGCTCCCGTCGCGCAGGATATGCCGATGCTGGCCGTCACCCGTCCGAATTCGCTGCCGGAGTGAACGATATTTTCCTGACTGAGGAGACGCGCGAATTGCTCGGCAACGATCATTGCGCCTTTCGCACTGGTTGCGGGGAGCAGAACGACGAACTCCTCTCCGCCGTAGCGTGCGACGATATCTGCCGGGCGGCTTACGGACTGGCGCAGACACCTGCTGACGACACGCAGGCATTGGTCTCCGGCGGGATGACCATAGGTGTCGTTATAGGCCTTGAAGCGGTCGATATCGACCATCAGAAGGCTGAACGGCGTGTTTTTCCTGGCGCTGCCTGCGGTCTCACGTGCGAAAGCTTCGTCGAAGGCCCGGCGATTGACCATGCCGGTGAGCCCATCTGTCTCAGCGAGGTTCTTCAGCTGTTCCGCCGAAAGCCTGAGCGCGATTTCCGCCTGCTTGGTCGCTGTGATGTCTGAGACAACGGCCATTGCCGTACCGTCTTCCGCTAGCCTTGTCCGGATGCTGCGCCAGTCGCCATTGTGAAGCTGAACCTCTTCGTCCTTGTTGCTATGCAACGTAGCGGCGGTGGCCTTGATCCACTCTTCACGGTCATTTTCCGGGATACCGGTGCGCTCGCCCGTTTCGGCGACGCGGCGAAGGATGTCGCTGATATGCGCACCAACCACGCGGGCGTCCCCGGATAGCGGAAAGGCGGTGCGATACTGGTCGTTGCAAAAAACGAGAAAACCCTTGCTGTCATACATGGCGATGCCATCGGACATGCCAGCCATTGCATGCGACAGCAGGTTCTTGCTCTTGCGCAATTCCCGCTCCAGGGCAGTCCGCTCCGTCACGTCACGCGTGACGCCGGCAAGGCCGATCACCCGCCCCTGCCTATCCTTCAGCGGCACCTTGGAGGCGAGCAGGTATCTGTCTTCGATACGCTCGACGGAGTCGATCAGGGGCACCCCGGTGTCCATGACCTGCTGTTCGAGATAATAAAATTCTTCGGCGCGCGGCCGCGATATAAGATTGAAATCCGACAATCCGGTCATCTCCGCCGTGGTTCTGAAACGAAAAAGGCGGATCATATTTTCATTGACGGTGATGAACCGGCTGTTTCTGTCCTTCACATAGAGATAGTCGGGCGACTGCGAAAACGCGGTCACCAAGATGCTCCGCTCCAGCTCCCATTGCTGCGTCTTCAACAGAACGAAACCACACAGCGCCGTCGCCAGGCAATTCAATACCGTCATCGGCAGACCGATGATGGCCAATACGCGGGCGTGCACCAGGGTGGGAAGCACCGCCATCAATACGATAAGTGCGGCGCCGAGCGCGAGGCTCAGCAGCGCAACGTCCATAAGCTCGGGAGATCTCTTCCGGATCCAGACATTGGCAGCCAGGCCGATCCCGGTCGCGACGGCAATTGCGATCAGACCATCGATCATGGCCGTGCCGCCGACAGCAAAGCGGAAGGCCATTGCCAGCGACGCCGCAAAGGCCGCAGCGATCGGTCCGCCAAACATGCCCGCCAAAGCAAGCGGCGAAAAGCGCATGTCGATATAGATGCCGGGATTGACTTCGACGGCCAGCAATATGGACCCGACGGAGGCACCGCCGGCTATGAGTCCGAAGGCGATTTTTTCCTGTATGACCGAACGACTCTGAAATTGGATCGAGAAATGCGCCCAGAGCGAAATCGCCAGGCACACGAATGACAGGTTGCCACCGAATTGCGTCCAGATGCCATTCACTGCGTTGGATCCACCTTCCAATACGTCATCCGAACCAATCATAGGGCAATACTGGTTTGGGCTTCGTTAAACTAAAGACCCACCAGGGCATATTCTTTCGCAGATGCGTCGCCAGGCCGACCGGCAGCAATGCGACGACAGGGAAGCGGCGTCCGCCACAAGGACGAGGTCGGGGGCGTATGTAACAACGGCATCCTCTGTGTCAGGACGCACAGCCCAATGACGCAATATAGCGTTATCGGAATAAGTCTGCGCAATCGGGTCACTCGTTGCGAGCAGCCATCCCATGCCGTCAGCAGCCGGCTGCCGACGGCATCGTCCGCCACTTCTCTTCTATTTGCAGATCGCCGCCGCCAAGAAGCCGCGCATCGCCTCGCCATAAGGCGGCCGCATCATGTATTCCGCTTCCACCATCCTGCTCTGGTGATAGACGGCGCGCGGGTGCGAGAAGGCGAGGAAGCCGAACTTGCCGTGATAGGCGCCCATGCCCGAATGGCCGACGCCGCCGAAGGGCAGGCCTTCCGCCGTGACGTGGCTCATGCAGTCGTTGACCGTCACCCCGCCGGAGGTCGTATTGTCGAGGACGAGGGCCTCCTCCTGCTGATCCTGGCTGAAATAATAGAGTGCGAGCGGGCGCGGCCTGGCATTGATGCGATCGATGACGTCGGCAATATCGCGATAGGGAAGGACCGGCAGCACGGGTCCGAAGATTTCCTCCTGCAACACGCGCATGTCTTCCGTGGGATCGAGGATCAGGGTCGGAGGCATGCGGTGGGCCGATTGCTGGGAGAAATTCTCTGCCGCCGGGTTGATCTCGACGACACGGGCACCCTTGGCCCTGGCATCGTCGATCAAGCCCTGGATGCGGGCGAGATGGCGGGCATTGACGATCGAGGTGTAGTCAGGATTTTCCTTCAGCGCCGGATACATCGCGCCGACCGCCGCGACCGCGTGCCCGGCGAAGGCCTCGACACTTTCCTCGGGCACATAGACATGGTCCGGCGCCAGGCAGATCTGGCCGGCGTTCAGCGTCTTGACGGTCATGACGCGGCGCGCCGCGTCTGCGAGGTCGGCCGAGCGGCCGACGATGACGGGCGACTTGCCGCCGAGCTCAAGCGTCAGCGGCGTCAGGTTTTCCGCCGCCGCGCGCATGACGTGATGGGCGATTGCGGTTCCGCCGGTGAAGATCAGATGGTCGAAGGCAAGTGATGTAAAGGCCGTGCCCGTGGCCGGTCCGCCCTGAACGACGGCGATTTCCGTTTCGTCGAAAGCGCCGGCAATGAGTTTCGCCATCAAGGCGGCCGAGGCTGGCGTCATCTCCGACGGCTTGATCATGGCGCGGTTGCCGGCGGCGAGAATGCCGGCAAGCGGCGCAAGGGCGAGCTGATAAGGGAAATTCCACGGGCTCAGGATTCCGACAATCCCTTTCGGCTGATAGACCACTTCGGCCACCGCGTCCGGGAACAATGCCTCGTGCTGCTCGGGCTTCAGCCATTCGGCAAGATGGGCCTTGGCATATTTGAGCGAACCGACGCAGGTAAAGACGTCGAGAAGCAGGCTCGCCTCGACGCTGCGGCTGCCGAAATCCTCCGACAGGGCAGCGGCAATCGCATCCTTATGGTCGACGAGAAGGGCGATGACGCGGTCGATGCGATCGATGCGGGTGTCGATGCTCGGCGGCCCTTCCCTCAGGAAAGACGCCCTTTGCCGGCCAAGCAGCGCCTTCATGACATCAGGGCTGGTATCGGTGGCGATTGGGGTGACGGTGTTCATTGTTTCCTCCCTTGAACGGTGTCAGACGGCCGGCTGACGCACGACCGGTTTCAGCACGATGCCCTTCTCGGAATCCTCCACCGCCTGGTTGATGTCGGCGAAATCATAGAAGGTGATGAGCCTGTCGAAGGGGAAGCGGCCCTGCCGATGGAGATCGATGAGCAACGGGATCAGCACGTCGGGATTGGAATCGCCCTCGACGATGCCGCGGATCCGACGCCCGCCGGACAGGATATGGGTGAGGTCGAGCGTCAGCGTCGCGCCATGGGGAGAGGCCCCGACGATGCCGCAGGTGCCGCGCGGCGCCAGCACGCGCACGCACTGGTCGATGACGGCGGGCACGCCGGAGGCATCTATCGAATAATCGACGCCGGTGCCGGTCAGCGCCATGATCGCGGCAACCGCGTCGCTTGCCTTGCCGTTGACGATGTCGGTCGCGCCGAGTTCCGCCGCAAGCGCCAGCCGCGTCTCGTTGACGTCGACGGCGATGATCCGTGACGCACCGACGATCCGCGCCGCCATCACGGCAGCAAGACCGACGGAGCCCATGCCGAAAACCGCGAGCACTTTTCCCGGTTCGACCTTCAGCGCGTTCATGACCGCGCCGGCGCCGGTCTGGATGCCGCAGGCAAGCGGCCCGAGCAGCGCCAGATCCGCATCCTCAGGCACTTTCACGATATTGCGCTCATGGCACAGCGCGTGGCTGGCGAAGGAGGATTGGCCGAAAATATTACCGTGAACCCGCTCTCCCTCGCATGAGAGCCCGCTCGAACCATCGGCGCGCGCACCGAAGAAATTGCGCGGGAAGAATTCGTGGCAATAGGTCTCCTCATGATCGTTGCAGCTCGGGCAATGACCACAGGAATTGAAGGTCATGACCACGTGATCGCCGGGCTTGACCTTGGCAACGCCCGGTCCGACACGCTCGACGATGCCGGCGCCCTCATGGCCGAGCACGACCGGCTGCGGCACCGGCAGATGCTGGTCACGCATGACGATATCGGTGTGGCAAACCCCTGTCGCCACGACGCGAACCAGGATTTCACCCTCGCGCGGCTCCTCCAGATCGAGCCTTTCCAGCGAAAACGGCGTATGGGGCGCACGCGCCACCGCGGCGTGGATCTTCATTGCTTTCCTCCTCCCGATGATCGGCTCGCGAACAACCCGGCGAACCGGGCTCGTCTTCAGCGGCCGCGCTTGTAGGCGCCAAGCCCCGGCTGATAGGTCTTGTCGTCGAGGAACTGCTTCAGCCCCTCGTCGCGTCCCTTGGTCTTGTCGAGGAACAGCATCTGTTCCAGCTTGGCGTAGATGTAATCGTCGGCGAGATCCCAGGGCAGGTCGCGCACGCGCTTGTAGGTGTCCTTGGCGGCCTTCAGCGTCACCGGGTTCTTTTCGAGCAGGCTGGCGCAGATCTTGCGCACGCGGCTTTCCAGCTCCGCAAGCGGCACGGCCTCGTTGACGAGACCCATTTCCGCGGCCTTGCGCCCGCCGAACAATTCGCCGGTCATGATGTAATAGAGAGCGTCGCGATGGCGCATCACTTCGGCAACCGCGCGGGTGACATTGCCGCCCGGCAGAATGCCCCAGTTGATCTCGGAGAGGCCGAAATTCGCCTCCTCGGCGGCGATGGCGAGATCGCAGGAAACGAGCGGCGTGAAGGCGCCGCCGAAGCACCAGCCGTTGACCATGGCGATCGTCGGCTTTTCGAAATACATCAGCCGGCTCCACCAGCCGCCGGACTGCCGCCGCGTCTTCAGCGTCGCATCGCGCGGCTTCTCGTCATTGTCGCGGAAATATTCCTTCAGATCCATGCCGGCGGACCAGGATTCGCCGGCACCGCGCAGGACGAGGACGCCGCAGCGCTCGTCGCCCTCGAGCTCGTCGAGCACCTCGAGCATCCGGGCATTCAGGGCCGGATTCATCGCATTGCGCTTTTCCGGGCGGTTGAGGGTCACGAAGGCGATGCCGTTGTCGAATTCGACCAGAACCGGCGATTGCATATCGGTCATGAGGTTACTCCATGGGTTTCGGCGTGAATGCCGGGGCCGCTTTACGGGCCTGTCGTTGAAGGGTTTCGTCGGAATGGAACTGGCGCAGGACATGTTTCTGCACCTTGCCGGAGGCGGTGCGGGGAATGGCCTCGACCAAGAGGATGCGGGCCGGGCGCTTGAAGGCGGCGAGTCTTGCCGCGCAATGGCCGGCGATCTCATCGACCGTTGCCGCAGCACCCGGCCGCAGCACGACATAGGCGAGGCCGCATTCGCCCCATCGGATATCGGCAATGCCGACGACCGCGGCATCGAGGATATCGGGATGACTTGCGAGTACTGCTTCGACCTCGGCGGGATAAACATTCTCGCCGCCGCTGATATACATGTCCTTCAGCCTGTCGACGATGCGATAGAAGCCGTTCGCTTCGCGCCGGCCGAGATCGCCGGTGCGGTACCAGCCGTCGGTGAAGGCGGCAGCGGTTTCCTGAGGTTTGTTCCAATAGCCCGGCGTCACCGCCGGTCCACGCAGCCAGAGTTCACCGATCTCGCCTTCATCAACCTCGCGGCCATCCTCACCGACGATACGAATGTCGAGCAATGGCGCGGGCAGACCGACGCTGCCGGGATTGTTCTGCATGGCGCGTCGGTCGATCGGCACGTGCAGCACCGTTCCGGCCTCGCTCATGCCGTAACCATTGACCAGCGCAACGCCGTCATCGAGATAGCTTTCGATCAGCGCCTGCGTCAGCGGCGCGCCGCCGACGAAGAGCGCATGCAGGCCGGCCAGCGCCGCGGCGCTATAGGCGGGATCGTTGCGCAAGGCGAGCGCGATCTGCGGCACGGCGAAATAATGGGTGACGGCACGCTGCCGGTCGGCAAGGGCTGCGAGTGTGCGCGCCGGTGTGAAGCGGTCGGAGACGACGAGCGTGCCGCCCAGCATCAACGTGGTGCGCGCCACCGCGATCAGCCCGATCGTATGAAAGAATGGCAAGTCGCACAGGGCGACGGATTTTGGTCCGATCTCTCCGACGACGGAAAAATTGATGGCGGCAAAGAAGGCGTTGCGGCGGGTGATGACGACGCCCTTCGGCTGCCCCGTCGTGCCTGAGGTGTAGAGAAGGACGCAAGGCACGTCGGCATCGACAGACACCGCAGCGGCCGGAAGGCTCGCCTCGATCCGCGCGGCGAGCCCGGCCGCACCGTCGGCCGTCGATATCACCGCCATCTCAGGGTCGGCGCCCGCGACGCTGGCGACGGTTGCCGCGAACTCCTCGTCGTGAACAAGCAGAGCCGGCGCGCAATCGGCAAGGATCGGCCGAAGCTCGGCGGCGTTGAGGCGCCAGTTGAGCGGCACGTAAACGGCGCCGGCACGCTGGCAGGCAAAGGCAAGCACGATCGACTCCATGGAATTGCGCGCCAGCATGGCGACACGCGCCCCGTCGCGGCGCGCTCCGAGCACATCGCTTAGCAAGCCGGCGCAGCGGGCGATCCGTGCATCGAGTTCGGCATAGGTGAGTTGCCGGCCGGTGGCGATCTCGAACAGGGCCGGACGGCCTGGTGCGACGCGGGCGCGGTAAAGGATCGGATCATCCGTCACCAGTCCGCAATCCGCCGACGAAGCCATCCCGGAAATGGAATGCGCCATGTTCTCCTCCCATGCCCGCCGCTCCCCGCCGCAGGCATCAAATTTGTATGTAACACATACTAATATCTTTTTCCTGTGATGCAAGAGGCTGTTTAAGGCAAATCCGATCGCGCGAATGGCGCGGGGAAATCCGCACTATGGATATTGACTAACCTGCTGATTTTGATGGTTATGAGCCTGGATGAGGCGAGAACGAACGATGAGCACGAAACCAACGCAGGACGATTTCGAGGGCGAAGATGCGCCAGCGATGCCGGGCCTCGACGTCGGCCGGCTTGGCGATCTGCTAGGGTTTCATCTGCGCATGGCCCATGTCGCAGTCTATCGCGACTTCGCCGAAACCATGGCGGCGCTGGCGCTGACGCAGAAGCAGCTGGCGGTGATGGAACTCGTCGCCGGCAATCCGGGCGCATCGCAGATCGACCTTGCCAATACGCTCGGCACCGACCGGGCGACGATGATGGCCCTCGTCAATCGGCTGGCCGCCCGTGACCTGATCGAGCGCCGGCCCTCCGCAGCCGATCGCCGCCGCCAGGAACTTCATCTGACGGAGGCGGGGCGCGCAATGCTCGCCCGGGCGCGCGAGCTGATCGATAGGCATGAACAGCGTTTCATCGAGCTGTTTTCGCGCGACGAAATGGATGCGCTGCTGACGGCGCTGAAGCGGATATACAAGGGGAAGTGAAACCCGCCTTCGCTCAGGAAGCGAGCAGCATCCAAGCCTTTAGATTTCTATTGGGACACTCCCGTGTTATGATCCCGATCCTGGCGTCGTCCGCCGTGGGTTCTGCGCACGGAGACTTGTCTGATGAGCGAAGTGGACGTCCTTTTTGCCTCCCTGCGACAGGCGGCTGACCCGCGGACGGTCGAGTGCATCGAAAACGTCGTCATGCATGGCTCGGATCGCGAGCTCAATCGCATCAATGCGCTCGCTTTCGCCGAGAAGCACGATCTCGATGAAGAGAAAACCATCGCCGCATTTCTCCATGCAGCCCGCATAGGCGCATTCGAGATGACCTGGAATGTCCTTTGCCCGGGATGCGGCGGCGTCCTCGACAGCGGCGCAACCCTCAAAACCGTCGTCCATGAGACGTACCATTGCGCGCTCTGCGCGGCCGGATACGAGCCGACCCTCGACGAGATGGTCGAGGTCACGTTTACGGTCAGCCCGCGCGTGCGCAGGATTGCCGCTCACGATCCCGATCGGTTGTCGCCGCTCGAGTACTACCGCCAGATCTTCTTCAGCTCCGGGGTCGACCTGCCTGACGATCTCGAAGCGAGGCTGGCGCGCATCCAGCTGGAGATGATCGAGCTGGATCCGGGCGAGAAGGCCTTCGTCTCCCTGCAACTGCCGGCGCAATTCGTCATCATCTTCGATGCGGTCACACACTCGGCGCAGTTCATCGACGTGCAGGGCGAGCCCACCGACGAACGTCAAACCCTCTCGATGATCATCAGCCGGACGCATGCGCTGAACGAAACGCTGACCCTCCGCCCCGGCTTACTGCGGCTGACGCTCGAAAACCACACCGATCGAAGAGTAGTGCCGAACGTCTGCATCGCAGGCGATGACCTGCACGACCTCTTGGGCCGCAGGCAGGTTTTCCTGACCGCCAAGCGCCTGCTGACGAACCAGAGCTTCCGGGACATCTATCGGACCGACACGCTCGACGTCGACCAGCGCCTCAAGATCACCAGCCTGACGTTCCTCTTCACCGACTTGAGGGGCTCGACCGCGCTTTACGAGCGCGTCGGAGATCTTGCCGCTTTCGATCTGGTACGAGCGCATTTCCGGGTTCTTCACGAGATCGTCGCCACAGAGGCCGGAGCGGTCGTCAAGACCATAGGCGATGCCGTGATGGCGACCTTCCCGAGCCCGGACCGCGCAGTGGCGGCGGCACTCAGGATGCGGGAGGCGATGCTTCGGCTAAATGCCGAACACGGCAGCGACGATCTTCTCCTGAAGATCGGCATCCATGAGGGACCATGCCTCGCCGTCAACCTGAACGACCGACAGGACTACTTCGGCCAAACCGTCAACATCGCCTCCCGCGTCCAGGGCCTTGCCGATCCCAATGTGATCATGACGACCGAGGCGATCGTTGGGGATGCCCAAGTTTCAGAGATCCTCCGCGACAGCGGCATCACCTCCGCCTCCCGAATGGCGGAGCTTCAGGGGATCGGGAGAGAGGTAAGGATTTTTGCGCTGTCGTGAGGGTGGTCTTCGAGGTCAAGCCAACTTGAGCGGTTTCCGCTAACGGCCCTTTTTGGACTTTCATTGGGCAATCAGTGTTCGGCAGCTTCGCGCCTCTTCTCGGTCATAGAGGCAATTGTTGCCGCTCCCCGAAAGCGGCCATAGCATTGGTTTGTCGAGACGACATCTGTGCGCCATGTGTGGACGTCGGCTCTCTTCGGCTTAATCGACTTGGGACGAAGGCGATCAAGAGCGAGCATATGGTTCCAGTTCAGCACATGGCTCCAGTTCATCGTCGACGGGCGAAAGCAGCTTTTTCTTTCTAAGCTGAGGTGGTCCGGACAACGCGGAGCAGCGGTACTGTGCCTTGGCCGTTGGACCACAGCCCCGAGCTGTCATCAACAACACTTGAACGTCTGTCAGAATTGCAAAAAGTGTGCATAATTGACAAATGAGAACAATCAGTTGTTGATACTGATCGCGAAGAGGTTGGGAGCCCTCTTCTTCAACTTAGCAGACTACCAGGAAATGCAGGGAGAATTCGACTACAATCCAGGGAGGAAGAACAATGACCAAAAAGGCAGTATCGCGTCGAGAGTTGCTGGGAGCCTCTACGCTCGTTGGAGTAACCGCAGTTGGGGCTCTTGCCGCCCCGGCGGTGCTGGCCCAGGCACCCACCGTCATTAAAATGCAAACATCCTGGCCCGCGTCGGACATCTGGATGGATTTTGCCCGCCTGTACGTCGAACGGGTCGAACGAATGTCCGGCGGACGCCTGAAGTTCGAACTAATGCCTGCCGGTACGGTCGTCGGCGCGTTTCAGGTGCTCGACGGCGTCAACGATGGCGTGATCGACGCAGCCCACACCGTTCCCGTCTATTGGTACGGAAAGCACAAGGCAGCTTCCCTCTTCGGTACCGGGCCGGTATTTGGCGGCAGCGCAACCACCATGCTCGGATGGTTCCATCAAGGTGGCGGCAAGGATCTCTACCGAGAACTCACCCAGGACATCATGGGGCTGAACCTTTACGGCTTCTATGGCTTCCCGATGCCCGCGCAGCCGTTCGGCTGGTTCAAGAACCCGGTCGCGACCGTGAACGACGTCAACGGCCTCAAATATCGTACGGTCGGGCTCGCCGCCGATCTCATGCAGAATATGGGCATGAGCGTCGCTCAACTTCCGGGCGGCGAGATCGTGCCGGCAATGGAGCGAGGTGTGATCGACGCCTTCGAGTTCAACAATCCCTCCTCTGACATACGGTTTGGTTCGCAGGATGTCGCCAAGAACTACATGCTGTCGTCCTACCATCAAGCGAGCGAATCTTTCGAGTTCCTCTTCAACAAGGATGTGTTTGACGACCTTCCCGAAGATCTGCAGGCGATCCTGGAATATGGCGTGGAGGCAGCAAGCACGGCGATAACAGCGTCCGCGATGGACAACTATTCAAGCGACCTTCAAAAACTCCAGGCCGAACATGGCGTGACCGTGCACCGCACTCCAAAGGAAATTCTGGATGCGCAACTCAAGGCCTGGGATGAGATCATCCCCACGCTTGAAGCGGATGCGTTCATGAAGAAGGTGCTCGACAGTCAGCGGCAGTGGGTGGAGAGGGTCGTGTACTACGAATTGATGAACTCCGCCGATCTCGCACTCGCCTATGAACACTATTTCCCCGGAAAATTGAAGCTCGGAAAATAGATGGTGAAGGCCCGGTATTTCCGGGCCTCGTCCCTCTTCGAGATCAGGGAGGCGCTTGCATGCTCCGTTACATTGCATTCGCCGACGATTTGTCGGCGTGGTTCGGCAAGGTGTTCGCGTGGGGGATACTCATCATGGCCTTCGGCGTCGGCTATGAGGTTGTTGCACGCTACCTCTTTCGCGCGCCGACCCCCTGGGCCTTCGATCTGAGCTACATGCTCTATGGAACGATCTTCATGATGGCGGGAGCGTATACCCTCTCGCGTGATGGCCATGTGCGCGGCGACTTCATCTACCGGCTCTGGAAACCGCGCACCCAGGCCAGGCTGGAACTGGTGTTGTACTTCATCTTTTTCTTTCCCGGTATTACCGCGCTTGTGATCTCGGGCTGGAAATATGCCGCACGCAGTTGGGGCTATCTGGAGGTCAGTTCCAACAGTCCCGCCGGTGTGCCGATCTTCCAGTTCAAGGCCGTGATCGTCGCCGCCGGCATTCTCCTGTTCCTGCAGGGCGTGGCGCAGGTCTTCCGCTGTATTCTCTGCATAAGGACGGGCGAATGGCCGAAGCAGGCCGAAGATGTCGAAGAACTGGAAAAGGTACTGCTGGAAACAAAAAGCCTGGACGTGCTCAAGTCCGAGGACGAGGGTTTCCTTCCGTCGCGGGAACTTGACGCTGGACGTGAACCACGGGATTGGGACGCTCAATGACGGATGCACATATCGCCGTCGGGATGCTCCTCATCCTGATCCTCGCCATCTTCCTCGGTTTCCCGGTGGCGTTCACCTTGATGGCTCTGGGTGTCGGCTTCGGATATTATGCCTATTTCGATGCCGGCCGCATGTGGCGCGGCTATGACCGCGCGCTCGAATCCGGCGGCGATGCCTTTACACTGGCGCAGACCTGGATCGGCGGTTTCTTCAACAACCGGATCTTCGATCTGTTCGTCAACCAGACCTACTCGGTCATCCAGAACGACGTGCTGACGGCTATCCCGCTGTTCCTGTTCATGGGCTACATCGTCGAGCGAGCCAACATCGTCGATCGGCTGTTCTCGACGCTATTCAGCGTCACGCGCCGGGTGCCCGGCTCGATGGCGGTCGCCGCCCTGGCCACCTGCACACTCTTTGCCACGGCAACCGGCATCGTCGGGGCCGTGGTGACGTTGATGGGACTGCTCGCCCTACCAGCGATGCTGAAGGCAAAGTATGACGTGCGCTACGCGACGGGCGTGATCTGCGCGGGCGGCACGCTCGGGATCCTGATCCCGCCTTCCATCCTGCTGATCGTCTATGCGGCCACCTCCGGGATCTCGGTTGTCCGAATGTATGCGGCGGCGCTCCTGCCCGGTCTCGCCCTGGCCGGGTTTTATCTCATCTATGTCGTGGTGCGAGCAATCCTGCAGCCGCAACTGGCGCCGCGGCCAACGAAAGAAGATGTGGGCGAGCACACGCCGGTCCAACTCGCCTGGATGATGCTTACATCCTTCGCGCCACTCGCCTTTCTAATTCTTGCGGTGCTGGGCGCCATTCTCTTTGGCCTGGCAACGCCGTCGGAAGCCGCCGCAATCGGCGCATTGGGGGGACTGGCGCTTGCTGCGGCCTATCGGGCGCTGACCTGGCAGCGACTGAAGGAGTCGGTGTATCTGACGGCGCGAACGACCGCGATGGTCTGCTGGTTGTTCGTCGGTTCGGCGACCTTCGCATCGGTATTCGCCTATCTCGGCGGCCAACAGTTCATCAGTGACTTCGTGACCGGCCTGGACATGTCGCCGCTGATGTTCCTGATCCTGGCCCAGATCATCATCTTCATTCTCGGCTGGCCTCTGGAATGGACTGAAATCATCGTCATCTTCATCCCGATCTTCATTCCGCTGCTGCCGCATTTCGGAATCGATCCGCTGTTCTTCGGTATCCTCGTGGCAATCAACCTGCAGACGGCCTTCCTATCACCACCCATGGCGATGTCGGCATACTACTTGAAGGGCGTCTCGCCTCCGCATGTCAAACTGACCGACATCTTCCGCGGCATGATGCCGTATATGTTGATCGTCATTCTCTGCATGGTGGTCATCTATCTGTTCCCGAGCATCGTCTACATGCTGCCGAATCTACTCTACGGAGGACAGAGATGACGCAGAGTCTGGCCCCCGAAAGGATAGACCGATGAACAGAAGCCGGTTTTTTGCAATATTTGCATTCGTGACGCTTGTCGCGTTCTGCGCGATCATCCTGGCGTTTGTTCCACGGTTCGATTTGGCCGCTGCACTGCTGATCGGGATTGTCCCTGCGGGGTACGACATCTGGGATCAGCTCTTTCGGCGACGCCCGTCGAAATCGTCTGGATAGACTGCAATCGTTCAACCGCCGCCCTTTCGTGACGGCAATCCGTTGCAAAAAGCCCGTTCGTCCATCGACCTACGGGCTCTTGGCTTGGAAATTAATCACCCACGGCCCCTCCCTGTGAAAGCGAGAGGCACCGTCGTTACGCGAACTTCCGGTTAACTCGCGTCGAGAAGGCGTCGGTGCGCGACGTGCGCGATGAGCGCCAAATCGAGCCGTAGGTCATACTCGTGGTCTACGCGGCTTGCGATTTCGGCAGCATGATTGTGTGACCCAAGATTGGCAAGCCATTGCTTTGACCAATGCCCTGAACCTAAGGCCAATCCGCATAACCCGAGGACAGCATGCTGTTTTCCGAGCCGGCCGACGCGCGGGCGATCTCGCGGTAGCCGGCGGGTGAAAGGCCGGTTTTGCGCTTGAAGAAATGGCTGAAATAGGTCGGGTCGCGAAAGCCGAGGCTGTCGGAGATTTCCTGGATATTGCGGGCCGACCGCTCCAATCTGAGCTTTGCCTCCTGCACCACACGCTCGTGCAGGAGCTGGATCGGCGAGCGGCCGAGCGCCCTTTGACAAGTGGAATGCAGCCGGTCGGCTGTGACGCCGAGCTCCGCGGCATAATCGCTGATCGGCCGGTGCTGGCGGAAACCGGCCTCGACCAGTTGCCGATACCTCTGCAGGATCGATCCCACTTCGCCCTGTCCGCGCTGCTCGCTTCTTTCGCCATCGGAACCGCGCCAAAGCGCCATCAGGATGAGCCTGATATAGGCGGAAGCGACCATCCAGGAGGAGCGGGAGGGATCGCCCAGTTCCCGCACGAAGCCCGAGATCAGCGGGCTGATTTCAGTGATCGTCAAGGGATCCAATGCCTCGACCAGCTTGCGCTGCTCGGTGAAGATGCGCAGCGAATAGGATTCCACCTTGTCGCCGATCGCATCGACCATGATCTGCGGCGAAGCGCCGACCAGATGAGCCGCGGTTCCGGCTGATATCGACAGGTCGCATCGCGCCTGCGGCGGCAGGAAGGCAAGCAGCGGTCCGTGCAGCGGCCGATGTTCGCCATTGTCGAAGTGAAGCTCCCCACTCCCCCCGCCGAGCAGCAGGAAATGGTGGAAATCGGCATAGAGTCCTTTTTGAAAACGGATACGCCGATGCGATAGCGACGGAGCGTGCCACTCGCCCCTGGCATAGTGATGAATCCCTCCGTCCGTCGCCAACGCTTCTCCTCCGCTCCCCACCCTCAAACAATGCTGATATCACCGGATAATTACAATATTAACCCAATAAATCGCATTCCATCCGCGCCAGATCGGCGTAACCTTTTCTCCATCAGCCTTTGGGAGGAGGCACCTCAACAGATGCAGGAACGGTCAGGCCGCCCTCGTGGCGCCGCGTCCGCTCGTTTTCTCCCATGGCAACAATGCAAACCGGCATCTGGCGCCACGACGTGGCGCCAACACATGGCGAATTGGGTGGAACAGTGTTTTCGGCAAAACTGATGATCAACAACGAGGCGATGGATGCTTCCGAAGGGGCCACCTTCGAACGCATCGATCCGTTGACCGGCGACATCGCAACGATCGCTTCGGCGGGGTCCATTGCCGACATGACGCGGGCCGCCAATGCGGCAGCAGCCGCCTTTCCGGATTGGTCGCAGACCGGCCCGGGCGAACGGCGCAGGCTTCTGAATGCCGCAGCCGACATCCTGGAAGCCCGCACGCCCGAACTCATTGCCGCCATGACCGGCGAAACCGGCGCCACCGCGCAATGGGCGGCGATCAATTGCGGCCTTGGCGCGGATATTCTTCGCGAGGCGGCGGCGATGACCACGCAAATAGCAGGCGAGATCATCCCTTCCGGCATTCCGGGAAGCCTTGCCATGGCCGTCCGTCAGCCGGCAGGCGCCTGCGTCGGCATTGCTCCCTGGAATGCACCTATCATCCTCGGCACCCGCGCCGTCGCCATGCCGCTTGCCTGCGGCAACACCGTCGTGCTGAAGGCCTCAGAACTCTGCCCGAAAACCCATGGCCTGATCGGCGACACCTTGCGTGACGCCGGCTTTCCGCGCGGCGTCGTCAATGTCGTTTCCAATGCGCCGAGTGATGCCGCCGCCGTCGTCGATGCGCTGATCGCCCATCCCGCCGTGCGCCGCATCAACTTCACCGGCTCCACCCGTGTCGGCCGGATCATTGCCGAATCCGCCGCAAGGCATCTCAAGCGCTGCCTGCTCGAACTCGGCGGCAAGGCGCCGTTCATCGTCCTTGCCGACGCCGATATCGACGAGGCCGTACGTGCGGCCGCCTTCGGCGCCTTCATGAACCAGGGCCAGATCTGCATGTCCACCGAGCGGATCATCCTGATGGACGAGATCGCCGACGGCTTCGTCGGCAAATTCCGGACGAAGGCAGCAACCCTCGTCGCCGGCAATCCCAAGGATGGCAACACGCCGCTCGGCACGCTGATCAACACTGAGGCCGTCCGCCGCGTTAGGTCGCTCGTCGATGATGCCCTGCAGAAGGGCGCGGTGCTCGTCTGCGGCGGCCAGGCCAACGGCACGCTGATGGATGCGACCGTCATCGATCATGTGACGCCTGCCATGCGTATCTACCGCGAGGAGAGCTTTGGGCCGGTCGCGGCGATCGTCCGGGTCGGCAGCGTCGATGAGGCCGTGACGGTTGCCAACGACAACGAATACGGGTTGTCGGCCGCCGTCTTCAGCGCCGACGTCAATGCCGCACTTGCCGTCGCCATGCGGCTCGAATCCGGCATCTGCCACATCAACGAAGCCACAGTTTCCGACGAGCCGCAAATGCCCTTCGGCGGCGTCAAATCAAGCGGCTACGGCCGCTTCGGCGGCAAGGCGGCGATCGATGAATTCACCGAGCTCAGATGGATCACCATGGCCTCGGGAAAACGACACTACCCGATCTGAATAGATCGGCCGACATGAACACTGGGAACGGGCTGGGAGGCCCGATCAAGAGGGAGGAATGATTTCATGAACGGCATTTTCCGCAGCGGTAAATTCAACGCGGCATCTCTGAGCCGGCGCTCTTTCATCGCATCGACCGTCGCGGGCGGCGCGGCGCTGGCGCTTTCCGGCCGCACGGCCTTCGCTCAGAGCGGCGATACGCTGAAGGTCGGCTTCATCAGCCCGCGCACTGGCCCTCTCGGCGGCTTCGGCGAAACGGACGGCTATGTGCTGGAACTGGCGCGCAAGGCGCTGGCGAACGGCCTGCAGGCGGGCGGCAAGACCTGGAAGGTTGATATTCTCGACCAGGACACCCAGTCCGATCCCTCGCGCGCCGGCCAGCTGGCGAAGGACCTCATCAACAACCAGGCGATCGACCTGATGCTCGCCGTGTCGACGCCCGAAACCATCAATCCGGTGGCCGACGCCTGCGAAGCATCAGGCATTCCCTGCCTCTCGACCGTCATGCCCTGGGAAGCCTGGTATTTCGGCCGCGGCGCCAAGCCGGGCGCACCCTCGCCGTTCAAGTGGACCTATCATTTCGGCTTCGGCGTCGAAGAGTTCCACAAGGCCTATGTTTCGCAGTGGAACCTGATCGAGACCAACAAGAAGGTCGGCGTCATGTATCCCAACGACGCCGACGGCAATGCGATCCGCACCCATCTGGCGCCGGCGCTCGCCAAGGCCGGCTTCACCATCGTCGATCCCGGAGCCTATGAAACCGGAACCACCGACTTTACCGCGCAGATCGCTCTCTTCAGGCAGGAGGGCGTGGAGATCTTCAACTCGTTCCCGATACCGCCTGACTTCGCCGCCTTCTGGCGTCAGGCCGCACAGCAGGGCCTCACCCAGCAGATCAAGATCTGCCAGATCGCCAAGACGGGCCTCTTTCCCTCCGACATCGAGGCGCTCGGCGACCTCGGCCTGAACATCGGCAGCGCCGCCTACTGGCACAAGGCCTTCCCCTATAAATCCACGCTGACGGGCGTCTCCGGCACCGAACTCGCCGACGGCTATGAAACGGCAAGCGGCAAGCAGTGGACGCAGCAGCTCGGCGCCAGCCTTGCCCTTCTCGACGCCGGCTTCGATGCGCTGAAGGCCAGCACCGACGTCAAGAGCAAGGAGGCCGTCGCCAAGGCGATCAGCACGCTGAAGACCACGACGATCGCCGGCAAGGTCGATTTCACCAGCGGTCCCGTCGCCAACGTCTCTCCCGGACCGATCATCGGCACGCAATGGGTGAAGGCGCCGGAGGGTTCGAAATTCGCGCTCGACTACGTCGTCACCGAAAACGCCACCGACCCCAACGTCCCGGTCGGCGCCAAGCTCACCGCCTATAACGGGTAACGAACAGTGCTGCAGAGGGAAGCTCAAAGACGGCCGGGGGCAGCCTTTCTCTCGGCCAAAGGGATCCACAAGCGGTTCGGCGCGCTGGTGGTGCTGGAGAATCTTGATTTTTCCATGGGCGATGGCGAGGCGATCGGCATTGTCGGGCCGAACGGCGCCGGCAAGACGACCCTGCTCAGCGTGCTCGCCGGCGCCTTCCCGCCGAATGCGGGAAGCATCACCTTCGACGGCGTCGACGTCACGCGCCGGACGGCGGCGGAACGCTGCCGGTCCGGGCTCGTCCGGACCCATCAGATTCCCAAGCCCTTCGGCGGCATGACGACCTTCGAAAATGTCTTCGTCGCCGCATCGCACCGCAATGCCGCAAGCCGCGACGAGGCCTATGAGCGCGTGGTGGATTCGCTTTCGCTCTGCGGCATGCTTGGAGTCGCCAACCGCCCAGCCGACACGCTCGGCCTGCTGGACCGCAAACGCCTGGAGCTTGCCCGTGCGCTTGCCACGCAGCCGAGGCTGATGCTGCTCGACGAGATCGGCGGCGGTCTGACGGATGGCGAGGCGAGCGAGCTGGTGGAAACCATCCTGGAACTGCGCCGCCGCGGCATCGGCATCGTCTGGATCGAGCATATCGTTCATATCCTCCTGCAGGTGGCCGAACGGCTGATCTGCATGGATGCCGGCAGGATCATCGCCGATGGCGAACCGAAAACGGTCATGAGCGATGCGGAGGTTGTCAAGGCCTATCTCGGAGGGACACCCGCATGAACCTTCTCTCCATCCGCGACCTCGACGTCCGTCACGGACTGCTCCAGGCGGTGCGCAAGGTCAGTTTCGATCTTGCCAAAGGCGAGGTGCTGGCGCTGGTCGGTGCAAACGGCGCCGGCAAGACGACGCTGCTCAGATCGATCGCAGGCGCCCATCTGCCATCCTCCGGGCGCGTCCTTCTCAACGACGAAGATCTGGCCGCCGTCCCCTCCCACAAGCGGATCGCCAAGGGCATCGCCCTGGTGCCGGAAGGCCGGCGCCTGTTTTCGCAGATGACGGTGGAAGAAAACCTGCTTCTCGGAAAGAGCTCCGGCCGCAAGGGCGAGTGGAACATCGACCGCGTCCTCGACGCCTTTCCGAACCTGAAGCCCCGCCGTCACGCCAAGACGGGACATCTCTCAGGCGGAGAACAGCAGGCGACCGCTATCGGCCGGGCGCTGATGAGCAATCCCGATATTCTTCTCCTGGACGAAGTCTCGCTCGGGCTTTCGCCGCTGGTCGTCGATCGCGTCTACGCCCAGTTGCAGGCGCTGCTCACCTCGGGAACGACCATCGTGCTCGTCGAGCAGGATCTCGCCCGCGCCATGAGCGTCGCAAGCCGTGTCATCTGCATGTTGGAAGGGCGCATCGTCCTCGACCGGCCGGCCGCCGCCGTCACGCGCGATCATGTCACTCAAGCCTATTTCGGATTGCACCGGGCAGCCGGCGAAAGGAGCGCATCGTGATCAACACCCTGCTCCAGGGCATTCTGCTGGGCGGTTATTACGCCGTTATCGCCTGCGGACTGTCCTTCATGTTCTCGGTCATGCGGGTCATCAATCTCGCGCATGGCAGCCTGGCGGTCGCAGCCGCTTATGGGTTGTGGCTGCTCGCCGCCAAAGCCGGCATTCCGCCCTTCGCCGGCCTGCTGATCGTGCTGCCCATCATGGCGGCCGCCGGCTGGCTGCTGCAGCGCTTCATTCTGGAGCGCAGCGCCCGCGGTGGCCCGCTCCTGCCGATCCTGACGACCTTCGGCCTGTCGATCGTGATCGACAACCTTCTGTTCGAGCAGTTCGGCGCCGACACCCGCTCGCTCGCGCCTTTTATCGGCAATCTGTCCTATGCATCCTGGCAACTGCCGGGCCACATCTACGTCGGCAAGCTTGCCGTCATGATGATGGTGACGGCAGTCCTCATTCTCGGCGGGCTGCAGTTCTTCCTGAGCCGTTTTGCGCTTGGTCGCGCCATCCGCGCCACGGCCGAAGATCCCGATACGGCGGGGTTGGTCGGCATCGATGCCCGCAGGGTCAACGCCGTCGCCACCGCGATCACCATGGTCACGGTCGGCATCGCCGGCGCTTTTCTCGGGATGCGGGCAACCTTCAGCGCCTATTCCGGCGGCCCGCAGCTTCTCTTCGCCTTCGAGGCGGCCGTCATCGGCGGAGCGGGATCGCTATGGGGCACACTTGCCGGCGGCATCTTTCTCGGCCTTGCCCAATCGCTCGGCGCCCAATTGCATCCGCAAGGTTTCCTGATCGGCGGCCATGCCGTGTTCCTGCTGGTGCTTTTCGTCAGGCTGTCCCGCTTCGGCATGCCGGCTTTCGACAAACTTGCCGCCGCTCTCAAACTGCGCAACCGTCTCCGGAGCCCGACATGAGCCCCAACGCGACCCTTGCCTCCAACGGCATATCGATAGAACGCTGGACGAAATCGTCGCGGATGGCGCTCGGCTGCATGGCCGCCGTGCTTGCCCTGCTGATGTTTGCCCCCGCCCTGCTCGGCGCCGGCGCGATCGACCGGATGACGGCCCTGTTCATCTACGTGATCCTTGCCGCCATGTGGAATGCGCTTGCCGGTTTCGGCGGGCTGGTCTCGGTCGGCCAGCAGGTGTTCTTCGGCCTCGGCGCCTATTTCACCATCCGGCTTGCGGATGCGGGGCTCAATCCCTTCGTCGCGCTGTTTGCCGCCGCGGTCGTGACCGGCGCGCTGTCGATCCCGCTTTCGCTGTTCATGCTGCGCCTGAAGGGCGGCGAGTTCGCGATCGGCATGTGGGTGATAGCAGAACTCGCCCATCTGCTGGTCAACCTCGACCGGCTGATCCAGGGGGAAACGGGAACCTCGCTGATCTCCCTCAACGTCTATGATAGCGGCACGCGGCGGGCAACGATCTACTGGCTCGCCTTGATAGCCATGGCCGCCCTCCTTGGCGCTCTCTTCATGCTGATGCGCAGCCGCGCCGGTGCGGCCATGCAGGCGATCCGCGACAATGAGGAGGCGGCAACCTCGGTCGGCGTGCGGGTGATCGCGACCAAGAGGCTGCTCTTCGTGCTCGCCGCCTTCGGCATCGCGGTTGCCGGCGGCCTGTGGCTGGCAACCGCCACGACCTTCCAGCCGAAGACCTATTTCAGCGTTCAATGGACGGCCTACATGATCTTCATGGTGCTGGTCGGCGGAATCGGCAAGTTCGAAGGTGCGATCCTCGGCGCCATCCTGTTCTTCGCGATCGAGACCGTCTTTGGCGGAGCGGGTGTCTGGTACCTGATCGGCCTCGGCGCCACCGCCGTCATTTTCTCGCTCTACCTGCCGCGCGGTCTTTGGGGCGAAATCGAGCGCCGCTTCGATTTTCAACTTCTGCCGGTCGGCTACCGGCTGAAATTGCCCGGTCCGACCAAGATCCAATGGAAAGAATGAGCCGGCTTGCTTCCGGATTCTCTCGCGAAAGGTGACGTTCATGCTCTTTGGTAAAACAATCCTGGTGACCGGCGTCGCTTCCGGCATCGGCGCCCGCACGGCGGAACTAGCCGGCCAGATGGGCGCTGAGGTCATCGGCGTCGATGTCCGCGAGCCTGCCAGTGGAAGTGCCGCCTTCATCAAGGGTGATCTGTCCACGGCATCAGGCGTTGCCGAGATCGTCGCGCAGCTTCCGGCGCGCCTCGACGCGCTCGCCAATGTCGCCGGCCTCTCCGGCAACACCGGTGTCGTCTCGACGCTCGCCGTCAATTTCTACGGGCTTCGCGCCCTTTCGGAAGCCGTGGCGCCCCGCCTGCGCGAGGGCGGCGCCATCATCAACGTCGCCTCGATCGCCGGCTACGGCTGGCGCGCCAATCTCGAGCGGGCAAAATCCTTGGCCGGAATCGAAGGCTTTCCCGAAGTGGCGGCAGTTGTCGCTGAGCACGATCTCAAGGAAGAGGAAGGCTACCCGCTCTCCAAGGAGCTGCTGCTGCTCTGGACGATGCGGGCAGCCCACCAGCCGCTGTTCAAGAACCGCGGCATCCGGGTGAATGCGGTGAGCCCCGGGCCGGTGGAAACGCCGATCCTCAAGCAGTTCCGCGCAGTACTCGGCGACGCCAGGGTCGACAGCGACATTACCCGCGTCGGCCGCGCCGGCACCTCTGCCGATATCGCACCCGCAGTGCTCTTCCTCTGCTCTGATGGCGCGCGCTGGATCAACGGCGCCAATCTTGCCGTCGACGGCGGCCTCGAAGCTTCCATCAACGCCGAAGTCCTCGGCTTCTAGTTCTTGTCCCAAGGAGACCTCCGATGAATATTGCCCTCCTCATCAACGGCGCAGACCGCGCGGCCTCCGGCGGCCGGACCTATGACCGCATCGATCCCTTTACCGAAAAGCTCGCAAGCCGCGCCGCCGCCGCAGGCCTGGAGGACGTTGCCGCGGCCGTCGATGCAGCCAGCGCTGCGTTCGGCGCCTGGTCGAAGACCGGCCCGGGCCAGCGCCGCGCGATCCTGATGAAGGCCGCCGATATCATGGATTCCAAAGTCGGCGAGTTTACCCGGCTGATGATCGAGGAGACGGGGTCAACCGCGCCCTGGGCGGGCTTCAATGTCATGCTCGCCGCCAACATCCTGCGCGAGGCCGCCGCCATGACGACGCAGATATCAGGCGAAATCATTCCTTCCGACAAACCCGGCACGCTCGCCATGGGCGTTCGCCAGGCCGCCGGCGTCTGCTTGGCGATCGCTCCCTGGAACGCGCCGGTCATCCTCGCCACCCGCGCCATCGCCATGCCGATCGCTTGCGGCAATACCGTCGTGCTCAAGGCATCCGAACAATGCCCCGGGACGCACCGGCTGATCGCCACCGCGCTGACCGAAGCCGGCCTGCCGGCCGGTGTCGTCAATGTCATCACCAACGCGCCGGAAGATGCGCCTGAGATCGTCGCCGCGCTGATTGCCCATCCGGCCGTCAAACGCGTGAATTTCACCGGGTCGACCAAGGTCGGCAGGATCATTGCCGAGACCTGCGGCCGGCATCTCAAACCCGCCCTCCTCGAACTCGGCGGCAAGGCGCCTCTGGTCATTCTCGACGACGCCGATATCGACGGTGCCGTCAATGCCGCCACTTTCGGCGCCTTCATGCATCAGGGCCAGATCTGCATGTCGACGGAGCGGATCATCGTCGACGAGACGATCGCCGATCAGTTCGTCGCCAAACTGGCCGCCCGCGCCAGCCAGCTGCCGGCCGGCGACCCGCGCGGCCATGTCGTTCTCGGCTCGCTGATCAGCCTCGACGCTGCGAAGAAAATGGAGGAGCTGATTGCCGATGCGACGGCCAAGGGGGCAAAGCTCGTTGCCGGCGGCAAGCGCTCGGGCACCGTGGTCGAGGCGACGCTGCTCGATCACGTCACGTCCGAGATGCGCGTCTATGCGGAAGAATCCTTCGGCCCGGTCAAGCCGATCATTCGCGTCTCCGGCGAGGAAGAAGCAATCCGCATCGCCAACGACACCGAATACGGCCTGTCTTCCGCCGTCTTCAGCCGGAATGTCCAACGGGCAATGGCGGTTGCGGCACGGATCGAATCCGGCATCTGCCACATCAATGGCCCGACGGTGCACGACGAGGCGCAAATGCCCTTCGGCGGCGTCAAAGGCAGCGGCTACGGCCGCTTCGGCGGCAAGGCGGCAATCGCCGAATTCACCGACCTGCGCTGGATCACGGTAGAGGATTCCGCCCAGCATTATCCTTTCTGAGCCGACAGCGGCGAAGGGCAGATCGCGCCACTTCAAGCGATAGAGCGTCCTGTCGGACACGCGGCGCTCTATCGCAGTTTTAGCGCGGTCATTGCGGCCGTCACCCGGCCTGGATCAACTTCCTCTTACTCATCCGGCTTCAGATCTTTGGGAACGGCATATTTCGATCCGTCGTAACGCAGCCTGTGTTTGCCAATCGTCGTTTTGTCTTCGCTCTGGCAGTCACCATCCGTCGAGGAGCTGAAACGCCAGATCCAGCAAGCGGACACGACGCTTCTCTACGCTGCGAAAGACGTGGACCAGAATCACGCTATCGTACTTCAGCGTTTCCTCGGCAAAGACTGACGCGTCGGTGACGAACGCCGAGGGCAAGCTGTTTCTCTGGGTCCGAAATCTCCGGGAACCTTTTCGTCCGAGCAGCATCCAATGCTCGCTTCCGAAGGCAAATCAGTGTTGCCGCGGGAAGGCATTCAGTCACGACACAAGGGAGCTTGCAAACCGGGCGCCTCAAGTGCGTGCCTGTCGTGGACGTCATCGGCGCATCGCCGCCGCTTGATGACATTGATCAGCCGCGACGATCCCAGCCACTGCCAATAGAACAGAATCAAAAGTGCCTCGTCGCCAATGAGCTTCCAACACATTTGCACACCAGAAGAAAAAGGCGATCACGAACTCGTGTTCTCGGCAGACCGTAACATCAGTGGTTTCCAAACGAATACAGAAATACCGCAGCCGATCACCGGCCTCGGATGTCAAAGAGGAGATCATCCATGAACCGTTCCACGCTCACGCTCGCCCTCGCCGGCTCGCTCGCCAGTGCAATCGCATCCGCGTCCTTCGCCGCACCGCTCGCCCCGGAAAAGATGGTCGGCAATGAGAAGTGCTATGGCATCGCACTGAAGGGTCAGAACGATTGCGCAGCCGGCCCCGG
Organism: Rhizobium sp. 10PS4; assembly: GCF_032464805.1. NCBI lineage: Bacteria > Pseudomonadati > Pseudomonadota > Alphaproteobacteria > Hyphomicrobiales > Rhizobiaceae > Rhizobium > Rhizobium sp. 10PS4. Next base: position 286,248 of record NZ_JAWDIW010000001.1, on the reverse strand, counting down.
CACCACCTGCGCCGGCACCTCGACCATGGACTACCAGGGCAATGCCTGGAAGGCCGTCCCCGCCGGCACCTGCACCTCGATGAATGTCAACGGCCATAAAGGCATGCTGGAGCCGATGAAGGGTTGAACCCGACCCGGAGGCCCGGTTTGGCCGGGCCTCCGCCTCATCCGTCGATACCGGGAGAACAGCAATGACCGTTTCAGCAGACCGTGCCACCGTCCTGCCGCCACGCGCCGGCCTCGGCCTCAAGCCGGAACATTACGAAACCATTCTCGCCATCAGGCCGGATGTCGGCTTTTTCGAGGTCCATGCCGAAAACTACATGGGTGCTGGCGGGCCGCCGCACCGCTATCTCGAGGCCGTTGCCGACCGCTATCCGCTCTCGCTCCATGGCGTAGGCCTGTCGATCGGTGCAGCGCGCGACCTCGACAGAGAACATCTGAAGCGGCTTCGCGGTCTCATCGACCGTTACCGGCCGCAGAGCTTTTCGGAACATCTGGCCTGGTCGACCCACGAGACCGGCTTTCTCAATGACCTTCTGCCGCTGCCCTATACGGCCGAAACGCTGGGGCGGGTCGTCGATCATGTCGATGAGACGCAGCAATGGCTCGGCCGGCAAATGTTGCTCGAAAATCCGTCGACCTATCTATTGTTCTCCGAGAGCACGATCGACGAAGTGGATTTCCTGACGGAGATCGCCGACCGCGCCGGCTGCAGGCTGCTACTCGACGTCAACAATGTCATGGTTTCGGCCGTAAACCATTGTCTCGATCCGGTCGCCTATATCGACCGTTTCCCGATTGAACTGGTTGGTGAAATCCACCTCGCCGGCTATGATGAAACCGTCGACAGCGTGGGTGACCGGCTGCTGATCGACGCCCATGGCAGCACCGTCAGAACCGATGTAGTGGAGCTTTACCGACACACGCTGTTCCGGAGCGGCCCCCTGCCGACATTGATCGAGTGGGACAACGACGTGCCGGATTTTGCCACCCTTCACGCCGAAGCAGTTCGCGCCGATGCCATGCTGGCAGCCGCGGCCCTGGATCGCGGCGCAACCCGGGCGGCATGACCATGGGTCTCACCGAAAGCCAGGATGCCTTCGCGGCCGCCCTGCTGCACCCGGACGGACCGCTTCCCCAAGGCATCACCACCGCCCGCGGCGCGGCCGATTCATCGCGCTTCGCCGTCTACCGCAACAATGTCTATGTCGGGCTGACCACGGCATTGGGCCAGCGCTTCCCCGTGACGAAGCGGCTCGTCGGCTCCGACTTCTTCGCCGGCATGGCCCGCGCCTACGCAGCAGATCACAAGCCGGCCTCACCACTGATCATGCATTACGGCGATGAATTCCCCGATTTTATCGCAGCGTTTCTCCCCGCGGCTTCTCTCCCCTATCTGCCCGATGTCGCCCGGATCGAGGTTGCCTGGACCCGGGCCTATCATGCGGCGGACAGATTGCCGCTCGATGTCGCCCAACTCGCCGCCGTGCCCTCGGAGGGGCTTGGCGACATGGCGCTCGTCCCACATCCCGCGGCTCGACTCGTCCGGTCGGACTTTCCCGTGGGCTCGATCTGGAGCGCCCATCAGGGCGAGACCGTGGCAACGGTAGCCGACTGGCAGGCAGAGACCGTGCTGGTGGTGCGACCGGCAATGCACGTCGAGGTACATGTCCTACCTCCGCGGGACGCGGCGTTCGCCGGCTCCCTCCTTGAGGGCGTTACCCTCGGCGAGGCGGCACAGACCGCATTCGCCGTCGCGCCCGATTTCGACTTCGGATCGGCGCTGATCGGTCTCATAGGCCTTGGCGCATTCAGCGTTTTTGAACCTGTTGAAGGAGAACTTCCATGACCGTCGAACGTGCTTCCTCCCGCGGTCTCGGCATAGCACTTGTCTCGCTTCATCATCGCGCCGAACACCTGCTCTCATTAATTCCACAGTCGCTGCCGCTGCTGGCGCTGCGCATCGGCCTGGCAATCCCGTTCTTTAAATCGGGGCTGACGAAGTGGGACGGATTCCTGACCCTTTCGACCGGCGCCAGATTTCTTTTCGAACAGGAATTCAAGCTGCATATATTCGGCAGCCAATTCTCCTACCCGATGCCATTGACCATGGCGGCCGCGGCCGGGATTGCCGAACTCGCCCTGCCCGTCCTGCTGGTCTTGGGCCTTTTCACCCGCTATGCGGCTCTTGGCCTGCTCGCGATGACGGCAGTGATCCAACTCACTATTCCAGACGGCTGGGCCAACTTCCATCTTCCATGGGCCGCGATGGCGCTGACCCTTATGGTGTATGGCGGCGGCAGGATCGCACTTGATCCCCTTGTCAAATTGCGCCGAGATTGACCCAGATCCACCGCTTTTGGATCTGCTGGGTACACCTCACGGCGCTTGATTGGAGAAATTCATCTTTCTGGCAGTTCGAGCGCTTATCGAATATCCGCGATGACATTCCAACAAGCTGGACCGGCAATCGGGACAAGCAGAGGTTAGGTTTCTCGGGCACGAGAGTTTCTTGTTGAATGACCGACGGTCCAATAGGTTTGCGTGATTGTCGGGGATTAAGGGGTGGCGTCGAAGGGCGGCGCCTTTACGTTCGATGGGCTTGGTCGAATGTTTGGCAAGCCGACAATGTCTTGGGCAATCGCCAGACGCAACGGCACGCCACCGATGTTCTCCCCCAAGGTCGCGGCCGCCAGCATGCATGTCGGATCGGTCCCGCAAAGCGCATAGGCGCAGGTTTGCGACATACGGCATTGACCCGAAGCTTGTCCGATGCATAGTCTCGGGCGAAGGCGGCAACCGCTGGGTTTTGTCGAGGCGTGGGCGATGGGGTTCGACGCAGGGATGTCGCGTTAGGCCCGTTGCGGGCTGCGGAGTAGTCAAATGAAAGTCGACAGTATCGGATTCGTCGGAACCGGCGCGATCACCGAAGCGATGGTTCGCGGGCTTCTCACTGAGCCGGCCTATGCGTCCGAGATTCACGTGTCTCCACGAAGCGCTCACATCGCCGCGACGCTGGCAGACGAATTCGCCACCATCAGAATTGCCAAGGACAATCAGGACGTCGTCGAGCGCAGCGACATGGTGTTCCTGGCAATACGGCCGCAGGTCGCCGAGGAGGTCGTGCGCGCGCTATCGTTCAGGAATGGCCAAATGGTCGTCAGCCTCGTTGCGGCGACGGAGCGCCAGGCCCTCTTGGAATGGATCGGCGCCGACGTGCATCTGGTGCAGGCGATCCCCCTGCCCTTCGTCGCCGGCCGGCAAGGCGTCACTGCCATCTATCCGCCGGATACCGCTGTCGCAGCGCTTTTCGATACGCTCGGAACGGCTGTCCAATGCCAGTCGAGGAAGGAATACGATCTTCTCGCGGCAGCGAGCGCAATGATGTCGACCTATTTCGGCATCATGGAGCAGGTTGCCGTCTGGCTGGAAAGAAGCGGCCTCGAAAAGGCGAAGGGACAGGCCTACATTGCCCCGCTCTTTGCAAGCCTCGCGCAGAAAGCGAACAGTCCCGGCAACGAACCGTTCAGCGCGCTGAGCCGCGAATTCGCGACCAAGGGCGGACTGAACGAGCAGGTTTTCTCCGACTTCGAGAAGAAGGGCGGCCTTGCGGCATTGAACGCCGCGCTCGACGGCGTGCTTGGCCGCATCGAGGGCAGGAACTAGAACGTCGGCGGCGTGCAGGCGCTGATGACCTCGCAGGCAACCGGCCCGACGCAGCGGAAGCGGTGCGGGTGCCGGCTTTCGAAATAGTAGGCGTCACCCGGCCCAAGGATCCGCCGCTCGTCATCGACCGTCACCTCGAGCCTTCCCGAGAGCACGATCCCGCCCTCCTCCCCCTCGTGAACAAGCGGAACCTTTCCGGTGTCCGCGCCCGGCTGGTAGCACTCCTTGAGGATCTGCAGGCTGCGGCCGAACAGGTTTTCTCCAACCTGCCTGTAGGAAATGGCGCCCTTGCCGATCTCCACCAGTTCCTCGGCCGCATAGAAGGCCTTCCTTGGACGCTCGGGCTCGAAGGCGAAGAACTCCGCCAGACCGATCGGGATGCCGTCCAGGATTCGCTTCAAGGCCCCGACCGACGGGTTGGAGGCGTTCGATTCGATGAGCGAGATCGTCGAATTGGGCACTCCGGTGCGCTTGGCGAGCTCACGCTGGGAAAGCTTATGGGCAATGCGGAGATGGCGAAGGCGGCTGCCGATGTCGACTGACATGATACGGTTCGTTTGCGTTGTCCAGAATATCCAAAAATATACCTTTTCAGTCGTTGAATTTCAACAACTTGCACCGATGAAGAAAAGGACTTGTTTGAAAAGGAGAAATTGTCATTCTCGGCGCCATTCCCAAAGGAGGCCAGGATGGACCAGCTCAGCAATACGAACGCGCCCGTACTCGAAAATTTCTGGATGCCGTTCACCGCGAACCGGCAATTCAAGGCTACGCCGCGCCTTCTGGCAGCCGCGGAGGGCATGTACTACACCGACGTCGATGGAAATCGAGTGCTTGACGGCACGGCCGGGCTCTGGTGCTGCAACGCCGGCCATGGCCGCAAAAAGATCGCCCACGCTGTCGAGCGGCAGCTTGCAACGCTGGACTATGCGCCGACATTTCAGATGGGGCATCCGATCGCCTTCGACTTCGCCTCGAAATTGGCTGCTATCGCGCCGGGTGGTCCAGAAGCCAAGCTCGACAGGATCTTCTTCACCGGCTCGGGCTCGGAATCGGTCGATACGGCGCTGAAGATCGCAATCGCCTATCAGCGGGCGATCGGCCAAGGCACCCGCACACGGATTATCGGACGCGAGAAGGGATATCATGGCGTCGGCTTCGGCGGCATTTCCGTCGGCGGTCTCGTCAACAACAGGCGGGTCTTCCCGCAAATACCGGCCGACCACATGCGCCACACGCTCGACGTCGAGCGTAATGCGTTTTCAAGGGGCCTTCCCGCCCACGGCGTGGAACTGGCGGACGATCTCGAGCGCCTGGTGCAGTTGCACGGCGCCGAAACCATCGCGGCTGTTATCGTCGAGCCGATGTCGGGCTCGGCAGGCGTGGTCCTGCCCGCGAAGGGCTATCTGGACAAATTGCGCGCGACCGCCGACAAGCACGGCATCCTGCTGATCTTCGACGAGGTCATCACCGGCTTCGGCCGTCTCGGCACTCCTTTTGCGACCGACTATTTCGGCGTCGTGCCCGACCTGGTCACGACGGCAAAGGGCCTCACCAACGGCGCGATCCCCATGGGCGCGGTCTTTGCCAGCCGCAAGGTCTATGACGGCCTGATGGTCGGACCGGAAAACGCGATCGAACTCTTCCACGGCTATACCTATTCCGGCCATCCGGTCGCCTGCGCAGCCGGGCTCGCTACGCTGGAGATCTACGAGGAGGAAGGTCTGCTCACCCGCGCATCCGACTTGGCCGAGTACTGGCAGGAGGCCCTCCATTCGCTGAATGGCCTGCCTCATGTGGTCGACATCCGCAATCTCGGACTGGTCGGCGCAGTCGAACTGGCTCCTCGTAACGGGGCGCCGGGAACCCGCGCCTACGACATCTTCGTTGACTGCTTCGAAAAGGGCCTGTTGATCCGGGTGACCGGCGACATCATCGCGCTTTCTCCGCCGCTCATCATCGAGAAGGGCCAAATAGACACGATCGTTTCAATACTCGGCGATGCACTGAAGCGCGCGGCATAGATCCGCGTGCAGCTTCCGTCGGCGATCGGATGTCTGGTCCATCGCTAGACGGAGCCATCGGGCACGCCGAGACGGAGCTCAGCGCCTCAAGGTCTGTGACGGCAGTTGGCCGAAACGCTTTCTGTATTCGGCAGCAAACCGCCCCAGATGCGTAAACCCCCATCGCAGCGCGATGTCGGCGATGGCCTGCTTCTCGTCCGACTCGAGTAAATCGCGATGGGCGGCGACCATTCGAAGGTCATGCAGATAGGACATCGGCGTCGTATCCCTGAACTGCCGGAAACCCTGTTGCAAAGTCCGAACGCTTACCTTGGCCGCCAACGCGATATCGTTGAGCGAAATCGGCTCGGCGATGTGTTCCTGCATGAAGTCGATCGCCCATTTCACGTGGCGTGGAGCCGGTGCAGGAGCAGGAAGCGCAAGCTCGTTCGAAAAGCGATTGGGGCAGGTTTCCAGAAGCAGATAGATCGCCGCGTCGCAGAGCGAGCTGACCGCCAGCGGCGACCGTTGCAGCGGTCCGTCCCCGCTGAGGCCGCGATGGAGGCTTGAGACAATTTGTTGCAACACGAGCCCCGGGCCGCTCGTCAGATCGATGTGAGGATGAAAATCGATGTCGCCGCTGATCGTTCTCTCGAACATATGCGTGAGGTGACTGATGATCTTCGCCTGATCGACGAACAAGCCGAAATGACGGCGCGGCCCAAACAGGCGGGCACCGGCGGCGCGACCTGCCTCAAGGATCGTGCCACGGGCTGGAATCGAATAGATTTGCTCCCGCATGCCTTCGAAAGATGCGTTTCCTTCCATCGGCAGAAAAACGATCATCCTGCCGCTGGGCGCCTCCCGCCTGATCAGGATTGTGCCTTCGTAGGTGCAGTCGGCTACGGTTACCTCTTCTCCCACGGAAACGAAATTGCAGCGGTATGCAATCGGCATATTGCCTTCGGCCGCAACCTTGATCGGGGAGTTCGGCGTCGACAATATTTCCGAGAGCTCGTCCGGGTCTGTTCCGCTGTGTGCCGTCTCCCGAAACGACATACCCTGCTCCGCCAGCTGTCGGGTGAGGCCGCCGTTGTTCCGGATACGAGAATTGACCGACATTCGGGACCTCCGATGTACACAAATGATAGCGGATTTGCGCAATCACATCTTGTTTGCGTTGCCAGGGCGGCTTCAGCCGTAGCGGCTGATTGCGAGATCCTTCGCGTCGATCTCCGGCTGGCCGCCGCTGACGAGATTGCCGATGAGCCGCGCCGAACCGGTGCTCATGGTCCAGCCGAGTGTGCCGTGACCGGTATTGAGAAAAAGGCCGGCAACTTTCGTCCCGCCGATGACCGGCGTGCCGTCAGGCGTCATCGGACGCAGGCCGGACCAGAAGGAGGCCTTGGAAATATCGCCGCCGGGGAAGAGATCGGTGACCGAATGTTCCAGCGTGCTGCGGCGAGCCAGGCCGAGATCGTTGGTATAGCCTGATATTTCGGCCATGCCCCCAACCCGGATGCGGTCGCCGAGCCGGGTGATCGCGATCTTGTAGGTCTCGTCCATGACGGTCGATTCCGGCGCGCGTGACGCATCGGTGATCGGGATGGTGAGCGAATAGCCCTTGACGGGATAGACCGGCAGCCTGATGCCGAGCGGCTTGAGCAGCAGCGGCGAATAGCTGCCGAGCGCCACCACCACCGCCTCCGCGCTCATCCGCTCACGATCGGTGATGACCCCGCGCACCCGGCCGGCCTCGACATCCAGTGCCTTGATCGTCGTCCTGTAAGCGAAGCGGACGCCGAGCGCCTCGGCCTTGGCGGCCAGCGCGTTGGTGAACTTGAAGCAGTCACCGGTTTCGTCCTTCGGCGTCAGCAGACCGCCGACAATCTTGTCGCGCACATGCTTGAGCGCTGGTTCGAAGCGGATGCAGCCGTCCCGGTCCAGCACCTCATAGGGAATGCCGTCGGCAGCCAGCGCCTTGACATCCTTTGCCGAGGCATCGAGCTGCTGCTCAGTGCGGAACAGCTGCAGGGTTCCCTGCATGCGTTCGTCATAGGCGATGCCGGTCTCGGCGCGAAGCTCGGCCAGCGCGATGCGGCTGTAATCGGCAAGGCGCAGCATGCGGCTCTTGTTGATCGCATAACGCTCGGAGGTGCAGTTCGACAGCATCCTCGCCATCCAGGAAAGCATGGCCATATCGAGTTTCGGGCGCAGGATGAGCGGGGCGTGCTTCATGAACAGCCACTTCATGGCCTTCATGGGAATGCCGGGTGCTGCCCATGGCGAGCAATAGCCGAAGGAGACTTCGCCGGCATTGGCAAAGCTCGTCTCCAGCGCCGGACCCGACTGCCGGTCGACGACCGTGACGTCATGGCCGGCCTTAGCGAGCTGATAAGCGGATGTGACGCCGACGATGCCGGCTCCTAGAACGATGACCTTCATGATGTTCCCAATAATGGAGCCGCCGGCTCTCAGCGATATTGCCTGTCGTAACGATCGCCCAGGCCGGTTAGGATTTCGTAAGAAATGGTGCCCGCGTCTCGGGCGATGTCTTCGAGCGTCTGATGGCGGCCAAGCACTTCGACGAGACTGCCGAAGGTCAGCGACCCTTCGGGCAGTGCTGACACGTCGACGGTCGCGCTGTCCATCGACACGCGGCCGACGATCGGCAGACGGATGCCCTTGAAATAGACGGCGCCGCGGTCGCTGAGGCAACGCGGCAGGCCATCGGCATAGCCGGCGGCAATGGTGGCGAGACGTGTTTCCCGTTGCGTAACATGCGCGCCGCCATAGCCGATCTTCGCTCCCGCCGGCGCGGTGCGCGTCTGCACGACGGCGACATCAAGGCTGACGACCGGCTCCATCGGGTTGTTCTCGCCGGCATTCGGAGCGCCGCCATAGAGCGCGATGCCTGGCCGGGCGAGCACGCCGTGATAGGCGTCGCCCAGGAAAACGCCGCCGGAGTTAGCGAAGGAAATATCGAAGCCGGGAAACTCGTCGGCGATGCGGGACATCTCGGTAAACTGCTCGCCGTTCTGTTCGCTGTCCATGTCATCGGCCGAAGCCAGATGGCTCATGATGAACAGGATTTCGACATTGCTGCCGTCGCGAAGAGCCGCCGCCAGCCCCGCGCGCTCTTCCCTCGGAAAACCGAGCCGCGACATGCCGGTGTCGAATTGCAGGACGGCGGGCAGGCAGCGCTTCAGAATGCGCGCCGCCGCCGACCATTGCCGCCACTGCGCCAGCGAATTGAGAACCGGGACGATGCCCATCTCGGCGCAGGCGATCTCGTTACCCGGCTGCAAGCCGTTCAGCACAAAAATCTGGGCGTCGTGCGCAAGTGCCGGCCGGAGCCTCAAGGCCTCGACAAACTGGGCGACGAAGAAATGCCTGCAACCTTCGCCATAGAGCGTTCTTCCGACCCGGTCAGCGCCAAGGCCATAGGCGTCGGCCTTGACGACGGCGCCGGCGCGGACCGGTGCCAGCACCGATACGAGCTTACGATAGTTACGTCCAAGGGCAGCCAGATCGATCGTCAGATAGCCCGTGGCTCCCTGCGCGGTCGTAGCGGTGCGTGTGCGGGAAACCAAAATATCGCTATCCATGTCCACCCCTTTTCGACCTCAGGGAGTTTATGAAATAACGAGCGAAATTGCCTATCATTTAGTAGTTGATTATTGCTTGAATTGCTTATTATCCGCATAATCAATGAAAATTTGGAACGATCTCTCATGCCCGCTCTCGACGCGATCGATCGCAATATCCTGAGACTGCTGCGCCTCGATGCCCGCATGAGCAATGCCAAGCTCGCCGCCGAGATCGGTCTCTCGCCATCGGCCTGTCTCAGGCGCATCAAAATCATGGAAAAATCAGGCGTGATCCGCGGCTATACAGCGCTGGTGGACACCGGCAATGCGGATGAGATGATCGCCGTGATCATCAACATCACCCTCGAACGACAAACGGAGGACTATCTCGACCGCCTCGAGGCGGCGGTCCGCCGGCATCCCGAGATCCGGGAATGTTTTCTGATGACGGGCGGTTCCGACTATTTGCTGCGCGTGGAGGTTGCCAATGCGGGCGAGTTCGAGCGGATCCACAAAGAGATCCTTTCGACCTTGCCCGGCGTTCTCAGGATTCATTCCAGCTTCTCGATCCGCAATGTTCTGGCGACGCGCACGAGAGGCAGGCGCTGAGCCGCGATCCCAGGCGGCGGCCTAACGGCCTGCCAATAAGAGCCGATCTTCTTCTCCGCTGTGCCGACAGGCCCCATGCCGCGCTCTAAAAAGTCAGCTGCACCTTGCAGGCGGCCGCACGGTCACCGGCGAGAATGAAGGCTGCGGTGGCTTCTTCGAGCGGCAGGCTGTGACTGATGATCGGCCGCACATCGATCTTGCGGCTGGAGATCAGCTCGACGGCAGTTGCGAATTCTTCGTGGAAGCGCTGCGTTCCGTGGAGTTGAAGTTCCTTGCCGACAATGGCGTTGAGAGGGATCGGCACGTCTCCCGTGACGCCGACCTGCACGATCGTTCCGCGCGGCCTGATGGCGGCAATCGCGCCGCGGATGGCCGGGGCGGCGGCCGAGCATTCGAAGACGAGATCGAAATAGCCCTTTCCCGCCTCGAATTCCGCAAGCGCCTGGGCATTTTTGGAAACATTGATCGTGCGGCTGGCGCCCATCGCTTTGGCCCGGTCCAGCGCCGCATCCGCTAGATCGCTCACCACGATCTCGCTTGCGCCGTGATAGGAGGCGACGGCAACCATCAGGGCGCCGATCGGGCCGGCTCCGGTGACCAGCACGCGTTTGCCTGTGATATTCCCTGCGCGCGATGCCGCGTGCAGGCAGACGGAGAGCGGCTCGCTGCAGGCCGCTTCCGCGGCGGTTGTCGCAACTCCGACCGCAAAACACTGCTTGGCCGGCACCACCAGCCATTCCCGGAACATGCCCTGCTCATGCGGCAGGCGCATCGCGCTGCCCATGAAGCGCATTTCCAGGCAGTGGATCGGCATGTTTTTCCGGCAATATTCGCAATGCCCGCAGGGTTGGCTGGGATTGACCGCCACCAGCGTCCCAGCCTTCAGGTCGACCCCCTCGCCCGCCTGGCTCACCGTCCCCGAGGCCTCGTGGCCGGGTATGATCGGCTCGCGAACCCGAACCGGCCCGAAGCCGCCATCCTGATAATAATGCAGGTCGGAGCCGCAAATCCCTGCGGCCGCCATTTTGAGAAGCACCTCGCCGGGACCAGGGGCCGCAACCGTTTCGGTCTCGATCCTGAGATCGCCCTTTTGGTAAAGCCGTGCCAGACGTGTCCGCATCGTGTCCATCCCTATCTCAACAGTCCAAGCTGCTGCGGCAGCCACAGCGACACCGCGGGCACGAAGGTGATCAGGATCAACGCCAGGAAGAGCGGCACCAGCCAGGGCAGGATCGCCATGGTCGTGCGTTCGACAGAGAGTTTCGCAACCCTCGACAACACGAAAAGCACCATGCCGAGCGGTGGGTGCAGCAGACCGATCATCAGGTTCAGCGTCATGATGAGACCGAACTGGACGGGATCGATCCCGAATTTCAGGACGATCGGCAGAAGGATCGGCACGAGGATGGTGATGGCCGCGATCGTATCCAGGAAGCAACCGACGAAGAGCATCAGCAGGTTCACCAGGATGAGGAAAACCCATTTGTTGTCGGTGATAGAGAGGATCGCATCGGACAGCAGCTGGGCCGCCTGGCTCACCGTCAGCAGCCAGGCAAAGACCGATGCCGCGGTGACGATGAAGAGAACGGATGCCGTCGTCTCGATCGTATCGAAACTTGCCTTGGCGAGCGTCGAGGGCGTCATCGTGCGGTAGCGCACCAGACCGAGGAACAGAGACCAGAGGACGGCGGCGACGGCGGCCTCGGTCGGTGTGAACCAGCCCATCGTCATGCCGCCGATGAGGATGACGGGCGTCATCAGCGCCATGACGGCGGAGAAGCGGAAATACCAGTCAAGGACGAGAAGGACGAGAAGAGCGATGCCCGCTGCGGCATTCACCGACACACCGGCACGTATCATCAGATAGATGGCAAGCGGCACCGCCAGGACGACGACGATTTCCATCCCTGCCGACAGCAACTGCCTCACATCGAACGGCGCGTCCGAGCCCCAGCGCTTCTTATAGGCGAAGGCGGCGACAGTGACCATCATCAGCAGCGTCATGACGATGCCGGGCAGGATGCCCGCCATGAAAAGAGCGCCGATCGAGACGTTCGCCATCATGCCATAGATCACGAAAGGTAGCGATGGCGGGAAGATCGGGCCGAGCGTGGCAGACGCCGCCGTCACGCCGACCGCAGCCTCGACCGGATAGCCGTGATCCTTCATCGCCTTGATCTCGATCGTACCGATACCCGCCGCATCGGCGAGCGCCGTGCCGGACATGCCGGAGAAGATGACGGAACCGATGATGTTGACCTGCGCCAGACCGCCCTTCATCCAGCCGACGAGAGCCACCGCAAAGGAATAGATGCGGCCGGTGACACCGGCCGAGTTCATCAGGTTGCCCGCGAGGATGAAGAACGGCACGGCCAGCAGCGGGAAGCTTTCGACGCCGGCGATCATGCGCTGGGCGACGATGATGTCGGGAGCGACACCGTAAAGGACGATGTAAAGCACCGATGCGACGGCCATCGAGATGGCAACGGGCACCCCGACCAGCATCAGCACCAGAAACGAGCCAAGAAGCAGCAGCATCAGATCAACCCTCGATCGTCTGGAATTCTTCGGGGCGCTCCAGAACGGAGTAGCCGCGGCGGATATTGGCGATGAAGACGATAATCGCGCGGATCAGCATCAGCACGAAGGCGACGAGAACGGTGTAGAAGACGATGTTGCGCGGCAGGTCGATCGTCACCATCTGCTCCTCCGCCACGATGTCGACATAGCGCCACATCAGATGGCAGCCATAGGCGAAGAAGCCGATGCGGACGATATCGACGAAGGTTGCAAGCACACGCGCAAGACCTGCAGGCATATAATGATAGAACACGTCCACCTGGATATGCCGGGATGTGCGCACGCACATGACGGAACCGAGAAAGACCACGACGATCAGGCAGTTGATGGCGATCTCTTCGGTCCAGGCGTAGCTGTCGTTCAGCACATAGCGCGTGAAGAACTGCAGGAAGACGCAACCCGCCATCAGCCAGAAGACGAGCAGCGTGATCCAGTCCTCGATGGCGTAGTCCGAGACGTTTGCGGTCGGCGCGTGCCCTTCGAACTCGTGACCGATTTCTTCGGCGGTGATTGGCGTATGGATTTCTTGCGACATGATCGGCCTTGTTCCGGTTGGGGAAGAAGGGCGCGCTTGGGTGGCGCGACCTTTAAACTGCCGACAAAGCTCGTTCTTTGCTTGCCGTCATCCTCGGCCTTGTGCCGAGGATCTGCCACGCATCGATCGGAGCAGATGCTCGGGACAAGCCCGAGCATGACGAAGGAGAAGTCGGCGAGCTTTGTTAGCGAAGGGCGCGACGCTTAGGCACCGCGCCTCGGGCTTTACTGGATCGCGCGGATTGCTTCCCAATCGGCCTTCTCGTAGCCGAAATCCTCGAACTTGGCCTTTTCCATCACGGTCTTTTCGAAATCGGACTTGTCGACCTCGGCGACGTTCAGGCCCTTTTCCTTGAAGGTCGCAATAAGGCCGTTTTCCTTGCCGGCGATCGTCTTGGTCGTGCGCTCGGCGGCCTCCTGCATGACCTCGCCGAAGATCTTCTTGTCCTCGTCGGAAAGGCTCGCCCACCGCGTCTTCGAGATCACGGTGTTGAGGTGATCGACGATGTGGCCGGTGAGGATGATGTTCTTCTGGACTTCGTAGAACTTCTTCGCCTCGATTGTCGTCAGCGGGTTTTCCTGTGCCTCGACCGTGCCGTTCTGCAAAGCGAGATAGACTTCGGCAAAGGCGATCGGCGTCGTGTTGGCGCCGCAGGCGCGCGGCATAGCGAGATAAGCGGGAACGTCAGGCACGCGGATCTTCAGGCCCTGCATATCGGCGCATTTGGCGATCGGCTTGTTTGATGTCGTGTGGCGCGTGCCGTAATAACTGACGGCGGCGATGTGGTTGCCGGTCTTGTCTTCATAGCCTTTGGCAAGACGCTTAAAGACATCGCTCTTGGTGTAGGCGATCAAGTGATCGGGACCGCGGAAGATATAGGGGAAGTAAGTCACGCCGATCGGCTTGTAGTCGCGTGCCGCGAAGCTCGATCCGGAGATGATGATGTCGACCGTCCCGAGCTTGAGGCCCTGGTTGATGTCGGCTTCCTTGCCGAGCTGCGACGCCGGATAGACCTCGATCTTGTAGCGCCCGTCGGTGCGTTTGTTGATCTCTTCCGCAGCCCATACGGTATCCGTATGGAAGGGCTCTGACGTTTCATAGACATGCGCCCATTTCAGCACTGTCTGGGCCTGCGCGATCGCGCTACTCGCCATGATCGCGGCCGCGGTGCAAAGTATCGTTGTCAGTCTGCTCTTCATTGCTCTCTCCTCCCGAGCTTGGGTTAAGTCTTGGCAGTTCCTTTCGACGGCCGCTTGTTGCGTCCGCGCTCCTCTTCCCCCGAAAACTCCTCCCCGAAGCTCTCGGAAAACCTCTTCTGCGACATTGTGAGATGGGCGCGCATGGCGGCCTTGGCGCCGGCTGCATCGCCGGCGGCGATCGCGTCGCGAATGGCCCGATGCTCGTCCAGGGCGCTGCGCCAGGTCGTCGGCCCCTCGAAGTGGCTGGCGAGCCTTGCGAAATAAGGGGTCATGCGCATGTCGAACATCTCGCCCGTGACGCGAATCAATGTCGCATTCCCGACGATGGCGGCAATGCCGGTGTGGAAGGCGCGATCGGCATCGAGCACTGCGATTGCATCGTTGACCACCCCACCCATGCGCGTCAGAGCTTCATCCAGCAGAGCGATATCGTCCGGTTTGGCGCGGCCTGCAGCTTCTTCGGCGATGGCGCATTCGATGAGGGCGCGCGCCTGCAGCAGCTCGAACGGGCCCTCCACCGGCTCGCGCTCGGCCCCCGTGACGGTCGCAGCATGCTGGCGCACCACATAGATGCCGGATCCCATGCGGATGTTGACGAGGCCTTCGACCTCCAGGACGATCAGCGCCTCACGGACGGTCGGGCGTGAAACCGACAGTTGCTCCGCAAGGTCGCGCTCAGCCGGCAGCCGCAGACCGACGGCAAGCTCGCCGCTGGCGATCATCAGGCGAATCTGATCCGCGACCTGCCGATACAGGCGGCGTGATTCAACAGGCGAAAACATCGTGGCCTCCCTAGGCGGCTTCTCCTCAAGCGCGCAGCTGGTCAAATGGCCTGACCAATTAAGATATAGATACCATCGCGTGGGTTGTACGTCAATCCGCCGCATAAACTGGAAAAGGAGAGTTTACAGACCCGGCCTAAAATCATCCTGTTCTAGCCGGAGCTTGTGATCGTCTCCGAGAAGAGCACGATCAAAAGAACAGGCGCATGATCAGTCGCGAAGATGGTTTCCGAGCATCAGCAGCAGGGACTCGCGGGCGCGGCTGACGCGGCTTTTCAACGTGCCGATCCGGCACCCACATATTCTGGCGGCGTCCTGGTAGCTGGTACCGGCAGCCACCAGTGTCAGGGCGCGGCGCCTGTCGTCGGAAAGAAGTGTCAGTGCCTGTTGCAGTTCGTGTTCCCGCAGCGCCCATTCCTGGGTCGGCGCGATCGCGATCCGTTCCACCATCACGTCCATTCCCGTCGGTTCGCGTTTCTGTCTGCGATAATTGGTGCAGAACGTGTTTCGAAGGATGGTGAAAAGCCAGGATTTCAGGGAGGTGCCGGGACGGTAGAGATGAAGCGAATTCAATGCCTTCAACAAGGTTTCCTGCACAAGATCGTCGATATCGTCGTTGCTGCGCAGGAACCTTCGGGCAAAGATGCGCAATGCCGGCGTCAGTGCAACGATTTCTAGCTCGATTGCGGACGTGTTTTTGTCGTGCGACGCAGAGTGTATGGAAGATACTGACGCCATTTTTCTCTCCCGGGATGAGAAGGAAAAGTTCTGGACGTCCTAATCGTTGCCGTACGATATCGAACAAACACGTCGTTGACGCGATCCGGCACGTTTCGCGTCGGTGAATCACGTTATCGCAAAACGGAGGCTAGCGGCCTGGAGCCGTCGTGCCGGCAGCGATCCTGCCCGACGGATTGCTTTACTGAAGTTCGCCCACGCAAAACCCCCGAGGTTGGTTGTCCAACTTTCGGGGGTCAGGTCACGAGGCGGAGTTTTTGTGAAGAAGCCGATCAATTGTTGTGGGCTGCGCAGGCTTCGTCCATCGGGGTGGCGTTGCTCGTGCCGCCCTGCGTCTGAAGATTGGCAGAGTTATTGACCGGATTGGGGCACTTGACCTTGTCCTTCGTGCCGCTGGTCGTGGAACCAGTCGTGGTGGTATCCGTTGCCATCGGCTTCTTGGCCTTCGTGTCGGTGCCTGCGCCGCCACCCTGGTCGGCCTGGCTCTTATCAATGGTGGCACCTGCGGGGGCGGGATTCGATTGGGCGAAGGCGGATGTGGCCATGCCGATAGCCAAAATTGACGCTGCTACGAGTTTCATACGCATTGTGATGTCCTCCTTGGGATCCTTGCATACTTGACCCACTCAGAACCTCATTCTTAGATCATTGTTCCGGCTGCAGCCGACAAAATGCACTACCGCGTTCGACAGCCGCGACGCGATCAACAATCGAGGTCTTTTAGCGGGGGGATGAGCAGCCATTGCCCACAAGTGCAATCGGCGATTACTTCGCGTAAAGCGCTCGCGACCGCTCGAGATGCTTGAGGAGCGCCGTTTCCGAGCCATCCACATCGTTTGCTTCAAGGCGGTCGACGATCTCGTCGTGTTCGGCAAGCGTGAATTTTTCCTTGCCGGTCCAGATCAGCATCTCGGTATGATATTCCTTCAGCCAGGCAAGCATCGCTTCGCTGACGGCGACGTAGATCGGGTTGCCTGATATCTGCGCGATGCGGGTGTGGAATTCCATGTCCGCGTCGATGAACTCTTCGGCCCGGCCAAGCGACATGCGCTGGCGTTCGATGACGTTCCTGAGGTCGGCGATATCATTTGCCGAGGCCCGCTGCGCGGCCTCGCGCGCCATGCCCCGCTCAAAGAAGATGCGCGCGCTCTTCAGATATTCCAGCGAGTCCGAAGATTGCGACAGCATGATCTTGGCGGTGAGATCGACCTGGCGGAATATCGATTTTGCCGTCAGCCTGAGGACCTTCGCCCGCTCACCGTGGGAAATGCTGACCAGACCTTTGTTGGCAAGGGACTGCATGGCCTCCCTGATCGCCGGCCGGCCGACGCCGAAGCGTTCCATCAGCACGCGCTCGGACGGCATTTCATCGCCGGGCTGAAGCTCGCCCGAGGTGATCATTCGCTCAAGTCGATCAAACACTTCGTCAGAGAGTTTCCGGCGGACGATTTGTTCGAGGGGCTGGGTCATCACATCTCGCTGGCTCAAAAGTTTTCTCCTAACAGTTTCCGTGTCGAGAACAAAGCTGTCGGTGGAAATATGAGGATCTGAAGATTCCACTTTTCATCAGTTGGAATACTCATTATTCCAGATCACGAGTTGACGCCATGGCAATCTGCGTGGCGAGAGGAGCAACCGTCCGTTTCATGATGATTACCCTGACCTACCGCATCGAAACGCCCGGCAACGTCGAGGCGATGGCGGAAAAGATCGCGAGCGACCAGTCGACCGGAACCTTCGTGCCCGTCCCTGGCGAGACCGAGGAGCTGAAATCGCGCGTCGCCGCCCGCGTGCTGGCGATCCGTCCGCTCGAGGGCGCCAGTCATCCGACTTGGCCCGAGGTCGCGCCCGGCACGCTTCTTCATCGCGCCGATGTCGACATCGCCTTTCCACTGGACGCGATCGGGACAGACCTTTCGGCATTGATGACCATTGCGATCGGCGGCGTCTACTCCATCAAGGGCATGACCGGCATCCGCATCGTCGACATGACGCTGCCCGAAGCCTTCAAAAGTGCGCATCCCGGACCGCAGTTCGGCATCCCTGGAAGCCGCCGCCTTACCGGCGTCGAAGGCCGACCCATCATCGGAACGATCGTCAAGCCGGCGCTTGGTCTCAGACCGCACGAAACGGCGGAACTCGTCGGCGAGCTGATCTCATCCGGCGTCGACTTCATCAAGGATGACGAAAAACTGATGAGCCCGGCCTATTCGCCGCTCAAGGACCGCGTTGCGGCGATCATGCCGCGCATCCTCGATCATGAGCAGAAGACCGGCAAGAAGGTCATGTATGCTTTCGGCATCTCGCATGCCGATCCCGACGAGATGATGCGCAACCACGACATCGTCGCCAAGGCCGGGGGCAATTGCGCCGTCGTCAACATCAACTCGATCGGCTTCGGCGGCATGAGCTTTCTGCGCAAGCGCTCCAATCTGGTGCTGCACGCGCATCGAAACGGTTGGGACGTGCTGACACGCGATCCGGGCGCCGGCATGGATTTCAAGGTCTACCAGCAGTTCTGGCGGCTGCTCGGGGTCGACCAGTTTCAGATCAACGGTATCAGGGTCAAGTATTGGGAGCCGGACGACAGCTTCGTCTCGTCTTTCAAGGCCGTCAGCACGCCGCTGTTTAATGCCTCCGATTGCCCGCTTCCGGTTGCCGGTTCGGGCCAGTGGGGAGGACAGGCGCCGGAGACCTATCAACGGACCGGCCGCACCGTCGATCTTCTCTATCTCTGCGGCGGCGGCATTGTCAGCCACCCCGCCGGCCCGGCGGCCGGCGTTCGGGCCGTGCAGCAGGCCTGGCAGGCAGCCGTCGCAGACATCCCGTTGGAGATCTACGCGAAAGATCATCCGGAACTCGCCGCTTCGATTGCAAAATTCAGCGAAGGCAAGGGCGCGTGACCGCGATGGGTGGACCTCTCGTCAGCTATTACGGGGATGACTTCACCGGCTCCACCGATGTCATGGAGGCATTGGCTTCGAACGGCGTGTCGACCGTGCTCTTCCTCGACGTTCCGACGCCGGAACTGCTGGCGCGCTTTGGGGATTGCCGCGCAATCGGCATTGCCGGGACAAGCCGCAGCGAGACGCCCGCATGGATGCGAGAGCATCTTGCGCGCGCTTTCGAGTGGCTGAATTCGCTCGGCGCTGACATCTGCCACTACAAGGTCTGCTCGACCTTCGATTCCAGCCCCGAAATCGGCAATATCGGCAAGGCGATCGAAATCGGCCGATCGGTATTCGGGCAATCCGTCGTGCCCGTCATCGTCGGTGCGCCGCAATTGAAGCGCTATACGGCATTCGGCAATCTCTTTGCCGCTTACCAGGGCCGGATCTTTCGCATCGACCGCCATCCCGTCATGAGCCGCCATCCGGTGACCCCGATGGACGAGGCGGACCTTGCGGTCCACCTGTCGAAGCAGACCCGCCTTCCCGTCCTGCTCGCCGATCTCGTCGCCATCACCGCGCCGGACGCCGATGCGCGGATCGACGAACTGGCGTCGGCTTCAGAAGGGATCCTGCTCATCGATGTCGACTCCGAGGCGACGCAGGAGGCCGCGGGTCGACAGTTGCTTCGTGCCACCGGCCGTTCGGGAAGCTTTGTCGCCGGCTCCTCGGGGGTCGAATATGCCCTGCTCAGCGCGTGGCGGCGGAGCGGCTTCATCGGCAACAGCGGCGCCGAGTTTCCCGATATCGGCCCGGTCGACCGCCTCGCCGTCGTCTCGGGCAGCGTATCGCCAACGACCGAGCGCCAGATCCGGACGGCTGTCGACAACGGCTTCGAGAGTATCGCGCTCGATCCGCTTGCACTGGTCTCGGAGCATGGCGAAGGCGCGGTGGATGTGGCGGTGCAGGCGGGCATCCAGAAGCTCAAGCAAGGCAAAAGCGTCATCCTGTACACCGCGCTTGGACCGTCCGCAGACCGCGGCGCCGACATCGACAAGCTACCGGGGGCTCGTCACCGGCTCGGCAGCGCGCTCGGCACGATCTTGCGCCGCCTGATCGAAAACGAAGGGCTTTCGCGTGCCGTCGTCGCCGGCGGCGACACGTCCAGTCACGCGCTCAGGCAGTTGAAGATCGACGCGCTGACGACGCTCCTTCCGCTGCCCCAGACGCCGGGCTCTCCGCTTTGCCTTGCACATGGCGACTATCAGCCGACCAACGGCCTGCAGATCGCGCTCAAAGGCGGCCAGGTCGGGACGGACGGCTATTTCGTCCAGATCCGTGAGGGAAGGAAGCACTGATGGTTTCCTTCGGCATCGGCCGAAACGTGCGATCGCAGAAAAACGTGACTCCAACAAATTAAGTAGTGATATGGTGATTGACTCATTATACCAGTTTGTGATCCTATTGAGAACGGAAAAGGTGAGGAAAACATGACTAAAATTGCCCTCTTCGGCGCAGGCGGGAAAATGGGATACCGGCTCGCCAAAAATCTCAAAGGCTCGCGTTTCGAGGTCCGCCATGTCGAGGTGAGCGACGCAGGCAAGGCCCGTTTGAAGAACGATCTCGGTGTCGATTGCGTACCCGTCGATGTCGGGCTCGACGGCGCCGACGTGGTGATCCTGGCCGTGCCGGACACGGCGATCGGCAAAGTCGCGGCAGGCATCGTCGACAAGCTCGCATCAGGCACCATGGTGATCGCCCTGGACGCTGCGGCTCCCTTTGCTGGCCACCTGCCGAAGCGTGACGATCTCACCTATTTCGTCACCCATCCCTGCCATCCGCCGATCTTCAACGACGAGACGGACATGCAGGCGAAGAAGGACCACTTCGGCGGCCTCTTCGCCAAGCAGCATATCGTTTCCGCACTGATGCAGGGTCCGGAAAGCGCCTATGCGCTCGGTGAGGAAATCGCCAAGCTGATCTGGGCCCCGGTCATGCGCTCGCACCGGGTCACGGTCGACCAGCTTGCGATGCTCGAACCGGGCTTGTCGGAAACCGTCTGCGCATCGCTGCTCGTCGTGATGCGACAGGCCATGGACGAATGCGTGGCACGCGGCGTGCCCGAACAGGCGGCCCGCGACTTCCTGCTCGGCCATATGAACGTGCTCGGCGCGGTCATCTTCAAGGAAGTCGACGGCGTGTTCTCGGATGCCTGCAACAAGGCGATCGAGTTCGGCATCCCGGCGTTGATGCGCGACGACTGGAAAAAAGTATTCGAACCGCAGGAGATCGCCGAAAGCATCCGGCGCATCACCTGAACCGGCTTGGGGAGGCAAGTCCTCCCCCCTCAACTGCCCCGGGGAGACGGGGTCTAGCCGCCCCAGGGAGAAGGGGCTTCATTCACAACAGGGAGGAAAAAATGAAACTGACGCGCAGACTGACACTTGCAGCTTTTGCCGGCGCATTGGCGCTTGGAACGGCTCTTCCGGCCTTTTCGGCCGATCTCATCGCCATCATCACGCCGGCACATGACAATCCCTTCTTCAAGGCCGAAGCCGTCGGCGCTGAAGCCAAGGCGAAGGAGCTCGGCTACGAGACGCTGCTCATGACGCATGACGACGACGCCAACAAGCAGTCCGAAATGATCGATACGGCGATCGGGCGCGGCGCCAAGGCAATCATCCTCGACAATGCCGGAGCCGACGCCTCCGTCGCAGCCGTCAAGAAGGCGAAGGATGCAGGCATCCCCTCCTTCCTGATCGACCGCGAAATCAACGCGACGGGCGTTGCCGTCGCCCAGATCGTCTCGAACAACTATCAGGGCGCCCAGCTCGGAGCGCAGGAATTCGTCAAGCTGATGGGCGAGAAGGGCAATTACGTCGAGCTGGTGGGCAAGGAGTCCGACACCAATGCCGGCATCCGCTCGCAGGGCTATCACGATGTCATCGACGACTACCCGGAGCTGAAGTCCGTCGCCAAGCAGTCGGCCAACTGGAGCCAGACGGAAGCCTATTCGAAGATGGAAACCATCCTCCAGGCAAATCCCGACATCAAGGGCGTCATTTCAGGGAACGACACCATGGCCATGGGCGCCATCGCTGCGCTGCAGGCGGCCGGCCGCAAGGACGTGATCGTCGTCGGCTTCGACGGTTCCAACGACGTGCGCGACTCCATCAAGTCGGGCGGCATCAAGGCAACGGTCCTGCAGCCTGCCTATGCGCAGGCTCAGCTGGCGGTAGAACAGGCAGACGCCTACATCAAGAACAAGACGACACCAAAGGAAGAGAAGCAGTTGATGGATTGCGTTCTCATCAATGCCGACAATGCCGGCAAGCTCGAAACCTTCGCCCTGACGAACTGATCAGCAGCGAATTGCGGAGGGCGCAGCGCTTCGCCCTCCGCAATGCATTTCGCAATACGTCGAGGTTTAAAGCATGTTGAGAATGAAGGGCGCCCTGCTCGCCGCCGTCGTGGCGGCCGCCTTGCCCGGTTGCAAGATCATCAAGACACCGACGGCTGAGGAAAAGGCGGCGGCAGCGGCCAAGACCGCCTTCGACCCGAATGCAAAGGTCGAGGCGATCTGGCAGTCCGAGGCAGTGCCCTATTTCGAGAAGCGCGCCGGCGACCTCAAGGACGTCATGCAACTGGCAGCCTCCAGCCCCGACGCCGCAGGCGAGAAATACGGCAATCCCCGCAAGCAGAGCAGTTCGCCATGGACCTATGCGGTGAAGATCACCGGCAAGGTTGTCGCGGCCGATACAGCGTCGCGCGCGGCAACGCTCGATGTCGACGCCGATGGCGACGGCAAGGCCGATGCGAAGGTGCAGATCGGGCCGGCGCTGCGCGGCACGGCGCTGCGCGACACGTTGGAGTTCGTCAATTTCAACGAATTCAAGAACCAGATCGAGTGGGCGCAGTTCGGCAAAGCCTTCAACGAGAAGGCCAATACCACCTTTCTCTCCGCCATCCCGCGTGAGGGCCTCGCCGGCAAGACGGTGACCGCGATCGGCGCCTTTCCGCTGCCCAAGAGCGGCGAGCTGCCGCTCATAACACCTTCGGAACTGAAGGTCGGCCCATGACCACAGGAGAGGCAAAAAAGGACGACATCATCCTGCGCCTCGACGACGTGTCGAAGGTCTATTCGGGCATCGTCGCCGTCAAGCGCGCCAATCTCGAGCTTCGCCGCGGCGCGGTGAACGTCCTCGTCGGCGAAAACGGCGCAGGCAAGTCGACGCTGATGAAGATCATCGCCGGTGTCGAGCGTCCGACGCTCGGCCGCATCATCCTGGACGGCAAGCCCATATCCTTCGACAGCCCGGCGCACGCGCAGGCGAATGGCATCGGCATGATCTTCCAGGAGCTCAATCTCTTCGCCAACATGTCGGTCGCCGAGAACATCTTCGCCAGGCGTGAGATCACCCGCGGCATCCTCGGCATCGATCACAAGGCGCAGGTTCAAAAGGCCAATGCGTTTTTGAAGCGTCTGGATGCCGGGATCGAGGCCGATACGATGGTCGAGGACTTGCCGATCGGCCAGCAGCAGCTCGTCGAGATCGCCAAGGCGATGTCGTTGAATGCCCGTATCCTGATCATGGACGAGCCCACGTCGGCTCTTTCTGCAGCCGAGGTCGAGATCCTGTTCAAGGTGATCGCGGAACTGAAGGCCCAGGGTGTGGCAATCGTCTATATCTCGCACCGGCTCGAAGAACTGATGCGGATCGGCGACTACATCACGGTGCTGCGTGAC
The DNA here is from genome assembly GCF_032464805.1 of Rhizobium sp. 10PS4. NCBI lineage: Bacteria > Pseudomonadati > Pseudomonadota > Alphaproteobacteria > Hyphomicrobiales > Rhizobiaceae > Rhizobium > Rhizobium sp. 10PS4. The sequence continues at coordinate 262,908 of NZ_JAWDIW010000001.1, read as the reverse complement.
GGCCAGGTCACCGGTGAGGCGATGGTCCGCGACATCGACATGCGCTGGATCGTGCGGTCGATGATCGGCTCGGATGCCAAGGATTTTGCAAAGTCCGTGGACCACGCCGTCGGAGCCGAGGTCTTTCGCGCCGAAAACATCAGTCTGCCGCGGCCGACGGGCGGGCTTTCGGTCAACGATGTCTCCTTATCGGTCAAGGCAGGCGAAATCCTCGGCATCTACGGCCTGATGGGCGCCGGGCGCAGCGAATTCTTCGAATGCGTGATCGGTCGTCACACACACTCGACCGGCAAGATCTTCATCGACGGCAAGCAGGTTCGTGCCCGCGACACCACCCGGCGTATCCGCCGCGGTCTTGCGCTCATTCCGGAAGACCGGCAGCGCGAAGGCCTGGTCCAGGTGCTTTCCATCGCCTCCAACCTGACGCTGGCGAGCCTTGGCCGCTTCACCCGGCTCTTTCACATCGACAGGGGTGCGGAGAAGAATGCGGTTCGCGATGCGATCCGCGATCTCTCGATCAAGGCGCCGAACCCGGATTTCGAGGTGACCTCGATGTCGGGCGGCAATCAGCAGAAGGTGGTCATCGGTAAGGCATTGATGACCAATCCGAAGGTGCTGCTGATGGATGAGCCGAGCCGCGGCATCGATGTCGGCGCCAAGGCCGACGTCTTTCGCACCATGCGGCGGCTGGCGGCAAACGGGCTCGCCATTCTGTTTTCGACTTCCGACCTCGAGGAGGTCATGGCGCTTTCCGATCGCATCGCGGTCTTGAGCAACGGCCAGCTGGTCGCCGTCTTCGACCGCAACGAGGCCACGGAAGAAGCCATTATCGCGGCTTCGGCCAAGGGACACGGACATCAAGGGAAACTCGCGTCATGATGACGGCTACATCAACAACTCTTGCGCCGAAGGGCGACAACGGCTCGGCGCTTCTGACGCTGATGAAGCTCAGGACGTTCATCGCGCTATTTGCCGTCATCATCTTCTTTGCGATCTTTGCGCCGAACTTCACCTCGACAGCAAATATGATCCTGATGTCGAAGCATGTGGCGCTGAACGCCTTCCTGGCGATGGGTATGACCTTCGTCATCATCACCGGCGGCATTGATCTCTCCGTCGGATCGATCGTCGGGCTTTGCGGCATGGTCGCCGGCGGCCTGATCCTTTACGGCATCGAATTGCCGATCGGCTACACCATCTTTTTCAACCTTTTCGAGATCGTGCTGATCACCCTGTCGATCGGCCTGCTCATCGGTCTGATCAACGGCCTGCTGATCACCAAGCTCAACGTCGCGCCCTTCATCGCCACGCTCGGCACACTCTATATCGCCCGCGGTCTCGCTTTGCTGTCGTCGGACGGGCAGACGTTTCCGAACCTTGTCGGCCGGCCTGAATATGCCACGACCGGCTTCGATTTCTTCGGCGCGGGACGCATTTTCGGTCTGCCGGTATCGATCTGGATTCTGATCGTGCTGGCGCTGCTGGCGGCCTATGTCGCCCGCTCGACGCCGATCGGCCGTCATATCTTCGCCGTCGGCGGCAATGAGCGTGCCGCGCGCATGTCCGGTATCCGGGTCGATGTCGTCAAGATCTTCGTCTACATGTTCTCCGGACTTTGCGCCGCCATCGTCGGCGTCGTCATCTCCTCCGAGCTGATGGCAGCCCATCCGGCAACCGGCGAAAGCTTCGAACTCAATGCGATTGCCGCAGCCGTGCTCGGCGGCACCTCGATGTCGGGCGGCCGCGGCACGATCGGCGGCACGATCATCGGCGCCTTCGTCATCGGCATTCTCTCCGACGGTTTGGTAATGATGGGCGTCTCCTCCTTCTGGCAGATGGTCATCAAGGGCCTCGTCATCATTATTGCTGTCGTCGTCGACCAGGCGCAGCGCCGCCTGCAGCAGCGCGTCACCCTCATGCAGATGGCAAAGGCAGGTTGAGATGACGGAATTGAAAGGGGCTCTGATCGGCTGCGGTTTCTTTGCGATCAACCAGATGCATGCCTGGAATGACGTTCGGGGCTCTGACATTGTTGCGATCTGCGATCGCGATCCGGAGCGGCTGAAGATCGTTGGCGATCAGTTCGGCATCGAGCGTCGATACAGTGATGCCGAGGCTTTGTTCGCCGATGGCGGTTTTGATTTCGTCGATATCGCCACGACAGTGCAGAGCCACCGCGCCCTGGTAGAACTGGCCGCCCGTAACGGGGTGCCGGCAATCTGCCAGAAACCGTTCGCCAAGACCTTGTCGGATGCGAAGGCGATGGTCGAGGCGTGCCGCAATGCCGGCATACCGCTGATGGTGCACGAGAACTTTCGCTGGCAGACGCCGATCCAGGCGGTGCGCAAGGCGCTGGAGGCCGATGTCATCGGCACACCCTTCTGGGGCCGCTTCTCCTTCCGTTCGGCCTATGACGTCTTTTCCGGGCAGCCCTATCTCGCTGAGGGGGAACGGTTCATCATCGAAGACCTCGGCATTCATACGCTCGATGTCGCCCGCTATATCCTTGGTGACGTTCGATCGCTCACCGCCCGCACCAAGCGGGTCAATCCGAGAATCAAGGGCGAGGATGTCGCGACCATTCTGCTCGATCACGAAAACGGCGCCACGTCGGTCGTCGACGTCAGCTACGCCACAAGGCTTTCCAGGGAGCCGTTTCCCGAGACCTTGATCGAGCTCGACGGTTATGAGGGCACGATCCGCCTGACCCAGGGTTACGGCCTCGAAGTCACCAACGCCAAGGGCACCACCACCATGGACGTGTCGCCGAAGCTTTTGTCATGGGCCTCGCGGCCCTGGCACAATATCCAGGAGAGCGTCTACGCGATCCAGCAGCATTGGGTCGACCAGCTGGAGCGCGGCGCCGAACATTCGACCTCCGGGGCGGACAATCTGAAGACCTTCGCCCTGGTCGAGGCAGCCTATGACAGCGCTGCCGGAGGACAGACAATCGATGTCGGAGCGATGCTGCGATGACGATCGATGCGTTCCAGCTCTACGGCACCCAACTCGTCGATCCGCCACCGGTTCACCTGAGAGCCGGAAAATTGGAAGCCGATCTCGCCAACGGCAACCTCCGCACCATCCGCTACGATGGAACCGAGGTGCTGCGGGCGATTTCCTATCTCGTTCGCGATCGGGACTGGGGGACCTACAGCCCCGAGATCGCCGATCTCAGGATCGAGCAGAGTGACGATCGTTTCGAGGTCGCCTATCTCGCCCGCTGCGAGGGACCGGATGATACCAAACTCATCATCGATGTTCGCATCGTCGGAAGTCCGGACCGGCTCGACTTCGAGGCCGAAGCCATCGCCCCGACCGGCTTCGAGACCAACCGCTGCGGCTTCTGCATCCTGCATCCGATCGTCGGCGTGGCGGGTTCACCGGCGACGGTCGAGCATATCGACGGGCAGATCGTGGCGACACGGTTTCCCGATGTCATCGAGCCCTGGCAGCCGTTCAAGGATATGCGGGCCATCACTCACGCGGTCATACCTGGCGTTCAGGCGGAATGCCGGATGGAGGGGGACACCTTTGAAATGGAAGATCAAAGGAACTGGTCGGACGCATCCTACAAGACCTATGTCAGACCGCTCGCTCTTCCCTGGCCGTATGAGATTGCCGCCAATCGGCCCGTTCGACAAAAGACGTCGCTTGTTATCAGGGATATCGGCGGTGCTACGCGGCATCCTCCAGCTGCGGCGTCAGGCGGCGTCATAAAACTCGAACTCGGGGCACGAACCGGCACCATGCCTGATATCGGCGTTATCATTACGCCCGAAGAAGCCGATGCGACCCTCGCGGCAAAGTCCGTCCTAACGGAGATCGCTCCCCAAGAACTCCTCTTCCATTTCGACCCCGGTGCCGGGCACGGCGTCGAAGCACTCAGGCGGTTCGCAGCAATCGCGACGGTCCATCGCGGCCGCTCGGCGCTGGAGATCGCCCTTCCCTGCAAATCAGTCCCGGCGACCGAGACCTCCGAGATTGCCCGCCAGATGCAGCTGGCGGAATTCCGGCCGGATGCGATTATGATCTCGCCTTCCGTCGACCGACAGTCGACGCCGCCCGGCAGCAAATGGCCGGATTGCCCGCCCCTGGATGAGGTCTATGCTGCAGCCCACGCCGCCTTTCCCGGTATTCGCATCGGCGGCGGCATGCTGAGCTATTTCACCGAACTCAACCGGAAGCGCGTCCCCGATGGACAGCTCGACTTCGTCAGCCACTGCACCAATCCGATCGTGCACGCGGCCGACGATCGCAGCGTCATGCAGACATTGGAAGCGCTGCCCTTCATCACGCGATCCGTTCGAGCGATCTATGGCGACAAGCCCTACCGGATCGGCCCGTCGACGATCCCGATGCGGCAGAACCCCTATGGCAGCCGCACGATGGACAATCCGGCGGGCGCACGCATTCCTATGGCCAATCGCGACCCGCGCCACAATGGACGCTTCGCGGAGGCCTTCGCGCTCGGTTACGCGATACGGGTGCTGGATGCCGGCCTGGAATGCCTGACGCTCTCGGCCTTATCAGGCCCGTTCGGTTTGATCGCCGGTCCGGCTGAACCCACCGAGCAAGGCGGACGGCGCCCGTTGTTCAACACCGTGCACACATTGTCCCGATTGGCTGGCGCATCCTGGCAGGAATGCGTCTCCTCCTCGCCCTCCGAGGTCCTGTCTTTCGTTGCACGGAATGCCGCAGGCGCCAGGCTTCACGTCGTCAATCTGACGGGCGAAGAACGAAAGGTCGATTGCGGCGCATGCCGGCCGGCAGATGCGGGCAAAGAGTTGCTGCTCGCGCCGTTGGCGACCGCAGCCCTCCCACTGGCGGATTGACCTTCGGCGGTGCAACCGCATTTATGCAGGTGGAGCTCGCACTGGGAGGATCAGCATGAAGACGAAGAAGCTTATCAATGCCGGCGCAGATGCCGTCGATGAGATGCTGCAAGGCATTCTGGCGACGCATCCGCGCCACCTATACGCCGTGGAGAACATGCCCCGCGCGATCATTGCCAGAAACGGGCCCCGCAAGGGCAAGGTCGGCTTGGTCATCGGCGGCGGATCGGGGCACGAACCGACATTTCTGGGGTTTGTCGGCAAGGGGCTGGCGGACGCGGCCGCAATCGGCAACGTGTTCGCGTCGCCGCCACCCGATCCGATCATCGCCTGCGCCATGGCGGTCGACGGCGGCGCCGGCGTGCTGTTCATGTATGGCAATTATGCCGGCGACGTGATGAACTTCGACATGGCCGCCGAGATGCTTGCGCTTGACGAGATCGAGGTGCGCACCGTCCTCACCACGGATGATGTAGCGTCCGCCCCTGCCGATCAGCGGGACAAGCGACGAGGCGTCGCGGGCAACGTCTTCATCTTCAAGGCCGCCGGCGCAGCCTGCGATCTTCTCTACTCGTTTGATGATGTCGAGCGTGTCGCCCGCCATGCCAATGCGCGAACCTATACGATGGGTGTGGCGCTCTCGCCTTGCTCTCTGCCCCAGACGTTGAAGCCGAACTTCCTGATCGGAGAAGGGGAGATGGAGATCGGAATGGGCATCCATGGGGAGCCTGGCGTGGCGCGCGAGCCGCTGAGGCCGGCCGACGCGGTGACGGACGAACTCATGGACAGCATTCTTCGCGAAATGAAAGCAGACCGGGGCGATCGTGTCGCCGTTCTTGTCAATTCGCTGGGTTCGACCCCGATGATGGAACTCTACATCATGATGCGGCGCGTCAAGTCCCGGCTCGACGATGCCGGACTCATCCTCCATACGTCGCTCGTCGGGAATTACTGCACCTCGCTCGAAATGGCCGGCGCGTCGATCACGCTCATGCATCTCGACGACGAGCTTCAGCAATTGATCGACTACCCCTGTGATTGCGCGATGTTTGCGAGGTGATCAATGACGTTTACGACCGAAGACCTGCAGCGCATGTTTGCCGCGATTGCCAAGGATATTGCAGCAGAGAGCGACCATCTCTGCGCGTTGGACGGCGCCATCGGCGATGGAGATCACGGCCTTGCCATGGATGCGGGCTGCCAGGCCGCGGCGAAAGCGGTCGGCGAGCTTGACGCCGGGATTGCCCCGACAACCGCATTCAATGTCGCTGCAAAGGCTTTCCTGAATGCGGTCGGCGCTTCGTCCGGCCCGCTATATGCCACGGCCTTCATGCGTGCCGGAGCGGCCGCCAAAGACAGGCAGGTATTGAGCGATGATGATTTCCTGCGCGTCTTTGCGGCAATGGCACAGGGAATCCAGGAACGCGGAAAGGCCGAACCCGGTGAAAAGACGATGGTTGACGCCTGGAAGCCCGCGGCTAACGCGGCACTCGATGCCTGGCAGTCGGGAAAGCCCCTCCCCCAATGCTTCGAGGCAGCCGAGCGGGCAGCGCGGGCAGGCTGTGAAGCGACCAGCAACATGACGGCGGCCAAGGGACGGGCTTCGCGATTGGGGGACCGCGTGATCGGGCACATCGATCCCGGTGCCGCCTCGGCCGTCATCATCATCGCCGCAATGGCAAAATTTGCGCAGTGCGACAATGGTTAGCTCATCATACCAGTTGACATGTCGATGACTATCTGCAACAAGGGGCCGGCTTTACAAGAGGAGGACGGTAATGCTGACCCTTTCTGCGAAATTGAAGACTGCGAGCATCATTGCGATCGCCGTGGCGTCGCTATCGGCCACGCCGGTTCTTGCTGAAGACATCACGCTCTGGACCCTCAACTTCGACAACAATGCCGCCAATACGGCCCTGAAGAAGGTGGCGACGGATTTCGAAGCCGCAAACCCCGGAACACATGTCGAGATCGTTCAGCGCGCCGTCGACGAGCACAAGACCGCCTTGCGCGTCGCTGCTGGCTCCGACAAGGGACCTGACATTTATTTCAGCTGGGCGGGCCTCGGCCTCGGCGGCGAATATGTGAAGGCCGGTCTGTCCCTGCCGCTCGACAAATACTATGCCGAGTATAAGTGGAGCGACGAATTGTTGCCCTCGGCAGCGGCTTTTGCCGACCTCTATCCCGGCGGCAAACACGGCGTTCCCTTCACCTTCAAGGGTGAGGCCGTCTATTACAACAAGAAGCTTTTCGAACAAGCCGGCATCAAGGAAGAGCCGAAGACCTACGACGAATTCCTTGCCGCGGCCGATAAGCTGAAGGCTGCAGGCATTCCTGCCTTCACCTTCGGCGGCACGGTCAACTGGCACGTCATGCGCCTCATGGACGTTATCCTTGAAACGAAGTGCGGTGCTGAAAAGCACGATGCGCTGAAGGCGATGACGCTGGACTGGACCAAGGAGCCCTGCGCGACGGAATCCTTCGCGGAGTTTGCGAAGTGGACGAAGGACTATACGCTGCAGCCATTCATGGGCATCGACAACAAGCAGTCCTACAGCCTCTTCACCGCAGGCCGCGCGGCGATGATGCTCGAAGGCGACTGGCTGGTCAGCCAGCTTAACGGCTCCGGCGCCAATCTCGACGACTACGGGATTTTCCCCTTCCCGACCAACACCGACCGCCTCTATGGCTTTGCCGAGTACAATTACATCAGCACCAAGAGCAAGAGCCCTGACGTAGCGGCGAAGTTCCTCGACTACTTCCTCTCGACGAAAGTCCAGCAGGACCTGCTCGGCCAGTTGAGTTCGACCTCCGTCAACAAGAATGTACAATATGCCAACCAGAAGCCGCTCGAGGCGGAATGGCTGGGGATCTTCCAGAAATACGGCAAGGTCTACATGAACGGCGACCAGGCGTTCCCGCTCGATGTCACGACGGAATATTTCCGGGTCATCAACGATGTTGCTTCCGGCAACACCGAGCCGGCCGAGGCGGCCAAGCAGCTGCAGAGCTTCATCGCCAGCAGAACCTGATTCCTCCCAAGGCGCCGGTCGACCGACATGATCTCGATCGGCTGGCACCCCTTTCATCAGCTGGCAGCTGCTTCACTGCCAGGAGGAAAACATGTCACTTCGACAATCGACACATGATCCGCGCGTACAAGCGCTCATCCTGCTCGTGCCGGCGCTGGCGATCTATGCGGTCTTCGCGCTCTACCCGATGCTCAACGTCGTGATCCTGAGTTTCCAGAAGTGGAACGGGCTCGATCCCAATCGGCAGTTTGTCGGCATTGCGAACTATTCGGCGATTTTCACCAAAGATCCGGTCTTCTGGGTGGCCTTCCGCAATACCGTGATCTGGACCATGATGAGCCTGATCTTTCCGCCGATGGTCGGACTGCTGTTGGCGCTTAGTCTCAACCAGAAGATATTCGGCCGCAATGGCCTCAGGGCCATCTTCTATCTGCCTGTTATCATCGCGCCGATCGCGGTGGCCACCATGTGGAAGTGGATGTACGATCCCTTCTTCGGCCTTTTCAGCCAGCTGCTGACCTCCTGGGGCATGCAGGGCTGGATCAAGGACTGGCTGGGCAACCGGGATATCGCCCTTTATTCGGTTTTCGTCGCCTATCTCTGGCAGACGGTTGGCTTCTCGATGGTCCTGTTTCTCGCGGGCCTGCAGAATGTCTCTCAGACGCTCGTGGAGGCAGCGCGCATCGATGGCGCCGGCCGCTGGGCGGTGTTCAAGCATGTGACATTGCCGGCCTTGCGCCCGACGATCACGATCGTTCTCGTTCTTTCCGTCATCTCTTCCCTGAAGGCCTTCGACATCGTCTATGGCCTCACCGGCGGCGGGCCGGCGCAGTCCACCCAGATGCTGGCGCTCTGGGCATTCACGCAGGCGATGCAGATCTTCGATTTCGGACGAGGCGCGGCGATTTCGGTCGTGCTGCTGCTGATCACCATGGCCGTCGTCATTCCCTATCTCAAATGGACCCAGAAGCACGAGGAGGTTGAATCGTGACAGCGGTACCGACCGACCAGACCGCAGTGCATTTGCAGGTCGAACCATCGTCGATGAAGCGGGATCCGATTCTGATCGGCCTCTGGATCACGCTTGTTATCGTGGCGCTCGTCTGGGTCGCGCCATTCGTCTTCATCGTCTTCACCTCCTTGAAGACGCCGGCGGCGGTGACGGGTACGGGCGCCTTCGTGCCGCCAACCGAGCTCGCTTTCGAAAACTACAGCGCCGCATGGAGCCGCGGCAACTTCGCAAACTCCTTCTTCAACAGCGTCATCATCACCGTCATCAAGGTGCCACTCGGGCTATTCCTTTCGGCGATGGCCGCCTATGCCCTTGCCAAGATCAAGCTGAAGATCACCAAGGCCCTGCTGCTGCTCGTCGTGTTCGGCACGATGATCCCCTTCCAGGTGATGCTTGCGCCGCTCTTCACCCTGGTCAATTCGTTCGGCCTGGTCGACACCTATCCCGGCGTCATCCTTCCCTACATCGCCTTCGGCGTTCCCTATCAGGTTTTCATCCTGCATGGCTTCTTCAAGAGCATTCCCAAGGAGCTGTCGGAAGCAGCACTGATCGACGGTGCCAGCCACTTCATCATCTTCAGACGGATCTTTCTGCCGGTGTGCCTGCCCGTGCTCGCCGCACTGCTCATCCTCGACTTCGTCTCCACCTGGAACGAATTCGCCATGGCGCTGGTGCTGCTCCAGGATCAGCACATGTGGACCTTACCGCTCGGCCTAATGTCGTTTCAGGGGCAGTTCTCGAGCAATTACGGCCAGCTCAATGCGGCCATCGTGATGACCGTCCTGCCGGCCACGATCGTCTATCTCATCTTCCAGCGTTACTTCGTCTCTGGCCTGACCTCCGGCGCCGTCAAAGGCTAGCGACCACAAAAGCATTCACGAGGAGAATATTCTATGTCTGATGCAACAGTCGAAAAATGGGGCGTGTTCGAGGCCTCCTTTGATGGACCCTCCGGCGGCAATCCCTATCTCGACGTGGCATTCGATGCCGTGTTCACCCACAAGAGCCGCGAAGTCCGCGTGCCGGGCTTCTATGACGGCAACGGCACCTACCGCATCCGCTTCATGCCGGATAGCGAGGGCGAATGGTCGTTCCTGACGCGTTCCAGGACCGCGGCACTCCACGGCAAGACCGGCGCGCTGATCGCTACCAAGCCTTCGGCCGGCAATCACGGCCCGGTGCGCGTGCGCAACAAATTCCACTTCGCCTATGCCGACGGCACCCCGTTCCTGTCCTTCGGGACGACCTGCTACGCCTGGACGCACCAGCCGCTCGACATGCAGAAGCAGACCCTCGAAACCCTCAAGAAGGCCCGCTTCAACAAGATGCGGATGGGCGTGTTTCCGAAGGACTATCCCTATAACGTGAACGAGCCGCTGCACGCCTGCTTCGAACGCGGGGCGGACGGAAGGGAAGACTTCGACCGTCCGAACCCCGCCTCGTTCCAGCACTTCGAAAAGCAGGTCGCAGCGCTCTGCCAACTTGGGATCGAAGCCGACGTCATTATCTTCCACCCCTATGACCGGTGGGGCTATGCCGACATGTCGGCCGAACAGGATTTTCGCTATGTCGAATATCTGGCCGCTCGTCTCGCCGCCTACCGGAACGTCTGGTGGTCGCTTGCCAATGAATATGATTTCCTCATCGATACGAAGCCGATGGAGCAGTGGGATCGCTACTTCCACATCCTGGAAGAGAACGACCCCTACCAGCACCTGCGCTCCATCCATAATGGCGACGTGACGGCAAATTTCGATCATCGCAAGCCGTGGGTCACGCACACCTGCATTCAAAACCCCGACGTCAAGCGGACCCAGGAATGGCGCGATGCCTACGGCAAGCCTGTCGTCAACGACGAGCCGGAATATGAAGGCGACATCCTGCAGTCATGGGGCAATCTCAATGCGCAGGAGCTCGTGCATCGCTTCTGGATCACCATGGCGCGCGGCGGCTATGCCGGCCATGGCGAAACCTATTCCCATCCCGAGGACCTGATCTGGTGGGCCAAGGGCGGGGAACTGCGCGGCGAAGCGTGGAAGCGCATCGCCTTCCTCCGCGACCTCCTGGAAGCCGATGTCAAGCACGGCCTCGAACCGCTGGGCATCATCGGCGAATGGCCCTGGTCCCGCGTGTCGGGCGCGCGCGACGGCGACGGCGATTTCCGCCTGATTTATTTCGGCGAGCATCAGCCGGTGATCTGGTCCACGGGTCTGCCGGTCGACAGCGACGATTATGATGTCGATCTCATCGACACCTGGGAGATGACGATCACGCCGGTGGAGAAGGTGGCGGCTCCCGCTCCGCATCCGACGCGCCATGGCTCGATCGTGCGCGGCGGCAAGCCGGACGCAGCCTTCGGCGTCAAAATTCCGCGCAAGCCGTACCAGGCGCTGCGTGTGCGCAGGAAGCGCTAGAAGATGACAAGGGGTACGAAATGTCTGGCTTGAGTATCAGAAACGTCAAGAAATCCTTCGGCACGGTCGATATCATTCATGGTGTCGACGTCGAGATCGCCGACGGTGAATTTACCATTCTCGTCGGCCCCTCCGGCTGCGGCAAGTCGACATTGCTGCGCATGATTGCCGGGCTCGAGGATATCACCGCCGGTCAAATCAGCATTGACGGCCGGGTCGTGAACAATCTGCAGCCGAAGGATCGCGATATCGCGATGGTCTTCCAGAACTATGCGTTGTACCCGCAGATGACGGTCTCCCAGAACATGGGATTTGCGCTCGAGCTCGCCGGGGTCAAGCGGCCGGAAATCGAACAGAAGGTCGGTGAGGCTGCAGCAATTCTCGGATTGCAGCCGCTTCTCGATCGAAAGCCGGCGCAGCTGTCGGGCGGACAGCGACAGCGCGTCGCCATGGGCCGGGCCATCGTTCGCGATCCGAAAGTCTTTCTTTTCGACGAGCCGCTCTCCAATCTGGATGCGAAACTGCGGGTGAAGATGAGAGCGGAGATCAAGGCTCTGCACCAGCGCCTGAAGACCACGATCGTTTACGTCACTCATGACCAGATCGAGGCCATGACCATGGCTGACAAGATCGTCGTGCTCCACGGCGGTCGCGTCGAACAGATCGGCAGTCCGCTCGAACTCTACGACCGGCCGCGCAACATCTTTGTCGCAGGTTTCCTCGGTTCACCCGCGATGAACTTTCTCGAGGGAACTCTTGAGGGCGCAGGCAACCCGGCATTGTCGCTGCCGGGTGGGTCACGCGTAGCGCTTTCGCGGGCTCCAGCCAATGCCGCCAACAGACCGCTGACGCTGGGTATTCGTCCCGAAGACATCACCTTTGGTGGCGAAAACGGTGTGGATGCCGTGGTCAAGGTGGTCGAACCCACGGGATCGGAAACCCATGTCGCCGTGGAACTTGAAGGCCGGGAGCTGACATGGGTCGTTCGCGAACGTGTCGAGCTGGTGCCGGAACAGCCGGTGAAGCTTTCTTTCGAAACGGCCAAGGTTCACTTCTTCGACCGGCAGACGCAGCAGCGTTTGAGCGCCTGAAGATGAAGGGCAAGGAGCAAGTCCGTCGAACACGAAACCGGAATTTGACGGCATCGGACGTGCTTGATGATTCCTCGTCTTCGCAGCGAATTGGCGACTTGCAATCTCTGATCTCGCCGATAGGCTGTACCTCCAAAACGAGGTAGCCAAGGCATGCACATTCGAAGGGCCGTCTCCGCCGACGCGGCGGAGCTGAGCAGTCTCCTGAACGAGATCATCCTTGCCGGTGGAACGACCGCACTCGAGACACCGCTTTCAGCTGCCGAGTTCGCGGACTGGTTCATCGACGGCGAGTTTCCTCTGACCTGCCATGTTGCAGAGCATGGTCAGTCGCTCGTCGGTTTTCAGTCCCTGAGCTTATACGGCGATCCGCCGAAAGGCTTCGCCGATATCGCGACCTTTGCCCGCATGACCACAAGGACCGCAGGCGTCGGCACCGCTCTCTTCCCCGCAACCCGAGCCGCAGCGGAAGAGTTCGGGCTCGAATTCATCAATGCGACCATCCGAGCCGACAATGTCAGCGGCCTTGGTTATTACGCAAAGATGGGCTTCGAGACCTATGACCGACTAATCCAGGTTCCGCTTCAGGACGGTACGCCCGTCGACAGGATCAAGAAGCGTTTCAGAGTACACGCCAGACACCCCACGATACCCGACGCCTGAAACGTGTCGACGGCGCTGTAGGAGTGCTTGTCGTCCAAGGACCGGTTCAGCCTTTGCCCAGCGTTGCCTGCTGTCGGGGCCGATAGGCCGATGCTGCCTCTTTGCAGGACGTGGCGGAATATTAACCTTATGAAGTAACAGCGTAGTTTTCCACAATGGAAGAGAAGCGACACTTAACTTCCGTCACGAGTTCCCCTCGCTCATGATCAAGCATTCGGGATAGCGACGGATCCAGAGCCGCAAGGACGTAAAAAAGGAACAGGTCAAAGCCATGCCCGGAGATTTACCCCTGCCAACTGCGATGTTTACGGCCGACGAACTAGCGGTGATCCGCCGCGCTTACGCCCATCAGGTGGCGGCAACCGCCGCAACGACGAACCCGCGGATCGAAGCTGCCTTTGCCACCGTCCCGCGCGAAAAATTTCTCGGTGCGCCGCCATGGCAGATCGCGAACTTGGGCGGCGGATATCGCCCCCTCCCCTCCTCCGACTTGGTTCTGGCCTATCAGGACGTATTGTTCGCCTTGCAGTCCGAAAAGGGTGTCAACAATGGCAGTCCCTCGCTGCATGCCCGGCTCCTGGCAGAGCTGGGCATACAAATCGGCGATCGCATCGCCCATATTGGTGCCGGCACCGGCTATTACAGCGCCATTCTTTCCGAGCTTGTGGGAACTTCCGGTCATGTCTATGCCGTCGAAATGGATCCCGATCTGGCTGCCCACGCTCAAACAGCACTTTCCGATCGGGCCAATGTCAGCGTCATTAACGCCGACGGCAGCCAATGGCCGCAGCAGGAGGTGGATGCGATCTATGTGAATTTCGCCGTCGCGCGGCCCGCGGAACCCTGGATCGAAAGGCTGCGGCCTGGGGGGCGCCTCGTGCTGCCACTCGGCGTACCGCGTCAGGACCGACCGTCGAAAGGCGGCCGTCATGCATCCCATGGTGCTGCACTTCGTATTGAGCGCGGCGAGGGTGGATTTGCGACGCGTTGGATCGGCACAGCTTATTTCGTCTGCGCCAATGGTGGACTGACAATCGACGATAGCGAGATCGAGGCGCTGACAGCCGCGTTCAGGCGCGGCGGCATCGAGTTCGTCAAAAGCCTGCTCTGGAAGACGGAGCCGCGGATAGGGCGCTGCTGGTATATCGGCGACCAATGGGCGCTTTGTTATGACGACGTCTGAAACATCCGCGCCGGTTCCGCGAAAGGCGGCCGTCTCATCTCAGCGAGCAATATAGCGCGCCGCGGCACTGAAGAGCTCGACGTCCTCTACACCATCCTCCTTTCGCCCGGCGCGATCAGTTCGCCGCACTTCTGACCGACGCTGACGTCGCCACGCTCAAACATCCGGAGCAAGACATGGGCGAAAACACGCCCAGAGCGCCGACATCAGTCTCACCACCAGCGCCCTCCCCTCGTCCGACACCGAAAAGCCTGCCGTTGAAATTTGGTGCCCATCATCATTGAGGCCGGGCCAAGCCTGCCGAGGGTCCGAGCGGCGGCATGCCGGCTGAGGCGGAGGCAGAATTACGCACCAACGGGCGATCGAAATCAGTGAGCCGCATGAGCCGGACAGGCCGCGCCGTCGGGTGACCTGCTGATTGATCCGAACTTGCCGGCGCGGTCCCACTCCGGCCATCGACGCCCCTCTGGGACGACGGCACTCAGACTGCGATGAAGACCAGCAGGCGACGGCCCTCGATCGGCGGCGTTTCGGCGCGTGGCTCCACGCCGACCATCGGACGAAGACGGCCGATCGCGGCTCCTCTGCTGGCGGCAGCACTGCAGCAGCGACACAGATTGGCGACGCACGCAATTGATCGCCGCCGCCGGCGTTCCAATTTGCCGCCGCAACTCGCTTGAGGACCGGAGCGATAAGAATGGAGGACAAGGAGACGTTCCGTGCCCGGCGACGACAGTGGATCGCCGAGACGGCAAAAGCCCGGCGCGGGAGAGATGCGCCGGGCTTCGATAGTGACTGACAGCGTGGGAGGAGAAGCGCCGTCCGTCGGACCGAAGCGGCTAGGAGGGGAAAACGCTTCGGTCCGTCATCAGGTAGTGCCGTAATGCGGCAAATTCAAGCCTGGCGATTGCCGCGGATGTCGCAGACGAGGGGTCAGACACATGCGGCCTTTTCACGCACGCGACCAGGGTTCGGCGCGGGGTTGTCCGCGGACAACTTGCCGAGCAGCGATCCCCAGCGGAGGGAATTCTCCAGCTTTTAGCGGTCCGATCCACTGTCACAAAGTGATTGATGAGGGCAGGGGGTCGCACCGCTGATGCGCCAAGAGCCGGACAGGCGAACGGAGATTGCCTCATGATCGACGACGATCCGCCCTGGACCTGCCTTGCCCAACCCTTCGCCCGAGGGCGTTGCCTCGCTCATCTCCACCTGACTGACGGCCGAATTGACCGAGGGGCGATCACCAAGCTGGCCGACCTGTCGCCAATCACCAACGACGGCTACAACATCCGACCATCCGCCCCGCCACATGCGGACGCTGCCGCCGGCTTCCAACCATCCACCGTATCATTCGAGGCTTGTACCTTTGGCCTGCAAAACTCAGGCGGCCTCCCGCCGGGCGACGGACGGCATCGATTGCCGCTTGGTCCAGAAGAAGGGAGAGCGGCGAGGATCACGGCGTCGCGACCACCCCGCCATCCGTTGCCGCGCATCCTTTTCGATGAGCGAAGCCGCAGCGCCGGCGGTCCCGCAGCTTCTTCGAATGCATTCCGCCCCCCTTAAATGAGGATCCGGTTTCGGCATTACTGACCTGTCGACAGACCTGACGAGGCTCTTCGACCCCTGGGGCCGGCAGCGTCCACGCCCGTTCGGCAAGAGGCACGAAACCGCTGCGCTACGACCCCAGGCAGAGCAATCGAGGCGGCAGCAATACCGCAAGTCCATGGCATCCATCAGCAGGGCGAGATCAGGGAAGTTTTCTCGGCCGTGCGAACCGATTGCTGCAGGGATCGGCTCATGTGCAAACGACCTGCCGGTTACCATGTTGATCATCCGGTTGTCCGCGGACAACGGCACGATCAGGCAACATTCGGCGTGCACTGCGGCTCTCGGATTCGCCTGGGAAGGCCGCAGGGTCAGCTGCCCATCCGCAACCAAGCCAGCTCCGTGGCGACGGCCGACAGACAGAACGCGGCCTCACTGCCATCGCATTCGGTTCCTCCTGCGACCGAGCCGAAGGATGACGCGACGGGGGAGGGCTGCCTTTCGATCCGACAGCATTGGCGGTTCACAGCCGGGGCTTTCGGGCGCGCCAGCCCATTGCGACGGATGGCCGCTGATATCGACCGATCGTCCGTCAACGCACGTGACACATCAGCGACTGCTGCTGATTTGCCTGCGGCAGCGAGCCGAGCGCATGCCGGAACGGCAGCATCGGGGTCCACTCTATCCTGGGATAGCCGACCGCGGCGGCAAGGCCGCACCGTCACGTCAGATGGGCGGCGCCGTCATCGATGCACGCTATTCGATGACGTGCAGCTCCTCGCTCTCTGGCGATGTGAAAGACCTGTTTATCCCGGCCGAAATGCCAGGAGATAAATCCCACGCTTTTGAACAGTGCGCCGGAGATGCCCAGCAATGAATGGCCGGAGCAGCGTCCCAGTGACGGTCGGGGAGGGGCCACCTATGGCAATTAACGTCAGGCTGCGAGCTGGTCGGCATCTGAAGCAGCGCGCATCCTGTCGCCGCCTCCTTGCCGCGCAGTTGCTTTCGCGTGGCGACCTGGTCGATCGCGACGCATGTTCTGTCGATTGCTGAGACGCCAGCAAACCACCGATGCCATCGAGATCACGTCCGCAGACAGGTAGTGTCTCGGTCCTCGACGACGCTTGGTCATGAGGCACGCCGAGCTAAGGCAATGGGCCCATCAGCCCCCCGGTATTTGCCCGTTGATAACGTAAACGGCTATTGCAGGCCATTGTCACCGGCGCTATTGTTTTGTCAGGTCTACTGCACAGCGCCTCGCCTGGAGGCACCCGCATCGGATGGCAGCAGGTGGAATTCAGATCCAAGCCGCGCTTCCGACGAGCTGCGCACCAATCTACCGCGGCTGCCAAGCAGCCCATCGGGAGACTTGTTGAAAAGACGCCCAGCACTGCAGTAACGAAACTAAAGTCCGGATTTGCTTCCGTAGTAGGATTTGACTGCAGTTATATCAATATCTTATGGGCGTAGCGGTGGCGCGGCTCAATCGTTCCAATCCCTGCTTCCTGACCCGATTGGAGAAGCGGGCGCCCTCGGCCCTGCATCAAATGTCCGCGAGAAAGCAACGGCTTGCATCCTTTAGCGGCACCCTGCGTTATCTCCGCACTAGATCGGAGACCATCCACATGCGTGATGTGGTTCAACGTAAGAGATTCTCCACCGCGGCTGCAATGATGGCCGCAGCGATCGGCGCGCTTGTCTACATGCAGGCAGTCGAGCGCAGGTCGGCCGCTCCGTCTGCGGATACTGGCCACGCAGGTGACGATCATGGCCGCAGCGCCAGTACGCCCGAGGCTATCCCTTTCAGCGGCCTTCGCGACGTCTTCTGGCGCGTCTTCCATGAAATTTTAGACGACCGCGTCACTCTCATCGCGGCGGGCGTGACCTTCTATCTCTTGCTGGCGATATTTCCTGCCCTGGCGGCCCTCGTCGCTCTCTATGGGTTGGTTGCCGATCCGGTTACCATATCCGAACATCTTCGCGAGTTGGCTGTCCTCTTGCCACCCGGCGCATTCGATCTTCTTGCCGATCAGATCAAGGCGCTCGTCGAGCGGCGCGACGGCACACTTGGCCTAACCTTTTTCGTAGGCCTCGCGGTCGCGCTATGGAGCACCCATAATGGCACGCTGGCGATATTCGACGCTATGAACGTGGCCTATGAGGAAAAGGAGAAGCGAAGCCTGGTGCGGCTTAATCTGACGGGCCTCTGCTTTACCCTATGTGCGATAGCTTTTGCGATCGTCATGGTGGCCCTCGTTGGTGTGATGCCAGTTGTGCTCTCCTATCTTTGGCTCGATCAATTCAAGGAGCACATGGCTCTTCTGCTTAGGTGGCCGCTGCTTCTGCTCGTGGTTGCGGTGGCCGTCACAATGGTCTACCGCTTTGGCCCAAGCCGGGAGGCTGCCAAGGTCCGGTGGATGACGTGGGGCGCGGTTTTGACCACGATCGCCTGGGCCGCCATGTCGCTCGGCTTCTCTTTCTATCTAGAGAATTTCGCCAATTACAACGCGACATACGGCACGCTCGGGGCGCTGATAGGCTTCCTCATCTGGATCTGGCTTTCCGTCGTCATTCTCATCGTCGGAGGAGAGCTCAACGCAGAACTGGAGCATCAGACCGCGAGGGACACGACGACAGGAACGCCGCTGCCAATGGGAGCGCGAGGCGCCTATGTCGCGGATACTTTGGGCGAGATCAGGAACTGACCGCGAAGATTGCTCCTCTCCTGTAGTTTTGATGTATTCTGACATTTCGCCAGTCCCGATAGAGGAGACGATGATGACCGCCCCGCATCCTTCCAAAACCCATATCGGCAATCATGCCCTGCATCCCGAAACACAGATGCTGAATTACGGCTACGATCCGGAGCTCTCGGAAGGGGCGGTCAAGCCGCCGGTATTCCTAACCTCTACCTTCGTGTTCAAGACGGCGGAAGATGGTCGCGACTTCTTCGATTATGTGTCGGGCCGCCGCGAGCCACCCGAAGGGAAGGGGGCGGGCCTTGTCTATTCGCGCTTCAACCATCCGAACAGCGAGATCGTCGAGGACAGGCTCGCCGTCTACGAACGGACGGAAAGCGGCGTGCTGTTTTCATCCGGCATGGCGGCGATTGCCACCACCCTGCTTGCCTTCGTCCGGCCGGGGGATGCGATCCTGCATTCGCAGCCGCTTTACGGGGGAACGGAAACATTACTGGCGAAGACCTTCCTGAACCTCGGCGCCGCCGCCGTCGGGTTTGCCGACGGCGTCAGCGAAGCATCGGTGCAGAAGGCGGCTGAAGAGGCGATGGCCAAGGGCCGCGTTTCCGTCATCCTGATCGAGACGCCCGCCAATCCGACCAACAGCCTGGTCGATGTGGCGATGATCCGACGCGTGGCCGACGCGATTGGTGCAAGACAGGGCCATATGCCGATCATCGTCTGCGACAACACCCTACTCGGGCCGGTCTTCCAGCGGCCGATCGAGCACGGCGCCGATATCTCGCTCTATTCGCTGACGAAATATGTCGGTGGTCATTCCGATCTGATCGCCGGCGCCGTTCTTGGCCGTAAGGCGGTGATCAAGCAGATCAAGGCCTTGCGCGGCGCGATCGGCACCCAGCTCGATCCGCATTCCTGCTGGATGCTCGGCCGTTCGCTGGAAACGCTGCAGCTGCGTATGGAACGGGCAAACAGCAACGCGCGGGCCGTCGCCGACTTTCTGCGCGATCACCCGAAGGTCGAGAAGGTTCACTACCTGCCCTACCACGATCCGGAATCGCCGGCCGGGCGGACCTTCATCGCGCAATGCACCGGCGCCGGTTCGACTTTCTCTTTCGACATCCGCGGCGGTCAGCCAGCCTCGTTCAAATTCCTGAACGGGCTGCAGATCTTCAAGCTCGCGGTCAGCCTCGGCGGCACGGAATCGCTTGCGAGCCATCCGGCCGCCATGACGCATTCCGGCGTACCCGCCGATGTCCGCCAGCGCATCGGCGTTCTGGAATCGACGATCCGTCTTTCGATCGGTATCGAGCATCCGGACGATCTGATCGCCGACCTGGAGATAGCGCTGCAGGCTGCGTGATCAGGGAAAACGATGCCCGGCGGCGCCGGGCATCGTGTCCCACATCATTTGTCGTCGATCGTCAGTTCCGTCTCGTCCGTGTCCAGCACGAAGACCGCAAGCAGGCGCGCCGGATTGGTGTCGCTGGCGTTTGCGCTGACGCTGTGGTGATCGCCGGGAAATTCGGCGAAGCTTTCTCCGGCCTTATACGTTTTCACCGGACCGTCGTTCACCGCGCTGCGGATCGCCCCTTCGAGAACCGTGGCGTAGATGAAAGCGGAATTCGGATGGGTATGGCCGGGCGACATGCCGCCGGGCGCATATTCCACCATCACAGCCCTCATGCTCTTGCCGGGAACATTGGGAAGCTTCTGGTCGAAAACGACGCTTATCTTCGCTTTCCCACCTCCGGCGTGAGCCTGAGTGCCGGCGGCAAGGACAAGGGCGAAGGCCGCTGCCGAGATCATTTTCCTGAGCATGTCTGGTCTCCTTTCGTTGATAAACGAGCGCACCGGCGCACCAAGTCCGTCAGGCGCTCTTTTTCTGCGGCGGCTGCCGGCTGAGCCAATCGTCGAAGCGGATCTGGCCAAGCCGCGCCTTGGCTCCGGTCACGAGCGAATTGTCCTCGAGCTCGACGCCGAAATAGCGGGCGTGCGGATCGGCGACCACCTGGCGCGGATCGTTCGTCGCCTTGAAGAGACGCGTCACGATTTCGGTGAGGCGGACTTTCTCCGGCCCGCCGATCTCGATCGTGCCGTTCACAGGCGTACCGAGCGCCACCTCGGCCATGACGTCGGCGACGTCGTCCGAGGCGATCGGCTGCACGTAGGCCGGCGATAGATGCACGGTCTGACCGACGGTGCCTGACTGGGCGATGCCAGCCATGAATTCATGGAACTGTGTCGAGTGCACGATGGTGTAGGGTATGCCGGACGTCTTGATCAGCTCTTCCTGGGCCATCTTGGCGCGCATGTAGCCGCTGCCCTGCAGCCGCTCCATGCCGACGATCGACAGTGCGATATGATGCTTGACGCCGGCGGCAGCCCCTGCCTTGAGCAGATTGCGGCCCGACGTCTGGAAGAATTCCAGGACGGCCTTGTCCTCGAACGAGGGCGAATTTGCGAGATCGAGCACCACCTGCGCGCCAGAGAGCGCTTCGGCCACGCCCTTGCCGGTGATCGTGTCGACGCCCGAATTCGGCGAAGCCGCCAACACCTCGTGCCCCTTTTTGCGCAATCTTTCCACGGTCTTCGAGCCGATGAGGCCGGTGCCGCCGATAACGACGATTTTCATGGGTAGTCTCCTTGTCCTTTACGAGGAGTTTCCTCTGTTGACTTGCCTTTGTTGACTTGAAAGCGAGCAGGCGACTGCTCGGCGTGGCGAAACCGCGTCCTCTATGAGTGAAGCGGCTTCATCGGGACCGTCGCCGGTACGGCCGGTGTAACCGATGGGCAGAGAATGCGCCCGATCGCGGTCCCAAACTATTCTCCCTCGGTCGCTGTCACCCTATGCGAACGCAGTAGGCCAACTGGCTCTGCGACGAGCCGGTTGGCTGAAATAGAGGACCATCACGTCGACAGGCATGGGCCGAACCTACCGTCGGGGCAGATGACCGACCCGGAAGGCAAGGCGTATTCACCGGTCTGCAAGCCGGTGACTTCGGCCGTCAATCCTCACGATGGAGATAAGAATGACCAAGCGTCTGAACTTCATGGCCCATAAGAACAGCGGCATCGACGGCCTCGTGGCTGTTGAAGCCTGGATTGCCAAGAGCTTCGATCCGAAGCTGCTCGAACTCGTCAAAGTGCGTGTTTCCCAAATGAACGGATGCGCGCATTGCCTGCACATGCACCGCCAGGACGCACTGAAGCTCGGCGAAACGGATGACCGGCTGCTGCTTCTCAACGCATGGCGGGAGTCGCAGCTCTTCAGCACACGGGAGCGGGCGGCACTCGCCTGGGCGGAGGCTCTTACTCAGATCGCGAAAAGCCATGCGCCAGATGATGTTTATGAAGAGGCACACACCAACTTCTCGGATGACGAGCTCGTGGCGCTTTCGATCGGTATTGCGATGATCAATGCCTGGAACAGACTAGCGATCGGCTTTCGGCTTCAGCATCCGGCCGATCACAAACGCGCCGCCGCCTGACGGTCTGCGCCATCGCCGGGTCAGGAAAGCTGGGCAGCCTCGAACATGGCGGTCAGCCCGATGCCTCCGCCGATACCGATCATGGCCAGGCCGGTCGCGCCCGGCGCCCATCCGCCGATGTCGCGGATCAGCTGGCTGTATAGTCGGGTAACGAGGATTGCGCCGGAGGCCCCGAATGGATGGCCGAGCGCAATGGCTCCGCCGTCCTTGTTGATCGCGTCGGCAGGGATAGCGAGCTGGTCCAGCGATGCCAGAACCTGGGCCGCAAAGGCCTCGTTGAATTCGATGGCATCGATGTCTAAGAGCGAGAGCCCGGGCTGACGCTGCAATAGCTTTCTGGTCGAGGCGACCGGGCCGATGCCGAGCAGATTGGGATCCACACCGGCAACGGCGCTGTCGATGAAGGCAAGGCCCTTTTCGAGGCCGAGGCTTTTCGCCATGCCACGGCTCATGACGAGCACCAGGCAGGCGCCATCGTTCAGCGGGCAGGCATTGCCGGCTGTCACCGAACCATCGGCCAGGAAGACCGGCCGGAGGTTTGCGAGCGCCTGGAAGGATGTAGCCGCACGTGGGCATTCGTCCCGTTCGATCAGACCGTGGCCGGTGGAAATGTCAACGATCTCGGGGCGAAAGATGCCTGCCTCGGCCGCCGCTACGGCGAGCCTATGGCTGCGAAGGGCGAATTCATCCTGTCTCTGCCGCGATATGCCGAATTGACGGGCGACGTTTTCGGCAGCAACACCCATTTCCGGGTCGCCGATCGTGTCAGGCGAAAACCGGGCGCGCCCGTAAAAATGCGGCATCGCCCCATTCGCCTTTGGTCTTTCGACGCGCCATGGCGCGGTGCTGACGCTCTCCACGCCGCCGGCCAGAAAACACGCGCCGGCTTTCGCCTGGATTAAGCGCGCCGCCATGATGATCGCTTCCAGGCCCGAGCCGCATTGCCGGTCGATCGCAACACCCGGAACCGACATGGGCAGACCTGCGGTCAGCGCTGCCAGCCGCGCGATGTTTCCACCGCCACCGGCGGCATTACCCACCAGCAAATCATCGATGCTTTCCGCCGCAATTCCCGTTTCGGAAACAATGCGATGGATGATCGGCGCAAGCAGATCTTCTGCCGTAATCGTCGACAGCGATCCGAACGCCCGGCCGATCGGCGACCGATAGGCGGCGACCACGACCGGCTGCCAATCCTCGTCAGGCTGAAAGGCGTAGGACAAGATCGTCTCCAGAAATCACGGCCTGCTCCACTTGCCCCCTCGAGATCTTCCCGCTGCTCGTCATCGGCCAGGACCTTATATGGTAGAATTGCTTGGGGATCTTGTACTTCCCGAGCATCTGCGCGCAATGATCAGCCAGAATTTTCGGGTCCACCGCCTCTCCCGACACGACGGCGACGATTCGCTGGCCGAAATAGGCGTCCGGCAGCCCGAAGACAACGGCATCCTCTACCCCGGGGCAGGCTTTGAGCGCGCTCTCGACTTCGGCGGGATAAACGTTGTTGCCGCCTGATATCATCATGCCGCCGGCCCTGCCGATCACCCGCAGCATGCCATTGGCATCGAGTTCGCCGAGATCTCCAACCGTCGCTCCCGCTTCTGTGACTCGGAAGGCCTGACCGTCATCGCCCCAGAGATATCCATCCGCAATCAGGTCGCTGTCGACGAATATGGTTCCCGGCACATCGGTCCCGACGTCGTTTTCATCGGGATCGCGAATGGAAATTTCCACGCCGGGATAGGCTTGCCCCACCCGGTCGATCGGAAAATCGATCTCGCCGCCGACAAGGGTCGAGACCGTCATGAAACCGAGCTCGGAGGCGCCGTAATATTCCCGGATACGGGCATTCGGAAACAGTCGGCGCATGGAGTCGACCTCGTTCCTGTCAAGCTTTGCGCCGGCGGTGAGGACATCGCGCAGAGAGGTCAGAGCGGGTTCACCCGCCCAGGCCCTTGCAATTCCGGCTATATGGGTGGGCACAGCAACCAGCCGTTCGACTTGCCAGGAGGAGAGCGTGCGTACGACCACGCCCGGATCCCATTTCCGGACCGAATGAAAGGTCCCCCCGGCATCCAAAGCTTCGACCAATGCATAAAGCGCCAGGCCATGCGCGAGGGCTCCCGGGCACATTGTCGACGGCGCGTCTTCGAGTTCGAAAACGACGCGTCCGCGATCGAGGCTCCTGCGCCATTGTTCGCGCGAGCGATAATAGGCCTTCGGCTCGGCGGTGGTCCCCGAGGTGAAGCCGATCAGAAAGATCTTGTCGACACTGAGCGGCAGCTCGGCTTCACCTCCCGCCGCGGCGAGGTCGAAAGTCTCCGCTCCAGCAGCAATAACGGGAATGCCGAACCTACGGGCAATTTCGGCGCTCGGCCCGGCATTGTCGTCGACGATCAGAGCGTCCGGCGCCAGGCGCTCGATGATGCGTTCGATCCTTTCCGCCGGCATCATCGGGTCGATGACCGAACAGGCATTCGGGAAAGCGGTGGCAGCCGCAAAATACTCGGCAAAGCCGATATGGTTGCCAAGGCTGAGAGCGGCAAGCTTCTCCACACCGGGCAGGTCGAGCATGCGGCGGTTCGAGCGGGGCAGATCTTGGAGAAACCGATAAATTGCCTTGGCGCGCATATAGAGTTCGCCATAGCTGAGCGAGCGCCCGTTGATCACCAGCGCTGGCTTGTCCGGTGTCTCCGTTGCATGTCGAAGAAGCTGCGCATGGATCGGCATGGACACCCGCTGGTTTGAATGATCGGCCGTCAGCCGGGAGACAGAGCGGCTCTGGTCGCTTCCGGAATCGGCGTCGGGCGGCTGTCGGAGAGGCCGACGCAGACCCAGACGAAATGCGCCGATGCACAATGGGCGCCATCGCGCTGGCGAAAGAGTTCGATGGCAAAGGACAGGCTCGTGCGCCCGATTTTTTCCACGTCCACCTTCACTTCCACGACATCGTCGAGGTCGACCGGGCTGTGAAAGGTGATCTCCGCCTTCTTCACGTGATAGGCAACGCCGGAGGAGGTGTGACGGAAATGGCTGAGAATTTGCCGTTGCCGCAGGAACTCGACGACCGCATCCTCGCAATAATCGAGATAACGGGAGTTGTGGACATGACCATAGATGTCGATGTCTCGCATCGAGACCCGGAACGATGCTAAAGGCCTGTCGTCAACGCTCATTCGATCACCGAAAATTCGACGGGTGATCTAACCGCAGTGTGTGGGGGATGCAATGCAATATCAGGCGGTCGTGCGAAAATTCGGGCCGGCCCAAGACGTCGTTGAGCTCGAGCAGGCTGCGCTGCCGCCGCTGCGGCGCGACCAGATCCGGGTGCGCCTGCTCGCGCGGTCGATCAATCCCTCCGATATCATCACCATATCAGGCGCCTATGCCGGACGCACGACCTTGCCCTTCATTCCCGGTTTCGAAGCGTTCGGCGTGGTCGAAGAGTGCGGCGAAGAGGTTCACGGCCTCTCTCCGGGGACACGCGTGCTGCCGGTGCGCAGCGCCGGCGGGTGGCAGGAATTCAAGGATACCGATCCCGGCTGGTGCCTCCGCGTTCCGGACGAGCTTTCGGATTTCGAAGCGGCGACGAGCTATGTCAATCCGATGACGGCCTGGCTGATGCTGCATAAGAAGATCGAGCTCAGACCCGGCATGCGCATCGCCATCAATGCCGCCGCCTCTTCGATCGGAGCGATATTGATCGGTCTCGCCAATGTCGCAGGCGTGGAGCCGGTCGCCATCGTCCGCAGCGAAGGATCGCTTGAGCGCCTTCGCGGCCGGGTCGAGGCTGTCATCATCGATAGGGAGGAAAGCGATCTGGCTGCCGGGCTCGCCGGCCGGCATGGCCTCGACGCGGCGCTCGACTGCGTCGGCGGCGCGCGCGCATCCGTCCTCGCCGAGGCGCTAAAGCCCGGCGGGCATTTCGTGCATTACGGCCTGCTTTCGGGCCAAAGCATTCCGGCTTCCTTCTGGGCCTCCCATCCCGATATTGCCTTTTCCTATTGTCACCTCCGGGAATGGGTTCATTCCGAAGCGATGAGCGACGTCCAGCGCGCCTATTCCGAGCTCGCCGTGCAGATCGCCTCGAAGGTCATCACCACCGAGGTACGGGAGGTGTTTCCTCTGGAAAAGGTCAGTGAAGCACTGCGATCCGCCGTTCCGTTTCGGACGGGCGGCAAAGTGCTGTTGGCCTAACGAACATGAGCAGGCCGCGACAACCCTTTTGACGGCTGAGCGGGATCGGGAGTAGCATCCATGCGGCAGCTGCAGGGTAGTAAAAAGCGGCCGGCCCGATGGAGATGCAACGATGAAACACAAACCTTTCCTCCTGACGTTCGCGGCGCTGGCATTTTGTTCCGCATGGCCAATTTCCAACGCCTTCGCTGCGGCGCAGCCTATCTTCTGGAGCGCTTTACGGCCGGCCGATCAGGCCAAAGCGACGGTGCCGCTGTCAGGCAAGGCGGTGAGCGGCCCACAGGGCGAAACACTCGCCTGGCATGGCGAGGAACATCCGATCGAATTGACGGGCTTCGTCCTGCCGATCGACCAAGAAGGCGATCTAGTCTACGAATTCATGCTGGTGCCTTGGGCCGGAGCCTGCAGCCACATGCCTTCCCCTCCGCCCAACCAACTGGTTCGTGTCGTTCCGGAAGAGCCTCTGCACCTGGCAAGAATGTACGAGACCGTCACCGTGACGGGTACCCTGCGGCCCGGCCTGGATCAGGCGCAATTCTTCATGATCGACGGTGACCGCGTCCTCACCTACGGCTACAGCATAAGCCACGCCCAGGTGGCGACAGTAACGGCGACGACCGATCCCGATTTGCTGTCAGTTTCGCCTTTCGGCATTCTGCCTCGCTAGTGGAAGTCTCAGAGACGGTTTCTGGCATGGATGCCGCCAATTGCGTATATACTACGGCATATATAAACTGCGGAGGTTCTCATGCCGCAATATGCGCGTGTATTCCAATCCGGCAATTCGCAGGCCGTCCGGCTGCCGAAGGAGTTCCGCTTCGACGTCGACCAGGTGGAGGTGACGCGGGAAGGCGATGCTGTGATCCTTCGGCCACGGGCAGATCGCGGCGTGCGGTGGGCATCGTTGCATAGCGCCTTGGAGCGCGGCCTCAGCGACGATTTCATGGCGGAAGGGCGAGAGCAGCCGAAGGGGCAAGAGAGGCCTGGTCTTCAGGATCCGTTCAAGTGATACCCATCTCATCGACTGGACGGTCGGGCGTAGGTCCGGTCTCCGATGAAAAATGCCCGGGCGCAGCCGAAACTGCGCCCGGGCAAAATGCTGCCGATCAGACGAGATCGAAACGATCGGCGTTCATGACCTTGGTCCAGGCCGCGACGAAGTCCCTGACGAACTTCTCCTTGGTATCGGCTTGGCCATAGACTTCGGCAAAGGCGCGCAGCTGCGAGTGCGAGCCGAAGATCAGGTCGACGCGGGTGCCGGTCCACTTGACTTCGTTGGTCTTGCGATCACGCCCTTCGTAAACGCCGTCCTTGCCGGCAGCGGGCGACCACTGCGTGGCAATGTCGAGCAGGTTGAAGAAGAAGTCGTTGGTCAGCGTTTCCGGACGGGACGTGAAGACGCCATGTTCGGGCGCACCGACCTTCAGCACACGCAGGCCGCCGACGAGAACGGTCATTTCAGGTCCGGTCAGCGTCAGCAGTTGGGCACGGTCCACCAGGGCTTCTTCCGGCTTCATGAACTGCCGGCCGCCGATGTAGTTGCGGAAACCATCGGCGCGGGGTTTCAGCGCCGCGAAGGAATGCGCGTCGGTCTGTGCCTCGGAAGCGTCCATGCGGCCCGGCGTGAACGGCACGCTGACGGCATGACCGCCGGCCGCTGCCGCCTTTTCCACACCGGCTGCACCACCCAGAACGATCAGGTCGGCGAGCGAGATCTTCTTCGCCCCGGTCTGGGCGGCGTGGAAGTTTTTCTGGATACCTTCAAGAACGCCGAGGACCTTGGCGAGCTGCGCCGGCTGATTGACTTCCCAGTCCTTCTGCGGGGCAAGGCGGATACGCGCGCCATTGGCGCCGCCACGCTTGTCGGAGCCGCGGAAGGTCGAGGCGGACGCCCAGGCGGTCGAGACCAGTTCCTGCACGGTGAGGCCTGACGCAAGCACCTTTGCCTTTAGGTCGGCGATATCCTTGTCGTCGACAAGCGCATGATCGACGGCCGGGATCACGTCCTGCCAGATCAGGTCTTCTGACGGAACCTCCGGACCGAGGTAGCGCACCTTCGGTCCCATGTCGCGGTGGGTCAGCTTGAACCATGCGCGGGCGAAGGCATCGGCGAACTCGGCAGGGTTCTCAAGGAAGCGGCGCGAGATCTTTTCGTAGATGGGGTCGAAACGCAGTGCCAGGTCGCTGGTCAGCATGGTCGGCAGATGCTTCTTCGATGCATCATAGGCATCCGGAATGGAGGCATCGGCGTTCTTGGCCTGCCACTGATGCGCACCGCCCGGGCTCTTGGTCAGCTCCCATTCGAAAGCGAACAGGTTTTCGAAGAAGTAGTTGCTCCACTGGGTCGGCGTCTGGGTCCAGGTCACTTCGAGGCCGCTGCCGATGGCATCGCGACCGACGCCGGTGTTGAACTTGCTGGTCCAGCCCAGGCCCTGAGCTTCGAGCTCGCCGCCTTCCGGGTCGACACCGACAAACGACGGATCGCCAGCGCCATGGGTCTTGCCGAAGGTATGCCCGCCGGCGATCAGCGCCACGGTTTCTTCGTCGTTCATCGCCATACGGGCGAAGGTTTCACGAATGTCGCGGGCAGACGCCAGCGGATCCGGAGTGCCGTTAGGGCCTTCCGGGTTGACATAGATGAGGCCCATCTGCACGGCGCCAAGCGGCTCTGCCAGCTCGCGTTCGCCGCTGTAGCGCTCGTCACCCAGCCAGGTACCCTCAGGACCCCAGTAGAGTTCCTCCGGCTCCCAGACATCGGCGCGGCCGCCGGCAAAGCCGAAGGTCTTGAAACCCATGGATTCGAGCGCGACGTTGCCGGTGAGTATCAACAGGTCAGCCCAGGAGATCCTGTTGCCGTATTTCTGCTTGATCGGCCACAGCAGGCGGCGGGCCTTGTCGAGGTTCACGTTGTCAGGCCAGCTGTTGAGCGGCGCAAAACGCTGCTGGCCGGCCCCGGCGCCGCCGCGGCCATCGGTGATGCGGTATGTGCCGGCGCTGTGCCAGGCCATGCGGATGAACAGGCCGCCATAATGACCGAAATCGGCTGGCCACCAGTCCTGCGAATCCGTCATCAGCGCGTGAAGATCCTTCTTCAGGCCGTCGAGATCGAGCTTCTTGAACTCCTCGGCATAATCGAAGGCCTGGCCGAGCGGGTCGGCTCGGCCAGAATTCTGGTGAAGAATCTGCACGTTCAACTGATTGGGCCACCAGTCGCGGTTGGATCTGCCGCGAGGCGTATTGCCATGTGCAACAGGACATTTGCCTGCGCTGTCAGTGGGGTTGTCCATGATCGTCTCCTTGATTGCTTGATCTGTCTGCGGTCCAAAAAGATGAGCCGAGCTGGCGCCCCACTCTCTCCCTGCAGTCTTCATATCGGAAGCGTTTCATAAATTTAAGTTTGATTTACTGATCGTTGCGATAAGCTGAGGTTATGAAGAACCTGACCCTGAAACAGCTACGTTATTTTGAAGCACTAGCAAGAGATGGCCGCTTCCGACGTGCCGCCGATGCCTGTGCGATCTCCCAGCCGGCATTGTCAATGCAGATCAAAGAACTTGAGCAAGAGTTGGGCGGTGAGCTTTTCGAACGCAACGCACGTGAGGTGAAGCTGACCGCTTTCGGTCAGACCGTCGCTCTCAGGATCCGCGATATCCTGCGTGGCGTGGACGAACTGGCGGAACTGGCGCGCGCCGCGCGCGATCCTTTTCTGACGCGGCTGCGCATCGGCATCATCCCGACGATTGCGCCCTATCTGTTGCCGGCAATCATCAACGATCTGAACAGGAGCTTTGCAGGCATTCAGATCGAAGTGCGCGAAACGCAGACGTCGAAGCTGGTTCAGGAGCTGGCGCAAGGTCAACTCGACACGGCAATCGTTGCCTTGCCCGTGTCGGAACCCTCCCTGGCAGAACTCGAGCTCTTCAAGGAAGAGTTCGTGCTGGTTCGGCGGCCCGAAGACGAGGGTAAGCCGGTGCCCGAACGCGAGGCGCTGCGCGAAATGCGGTTGCTGCTGCTCGAGGAAGGCCATTGCTTCCGCGATCAGGCCTTGTCGTTCTGCAAGATAGGGCAGGCCCGTCCCCGGGAAGTCATGGAAGGCAGCTCTTTATCCACCCTGGTCCAGATGGTCAGCGCCGGTATCGGCATCACCTTAATTCCCGAGATGGCCGTTCCCCTCGAAACGCGCTCGGCGCATGTCTCGATCTCCCGTTTTCAGTCTCCGCGGCCGTCGCGAACGATCGGCATGATCTGGCGCAATTCGACGCCCATGGCCAAACAGCTCCAGCAGGTTTCCGAGGCGGTTCGCCGGTCGGCCGACAGCATGCGCGAACAGTATGCCGCCCGGTGATGGACCTGATATGGCCCCGCCTCAAGATCGCCGTTTGAACGTATGCTCCGCTGCCGGAAACTGTCGCGATCGGACCTCTTCGGCGTAAGCGGCAGCGGCGGCCGAAATCCTTTTGCCGAGTTCGTCGTAGCGCTTGACGAAGCGCGGGGTGAAATCGTTGAAGAGCCCCAGAATGTCGTCGGAAACCAGAACCTGACCGTCGCAGGCGGAAGAAGCGCCGATACCGATAGTCGGGACGTGCATCGCGGCCGTCACCTCTCGGGCGAGGGGCTCCACCGTGCCCTCGATGACGACGGCAAAGGCGCCCGAGCCGCCAATGGCGTGGGCATCGCGACGGATTTTCGACGTCTCGTGTTCGGAATGGCCGACGGACCGATATCCGCCTGCGGTCTGGACCTGCTGCGGCATCAGGCCGATATGGCCCATCACCGGTATCCCCCGCTTCGTCAGAAAGGCGATGGTCTCGGCCATCTCCTCGCCGCCCTCCAGCTTGACGGCATCGCAACCGGTTTCCTGCAGGATGCGAACAGCATTGCGGAAGGCGGTCTCCTTAGATTCCTGATAACTGCCGAACGGCATGTCGACGACGACGCAGGCCTTGCCGACGCCGCGCATCACCGCCTTGCCGTGTGCGATCATCATATCGAGCGTGACGCCGATGGTGGTCTCCATGCCGTAGAGTACCATGCCGAGCGAATCCCCGACCAGCAGGAGGTCGCAGTGCTCGTCGAGCAGCCGCGTCATGGGTGTTGTATAGGCGGTCAGGCAGACGATCGGCTTGCCGCCCTTCATGGCTGAGATGTGCCTTGGTGTAAGGCGCTTCTGAATTCCGACGGCACTCATCTGGTCACTCCCTTTCCCGGCAAGCCCGGCCGGCCGATAGTCCTGTTGTCGAGCAGCCGCGTCGAGCCGACTCGAACGAAGAGCGCCACGACGACAGGATCTGCGATCGACGTGACCGGCTGCAGTGTCGAGGCATCCCTGACGGCGACGACTTCGGGCTTTGCCAGCGGCTCGCGATTGAGAAATCCCGTGAGCCTTGCCTCTAGTTCCACCGGATCGGTAAGGCCGTCGGCGACCAGACGCTCGGCTTCGTCCAGGGTCTGAGGGATGATCACCGCGGCACGCCGCTCCGCCTCACTGAGATAGACGTTGCGCGACGACAAGGCGAGGCCGTCGCCGTCCCTGACCGTCGGCACCGATATCACGCGCACCGGCAAGGCCAGATCGTCCACCATGCGCTTGATGATGACGACCTGCTGATAATCCTTCTCTCCGAAATAGGCGATCTGCGGCTGCACGATGTTGAAAAGCTTGCAGACGACGGTCGCGACGCCGGCAAAATGCCCAGGCCGCACCGCCCCTTCCAGTTCGCGCCCGAAGTCGGGAACGTCGACGACGGTCAACATCGGGCGGGAATACATGTCCTCGACGCCAGGCGAAAATAGGAAATTGACGCCGGCCTGCCTCAGCATGGCGGCGTCGCGTTCCAGATCGCGCGGATATTTGCTCAGATCTTCCGCCGGGCCGAACTGCAGCGGATTGACGAAAATCGAGACGACGACGATGTCGTTCTCGGCTCGAGCGCGCGAGACGAGCTCCATATGACCGGCATGAAGATAGCCCATCGTCGGAACAAGGCCGACGGTTCGCCCCTGCCGCCGCAGCGCATCAAGCGTGTGGCGCAGTTCGTCAATCTTCGAGAAAACCCGCATATATCCTCCCGCAGCCGGTCACTCCATCTTGGGCGCGGATAAGAAGTGTAATCGATGCGGCAGGTCAATGCATATTCCTCGATAAAAACGATTAGATGAAACGCCAGCCGATGACACCGGACCATATCAGCGCTGGGGAATGGATTTTCGTCACTTGGCTCCTGTTCCGCGTCTCTCCTGCTTGCAGTGGAACCGACGATGTGCGACTTCCGTTACTCGCCCTGTCCGTCAAGATACCATCACAGTCGATAGCTATGGACGTTACATGGAGGACGCATGGACAAGCCCTGGAAGATTAGCCGCGGACCGATTGCGGCAACCGAGCTCGACGTGGAGAAGGCAAACGCGATCAATGTGCTGTTGATCCGGCCGGTCGGCGTCCTTCCGGCCAAGGCGGGAGATCCCGTCCTTCCTTTTGCCGTCGGCCTTTTCAACGAACTCCGTCCGCTCCTGAAGCCCGATGCCGGCGTCACCACGCTCAGGCGAGCGACCGCGGCCTATGTCCACTGCCGGCGCTACTATTTCGCCAGCGCCCAACCCGATTCCATGCGCTATAGTCTTGACGGCGAACCTGTCGAACCACTGTCGTCCGAAGATCGGCTGGTCGCGCAAAAACGCTTCCTGAGCCTCAAGCAAACCACCGGTAAGACAGACGCGCCCGAGCAGACAGCAGAGGTCCCAGCTCCTCTGTTGAGCAAAAGCGAACAGATCCGCGCAGCCCTCCTCGGCAAAAGGAACGCCGCCAGCTAGAGCAGGATATATCCGGCTTGAAGTCATTGCGCGGTCTTGCGTAGCGTGACCGTCATTTAAAGCTCGACGGAGTCGCTCTATGAGCTTGGCCGCATCGGGGGCGCGGAAAACGCGCCCCCGGCCGGCGCCGACCGAAGGGGAGGGGCAATCGGCCGGGTCAGTTCAACGGTGCTTCGCCTGATGTGATCCGCTGCTCGTTCTCGTCAAACAGGTGGACGGCATCGTGGATCGGCGCAATCCTCAGCACCTCGCCGGGGGCTGCCCTGATCCGTTCCCTGAAGACGCAGGTCAGCGTCTGTGCCCCCAGCCGGACGATGACCAGCGTTTCCGAGCCAGTCGGCTCGACGACCACCGTCGTGACCTCGATGCCACCCGGGTCCAACCGGATATGTTCGGGACGAATGCCGTAGATGACGGCATCTGCCGGACGGCGCTCGCTCGGCAGGAGCAGGCCGTCAGCGGTTCGAAACCCGTCTTCCGTCATGCTGCCGCTGATGAAGTTCATCGCCGGGGAGCCGATGAAGCCGGCAACGAAAAGGTTATTCGGACGATCGTACAATTCCAGCGGAGAGCCCGACTGCTCGATCAGGCCATCCTTCATGACGACGATCTTGTCGGCCATGGTCATGGCTTCGATCTGGTCATGAGTGACATAGATGGTCGTCGTCTGCAGCCGTTGATGCAGTTCCTTGATCTCCGAGCGCATCTGCACCCTGAGCTTGGCATCGAGGTTCGACAGGGGTTCGTCGAAGAGGAAGACGGCCGGGTCGCGCACGATCGCCCGCCCCATCGCCACGCGCTGTCTCTGGCCACCCGACAGTTGCTTGGGATATCTCTCCAGGAGACTTTCGAGACCGAGGATCTTCGCGGCGTTGCCGACCCGCTGATCGATCTCCGTCCTCGGCATCCGTTTCAGCCGCAGCGAAAAGCCCATGTTCTTGGCAACGGTCATATGCGGGTAGAGCGCATAGTTCTGAAACACCATGGCGATGTCCCGATCCTTGGGGGCAAGCTCGTTGACGATATGCTTGCCGATCTGGATCTGCCCCGAGGTGATGCCCTCAAGGCCGGCAATCATCCTCAAAAGCGTGGATTTGCCGCAGCCCGAAGGGCCGACCAGAACGACGAACTCGCCGTCGCCGATGTCGACGGATACGCCTTTGATGGCTTTGAACGCGCCGTAATCCTTGCGCGCATTGTTGACCGAAACATGAGCCATTGCCGTCCTCCCGAAATCGCTGTCAAAGTCCGCTCAGGACATTTCTCAAATAATCGAGGCCGAGGCGCTCGCCGTCCTTGCGCGCGGCTAAGTTCTTGCCCGGCCAGCCATAGGCGGCATCCTCGTGTTCGATCGACAGCGTGCCGTCGAAACCAGCCCCGCGGGCCTGGCGCAGAAACCTCGGCCAATCGATGAGGCCGAGCCCTGGCAGCTTGTATTGCCACCAGCCCTTGCCGTGATAGCCGACAGCCTGCAGGTTCTCCGGATCGATTGCCGTGTCCTTGGCATGCAGAATGGCGATGCGATCCTTCACCGCCTCCATCGCCTGATAGGGATCGACGCCGATGCGGATGAGGTGCGAGGGATCGAATTCCAAGCCGAAGCGGGGGTTCTCGATCCTTTGAAAAAGCTCCTGCCATCCTTTCGGCGTCGTCCCGATGAAATTGTCCTTCGGACCCGGCCAGTTCTCGATTGCGAAGGTCAGGCCGTAGGGCAGCGTCTCTTGGATCAGCCCGTTGGCGAAATCGGCGAAATCATCATAGTTGGCTTCGTCGCTTGCGGTGTCGTCCCGGCCCGGGAAGATCACGAAGATCGGGACGCCCGCTTGCCCGATCGCGTCAGCAAATTCGGCGGTCTTCGCCCGAAGTGCCTCACGCTTTGCGCGGTCGGCATCGAGCTGATTGCCGAAATAGGTGATCGACGACACGAAGAGGTCGCGGCTCCGCGCGAGCGCGACGGCGGCCTCCACCCGATCGGGCGTCTTGATATGACCGCCGACGTCGATCTCGATGGCGTCGAAACCGGCCGATGCTGCGAAATCCACCACTTCTTCCAGAGGGCGATCGTTGAACGTCGAGGTGTAAAAGCCGATCTTCACCAAAATCCTCCCATCTTCACCAAATCCCTGGGGCATTGCCGGCCGTTTCAACTGTTCAGGCGATCCATGTTCTTGAGTGGCGAACGTGTGCGTTGAGCAGCGTCGGCCGATGCGAGCATGAGGGCTGCTGCCATCGGCATGACCGCCGCCCCGATGGCAGAGGCATCCTCTCCGAGCGAGGCGCGATGAAGCGACGGAAGGTTGGTATCCTCGGCATCGAGATGCTCGTGCACATAGCGCAGCAATTCGTCGACGATGCGGATCGGCAATCGGCCGCCGACAAGGACGGCGTCGGGGTCGACGACCATGCCGATATGCTTGACGGCGACGGCCAGATGCGCGCTCATTTCCTTCAGCCACTGCGACACGAGGCGCCTGCCATGCGCATCCAGCGTCAGGAGATCGTGGGGAATACTCACCTCGACGCCATGCCGCGCAAGAAAATCATAGAGGAAGAACAGCGAGAATATCTCGCCGAGAAGCTGGACCTTATGGGCCTTCCCGTCCCCGCCATCGGCGATCGGAAGCCAGCCGATTTCGCCGCTGAGGCCCATGGCGCCACGATGACCGTTGCCGTCGAGCACGAGGCCGCCGCCCGGGCATGGATTGATGGCGATGTAGAAGAAGCTGCTGCTTTCAGCACCCAGTCCGTAATCGAGTTCGGCAAGGGCTGCGGCATTGGCTTCGTTTTCGATGAAGACGGGATGCTGTGTCAGGTTCTCCAGTGCGGCGCGCACATCGAATGCCGTCCATTCCTGATAGGCCTCGGGCTTGCCGAGGAGCGAAATCTCGCCAAGCCAATCCGGCATCGCCAGACCGATACCGGCCAGGCGCGCGTCGTCGATGAGCCGGCTGCGCTGGAAATGCGAAATCGCATCGGCCGTCAGCTGCAGGAATTCCGCCGGCAGGATGAAGCGTTTCTCGTGATGCACGCGGGCACGGACGTTGCCGACGGCATCGACGGCCAGGATCGTCAGATGGTCGCGATCGATGTTGATACCGATGGCAAAACAGGCATCCGGGTTGATTTCGAGTTCGATCGCCGGCTGGCCTCTCAGCCCATGCCGACGGCGGGCTTCCATGATCAGGCCCTCATCCAGCAGGCGATCGACGATCCGGGCGATTGCCGGTTTGGTAAAACCCGTCCGCCTGGCAATTTCGGCGCGCGAAATCGGCGCCTGGCGATGAATGCAGCGCAGGACGACAGCCCTGTTGTGCTCACCTGCATCCTCGACATTGGCGCCCGTCAGATCCGGGGACAGTCTGGCGCCGAGTGTCTGGTTCATGCTCGAAATCCTTCCTTGCGCATAGCCTGAACCGATCGTCATCCCTTGACGGCGCCACTGGTCATCGCACCGAGGATCAGCCGCTGGAGCGACAGGAAGGCGACGATCGCCGGAACGACTGCGATCAGGCAGGCGGCGGCAAGCAGCTGGATGGACGAGTCGGTCTGCATGCCGCGGAAGTTAAAGATCCCGACGCCGATCGGCATCAGATCATTTTTTGTGAGCAACAGAAAAGGCACCAGAAATTGCGACCAGCCGGCAATCACCGTGATGATGAAGACGGAAGCGATGCCCGGCGCCGACAATGGCAGAATGATGCGCCAGAAGACCGAAAATCGATTGCAGCCATCGATCATGGCGGCTTCGTCGAGGCTGCGCGGGATGCCGTCGACCGAGCTCTTCAAGAGCCAGGTCGCCAGCGGAACGCCAAGGGCGATATAGACCATGACGACGGCAAAATGCGTATCCAGCAGGCCAAGGCGGTTCATGTAGCGGTAGAGCGGCACCATGATGACGAGCGGCGAGATCATCTGGAAAAGCAGCAGCCCCATCATCGACAGGCCCTTGCCCCGGAACTGAAAGCGGGAAAAGGCGTAAGCCGCGGGCAGTGCGACGATCAGGACGCCCAGTCCGCTGAGGGCGGCAAGCTTGAGGCCGTTCCAGAGATAGATCGGGAAATAGCTGTTGTTGAGGACAGTGATGAAATTGTCGATGGTGGGGTTGTTGGGAATATACCGCGCCGCGCCGCGATAGATCTCACGCTTGTCGCGCATCGCCATCGACAGGAGATAGGTGAGGGGGCCAGCGAAGAACACGAACATCACCAGCATGAACAGATAGCTCATGGCATCGCCGAGCCGCGTTCCGGTCCGTCCACTCATTGCTCTTCCTCCTTCGGCAGGAACGACGCATAGATAAAGGCTAGCCCGAGGCTGATGATCAGCATGAGCACGGAGAGCACGCTGCCGCCGGACAGGTCGTAATTTCTAAAGACGATATTGAAGACGTAGAGCGAGATGACCTCGGTCGCACGCCCCGGACCGCCGCCCGTCAGGGTGATGATCGCATCGAAAGTATTCACCGTCTGGATCGTAATGAGGATCATATTGACCAGGATCGCCGCGCGCAGCTGCGGAAGCGTGACGAAGAAAAACTGCTGTGATGCCGTCGCACCGTCGACCTCGGCCGCTTCATAGAGCGAGGGATCGATCGACTTTAGCGCCGCATACATGACGACCATCGAAAATGCCGTGCCGCGCCATATGTTGGAGATGAGGGTAGACCACGGTGCGATCGCGGGGTCGGAGAGCCAGGCGACCGTCGGCATGTGCATCAACCGCAGAATGCTGTTCAGCGCACCATAAGGCGCTTCAGAAAAGAGCATCTGCCAGATGATGCCGCCGGCAATTCCGGGAACGACCCAGGCAACGAGCGCCGTCGTCCTCAATATGGTGGTGCCGAACAGGCCGCGCTTTTCACCGCGGATAACCACGACAGCGACCGCAAGGCCCAGGATCTGTTGGCCGATGACGCTGCCGCCGACGAAGATCAGGGTCGCCCACAAAATGTCGGGCAGCTGCGGCGAACTCAGCGCATTGGTGATCGACCCCAGCGTATAATCCTGATTGTCGCCGATCAGCGTGGCATTGGTGAATGAAAGCCTGAAAACGTCGATGACGGGGTAAAGATAGAAGATGCCGATGACGACGATCACAGGCATGATCCAGGGCAGGGGCGCACCGGCGAAACGGCGCATGAACGTTCTGCTTTGAGGCGGGCTGTCAGCCTCGATGGCAATGGGGCTCATTGGCTTCTCTGTGCGGGGTTTCGCAATGTCGACGGCGCCCGGCGGGCAGGCGCCGTCACGGTGGGAAGCACTAGAGACGCTTGTAGGCCTCCAGCGCCGCATTGAAGGCGGCATTCAAGGCGTCTTCCGGCTTTTTGGTCCCCGAGAGCACGTCGCCCATCATGATCTGGATCTGGTTGGAGATTTCAGGATAGATCGGCACACCCGGGCGTGCCTGTCCATCGACCAGAGCCGCGGCGAAGGTCTTGTTGGCTTCGGTGGAGAAGACCTCATATTTGTCGAACAGCGACTTCCGGGTCGGCAACTGCTGCTGCAGCGCATTTGCCGGCCCCATATAGACCTCGCGTGCGAGGTTGGCGCACATCTCGATCTTGTCTTTGTCCTTGCTGAAGGAGGCGATCGTCCAGCCACCGGTGCCGGTCGAACGCTGATCGGCGCTGGGGCCGGGGATCGGCGAGAAGGTCCAGTTGTTGAACTCGTCCTCGTCGAGCGTGGCCTTCAGCTGCGCATATTGCCAGTTGCCGCCGATGAAGAGAGCCGTCGTCGCCGCGGCGGCCGCGGCATTCATATCATCGTAATTCGCGATCGTGCTGACGCGCTTCGGCGCGGCACCGGAATCGACGAGATCCTTGAAATAATTCAGCGCCTTCAGGAATTTCTCCTTGTTCTCGCCTTCGCCGAACACCGGCTTGCCTGAGTCGTCGACGAGCTTGCCGCCCAGCGCCCAATAATTCGCGAGCCAGTCGAACGTCGTCCCTTCCCAGCGCCCGCCGTTGAAGAGAACGCCCTCCATGCCTTCCTTGGTGGAGGCGAGCGCGGCCGTTTTCAGGTCGTCCCATGTCTGCGGCGCATCCGCAACGATCGACTTGTTGCGGTAAAGCACACGAAGATCGGTATCCCACCACCAGGCACGGACCGTCTGGTCCTTATCCGTGATGCCGCTGCGGATGAAGGGGAACAGGTCATCCACTTCCTCCTTCGAAAAATACGGCGTGAAGTCCGCAAGAACTTTATTGACCATGAACTGCGAGAGGACGAAGGAGTCGACAGCAGCGCAGTCAGGCGCGTTGCCGGCCTTGGCCTGCTCCAGCATCTTGGCCTGTTCCGTGCCGATGTCCGACGACATAAATTGCATCTGCAATTTCCAGTCCGGATGCTTCTTGATGAAATCGACGAACAGCTTCTGATAGCCCTCGGCGATCGCCGGATCCGAATTGTTCGGACTATCGTTCGTCAGACGGACGACGAGGGATTTCGGCGCATCGGCAAGGCCGATCCTGTCCTTCGTGGCAAGTTCCTGGGCAAATGAAACGGATGCTGAAAATAACATGGTGCTCAGCGCAAATACGCTGACGGTGGCGCTCTTCATGATGGGTCTCCTCCCCATTTTGAACGGATACAGCTTGGCGGTCAGTTGACCTCTCCTCATTTCCGTGCTGCATTAATTAGATTAAGTTACTTTGATTTGATGTCAAGCCACAGCTTGGAAGGGCCAGACCTGGGAGGTTGAGATGCTGGCGACAATCAACAGCAGCTAGTGCACAGTTCCGGAAAATCGAGATCGATTTCCGGAAAAGAACATGCGCCGTGAAAGTGATGGAGCGTCCCGCGGCACGCGCGGCGCATCCACCGCAATTTTCCTGAAGAAGAGCACGAGGCAATCGCGGATGGCTGCGATGGCGCGAGTGCGGTTTTGCCCGGCTGAACTGCCGCGGGCAGTTAATTCCATGGAGGATAGGATGCGTCTACTCATTCTCGGTACCGGCGGAATGGCCAACCAGCATGCCGCCAACTTCAAGGCGATCGAAGGCGTCAGTGTCGTGGGCGGCGTCGATGTCGTCCCGGAAAGGCTCGCGACCTTTTGCACCGAACATGGCGTCGCCAATCATTTCACGACCCTCGAGGATGCTCTCGCCTGGGGCGAATTCGACGCAGTGGCAAACGTCACGCCGGACCGCATTCACCACCCGACGACGCTGCAGGCCATTGCCGCCGGCAAGCACGTCTTCTGCGAAAAGCCGCTCGCCACCGATGCCGTCAAGGCCATGGAGATGACCGAGGCCATCGAGCAATCGGGCAAGGTCGGCATGGTCAATTTCACCTATCGCAATTCGCCCGCCCTTCAGAAAGGCCGGCAGATGGTACTCGCCGGCGAAATCGGGAAGGTCAGGCACGTCGAGGCGTCTCATCTTCAAAGCTGGCTGGTCGGCCGCCATTGGGGCGACTGGAAGAGCGAGAGCAAATGGCTGTGGCGGCTGAGCAAAAAACATGGATCCAATGGCGCGCTCGGCGACATCGGCATCCACATCGTCGATTTCGCATCCTACGGTTCAGGGCTCGATATCGCCCATGTCTTCGCGCGGCTGAAGACCTTCGATAAAGCACCGGGCCATAGGATCGGCGAATATGATCTCGACGCCAACGACAGTTTCACGATGAATGTTGATTTCGCCAATGGCGCGATCGGGACGATCCAGGCGACGCGCACGGCGGCCGGACAGATGGATCAGCTACGCCTCAGGGTCTATGGCGAAACCGGCTCGATCGAGATGATCTACGATACCGGAAAATCGTCACTTCGCGCCTGTCTTGGAGAAGACGTGCACACGGCGACCTGGCGTGACGTCCCCTTCGATCCGGTCGAAACGAACTACCAGCGTTTCGTCCAGGCCGTGCGCGCGGGCAGGACCCAGGAACCCTCGTTCCGGCGGGCCGCCAATATCCAGAAAGTCTTGGACAAGGCGCTGGCCTCCGACCTCAGCCACGCCGATGAAGCGCTCGCCTGAGGCGACATGCATCAGGCCGAAGCGGGCGGCAGCAGCAAAGTGTTGAGGAAGGGCAGGAGGGCGGCACCGAGCACCACGCCGCCGCCGCTGAAGCTCGCGGGTTTCATCGGCGAAATCCAGGGCGTCAGCAACGGCCTCGTCGAGGTGTCGCGCCGCTCGATGGAAAGCTGATGGATCAGCGCTTCGATCACGCCCTGCGGCAGGTCGCTGCCGATCATGACGACGCTCGGGGCGAGAAAACCGGCCATGGCGATGATGGGGTCGAGCAGATGGCCTGCGGCTTCGCGTATCCATTGCGACAGTAACGGCGAGGAGAATTCCTCTCCTTGCAGCAGGCGGGTGAATGCCTGGTCGCCGATCCGTGATCTCAGGGATTCGAAACCGACGACGGTGTTCAATTGGACATTGTCCGGGCCTGTCAGCATTTCGCCGATGCTGCCTGCCCGGCCATGCACGCCGGAATAGGGAATACCGCGAATGAGAAAGCCGGCCTGAACGTCGTCGTCGATGATGATCATCGCAAGTCCGCCTTCCCTGCCGGAGCTGCCGATCGTGCGTTCGGCGAGAAGGCTCGCCGTGCACTCGTTCTCGACATAGGGACGCGCGATCGTCGACATCGCGGCGATCTGCTCGCTTTGATCCTCTGTCCAGTCGTTGGCGGCGATGCCGAGGCCGATGATCGGCAATGCGGCGTGGTGATCGACCATATCCCTGACCGCCGCATGCACCACGCCGACTTTGTCAGCGGGATCCAGCTCGATGTAGACCCGGTCGTGGACCTGGCCACTTAGATCGATGAGCACGGCCTCACCACGCCTTTGGCGAAGCTTGACGCCGATCGAGAAAGCACCTTCCGGGCGCAAGGCAAACTCGGTAGCGGTGGCCCCTCCGCCAACGCCATTGCGACGGTTGGAGGTGACAAGCTTTTCGTCAGCCAACCGGCGGAGAATATTGGTAATGCCGGGGCCGGTCAGGCCGCAATGCCGGCCAAGCTCCATCCGCGTCAGCGGGCCATGGCGGCGGATGGCTTCCAGAATGACGCGAATGTTTCGATCGGCGATTTCGCCGGACCGCAGACCGACCGTTTTGGCGCGCTGGGCGCCCATCTCCTGAGTGTGAAGCCGACGCGGCCCTGACCGAAGATACCGCATGACTGTCTTTCCTAGAGCCTTTCCGGGTTGTGTACTTCATCCACCGGCTATGGGAAAGCCGCGCTTAGCAGCCGCTTTTTCAGCTGAACGTCCTATCAACGGGGATCAGGGCCATCACGGCGCTGACGAAGCGCCGCGGGGCGAATGCCGCAAAATGCGTCAACAGACCCTCGAAACGACACGGCAATCGGAGCTTCACTCTATCGGTCGTTAGTAGCTGCAAGGACGATCATTGCCGAAGCCGTCGCGGCAGGCAGGTCTGAGCCCATAGTCGACGCTGCTATATCCAACCGAGCCAGTTTGCATCGAATCATTCGAGGCCGTCGTGCAGGATGACGACGATACGGCAATCACGATGACGGCTATCGTGGCTGTCAATAATTTGCGGACTTGAAACATCCCACCCTCCCCAGCTGCCTGAAATCTGCCATATCAGTGCAATTCTCGGTCAAATAGGGCCGACAGGGGTTTCGATAACTATTGTCCTCGATCAAGATCTCGTTATTCGGTGAAGGCCCATCACCGGCTTCCGATCGAGAACGGCTGACCGCAAACCCGGAGCGGTTCAGTTCTTCCGGGCTTGACGGGAAATCAAAGTTACTTAATCTAAGCGTCGGCGGGACCCGCTGGGAGGAGGGCCGGCAAAACGCGATCCTTGTCGCACCATCTTCATCTCCCAAAGCCATGACTCCGGAT
The DNA here is from genome assembly GCF_032464805.1 of Rhizobium sp. 10PS4. NCBI lineage: Bacteria > Pseudomonadati > Pseudomonadota > Alphaproteobacteria > Hyphomicrobiales > Rhizobiaceae > Rhizobium > Rhizobium sp. 10PS4. Next base: position 220,114 of record NZ_JAWDIW010000001.1, on the reverse strand, counting down.
CATTCGCCGTCGATTTTCAACAGGATAAGCCATGCCTCTGACCATTGCCCAACGCCTCGATCGTCTCAAAGTTCGCATTGCCGAGTTGGCCCATTGGCGAGATCGACAAAGTGCGGTGATCGACGGCTGGACTTTCGAGGGCGAGCCGATCGCACATCACCAGGATTGGCCGCACCGCAAGGGGGTGGTGCATTTTGCCGCGACCGCTGAAGCGCCGGACTTGTGGCCTCTGGCAGATATTCGCCTGCAGCTCGATCTCGGCGGCGAGAGCCTGATTACGTTGAGCTATCCCGATGGCGAGACGGAAACATTCGGTCTCGATCCCTATCATCAGGAATTCCCGGTGAAGGGCCGCCGCTTCTCGATCGCGACAGAAACCGTCGCCCGCTTTCCGTTCGGCGAGCCTAATCGCGCTCCGAGGCTCAATAAGGCCCGGTTTATCTGGCTCGACGGTCCCGCTCACCGCCTGCATCTTCTGTTGAAGCAGGTTGCCGAGGCAATCGATGCGCTGGGCGAGCATGAAGTTGTGCCGCACCTGATGGATGCCGCCGAGCATTCATTGCGCAGCCTCGACTGGCCGTCGGATACGGCGGCCTATATCTCCCGCACATCGAGCGCGGTCATGCAGCAGAAGATCTGGGAACTGCCGGAGCTTGAGATTGATCCGGCAGGTCTCACGGATGAGCAGAGCGCATCGGCAGCCACAGCCTTCGAGGCTCTGACGGCGAGGCTGAAGGAGCTGCAGAAGCGCTTCCCGCCGAATGGAGAATTGCTGCTGACAGGCCATGCACATATCGATCTCGCCTGGCTTTGGCCGTATCGCGAGACGCGGCGGAAAATGCGGCGCACCTTCAATACGGCGCTGTCGCTGATGGAGCGCTCCGACGATTTCCGTTTCAATCAATCGACCGCCCATTATTACGCGCAGATGGAAGAGGAAGACCCGGAGCTTCTCGATCGTATCAAGAAGAAGGTCGCGGAAGGAAAGTGGGAAACCGTCGGCGGCATGTGGGTGGAGCCCGACACGAACATGCCGACCGGCGAAAGCCTCGCCCGTCAGGTTCTCTATGGCCAGCGTTATTTCGAAAAGACCTTCGGCACACGCCATACGGTCTGCTGGCTGCCGGACTGCTTCGGCTTTTCCGGCGCGCTGCCGCAAATCCTGAGACAGGGCGGCATCGACAGCTTCTTCACGATCAAGGTCAATTGGAGCGAGACCAATCATATTCCCTCCGATCTCTTCTGGTGGAAGGGCCTCGATGGCAGCCGGGTGCTGACCCACACGTTCGACAATCCGATGCAGGGTTATAATGGCTTCGTGCAAGCCGATTGCTACGTGCCGACATGGAAGAATTTCCGCGGCAAAACGCAGCATGATACCTCGCTGCTGGCCGTCGGCTACGGCGACGGCGGCGGCGGCGTCACGCCGGAGATGGTCGAACGCGAAGTGCAGCTGCGCGATTTCCCGGCAATTCCGCAGGCGCGCTGGGGCACCGTCAAAAGCTATTACGAGCAGGCGCACCGCACCGCTGGGGAAAAGAGCCTTCCGGTGTGGGATGGTGAAATCTATCTCGAACTGCACCGCGCCACGCTGACGACGCAAAGCGGCGTCAAGCGCAAGCATCGCCAGGCCGAACGGGCGCTGATCACCGCCGAAACCATCGCTTCGCTGGCGCATATGCTCGGAGCAGACAGGCCCCGAAGTCTCGAAGCGGATTGGCGCGTGGTGCTGAAGAACGAGTTTCACGACATTCTGCCGGGCTCGAGCATCCGCGAAGTCTATCAGGATGCCGAGCAGGAACTGGACGGCGTCATCGAACATGCCAAGGCCGAACAGGTGGGGGGATTGCAAGCGCTGTCGGCCAAGCTGCCGAAGGGTGGGATTGGCGATGCCCTCGTCGTCGTCAATCCGTCTCTTGCTCCAAGGCCGCTCAGCGCAACGCTTTCCGACGGTACGGTCGTCTCAGCCGCCGATCTCGTCGCGCCCTTGTCCGTCGCGGTCTTCGACAAGGGCTCGCTCAAGCCGGCGGGCGCACTGAAAGCTGGCCCCGACCGTCTCGAAAACGACCACCTCTCGGTCTCCATCGGCAGGGACGGGGCGGTTGCAAGCCTCGTTCACAAGGCCACAGGCCGGGAGGCGGTCGACGGCTCGGCAAATCAGCTCTGGGTCTATCCGGCCGACAAGCCGCGCAACTGGGACGCCTGGGATATCGATGCGGATTATGCCGAAAAGGCCGTCCGCCTCGATGCGCCTGATAGCATCACCCTCGTGGAAGACGGCCCGCACCGCGCGGCGATCCGCGTCGTTTACCGCTACCGGAATTCGAGCGTCACGCAGACCTATGTGCTGACGGCCAACGCCAGGCGGCTCGACATCGAAACGACGATCGACTGGCATGATCGCCGCACGCTTCTGCGAACCCTGAACCCGGTCGCCGCACAGGCCCGCAAGGCGACCTTCGAATGCGCCTTCGGCATCGTCGAGCGGGCAACGCACACGAATACGTCCTGGGAGCAGGCGATGTTCGAGGCCGTCGCGCACCGCTTCGTCGATATCAGCGAGCCGGACTTCGGGGTCGCGCTGCTCAACAATGCCAAATACGGCCATAGCGCGCGTGGCAACGTGATCGGCATGAGCCTCGTGCGCGGGCCGATCTATCCGGATCCGCTCGCCGACGAAGGTGAGCAGAGCTTCACCTATGCGCTGATGCCGCATGAAGGCGCCTGGCATGAAGGCGGCGTTCTCGACGAGGCGATTGATCTCAGCCAACCGCTCGTCTCGGCGGAAGCCAGCGGTCTCTCCGCCGGCACTTTCGCGCCGCTCGCGGTCACCGGAATCCCCGTCGCGTTCTCAGGCCTGAAGCCGGCGGAAGAAGGCGAGGGGCTCATCTTGCGCCTTTACGAACCAGCCGGCCGGCGCGGCAGGCTCTCCCTCGGCCTGCCTTCCGGATGGGCAGCATCGCAGCCGCTGAACATTCTCGAAGAGCCGATGGAGCGGAAGGGACCCGCCGACATCATGCCGTTCGAAATCCGGACCTGGAAGCTGCAGAATGGCTGAAACCTTGTCTTGGAAGGTGGCCCCTTCGTTTCGGTGCCGCGGAATGATCCGCGGCGCGCTCAACCAAGCTCAGTCCTCTAAACCAAGGCTCGCCAGCAGGCGGCCGACATAAGCTTCCAACCCGCCGACCATGTCGAAGCGGGTGGGATCGCGCAGCCAGAGCATCTGAAGGCCATCCATCACGGCGATCAGTTCAGCCGCCATCGCCTTGCCATTAATCTTGCGGTCGATCGAGCCATCGGCGACGGCCAGTTCGAAGGTGGCGGCGATGTCGTTCTGCAGCTGGGTGGCACGATCGAGAAACCATGCCTTGGCCGGGTGATCCTTCATAAGGCTCTCGGCGTTCAGGATGGCGAAGGCCCTGACGACCTCAAACATTTCGGCGTTGCGGCGGAAGACCTCGACCATGCCCTTGAGCAGGCCGCGGAGATCGGAACGATAGGGCCCGATGAAGCTTTCACATTCGAGATCGCGCTTGTCCAGAATGGCAAGCAGGAGATCGACCTTGGTCGGAAAATGGTGCAGCAGGCCCGGCAGCGACAGGCCGACGTCGCGAGCCACATCGCCGATAGCCGAATTCTGGTAGCCGTCTTCGGCAAAACGTTGCATCGCAGCCGACAGGATCTCCGTGCGGCGTGCTTCACCCTTGCGAGATCGGCGCCGTCGCTTTTCGTCCTGTCCGGTATTCGATTCGGAAACCTCTGCCATCGTCTCTTCCGCCTGCCTCTTTCTTCCGTCCTCCATCCATACATCACAACTCGACAGTTGACATCTTAAAAATACCGATTAATCGGTAGGTTTAAGAACTGCATGGCGCGTGGAGAAGTTGGCGTCGCCGCCGGATGAACTGGCATCGAGCATGCTCGCCCAGCACTTCGCAATGCCCGAATTCCATTGAAGGAGAGGTTTGCATGATCGATTCCATTCTCGACAAGATGACGCTCGAGGAGCAGGTCTCGCTGCTATCAGGCGCCGATTTCTGGACGACCGTTCCCGTCGAGCGTCTTAATGTGCCGAAGATCAAGGTGACGGACGGGCCGAATGGGGCTCGCGGCGCGGGTTCGCTGGTCGGCGGCGTCAAGGCGACCTGCTTTCCTGTCGCCATTGCGCTCGGCGCCACCTGGAATCCCGATCTCGTCGAGCGCATGGGCGTGGCGCTTGCCCACCAGGCAAAGAGCAAGGGTGCCGCCGTGCTGCTCGCCCCCACGGTGAATATCCATCGTTCCGGCCTCAACGGGCGAAATTTCGAATGTTATTCCGAGGATCCGATGCTGACCGCGGAACTGGCCGTCGCCTATATCAAGGGCGTGCAGAGCCAGGGGATCGCAGCAACGGTCAAGCATTTCGCCGGCAACGAATCTGAGATCGAGCGGCAGACCATGTCCTCCGATATCGACGAGCGGACGTTGCGCGAAATCTACTTTCCGCCCTTCGAGCAGGCTGTCAGGCGCGCCGGCGTAATGGCCGTCATGTCTTCCTATAACCGTCTCAACGGTACCTATACGAGCGAGCATGCGTGGCTGCTGACCAAGGTGCTACGCGAGGAATGGGGATTCGACGGGATCGTCATGTCCGACTGGTTCGGTTCGCATTCGACGGCCGAGACGATCAATGCCGGTCTCGATCTCGAAATGCCTGGCCCGGCGCGCGATCGCGGCGAGAAGCTGGTTGCGGCCGTGCGTGAGGGCCGGGTCAAAGCGGCGACCGTGCGGGCGGCGGCACGGCGGATCCTGCTTCTGCTCGAGCGGGTCGGCGCGTTCGAGAAGAGGCCCGACCTCACCGAGCAGGCGGTCGATCTGCCGGAAGACCGGGCGCTGATCCGGCGTCTCGGCGCGGAAGGCGCAGTCCTGCTCAAGAACGATGGCATCCTGCCGCTTGCCAAGACGTCTCTCGACCGGATCGCCGTCATTGGACCCAACGCCGCGAGCGCGCGCGTGATGGGCGGCGGCAGCGCGCAGATCGCGGCGCATTATACGGTCAGCCCGCTCGACGGCATTCGAGCGGCCCTTTCCAATGCCAACAGCGTCAGCCACGCCATCGGCTGCCGCCATAACCGTCTGATCGAGGTGGCCAGGGGAAAGATCACCGTCGAATATTTCAAGGGGCGCGGCTGCGGGGGCAATCCGCTTCATGTCGAGACCGTCGACAAGGGTGAGTTCTTCTGGTTCGAGTTGCCGTCAGGCGAACTCGACCCGGCCGATTTCTCGGCGCGGATGACGATGCAATTCGTGCCGGAGGAAAGCGGCGATCACCTCTTCGGCATGACCAATGCCGGACTGGCGCGGCTCTTCGTCGATGGCAGGCTCACGGTCGACGGCCATGACGGCTGGACACGTGGCGAAAACTATTTCGGCACCGCCAATGACGAACAACGCGGCACGATGGCGCTCGATGCGGGCAAGGCCCATACCGTAACCGTCGAGTACGACACGCCGGTGGCGACCGGGGAAGGGATCAACCTCACGGCCATCCGCTTCGGCGTCGAAAAGCCCTTGGGCGAGGCCGATATCGAGGACGCCGTCGAAACGGCGCTGAATGCCGACGTGGCGCTTCTCTTCGTCGGCCGCGACGGCGAATGGGATACCGAGGGTTTGGACCTGCCCGACATGCGGCTTCCGGGCCAGCAGGAAGAGCTGATCGAGCGGGTTGCGGCCGTCAACGCCAACACAGTCGTCGTGCTGCAGACCGGCGGCCCGGTGGAAATGCCCTGGCTCGGCAAGGTTCGCGCGGTATTGCAGATCTGGTATCCCGGGCAGGAGCTGGGCAATGCCGTTGCCGATGTCCTCTTCGGCGATGTCGAGCCCGGCGGACGCCTACCGCAGACATTCCCGAAAGCGCTTGCCGACAATTCCGCCATGACGGGCGATCCAGCCGTCTATCCGGGTAAGGATGGACATGTGCGCTATGCCGAAGGCGTGTTCGTCGGCTACCGTCACCACGATACACGCGCTGTCGAGCCGCTCTTCCCCTTCGGTTTCGGCCTTGGCTATACACGCTTCAGCTGGGGCGAGCCGCGCCTGTCGACGAGCGAAATGGGTGCCGAAGGCGTGACTGTCTGCGTCGATCTGATCAATATCGGCGACCGGGCCGGGTCGGAACTGGTCCAGCTTTATGTGCGTTCGCCAAAGTCCAAGGTGGAGCGGCCGGACAAGGAACTGCGCGCCTTCGCAAAGCTTTCGCTGCTGTCCGGCGAGACTGGGACGGCCGTGATGAAGATCCTGCCGCGCGATCTCGCTTATTTCGACGTCGAGGCCGGGGCCTTCCGCGCTGAGCCCGGCGCCTACCAACTGGTCGTGGCGGCCAATGCCGCGGATATCAGGTTCGTCATCGATCTGCCGTCACCACGCGCCTATCTGCTGCCGCCTTCGCAGTAGGCCGTAGTCGGTAGCACACCGGATAGGCCGCCCAAAAATTTCCACACAAGCGAAGAACATCTTCAGGCACCATTCGATTTAGGTGAAGGAAAACAGCGTTCAAGAGGCTTGCGGTCAGCCTCAAGCCTCGACCGAAAATTTTTTTAGATGTCCTCTTGAATCAAAAAACGCTCGAAACCAGATCATTTTCGTCGGCAGCGCAAAAGCGGGTCGACCAGACCGGGGACGCGTTTTCGACGCGTCTCCACTCCATGTTGCTTTACGGAGGATATGGCTATGAGAAACGAACTTGACTTCGCACCCCTTTACCGGTCCAGCATCGGCTTCGACCGGGTCTTCAACCTCTTGAACAATGCGCAGCGGCTGCAGGCGATCGAGACCTGGCCACCCTATGACATCGTCAAGACGAGCGAAGACGACTATCGTATCCAGATGGCAGTCGCCGGTTTCGCCGAGGCCGATCTCGAGATCACCCAGGAGCGGAACGTGCTCGTGGTGAAAGGCCAGAAGGCCGAAGGGAAGGATGGCGAATATCTGCATCGCGGCATTGCCGGGCGCGCGTTTGAACGTCGCTTCGAACTCGCGGACCACGTCAGGGTCGAGAATGCCTCCCTGACGAACGGTATTCTCTCGATCGCGCTGAAGCGTGAGGTGCCGGAAGCCATGAAGCCGCGCAAAATCGCCATTGGAGACGGCTCCTTTCAGCAGGCGCCTCTTCAGATCGAAGCAGAGCGCCAGGTGGCTTAAGGAGCGCTTCTCGATGAAGTCCCGGAAAAAGCCGTTCACGGTCGAAATCAGGAAACGCCGCGGGGCAAGTGCAAAGGACGCAGGAAAGCGTGTGCTCTCGAAGCTTCTTGACAAGCTCCGCTCGGGAGCCTCGGCTCCGGTAGCGCGATCCTGAATTGAGTTGCATGCAAGGAGGGCCGGCTTGGTGGCCGGCCCTTTGTCCGACGGACCACCATAATGGCTTCGCCGCATCCCCCGCAAATGCCCCTAAGCGACGTCGTCTTGCCGCGAATTACGTGGCTTCATCCCCTTTTGCACAAGGGGCATTCGCGAAGAGATCAGACAGCGTCGGGCTGCTTGCGAAGATTGGAGACGACGCGCCGGTTCTGCACTTTGCAGGAGCGCTCCGTGCAATCGCGGACTTCGCGCTCGTTCCCGTAACCCTTGGCCCACATCCGCTTTGCGTCCACGCCCTTTGAGATAAGATAAGCCATTGCCGCGTCGGCACGCTTCTGCGACAGCGTCTCCATATTGGACGCAGACCCTGAATCGTCGGCGAATCCCTGTAGCTTGAGCATCCAGGTCGGGTTGTTGTTGAGCCAGCTGGCTTGTTTGTCCAACGTCGCCATGGCGACGGAATCGAGCTTGGCGGAGTCCTGCGTAAAATAGATCCGTCGGCCGACATTCAGGATAAAATCTTGCTCGCTGCCAGCCGCGACGTTTTCGAAACCAGGCGCCGGATCGTTCGTCTGGCCGGTCATTGGCACCGCCGCAGGTTCTTCGAGCGAGGCGAGTTCGGTGGTGGAGCAGGCGGCAAGCGCCAAGAGCATTGTCGCGGCGAGAAGGCGCCTCGTAAATCCGGTCGCAATAGAGATCAAGGTGATATTCCTTATTCGACCGGGGTTGTCTGGCTGACCTGAGTGGCGCTTTCAGCCTGGTCTGCGATATGCGGCAGGACCTGCACCGCAGTGCCGATGGGGCAACGCTGGTAAAGATCGATGGCGTCTTCGTTAAACATACGGATACAGCCGCTGGAGGCATCCTTGCCGATGCTCCAGGGCTCCAGCGTGCCGTGGAAGCGATAGCCGGTATCGACGCCGTCGCGATGCAGGTACATGGCGCGTGGCCCGAGTGGGTTTTTCGGTGAGCCTCCCGCCACGAATTCGGGCAGTTCCGGATGGCGCTTGCGCATCTCCGGCGGCGGCGTCCAGCGCGGCCACAGCGATTTGCTGTCGATCGTCGCGCGGCCAAACCATTTGAAGCCCTCGCGACCGACGCCGACGCCGTAGCGAATGGCCGTCTTGTTTTCCATGATCACGTAGAGAAAATGGTGCCTCGTGTCGACGACGACGGTGCCGATCGGCTCGCTGCTGAAATATTTGACAACCTGGCGGTGCCACTGTTTGTCGATCTTGGCGAAGTTGGTCCTTCGGAACGTCACGCCATTGTCGACAGCGGTTCCGTCGAAATAGGAAGACGCCGCGGCAAATGCGGGTTTCCGGATTGCACCGGCGCCAAGTAACGCCAAACCACCCAGCACAATATTTCTGCGAGTCCACGGCATCGGCAATATCCCCCCTTAAAGCCAAGCAGCGAAGCGTCAGTAAATCAGATTTTTCATTTGCCACAACAGAAAAATCATCTCCTCCCCAAAGGCGGAGATCGGGTCACAGTCCTCCTATGTCTGGTATTGCCCATCGTTACTCTGGAATGCCGCGGCGCTTCGAGTTAAGGAGCCGGGCATTCATCTCCTCTGAAGATCGGCATGTACTCTTCCGCAACCGCCTGCGAGCCGATGCTCCTCACACGCGGCAGTTCCGCTTCTTCGAATGCCTCCACAAGAGCACAAAGCATCTCTCGCGCCACGCCAGGGACCACATGATGGGGCAAGTGCCCGACACCTTCCAGCAATCTGACGATCGGCCCCGGATGCTTCCTGCAAAGCCAATCAATATGCCAGTTCGGTGAAATCACGCGGTCCTCCATCCCGAACAGAACGTGCAGGGGAAGATCGCCAGGCAGATCTGGAAGGCGCTCCATGTCTCGGTTGAAGGCGCGCAACTCGTCGGCCATCGTGCGGATGGTAATGGGATTGACCACGTGAGAGGCCGGCAGATCCGAGAGATGAGAAGGCAGGGGATTGGGAAACGAGGACGACCTCAGGCCCCGATCGAGAAAAAACGCGGGCCACCGGCCGATGACGTGCTGGCGGATCAACGGCCCGACCACCGGAGCGACCGCCGATCTAAGCACAATCAACGGCTTCGATGGCACAGGCGCGCAACACGGGGAGATGAGAAAAAGTCCCCTGACGAGGTCGGGTCTTCTTGCAGCAAGGTGTAACGCCGCTGCGCTGCCGATCGAGTGCGCGACGATCCTCACCTCCGGCAGGTCAAGAGACACGAGAAGGCGTTCAAGCCAGAAGGACTGTCCCTCAGGTCCACGCTCCGCCGGTGCAAGCGGCGTGCTCAGTCCATAGCCGGGGCGGTCGGGCGCAATGATACGGAAGTCGCTGTTGTCGAAGGGAAGGAAAATTTCCTGCGCAAGGCTGCCGCAGCCATGCAGGAGGAGGACTGGAATGCCACGTGGGTTGCCACCGTCAAGGATGTGAACATCCTGATCTTCAACGTGAATTATTGTTCCGAGCGTCGGCCGGGCTGGCTTCACTAACATGAGCCGCATAACTAAAATCGGAAGAAGAAGTTCCGGCCGGTTGCCGGACGGCGCCTACGGCATCGAGCAGTTAGAATAGGATGGAAGGGAGGCCCAGCGCTGCCGCCTTATCTGTGCTACCATCATCGCGGTCTCGAAGCGGAAAGATCGAATGCTCCTTCAGCGTGTCAGTTTCTATGTGCTTCTGGTCCTCGTGACCATTGCGTTCGTCGCCGTCGTGCTACCGTTCTATTCGGCGATATTCTGGGCAGTCGTCCTCGCTATCATCTTCTTCCCGCTTCACGCCCGTATGGAGGCTCGGCTGGGTGGGCGCGGAAACCTTGCTGCAGCGCTCTCTGTGTTGATCTGTCTCTGCGTCGTTATCATTCCCGGGCTGATCGTCCTCAGTTCACTCGTCCAGCAGGGCAACCATCTCTACCAACGTATGGACACTGGCGAGATCGACGTCCGGAGCTTTATTCATAATCTGCAGGAAGCATTGCCCTTGTTCCTCCGCGACTGGCTCCGCAGCATCGAGCTGAACGGCGTCGATACGTTACAGGATCGCGTTTCCTCGGCATTGATGCAGGGCGGCGGTTTTTTTGCCGGACGCGCCTTAAGCCTCGGTCAGAACACCCTGCGGTTCTTCGTCACCTTCGGCGTGATGCTCTATCTCCTGTTCTTCATGTTCCGGGATGGGCGCGCCGTTGCCCGCGCCATCAGAAGAGCGCTGCCTCTCAGCGATGCCCATACCCTTCGCTTCACTTCCAAATTCACTTCGGTCGTTCACGCGACCGTGCGAGGCAATATTATCATCGCCATCATCCAGGGTTCGATCGGCGGCATCGCCTTTTGGGCCCTCGGCGTCGAGCCAGCCCTTCTGTGGGGCGTACTGATGAGCTTCCTGTCGCTGCTGCCTGCGGTCGGCGCCGCATTGATCTGGGTGCCCACGGCCATTTACCTGGCCCTGGCCGGCTTTTGGATGAAGGCGATTGTGCTGGTTGCGGTCGGCGCCCTCGTCATCGGTCTTGTCGATAATCTTCTGAGGCCATCCTTGGTCGGCAGGGAGACCAAGCTTCCCGACTATGTCGTCCTCATTTCCACCATTGGCGGCATCTCTCTCGTAGGCATCAATGGTTTCGTGATCGGCCCGTTGATAGCCGCTCTCTTCATCGCCGCTTGGGGGATATTCGTGGAGGAGGAGGGCACGTCGGATTCCTGACGATGCGGCCGGAGCATTTAACTATGGCTTCCGGAACTTTCATCTCCCTGAATGGTTCAACAGATTCGAACCATCATCATGGAGGTGAAGCCATGAGCGCTTCGGGTGTCGCCGTCTTCGATAAGACGCTGCAAACCACAAATATATGGCTCGACGATCTGATGGCCGACCAAGGACCTGATCGGCAGCTCGCCTGGCATGTGCTTGGCGCGGTTCTTCATACGTTGAGAGATCGTCTGCCGATCGATCTGGCTGCGCATCTGTCGGCTCAGCTGCCGCTCCTTGTGCGCGGCGCCTATTACGATCGGTACGATCCTTCCAAACAACCCGTCCGCTCCCGTTCCCTGGATGAGTTCCTGGAGCAGGTGAACCACGAGCTTTCATCGACGCATCCGGTAGACGCGAAGGAGGCCGTGCGGTCGGTTTTCCGTGTGCTTTCCCACTACATCGATCCGGGCGAGGTGCGGAAAGTGCGCCACGGACTGCCGGCAGAAGTCCAGGCGCTCTGGCCGGATCCGGATATGCGCCATTAGGGCATCAAGAGAGTGGCAGGAGCCGCAACCACATCGTTTCGGAAACGACTCTCACCGGAACATTCGACGTCCACTAACCGCAAAAGGCAGGAGGAAAGACCATGAAAGTGTCAGAGATCATGTCGCGCGATGTAGAAATCGCCAACCCTAACCAGACGATAGCCGAAATCGCGAGATGCATGGCCGACAGGCAGATCGGCTTCCTGCCGGTCGGCGACAACGACCGGCTCGTCGGAACCATCACCGACCGCGATCTCGTCGTGCGCGGGCTTGCCGGCGGATTAGGGGGCGATGCAAAGGTGCGCGAAGTCATGTCGCGCGATGTCAAATATTGTTTCGAAGACGAAGATGTCGACGACGTGACCCGCAATATGGGGCAGGTCCAGGTCCGCCGCCTTCCCGTCGTCAATCGTGACAAACGCCTTACCGGCGTCATCTCGCTCGGCGACGCGTCCCTGGCGGACACCGCTGCAGCAGGAGCCGGGTTGAAAAAGGTTTCCCGACCGGGCGGTGCTCATGCACATTAGAGGAGGATGATTTTAGGCCTGAAGCAATCAGCATCCTGTCGTTTGAGATCATTCATCGTTGAGGTGGCAAGCCGACAGGTGCCCCGGTGCAATTACCTTTTTCACTGGCACTTCCATATGACAGCGGTCCATCGCAAACGGGCATCGCGGATGGAAGTGACAGCCTTTTGGCGGGTTTATCGGGCTGGGGAGTTCGCCATCGACGGGCTTGAACTGTCGCTTGCCGGGTTCGATGCGCGGCACCTCGGCCAAGAGCGCTTTCGTGTAAGGATGATTGGGCCGCCTGAAAACCTCCTCGACGGGCGCCTCTTCGACGATGCGGCCGAGATACATGATCGCAACGCGATCGGAAATATGTTCCACGACGCCGAGATCATGGCTGACGAACAAATAGGTCAGGTCGAGCTTGTCACGAAGTTCCATGAACAGGTTGATCACCTGGGCCTGGATGGAAACGTCGAGGGCCGCGACGCTTTCGTCACAGACGAGGAATTTCGGCTGCACGGCAAGCGCACGCGCAATATTGACACGTTGCCGCTGGCCACCGGAAAACTGGTGCGGGTATCGCTTTTTCATGGCCGGGTCGAAACCGGCCAGCATCAAATATCTGTCGACATAGACGTCGCGTTCCGTCGAGCGGGCAAGCCCATGCGTTCGAGGCGCCTCCCAGATAAGCTCCTCGACGGTCATGCGCGGATTGAGAGCCGCCATCGGGTTCTGGAAGATCATCTGGCTGGCGAGACCGAACTGATGCTGCTCGCCTTTCGACATGGCGCTTCGATCCATCCCCTTCCAGAGAATCTGGCCCTGGCTCGGCGAGGTGATCCCGGCAATGGCGCGGCCGAGCGTCGACTTCCCGCAACCGCTTTCGCCGACGAGGCCGACAACCTCTCCGGGCCGAATGCTGAGGCTGACATTATCAAGCGCGTGAACGACAGGCGCCGGTTTGGCCAGTTTGAGCTTGAGCGCGATCTTAGCGGCGAGATCGGGCTTGGCTCCGAAGCGTTGCGACACGTTCCTCGCTTCGATCAGGGGCGCGGCGGTCGCCGTCATCATGCTACCTCTTTCGTTACGGGATGAATGCAGCGGAAGGAGCGATCGCCTTCCGGCACGAGCGCCGGCATGACCAGACAGCCGTCGGTTGCCCGATCACAGCGCGTACGAAAACTGCATCCCTGTGGGAGGCGGTTGATGGCCGGCGTCATGCCGCGGATCTGGCGAAGCGGCTCTCCGCGTCTGTTTTGCGAAGGAACGGACGCGATCAGACCGGCCGTGTAGGGATGATGAGGATCGGTCAGAACCTTGCCCACGGGTCCGGTCTCGACGAGGCGGCCAGCATACATGACGGCGATCTCGTCGGCCAATCTTGAGACGATCGCCAGATCGTGGGTGATCCAGATCACCGCCGTATTTCCCTCTTCGGTGAGCTTCTGGAATTCGGAAATGATCTGGCTCTGGATCGTCACATCCAGCGCCGTTGTCGGTTCATCGGCGATAATAAGGTCCGGCTTGTGAAGAAGCGCGATGGCAATCGCCACACGCTGGCGCATTCCGCCGGAAAACTGATGCGGATAAGCGGCAAGCCTTTCTTCAGGGCTTGGTATTCCGACCAGCGCCAAAGCATCCCGCGCCCGCTGCCGGGCAGCATCCTTCGAGACTCGCTCGTGTGCTTGGACGGCTTCCACCATCTGCGTCCCGACCGTCAGGACCGGGTTGAGCGTCATCATCGGATCCTGGAATACCATGGCGATCCGCTTGCCGCGCAGCTGCCGCATCTCTTCGTCCGAACATTTCGCGATGTCGGCGCCGTCGAAGATAACCCGGCCGCCGGCAACCCGGCCGGGCTTATCGAGGAGCCGCATGATCGAGAAACCGGTCACCGACTTTCCGGATCCGGATTCTCCCACAAGACCAAGGACCTTGCCGCGCTCCACCGTGAACGACACATCATTGACGGCGCAAAGGCTGGGGCGTCCCCTGCCGCTGCCGAATTCGGTAACGAGATTGCTCACTTGCAGCAAAGGGGTCATGACATGTTCCTCGGGTTGAGCACATCGCGCAGCCGGTCGCCGACGAGATTGATCGCCGCGATCGTGACCAGAAGGGCAATGCCGGGAAAGAAGCTGATCCAGTAGAGGCCGGTCAGAAGATACTGGTAGCCCGTCGAGATCAGCATGCCGAGCGAGGGTTCGGTCACGGATGCACCGAGACCGAGGAAGGACAGGGTCGCCTCGAGGCCGATTGCCCGGGCGATCTGCATAGTGGCGATGACGATGACCGGCGCAAGACAGTTCGGCAGCAGATGCCTGAAGAGGATACGCCATCCAGGCAGACGCAGCATCCGAGCCGCCTCGATATATTCCTTCTCGCGCTCGACCAGGGCGGTGCCGCGGACGGTGCGGGCATAGGTCGCCCACTCGGCGATGATCAGTGCGATCACGACGTTGGGCACGCCCTTGCCGAGCACGGCGAGCATCATGAGCGCCATCAATATGGTCGGAAAAGAGAGCTGCAGGTCGACGAGCCGCATCATCGCGGTTTCCGTGCGCCCTCCCATGTAAGCGGCGAACAATCCGGCCGAGGTTCCGATGATGGCAGCAGCGAAAGCCGACAGAACGCCCACCAGCAAAGAGGTGCGCAGCCCATAGAGGATGCCGGACAGAATATCGCGGCCCTGGCTGTCGGTTCCGAGGTGATAGACAAGCCCGGTCATGGATTCGGACCCCGGCGGCAGCCGTCCGTCCATGATGTCGAGCTGCATCAAATCATAGGGATTTTGCGGAGAGATCCATGGCGCGAACAGCGCCAGGCAACAGATGATCACCAGCGTAAGGAAGGCGATCGCGGCTGCAGGAGAGCTGAAGAAATCCGCGATCCCTTTCGACAGACGACTGGGTTCGGGCGTTGGAGCGCTTGTGTCTTGGGTGTTTGGTTCGGCCATGGGGTCAAGCCTTTCCTTCCAGCCGGACCCGCGGATCCAGAAGGGTATAACAGATATCGATGATGAAATTGAGGATGACGAAGAGCAGCACCATCATCATCAGGTAGGCGACGATGACCGGGCGATCGAGAAGGTTGATCGAGTCGATGATGAGCTTGCCCATGCCCGGCCACGCAAAGATGCTTTCGGTGACGACCGAAAAGGCGATCAGCGACCCGAACTCGAGACCGATGATGGTCACCACCGGGATCATCAGGTTCTTGAGAACGTGCACGGAAATGATCCGCCGCTCTCGCAATCCCTTGGCGCGGGCAAACTTCACATAGTCCTGGGGAAGGACCTCCTGCACACCGGCGCGGGTCAGCCGAAGAATGAGCGACGTCTTGAACAGAGCCAGGTTGAAGGCGGGCAATAAAAGGTGCCTGATGCCGTCTGCGGTCAGAAACGACCATTGTGCGCCGAGCAGTTCTTGCGTCGGGCCGCGACCATTCGTCGGCAACCATCCAAGCTCGACGGAAAACACCATGATCAGCATGAGACCGACCCAGAAGGTCGGAAGCGAGAAGCCCAGAATCGAGCCGCTCATGATGAGCTTGGATGAAATTCGATTGGGGTAAAGCCCTGCATACAGCCCAAGCGGCAAGCCAAACAGCAGCGCGATGCCGAGAGCCGTGATCGCCAGTTCGAGTGTTGCTGGGAGACGTTCGAGGATCAGACCCAGCGCCGGCCGCCCATAAACGAAGCTGTTGCCGAAATCCCCCTGCAGAAGTCCTTGGAGAAACAGCAGATACTGTTTCCACAGCGGCTGATCCAGACCGTAATGCGCGATAACGAGTGCCCGCTCCGCCTGATTGGCGTCCGGGTTGATCAGGATGTCGACCGGATTGCCGATCACATTGACGCCGATGAAGACAATGATCGTCATCGCGACAACGACGAACAGCGCCTGTATCAATCGCCTGATAATGGATGTGACCATTGAACCTCTCCCTTCAGCGCCGCGCGTCTTTTTTGAGAGCCGCAATGGCGCTGTAACATTTGAATCTAGGCGACGGAGATCGCCATCCCGTCGCGCTGCGGATCGGCCGCGCCTTTCGATATGCCGCCGTCAATCTTGATCGCATGGACTGCGGCGAACGCGTATGTCTGCGGCGACCGCGCCACCTGGTAGCCCTGCGCCCGCAACTCGTCTTCGACAGAGTGTCGAATGCGATTGCAGATGTCGATCGTGTTTGACACCCCTACGATCCTCGGCGCCGAGACGGCTTCGAGCACGGACATGTCGAAATCGATCATGTTCATCAGGCATTGCGCAACAGCCGGCGCGATATAGCTGCCGCCTGGCGCTCCGATGACGATGCTGGGCTCGTCGCCCTTAAAGACGATCGTCGGTGCCGCCGAGCTGGGACGCCGCTTGCCGGGCGCAATGGAGCCGGGCTTGCCCGGAAGCGGATTAAAGCGGCTCATCGTGCCATTGTACATGAAGCCGAGGCCATCGGTGATCGCGCCCGAGGGACTGCCGAGGGTGTGGGTCATCGCGACGGCATTGCCATCCTTGTCGATCACCGAGATATGGGTGGTGTCGCGTTGCGACCCATCAAGGCGCGATACGCTGGCGATCTCACCCGCCTTGATCGCGCCGGCATGCGCCTTTGCATGCTCTTTCGAAACCAGCTTTTCATAGGGCACGTCGACATAGGCGGGATCGCCCATATGTGCGTCCTTGTCGATCGTCATCCGCTTCATCGCCTCGAACAGGATGCGGACATGCTCGGCGCTGCCATGCTGCAGCGAGCCGACATCGAACTGCTCCATGATATGCAGGAGTTCAAGCATCGGGAAGCCCGAGCCTGGTGGAGGCGAGGTGGCGATGCGGTTGTCGCGGTAGTCGCCCCAAACGGGCTCTACCTTCGACAATTCGTAACGCGCCAGATCCTGCCGATCGATCAAGCCGCCATTTGCCTTGAAATCGTCGGCGATCTGCTCGGCCAGTTCGCCGTGATAGAAGATGTCCGAGCCGCCGCTTCGCGCGATGCGTTCGAGGGTCTGTGCCATGTCCTTGTTGACGAGCAGGTCGCCGACATTCTTGAGCGTGCCGTCGTCGTGGAAATAGACTTTCCGGCCCGTTGCAGAAAAGCGCAGCTTGTCGAGCGTGTTTGCAAAACCGTCATTCGACTGGTCCTTGGCCCAATACCAGTGCATGTGGTTTCGGATCATGAAACCGTTACGGGCCAGGCGGATGGCCGGCTTGACGAGATCGGCCCAATCGAAGGTGCCGTAATTGCGTAGCGCGGTCTCATAGCCCTTTAGCGAGCCGGGAGTGCAGACGGCAAGGTAGCCGATATCGGAAATATTGCCTTCAAGCACGTAGCCGAAGCCGTCGCGGCTCTGGTGCTTGATCTTGTCGAGCCACATGTCCGGCGCAGCCTTCAACGGCGCGCGCGCATAAAATTCGAGGATCTCGTGCACGCCCTTTTTCGGCATATAGACATGCATGGAGCCGAAGCCGCCGATGCCGGCCATCTGCGGGTCGACCACACCTTGGACGAAAGCACAGGCAAGTGCTGCGTCGATGGCATTGCCGCCGCGTTCGAGAACTTCCGCGCCGGCTTCGACTGCCTCCGGCTGAGGCGCCACGATCGTTGCATTTCTCATTTCGCGCGACGGCCCTCCAGTACCTTTGCCAGGAAGGTCTTGACGTGACCGAGAACCTTCATCCGGTCGTGAGAGACGCCCGGAACACGATCGAATGTCACATCGACACCCGCTTTGCGGAATGAGCTCGCCAAGGCGGCAAGGCGCTCTGGCCGGGTTTTGCCGGCGTCGTTTGCGCCATCCATATAATATTTGCCGCCCGGCTTGTGGGTGATTTCCCAGGTCTCCAGATCGGCGTCGCCGACGATCATATGCACCGGCACCTTGGCGAGATCCTCGGGCCGGAAGGCCTTGCCGAAGCGTGCCTCCAGATCCCGAATGCCGACCCACCAGTCACGCGTCGGATCCAGAAGGGTGACGGAACCAGGTGCGCCGATCGATGCCGCCCATAGCTTTTCCGGATGCAGGATGGTGAAACGGTGCACGAAATGCCCGCCGCCGGAGAAGCCGAACATGGCGAATTTGGACCAGTCCTGGCGGTATTTGTCGGCCATCTCCGCGACCATGGCAAGGACGACCTGATCGTAGCGGATGTCGCCTTCCTCAAGAAACTTGTAGCCGGAACGCGCACCATCGCCGAGAACGCCAACCGGGAAGATCGGGCAAAGGATGGCGCAGTCGTTGTAGAGTCCGAATTCGGCAAAACCGTCGCGGAAGTCGATGGCCGACGTGCGCCCGGTGCCGTGGACCGCGACTAGGAGGTCGAGCTTGCGGCCGTCTGCCGCCGTCGGCGGCACATAAAGCACCATATGGAGGCGGGGATCGGCCTGAGAGGCGAAGATGGCCGTCTGGCCATAGTCATAGATGGCCTTCGCCCGGGCGACGGCTTCGCCCGTTCCAAGTTCCTGCATGAATGTCTCCTGGGAGATGAAGAAAGGGTGGCCTCGGGGCGGCCCCATGCTGCTGTTTTAAACCGCGCCGCATCGATTGGATCGATGCGACGCACTTCAAATCTTTATTTGTCCCAAAACCGCTGCACGCTTTTGGACTAGATGCATCAGTCCGCCGGCTTCACGTCGTAAGCGAGCGTATATTTGTCGCCGCGCGGGGTGTAGGACACGGTCTTCTTTGCGCCCAGCACGACGTTTTCGTAATGCATTGGGAGGAGCCAGAGGTTGTTGAAGGTCTCTGTCGACAGCTCCTTGAGAAGGGGCGCGCGTGCAGCTTCATCGAGTGTCGAACTCGCCTTGGCCAGCACCTCGTCGATCTTCGGATCGGACACGCCGCCGCCGTTATATCTGCCGGTCCCCTTTTTCTCGTCGCGCGTGGCGACGAGTGCAACAGTCGGATTGGTGGTTTCGCCGGTGTTCACACCCCAGGAGCCGAAATAGGTGCTGTAGGTGCCCTTTGAATAGGCTTCCGAATACATCGACCAGGGCAGGACCTCGACTTTCGATTTGATGCCGATGCGCGTGAACATCTGGCCGACCGCCTGCAGAACTTCGGCATCCTTGACGTAACGGCCAGAGGGGCCATGCAGGGTCAGGCTGAAGCCATCCGGATAACCGGCCTCAGCCAGAAGCGCCTTGGCTGCAGCAGGATCATAGCCCACCTTCTCGACTTTTTCGGAATAGCCCGCATAGCCTTGGACGACGAATTGGTCGGCCACCGTGCCATTCTTCTGCATGACGCGGTCGACGATTGCCGGCCGGTTGATCGACATCAGCATTGCGCGACGCACCCGTTCATCCTTGAGCGGGTTCTTGTCGAGATCGGAACCATCCGCAGCCTTCACGAAAGGTGAAACATCGCGGCTGACATCGAGCCCAAGATAGACGAAGCGGGAAGATAGGCCGTTGATGACTTGCAGATTATCGCTCGCTTCGACGCGTGCCATTCCATCGGCAGGAAGAGTTTCGACAATGTCGATCTCGTTGGAAAGAAGCGATGCCAGACGGGCGCCGTCATCGGGCAGGAAGCGCAGCGTGACGTTCGACCAGTGCGAGGGGCCAGCGAAATAGCCGTCATTGCGCTTCAAGGTCAGGTTGCTGCCTGGCGAATAGGAGACGAAGGAATAGGCCCCGGTTCCGATTGCACATTTGCCGTTGTCGAAATCCTGGACCGGCGCCTCCTTGCAATCGGCGCTGATAATGCGAATTCGGCTGACGGAATTCAGCAGGATCGGATCCGGAACCTTCGTCTCGACGACGATGGTATAGGGATCCGTGGCCGTGACATTGACAATATTGCGGGTGTAGGAAGCAAAGCTCTGGCTGGGCTTGTCGCGGGCACGCAGAAGCGAAGCGATGACGTCATCGGCGTTGAACTCGCTGCCGTCATGGAATTTCACGCCCTTCCGCAGCTTGAATTCCCAGTGGGTTGGGTCGACGACCTTCCATTCGGTGGCGAGCTCCGGAGCATTTGCCGAGGTTCCCGTGAGGTTTATGAGGCTGTCCCAGATATGGCGCGAGGTCGCATTGTTTGGCGCCGAACTGTCTTCATGGGGATCCAGCGTCGTCGGCGTCGTCGACATCCCGATCGTCAGCGGGGCTTCCTGTGCGACGACCATTGCAGGAATAGCAATCGTTCCGAGCAGCCCGATCGCTGCCCGCGTCAATATTTTTGCGGCCATTTCATCCATCCCGGTTTAGCGTTTTTGGGCCGACCTTGCTTGGTCGGTGCGAGCAGGTTCCCGTCCGCTCTTGACACAAATTGGTAAGGGGGCCTCAAGGGGGCTGTCAAACGGAAAACAAGCGCGTTACGATAGGCGTAACTTGAAAGTATGCCAATCCTTCGACCTTGGTCGCGGAGAAACTTCTGGTCTTATGGACAAAAGACAACCATCAAAAAGCGATACCGTGCAATCTGTTGATGTCTGCATTGACGTATTGCTGAATGTCGCCAAAAACCCGGATATCAGACTGACTGAGGTGGCGCAGAACCTCGGGGAAACCAAGCCGAGAATTTTGCGCATGTTACGCACACTGGAACGGCGCGGCCTGGTGCGGAAGAGCGATACGGGCACTTACCGGCTGGGGACGACTGCGATCATTCTCGGGACCGCTGCCTCGACACAGGTTGATCTGGTGCGAATAGCCAATCCTATCCTTGAAGAAGTCGGCCAAAAGGCGAACGAAACGACCCAGCTCAGGATCATCGACAATGGGGAATCCCTGTGTATTGCGAAGTTCGAACCGATGCGCGACTTGCGGGTGCAGGCGATGATCGGTCGAAGACGGCCGCTCACGGCCGGCTCGTACAAGGTGCTTCTCGCCTATCTCCACCCCCAGGTGCAGTTGCAAATGATCCCCGAGACTTTGCCGCGGCTGACCAAGCGCACGATCACGGATCGTGGCAAGCTGGTTGCTGAATTGGATAAAATCCGCCGCCAGGGATTTTGTGTGAGTTACGGTGAAGTCAGCGATCAACTCGTCTCCGTCTCGGTGCCGGTTCTGGCATTCGACGGATCCGTGATCGCCGCGGTGAATGTCGGCGCCCCGGCCTTTCGCACGCAAAAAAGCGATGTCGACCGCTTCATCGTTCTGCTGAAGGAGGCCTCCAGCAAGATATCGGCCCGGCTGGGATGGTAGAAGTTTTCGTTGCGCGCCATGCGGAAAGGCCCCTTCTTTAGGCAAACTCAGGGGAAAAGATCGGGGAGTTCGGCGCGTGCGATGCGTCGCAATCTGACCGCTTCTGCCATGTCTATCGAGCGATAGGGAAACCGCAAGCGGGTGCTTACGGGTCCCCAATTGCCGATCGCACTCAAAAGTTTGTCGAGAGCGGCGTTCGAATAGCCAAATTCCTGGCGAAAGGGGACGATATGCGCGTCCATAAACGTGCAGATGCGTCGCTCCAGATCGAGTGCGGCGTCTATATCGTTTCGCATCGAGACCGTCCAGGTCTGAGCACCGCGGGGACTAAGGCAGGCCACGTTGGAAAAAGAGCCTGCTGCCACACCTTCCTTGGTGCCGGTTGCGAGATGATGGCCGGGGACGAAGAGCGACAGCCCGGACAGATACAGGCGCGCCTCGACATACCAGCAAGCGTCGCCATCGGCGAGCTTGATGCCGATCACCTCAGACACCGCCGCGCAGACCATGCCGAGGTCCTTTGGCGCCAGCACCCGTTTTGCATGCGGCGGATTGTAGAGGATGAGCGGAATGCCGTCGGCAGCCTCGGCCGCTCGTTTGAGGAAGTCGACCGCTTCGGCATCGTTGAGCGGCCACCAGTCGGGCAATATGACCTGAATGGCGCGGGGATCGAGCACGGCGGCGCGGCGGACGCGATTGAGCATGATCAGCGGGTCGGGCTGGCAGGCGCCGATGACGAATGGCGTTGAAGATGCCTTGCAGCGTTCGGCCAGCATTGCCTGGATGCTGTCAAACTCCGCCTCCGTCTGATTGTGGAATTCGCCGGCAGTGCCGTTCGAATAGATACCATCGACGCCGGCATCGATGAGGATGTCGATCTCTTCACCAAGCTTGTCGAATTCGATGCTGTCATCGGCTGCGATCGGCAGAAGCAGGCTCGCCCAATTTCCGCCGATGGCGGGACGCGGCGTCTTCGCATTCATCTCTTGTTTCTCCGATGGATGACGGATCAGTTGAGGTCGTCGCGGATGCAGGCCTTGAAGTGGCCGGGAGCGATTTCCCGCAGTTGCGGAACGGCGCCGGCGCAGGCTTCAAGCGCGCTCGGACAACGCGTGCGAAAAACACATCCGCTCGGCGGATTGGCCGGGCTTGGAATATCGCCTTTCAGGATCTGCCTGTTACGGCGGGCATCCGGATCAGGCGACGGAATCGCCGAGAGAAGCGCGCGTGTATAGGGATGCTGCGGTCTCGCATAGAGATCAACACTCGGCGCGATTTCCATGATGCGGCCGAGATAAAGCACGATCACCCGGTCGCAGATATATTCGACAACTGCAAGGTCATGCGAGATGAACAGCATGGTCAGGCCAAGCTGCTGCTGCAGATCGCGCAGCAGGTTGATCACTTGCGCCTGGATCGACACGTCGAGCGCCGAGACCGGCTCGTCGGCGACGATGAATTCTGGCGATAATGTCAACGCACGGGCAATGCCGATGCGCTGGCGCTGGCCACCGGAAAATTCATGGGCATATCGATTGATCGCATCGGCGGGCAGGTCGACCTGGGTCAAGGCCGACTGCGCCCGTTCGAGCCTGTCACGGGCGGTGCCGATCCCCTGGATCTTCAGGCCTTCCGTCAGGATCTCGCCGATCGTCATACGCGGCGACAGGCTAGCGAAGGGGTCCTGGAAAATATACTGCATGCGCGGCCGTTGCCTTCTGAGCGCGGAGGCGGAAAGTGCCGTGAGTTCTGTGCCGTCGAAACGGACGCTGCCTGACGACGGCTCGACCAGGCGAAGGACAGAGCGCCCGATCGTGGTCTTTCCGCTGCCGGATTCGCCGACAAGCCCGACGGCTTCACCCTTGCCGATGTCGAAGGAGATACCCTCAAGAATGTTCAGCCGCGTGCCGCGGGAAGTATAATGTTTCGAAAGGTCGCGGACGGAGAGCAGCGGTGCACTCATCTAGATCTCCTGCCATCTGATGCAGCGGCTGCGATGCTGCGGATTGACCTGTTCGAGTGCGGGAACGGCAGCGCGACAGGCATCGATCGCGAACTTGCAGCGCGGGGAAAAGGCACAGCCGCTCGGCATGTTCATCAGGCTCGGAACCATGCCGGGAATGGCCGCAAGCTTTTCGCCGGCCAGCTTCATCCGCGCGGCATCGCCAAGGCGCGGCATGGAGGCGAGAAGGCCCATCGTGTAGGGGTGCTTGGGATTGCGGAAAACCTCGCCGACCGGCCCTTCTTCGACGATCCGGCCGGCATACATTACCGCGACGCGATGGGCGATTTCGGCGACCACGCCGAGATTGTGGGTGACAAAGAGCATGGCCATGCCGCGCTCGCGCTGCAGTTTGAGGAGCAGGTCGAGAATCTGCGCCTGGATCGTCACGTCAAGCGCCGTTGTTGGCTCGTCGGCGATCAGTAGCGCCGGATCGCAGGCGAGCGCCATGGCGATTGTCGCGCGCTGCCGCATGCCGCCCGACAGTTCGTGCGGATATTGGCCGGCGCGGCGTCGGGCGTCCGGTATGCCGACGCTTTCAAGCAGCGCGACGGCTGCGTTCATCGCCGCCTTGCGGTCCGCTCCGCGATGGATGCGGATCGGCTCGCCAATCTGGTCGCCGATAGTGAAGACGGGATTGAGGCTCGACATCGGCTCCTGGAATATCATGCCGATGTCGTCGCCCCTGATCCTGCGTATGCTCTCTTCGTCGAGGGAGACGAGATCGCGTACCACGCCGTTCCCCGTCGCAAGGCGGATGCTGCCTGCGGCGATCACGCCGATGTTGCGGGTCAGCAGCCGCATGACCGACAGGCTGGTGACCGACTTGCCGGAGCCGGATTCGCCGACCAGCGCAAGCGTCTCGCCGGCGGCAACGGTCAGGTCGATATTGTTGACCGCCGTGATCTCGCCACCGCGGATGCGGAAGATCGTTCGCAATCCTCTGATGTCGAGTACGGGTTCGGCGGTCTGTTCCATCAACTGGCTCAGTTCAGCAGACCGGTTGCACGCAGGATCTCGTCGATCCGCGCGGTTTCGGCTTCGTTGAGGGAGGCACGCGGCCGCGGCATGACGGCGGAATCGATGATGCCGAGGCTGCGCATGGCGGTCTTGAAGGCGCCGATGCCGGCTGCGCCGCCACTGACACGGCCCTGCGCGACCCAAACGATTTCGAACAGGCGGCAAAGCCGCTCCTGTTCCTTCTTGGCGGCGACCCAGTCGCCACGCTGGGCGGCATCCCAAAGGCGGACATAGCCGTGCGGATCGACATTGGCGATACCAGGGACAACACCATGGGCGCCCATCAGCAGGGCGGTGTCGACGACGATCTCGGAGCCGGTCATCAGGAAGACGTTCTTGTGTTCGGCAAGATCGAGGAGCGCATAGCGGAAGTTGCCGTCGTCGCCGCTGGAATCCTTGAGGCCGATAATCGCGCCTTCCCTCGCGAGCGTGACCACGGTCTGGCGCTGCAGCTTGACGTGAACGCAGACGGGAATGTCGTAGGCGATCAGCGGAATGTCCACCGCGTCGCGGATATAACGGAAGTGGTCGAGGATCTCGGACTGGCTGGTGACCGTATAGAATGGCGCCGTCACCACGACTGCATCGGCGCCGGCAGCCTTTGCGACCTTCGCATGGGCGATGACGCGATCCGTGGTCGGATCGATGACGCCGACGATCAGCGGCACCCGGCCATTCACCACCTTGGCCGAATGCTCGATGATTTCCCGCCGGGTCTTCTCGTCATGGAAGATCACCTCGCTCGTCGAGCCGAGCACGAATACGCCATGGCAGCCAGCGTCGATCAGATGCTCGAGCACGCGTGTATAGGATGGGTAGTCGATGGTAAGATCCGGATTGAGCGGTGTTACGACGGGGGGGACGACACCCTTGAATTTGGTCATTTTCGCTTCTTTCGATTGTCAGTTCAGTTCGGCACGCGGGTCGAAGGCATCTCTGAGGCCATCGCCAATGAAGTTGATCGCCAGGACGGCAAGGATCAGCGCGGCGCCGGGGAAGAGCCATTGCCACGGATATTGTTCGAGCACGGCGGTCGAGCGGGCCGCGTTCAGCATGTTGCCCCAGCTTGCTGCCGGCGGGGCGATACCGAGACCGAGAAAGGACAGGCCCGCCTCGAGCAGGATGGCATTGGCGATCTGCAGCGTTGCATAGACCACGAGGATATCGATCGAGTTCGGCAGGCCGTGGCGAAAGAGCAGATGTCCGATGCCGGCGCCCATGCCGCGGGCAGCCATGACGAAGTCGCGTTCACGCAATTCCAGTAGCCGCGAGCGGATCATGCGCGCAAGCAGCGGCCAGGAGAGCAGCGAGATGACCAGCACCGTCGGCCAGATGCCGGTGCCGGCAATCGAGGCGAGCACAAGCAGGAAGATGACGGGCGGCAGGGTCATCACCAGATCGACGAAGCGCATCGAGACGGCGTCCGTCCAGCGGCCTGCAAGCGCCGAAATTGCCCCGAAGAGAAAACCGATGACTGCCGAAAGCGCGGTCGATGCAACGGCGACCAGCAGCGAAATCCGGCCGCCTTCGAGCACGCGCGCGAAGACGTCTCGGCCGACGCCGTCGGCTCCGAACCAGTGCGTTGCCGTCGGGCCGCTATTCATCGCCAGAAGATCGATGTCGTTCGGCCGGAAAGCCCACCATAGCGGATAGGAGAGGATCAACAGCAGCATTGGAACGGCAATGCAGACGCCGGCAACGGCTGCGCGATTGAGCAGAAACCGACTGAAGGCGCGGGCAAGTGGTCCGGGGCTCCGGCGTTCGGAAGAGCGTGCCAGCATGATCAACTCACCTTGATGCGCGGGTCGACGACCGCATAGGTGATATCGGTCAGAAGGTTGACGACGATAACGCAGGCGCCGATGACGAGCGTCGCCCCCATGATGACGGGGTAGTCGCGAGTCTGCACGGCATCGACGAGCAACAGACCCATGCCCGGCCAGTTGAAGACGCTCTCGATGAAGATGGCGCCGCCGATTGCAAGCCCGATGGTGGAGCCGATCAGCGTCACGATCGGCAGAAGCGCATTGCGCAAGGCATGCTTGCTGATGACCCAGAACTCGCGAACGCCCTTGGCGCGGGCCGTGCGCACGTAGTCCTGGTTCAGAACTTCGAGCAGCGAGGCGCGCATGTAACGCATGATCAATGCGGCCTGCGCGACAGACAGAAGTGCCGCCGGCAGGATCAGATGATGGAGGAGATCACCGAGCGAGAATTCCTCGCCCGGCGTCAGCATGCCGCCTGATGGCATCCAGTGCAGGCGGACGGAGAAAATATAAAGGCCGATCAGCGCGCTGAGGAATGCCGGGCTGGAAATGCCGGCAAGCGCAATCACCGACAAGGAGAGATCGGCAAGCGAATTGCGGCGGACGGCGCCGATCACCCCGAAGGTAATGCCGGCGACGATGGCGAAGGCAAGTGCGGTGCCCATCAAGAGCACTGTCGGGCCGATCCGTGACAGCACTAAACCCAGAACCGGCTGATCGAGACGCTTGATCGAATAGCCGAGATTGCCGGTCAGCGCCTGCTGCAACCAGCCCAGATACTGCACGGGCAAGGGCTGATCGAGCCCGAGGCTTCGGCGCAGATCGGCAAGATCTGACGGCGACATCGGCAGATTCGGATCGATATAGGCATCGATCGGATCGCCGGGTGTCAGGCGCAGCAGCAGGAAGATCAGCATGCTCAGGGCAACGAGCATGCCTATTCCTATGATCAGACGTCTGAGACTGTATTGGAGCATCGGCAATCCGTCTTATCGGGCCGTCTTGTGAGGGTGGCCGAGGCCACCCTCGAGGCTTTCCCGGCAAACGCCTATTCGGCAATCGACCATTTCTGCGGATTGGCCTGGTAGGGGCCGCCGCCCGGCGCCGGCGTCCAGACGAAATCCTTCACCTTGGTCGAGACGATGCCGTAGCGGTTTGCCACCCAGAGCGTCGCCCAGGGCAGGTTCGTGTTCATCGCCTTGCAGACGTCCTGGTAGGCGGCATCCCGCTTGGTGCTATCAGGCTCGGCCAAGGCACTATCGAGCGCCTTGGTGAGGTCAGGCATGCGAACCCTGGCGACATTCGGTCCGGCCGGAGGGATCTGCTTCTCGTTGAGGCCGACATTGATGCTTCCGGCATCCGGCCCGTTCTGCAGCCCTGCATAAACCAACTGGAACTGGGCAATATCCGGCGTCGCATTGAGCACGATGCTGTTATAGGTCGGCGCATCGACGGCGCGCGGGACGATGTTGATGCCGACCTGGGCAAGCATTGCCTGGACTGCGGCAAGCACGTTGGTCGCCAGCGGCGTAGTGTAATAGGTCAGAAGCGTGATCGGTTTGCTGCCGTTGATCTGGTCCCAACCGGCTTCCGTCAGCAATTGCTTGGCCTTCTCGGGATCGTAGGTATAGGTGTCGATGCCCTGAGGTATCAGCTGTTCGGCGACATAGGCGCAATTGGCAGGCTTGGCCGCGCCGCCATAGAGGCTCTGGATGATGGCATCGCGATTGATCGCGTACATCACCGCCTGGCGGACGCGCACGTCCTTCCAGAGCGGGGAATCGTGGTTGAAGCCGAGATAGTTGACGACGAAAGAGTTGCCTTCGATGACCTTAAAGTCCTTGTTGTCCTTGAAGGTCGGCACGTCGTTGGAATCGACATAGGTGAACTGGATTTCGCCGGATCTCAGCGCCGCGATCGCTGCGGCCGGGTTGGCGAAATAGCGATTGATGACGCGTTCCAGTGCGGGTTTGCCACCGCGGTAATCGGTATTTGCGGCAAGTTCGACATATTGATCCGAGACGTATTTGGTGAATTTGAACGGACCGGTGCCGATCGGGACCGTGGACCACCACGCGTTCTTCGCCAGCTGGTCGGCCGGAATCGAGGAGAGGGCATGCTCGGGCAGCATCATCACCTTGGTCATCGTGTCGGGAAAACTGCTGCTGGGGGCGCTGAGCTTGATGACAACAGTGTGATCGTCCGGTGTCTCGACCGACGATATGCCCTTCAGCCGGGCAGCGAGCACCGAGCCGGTTTTCGCTTCCATCGCAAGGCCCATGGTGAACTTCGCGTCCTTGGCGGTGAACGGTTTGCCGTCATGCCATTTGGCGTCCGCCAGCTTGAACGTGTAGGTCATCTGGTCGGAGCTGACCTCGTAGGAGCTTGCCAGCGCGCCGACGACCTTCTGCAGCTTCTCGTCATAGGTGATCAGCGGTTCGTAGTAGACGCTGAGCCAGGTGAAGCCGGCGGTCGCGGCGAGCGGATTGAAGTTGCCCTGGAAGCCTCCGGGGCCGACATCGAAACCGCCCGACAGCGTGGCTGCCTGAGCCTCAGCTGCAACGCCCGAAACGACAAGAGCCGGAACGGCAGCCGTCGACAGCAGGGCGCCAAGCGCAATGACGGATAATCTAGACAGTCTTTTCATGTGTTCCTCCCACGTTTGAACTTGTCTTGTTGTTGGCAATCACCCGGGCAATGCCTTCGTAGTGACGATCCAGGCGTCTGCGCGCCTCCTCCAGATCTTTTGCCTCGATCGCATCGACGATCGCGGCATGGTCGCGCCACGTCGCCATCGGATCGGCATTTTCAAGGTTGACGAAATCCGACGCCTTATAGAAGGCGAGCCAGAAGACATCGATCAGCCGCACCAGCGTTTCATTGTCCTGGCAGCGAAACAGCAGCCGGTGGAACAGCTGGTCGTCTTGCGCAAAGGTTTCGCCCCGCTCAGCATGGGCGCGCATCCGATTGACGGTGGCGCGCAGCTCGGCGATGTCCTCCTCGCCGATCACGTCGATCGTCTTGCCGATCAATCCCACTTCCAGCGTACGCCGGATTTCGAGGACCTCCTCGATCTGCCGCAGGGCGCCGCCGAGGCCATAAGCGAGGTTGTCGAGAAGCGGCTCGAAGGAAAAGGCCTTCACGAAGATGCCGACGCCGCGCCGCGTCTCCAGCACGCCGAGCGATTCCAACGCCTTTATGCCTTCCCTCAGCGAATTGCGGCTGACGCCGAGCTGGGTGGCGAGCTCTCCTTCCGCCGGAAGCAGGGTGCCGGGCGCAAGGCCATTGTCGTCGATATAGGCGCGCAGACTTTCCTGCACGGAGACATGCAACAGCGGCGCGCGCGTTAGCGGCTTCATCGATTTCAATGTCATGCCGGTCACTTTCCCGCATCGCCGATAAGGTCGAAGTACATATCGACTTGTAGGATATCTGTCAACTGGTCAGTCTTGGAGAAGTGCCGCCGAACCCAGCTGGCAGCCGTTTGAGGCGGGTGTTTTTGGGCACCGGAAGGACCACAGGAACGGCGCACTTTTGCCGGAATTACTTCATTGGAGGCTTTGATCGACCTCTGGAGAGTGGACCACCACGCGGTTGCGGCCGGTCTTTTTGGCAAGGTAGAGGGCCGCATCCGCTTGTCGCTGCATGTGCTCTGCTGACACGGGTTCACCGTTTTGCATCGATATCGCTAGTCCGATGCTGACAGTGACCCAGGGACCGACGCGGGAAGTAGGATTTGGAAGAGACGCAGCTTCTACTCGGCTGCGAATTCTCTCAGCGATCAACTCGGCCTCCTGTTGATCGGAGCCTGGGAGAAAGACGAGAAATTCTTCGCCTCCGTACCGGGCGACCTGGTCCCGCTCGTCTCTCATGCTGCTCTGAATGATGCCGGCAACTTTCACCAGGCAGCGGTCGCCTTCGGCATGTCCGAGATTATCGTTGAGATGCTTGAAGTCGTCGACATCGCACATCAGCATCGCCGCGCCGTTCGTTCTTTTGAGGTCTTCGTTCCAGAAATGATTTAGCGTTTCCATCATCGAACGCCGGTTGGCGACACCCGTCAACGGGTCGGTCCGCGCCAGCAATTCCAGCTGCGAGTTGGCGTCTGTAAGCTCCGCGAGGCGACTTCGATCTCGTAACTCGAGCAAGAAAGTCTTCTGAGCGAAGATGGTGGCGGTGCGGCGGGCAACGACGGTTGCAGCCACACCGCTTGCGAAAAACAGCGTCCCGGCCAGAGCACTTCCCGCTTCAATGTCTGGATTGCGCAGCTGAAACACAAGATAGAGACCGAGGGCAGCAGCGCCGATCGCCATCGCCCAACCGAGTGGAATCGGAAATATGATAATAGCGGTGACGGCCACAAAAAGCATGATGGTCAAATGCCGCTCGTAAAACTCACCACCGGTATTAACACCCACCAAGGCGACTGACAGGAGGATGAGAAAAACGGCCGAGAGGAGGAAAACTCCCTGCACCCACAAAGCATGCGGCCGCAGGAAGGCTATCGCGGCGACAAGAGCCGCGGGGGGAAGGATAGACGCTGGCCAAAGCATCGACATGACGGTTTCGGTCGGAAGCAAGATCGCGTTGAGGCCCAACGTCAGGACGTCGAGCACGATAACCCAAACCATCCACGCGCGGATGATCTTGGCAGTCCGCGGCCAGGAGCGTTCGCCAAAAAGCTGGGCCAGTTCCCCATTGAGGCGGATATCACGCGTGCGTCCACCGAGCAGGCGCTCGACTTGCTCTACAATGGCCGGGCTCAACCTCTGAAGAGGTTTCCGCGAAGACGCCCTTACCGGTTTGATAGGAGCTGTGGTTCGCTCGGTATCCATGTGTCGGATCTAGGGAGCAGACGACTGGAGGCAAGACGAGCCGCGAATTCCGCCCCAAAAGACGATATGCTTGCCCTAATGATTTTGTACCACGGGACAACAGTATGTCGTTACCGTATCATATTGGGTCAAAGTCTCATTCGTGCCAGGCCGAACTCACGATTCAATTCTTTTCACGGCGATCACCTTTCAGTCGGTAGACCGACACGTGATTTGCCCTCCGTCAGAGCGGGATAGTAAGCGTTCGACTTGACGTCTGGTTTCCGAATGACGGCCGCTCACGCCGTGACCTGATTTCGCAGCCGGCCCTCGTCGAGCAGGATCTTGACCGTCTGCGCTGCGTTGTGGCGCATCTCGATGGCTGCATGATCGGAATAGAAGGCATTGTGTGGCGTTATCACCCAGCCACCCCTCAAGCCAGTCACTCCTAAACCAACTCGAGGAGTTGCCAGGTGATATCGAATTCCATATATTGATAGCATTACCATCAGTGTTAAAGAGTGCAATCATGGCAGCAGTTACAATACGCAATTTGTCTGAGGAGACACATCGTGCCTTGAGAGTGAGGGCAGCTCATCACGGCCGCAGCACAGAAGCAGAAATCCGTGACATTCTAGAAACAGCGGTACGGCCAGCTGAGCGCGTCATGTTGGGCTCGTTGCTAGCATCGATCGGTCGCGAGGCAGGGCTTTCCAACGACGACGTAGATAATCTGCAGCTCGTCCGAGACAAAACAGCTGCGGAACCCATGAGTTTCGAATGATCCTGATCGATACCAACGTCATCTCGGAGCCATGGAAGCCCACACCCGATAATCAGGTGCTGGCGTGGATCGATGCTCAAGCGGTGGAAACGCTGTTCGTTTCGGCGATTACAGTCGCCGAGTTACGGTTCGGCATTGCCGTGATGCCTAGCGGAAGACGAAAGACCATCCTCTCCGATCGACTAGAACAGGAAGTTCTGCCTCTATTTTCAGGACGCGTTCTATCCTTCGACATGGCTGCGTCACAGAGCTATTCGGAACTAATGGCGCGAGCACGCGTAGCAGGTCGGGCAGTCGGTAGAGCAGATGCTTATATCGCCGCAACTGCCGCGGCGAACGGATTTATTGTCGCCACCCGCGACACTAGCCCCTTCGAAGCCGCAGGACTTAACGTTATCAACCCGTGGCACGCATCAACATAGCAGCGACAAAGCGTCAGATGATTGCCGAGCCGCAATCGCCAGCTCGACCCATCAAAACCGGCAGATTGACAGTCGTCTCGATCCGCACCTGGGCTTCGCACGACAGAACCGCCTCCCTTGGCAATTTACCCGCACAAACATTGCGAGGCCGATTCTTACGTACAACCTGTTCGAGAAAGTCGAGCGCGGTATTTTATCGATTAAAAGGTGACTAAAATTATCATCTTATATTGACAAGGCCAATTTCGCTCCATAGGTTCCGCCCGCATCCGTGACGTAGGGACCAAGCAATGGCGCGTGTTTTTTTGAATGTTTCTAATAATGTATCGCGAATTTACAGAGATAGCTTATTTGTCACGACAGCGATCGTCCTGATCGGCATTACGGCATCGCCGGCCTCAGCCCAGAGCGCATCGACAGATGCCAGCGCGACAACGCTGGAGCCGATCGTCATTCAAGGTGCATCCTCTGATAGCAAGACTGACCGAACGTCCGTTGCCGCCAAGAACAGTTCAGCCGCGACCAAGATCAACACCCCGCTCGTCGAAACGCCGCGTTCGGTTTCGGTGACCACCGAGAAGGAAATCGAGCAGCGTGGCGCGCAGAGTATCATCGAGGCCGTGCGTTATTCGGCCGGCGTGACGACGGGACCGAACGGCTTCGATCCGCGCTTCGACCAGATATACATTCGCGGTTTCAACGTTACGACGATCGGTGATTATCGAGACAACTTGCGCCAGCCCTACATCAATTATGGCATGTTTCGCACCGATCCTTATCAGCTGCAGCGCGTCGAGGTGATCAAGGGGCCGGTATCCGTGCTTTACGGTTCGGGATCGCCGGGCGGTCTCGTCAACAAGATATCGAAGCTTCCGACCGAAGAGCCGATCCGCGAGGTGGGTGTCTCCTACAGCACCAAGGATCGGGCTCAGGCGATGTTCGATTTCGGCGGGCCGATCAGCGAAGGCAACGACGATTTTCTCTATCGCATCGTCGGCCTTGCCCGCCACGGCGATACCAATTTCGATATTGCCGACGACCGCTATTTTCTGGCGCCCTCCTTTACCTGGAAGCCTGACGAAGGCACGACCTTCACGCTGTACGGTCTGGCGCAAGCCGACGAGACCGACTCCAATGTCGGCGCGATCACGACCCTGGACGGCAGAATCCTCGACATCAGGCAGAGCGATCCCGATTACGACCACCAGAAGGTCAAGCAGCAGCAGATCGGCTATCAGTTCGAGCATGAATTCGACAACGGCCTGACGTTCCGGCAGAACCTGCGTTACTCGCATCTCGATCTTCGCGCTCGCTACCTCGGCGTTTCCAGCTGGACCGGGACCGTCGCACATCGCAACGCCAGTTCGATCCGGGACGAGATGAACGTCTTCCAGGTCGACAACCAGCTCGAGGCGCAGTTCGATACAGGTCCGCTTGCCCACACGATGTTGTTCGGGCTCGACTACACCAATCTCCAGTCGAACTGGGGCTACGGCATCGGCGCCGTCAACTCGGCATTCGATTTTGATATCGCCAATCCGACCTATGGCGTGTCGGGCGCCACGCCGGCCTATAACTTCATCGTAGCCGATGCCGACATGCGGCAGGTGGGTGTTTACGCCATGGACCAGATCGAGGCCGGCAACTGGCGCTTCAATCTCGGCGGCCGCCAGACCTGGGTGAAACAGACGCGTGACACGACCTACCCCTCATTTGGGTTGAACGAGTCGGAAGACGTCAACAAGAATGCCTTCTCCTGGCAGACCGGCGCGCTTTACCTCTTCGACAACGGCATCGCGCCCTTCGTCTCTTACGCAACTTCGTTTGATCCGGTGACCAACCGGTCGACATCCGGCAAGATCCTCGAGCCGACCGAGGGTGAACAATACGAACTCGGCGTGAAATATCAGCCGCCTGGCACAGATATCCTGCTGTCGGCGGTCGCCTATCACATCGCCGAAAAGAATAAGCCGGTGCTGGTTAATCCGGTTACCCTTGCCTATGACTCGCTCGGCGAGGTGACGGGAAAGGGCATTGAGCTTGAAGCCCGCGCGGCTGTGGCCGATGGCCTGGATCTCATCGCAGCCTACACCTACAATCATTCCGAGGTGACCGGGGGTGGTGAAAACGAGGGCAACACGCCGGCTGTGACGCCCTCCCATGTCGCAAGTCTCTGGGCCAACTATACGTTCCAGGAAACCAATCCGTTCAACGGGCTGTCCGTCGGCGCGGGTGTCCGTTATGTCAGCGAGAATTGGACAGATACAGCCAATACGTCGAAGAATCCCTCGAGCTTCTACATCGATGCATCCGCCGCTTATGATTTCGGCGCGGTCGACAAGAAATATGAGGGCCTGACGGCCGCCTTCAACATCCGCAACATTGCCGACGAACGCGACACTGTCTGCAACGAAGGCTTCTGCTACCTCGGACAGGGCAGGAACATGACCGGAACCCTGAAATACCGCTGGTAAGGCACGGCAATGGAGACAAACGGGGTCTTCCAACGCCCGACCTTGATCGCTGACCATCCCGTCGCGCACCAAGCCGTCGACCTCGACGGTCTGGTGGGCGACAGCCCGTTCTCCTATTGCCGCGGCAAGCTGCTCAGCGCTCTCCCGCAGACGGGCATCGTCGTTTCCTGCAGGGATCTTTGCGACCGAGCGATCTTCGACGAGGTCATTGGCCGATATGCGCAAAAATTTCCGGGCAGCGACCGTCGCGCGATCGTCTCCATGTGGACCCTCTATTATTTCAGCATGCTGACGATTGCTCCGAGCGTCCATATGTTCATGAACCGCATCGCGCTGCCGTTGGAGGTCGATCGGCTTTCGCTCGTCTGCAACGAGCAGACGGGCGAGCCGGAAGCATTCGTGATGTCAGGCAGGCCCGAGGCGACGAGTGACCCGGCCGCTGAGCTTCTCCGGCTGATGCGCGGTCACGCCGAACCTCTCGTCGCGGCGATTGCGGCCAACGCCGGCGTCGCTCCGAAACTCCTCTGGAACAATGTTGCGGCCTATCTCTCCTGGATTCTGAAAGAGATCGCTCATCGCCACGAGCCCGCCCTCGTCGAAGGCGGCCTGGCGCTTCTGGACGAAGCTCAATGGCCGGGCGGCGGGCGCAACCCGATGTTCGGCATGATCCGCATTGCGCGCCAGCAATGCGGGCTCGAATTCGTCCGCCGGAAAGTCTGCTGCCTGCGCTATAATCTGCCGGGCGTCGGCGGCTGCGGCGAAGCCTGCCCGCTGCCGGAGGGGCGCCACTAGCTCCTATCGTCCGCCGCGTGCAGAGACGGGTGCCCTGCGCACCAGTTATTGCGTTTGCCCGCCAAACAGAAGTCTCGTCGTCTCAAAGCGTAGCCTCACCTGCCTCGACGTCGGCGAGTGGCTTGACCATGAACAGGCATGGATGGTCCTCGTGCCAAAGCTTTGCAAAGACCTCTGCCCGCACAAAGCCGTTCCGGTCATAGAAGCGCCGCGTCGCCTCGAATTGCGGTTCGTCGAGGCCGCGCGGGGCGAGCGTTTTAACCGTCAGCAGCCTGGCACCCGTTTCATAGCCAAAACGTTCGGCCGCATCGATGAGATGGCGTCCGGCGCCGCGACCGTGATGTTCGGGTCGTGTCGCAATCAGCGCGATCTCGATGGCGCCGGGCGGGTGCGGCTTCAAGGCCATCAATGCGGTCACGACATCCGCTTCGACATAGCCGAACACCGGCAGGTCTTCGATCGCCTGGGCGCTCGCTTCGATGACCTCAAGTTCTGAAAACCAGTCCGGCAAGGCCCCCATGATCGATCGGCAGAGCTCTGCCTTGCCGGTCAGGATCTCAACTGTTTTTCCCATTTTTTCTCGCCTCCGATCAGTCGATTTAAACTTGACTCCTGTTATCACCTTAAAATAGACACTGCAATCAAATCGTGTACTTTAGCTCAAAAAAAGGAGCCAGAGACCGAACCGGCCAGCAACGACAGAGCCTGATTTTCCATTTGTAAAAAGGGTACAGGACAATGCAAGCATTGCATCGTGATGTGAACGGAAATGCCGTGGTCAACGCCATGATCGAAAACAAGGACAAGCTCCTTAAAACGATTGAAAGCGTTGTCAAATCAAAGTCATATTCCGAGGATATCTTTCAAGATGGAGTCATTAAAGCCTATGGGGTCAAGACCGACGACATTCGTTGCCCGATCGGCTACGCCTTCCGGATGGTCTACAATCTCGCACTCGACGAGAGCCGCCGGCGACGCCAGAAGATGAACAACCATAGGTCGATAGACCAGATTCAGGAGATCACAGCTCCCGTCCCCACCGTGCTCGACCAGCTCGTCGCTGCCGAGACCCTGCGCAATGTGCTTGCCTCGCTCGAGGCGCTGCCGAAGCGAACCAACGATGCCTTCATTCGCCATCGCCTCAACGGCGTGCCGCAGAAGGATATTGCGGCCGAACTCGGCGTCTCAAGGACGCTCGTCAACTTCATGATCAAGGCGGCAGAGGAACATTGCCATCTGGCGATCGCCGAACCTGCCTTCCGCCCCGATCATGCACACCGACAGGAGCCTAGCGTTTCGCCGCGTGCAGCGCCTGCTGCAAATCGCTCCACAGCAGTTCCGGCTCTTCCAGGCCAACGGCGAAACGAACCGTCTGCTCGCTCACGCCGAACCGGATGAAGGAGGTCATCCGGTCGGGGATCTGAAGCGCGACCTTGGCGGGGACCACCAGCGTTTCTGGTCCCCCCCAGCTGACACCGAGACGGATGTCGCGAAGGCCGTTCACAAAACGTGCGACATCGATATCGGGATTGAGGTCAAAGGCAAACAGCCCGGCATAACCCGTCAGCGTCGCCCTTCCGGGATGCTCCTGGAATGCCGGGTGACGAACGCGTCCGATCGCAGAATGCTCCTTCAGCCGCCCGGCCAGCAAAAGCCCGCTGCGCTCATGCTCCTTGAGACGGACACGCAGCGTGCGCATGCCGCGCAGCAGCAGCCAGGCCTCGAACGGTGACAATTTGGCGCCGACATAGGGGTAAGACGTTGAATTGATCCTGGCGATGGCCTCTTTCGAGCCGACGACGACGCCGGCGACCGTATCGCTGTGACCGCCGAGATATTTCGAGGCGGCGTGAATGACGATATCGACGCCATGCTGGATCGGTTTCTGAAAGAGCGGCGTTGCCCAGGAATTGTCGATGATGGTGGTGACGCCGGCCTCCTTTGCCATGGCCGACAGCGCCGCAATGTCCTGAAGCTCGAAGACGAAGGATGTGGGGTTTTCAAGGTAGAGCAGCTTGGCGCCCGATAGCGCCTTGCGGACCTCGTCGTGGTCGGTGGGATCGACGAAATCTACCGCGACACCGAGCCTGGCAAGCAGCTTCACCAGAAGGCGGTAGACATCGTTGTAGAGATGGCGGACCGCAACGACCCGGTCGCCTGCCTCAACAAGGCTGAGAATTGTCGATGTAATGGCAGCCGTTCCGCTGGAGAAAGCGCGTCCATCCTCTGCGCCCTCGAGACGGGCAACCAGCAGTTCGAATTCGCGAACGGTCGGATTGTCGCCGCGCGAATAGATGTAGTTGCGCGTGCGTCCGGCAAAGACATCCTCCATCGCCTCGTAACTGTCATAAGTGAAGAGCGATGTCTGGAAGATCGGCTGAGACACGGCGTTGAATGCCGCCGGATTGACAGGCGTAAAGAGATCGTCAGCGACCGCATGGGCGCCAAGGTCGTGCGGGTTGATCGACTGGTTCATGGTCATCCTCTCATGGACAAAAGCTGGGATATGGACGGATGGAGGTCAGATGGTCGGCCGAGCGCTGCCGGAGCGCGCTGAGCGCCCTCGCCAGGCAGACGGCCGACAGCAGGCCAGTCAAAGCAGAGGCCAGGAATATTGCTGCCAGCAACCCTGAAAAGCCGAAGAACGGCGGGAGAAGAGCAAGCAGCGGAAAGAGAAGATAGCCATTCTGCGCCAGACCGATGGCAACCGCCACTTTCGGTCTGCCCTGGGCCTGGAAGAGGATCAGCACCGTTTGCCGCAGACCGAACAGCAGAAGGGGAAGATGGGTTGCAATGATCGCTTGTCCGGCGATCCCGATCACCACCGCATCGTCGGTGAAGAACGAGGCAAGTTCTTCGGAGAAAACGAGCGCGGCCAATCCATAGGCACCACTCACCGCAGTTGTGACCGCTGTGAGGATGCGGGCTGCCGACAACATCCGGGCCGTATCGCCTCGACCCCAGGCAAAGCTCAGGATCGACTGGGCCCCAAGTGAAATGCCGATGACGGGGAGGGTTCCGACCGCCAGCAGCCGCAAGGCAATCCCGACGCCGGTGATGCCGGCTTCTCCGTGATAGGTGCCGGCGAGCGATACCACGGCCGCAATCGCGCCAGCGGTTGCAAGACTGGTCAGCGTCGTCGGTGCGCCCACAGCAAGGACAGGTTTGAGATAGCCGATATCTCCCCACCGCCAGCCAAACGTCAGCCGGACCGTTCCAAGTCGCCTGGCGTGGTAGGCGCCGTAGATGCAAAGCGCGACGAGCTGGGACAGGATAGTTGCGATTGCAACGCCCTGCAGGCCGAGGCCGAAGCCAAAGATCATGACCGGGTCGAGGATCATGTTCAGCGCAAAGCAGACGACCAGCGTCCACATGCTGAAGCGGGCATTGCCCTCTGCGATCGCCAGGAAATCAAGAATGATCTGCGCCATCGTCAGCGGCACCGAGACTGCAATGATCATCAGATAATGTTGCGCGAGCGGCTGAAGGGCAGGCGTGGCGCCGAACAGCAGCAAATCTGGAAATGCGATGATTGCGATGGCACTTGCCGCGCCGAAAACGACGCCGGCAGCAAGACTGATCGAGGCAATGGCGCCGGCCCGGGATCGGTTGCCGGCTCCGAGTGTGCGTCCGACCTCCGTTGCAACACCGACGCCGATCCCCTCGCCGAAGGCGGCTATGAGCATGAGGATCGGCAGGACGATCATGATCGCCGCGA
This sequence comes from Rhizobium sp. 10PS4, assembly GCF_032464805.1. Lineage (NCBI taxonomy): Bacteria > Pseudomonadati > Pseudomonadota > Alphaproteobacteria > Hyphomicrobiales > Rhizobiaceae > Rhizobium > Rhizobium sp. 10PS4. The sequence goes on along the minus strand of NZ_JAWDIW010000001.1, from coordinate 181,104 downwards.
TCTGGTCTTCACCGATCATCCCGACGAAGATCATGTTGATCGTATGATGGGCGGCGTTGATCGACAGCCCGAACATGGCCGGCAGCCCGAGCCGAAGCAGCAGCCTGAGAAGCTCAGGACTTGCAAGGTCCTCCGGTGCGAGGCGCGGCCGTCTCCGGAAGCTGTCGCTCATGTCGTTCATGATGCTGGCACCCAGAGACGATCGCCGAAGAAACGCTCGCGGCCGAGCATGACGAGGAGCGCCCGCTTGTGCGGAAAATCGAAATGCTTGACCTTGGCAAAACCCGAACGATCGAGGTTGCGGATCTGCTGTTCATGACTGGCGCGCGGCTCGCCGACGATGCGTTTCGTGCGCGGATCGTCGAGGAAGATGAAATGCATCAGCGAGGGAAGCCATGCGCTGATCCATTTCTTGCCGCGATAGCCGGGCTCGCCGATCGCGACATGCCATCCACGATCATAGTCGTCGGCGTCGTAAAAGGGGCCGAGCCGGTTCTCTTTCGCCCAATAAACCTCGAAATAGCCGAAGGGAATATCCGCGAAACTGCCGATCAGCGGCAGGACATGCGGATCTGCGATCCTTTCTTCCAGGATCTCCCGGTGCTTGTCGATCGAACCCGCATCCTCCCAGATCGTGTTGACCTGTTCGTCGTTCATCCAGCGATGAAATGCTGCAAGATCGGTCTCCGGATCGGCCACCGTGAAGGCGATTTCCCGTTCCAGCCAGGGGATGAAACGCCTGTAGATCGCGCCCTTCGGCTTTGCGGGTCGACGCGGATGATACCGGCCCGCAGTCATCTCCTGCACGGGTGGCAGCGGATAGGAGAGCTGCGGCAGCCACAGTGAAGGCCATTGCCACAGGATCGCCGAATCGAGCCTTCCGCTTGCATCCACAATGTGTCTGGGGAGGCTTGTCTGATGCCCTTCGAAGACGACTGAGGTGATCGAGCGATCTTCTGCCGTCACGGCTTCGGCGGCCGCCATGAGAAGCTCTGCCGATCGCACCGGATCGCCATGGTAGAAGGTCACCGACGCGACGCCGGCCTCGACCTCGAATGCGGCCTCATGGTGGCCGTAAGCGGTCTTGAGGTGGATGAGATTGGGGGCGAGGCTGACGTAGCTGCGCGACTGCAGCGCGCGCCTTTGTTTGACGGCGTCGAAATCCATGATGTTCTCCTTGGCCGGTCGAGTACCGGTCGGGCTTTTGGCGCTGCGAGCATGAAGCGTGCTCTTGTGCCGATTTAGTAGAATGACGATCCATCTCCCGCTGGGTTTAGGGGTAAGCGAAGAAAAAAATTCTCATCAATTTTCTAAACTGCAGCCCGCCGGATCCGTCACTTGCGCATGACCATCATCACCGCAGGAGCTGCGAATGGATAATCTTGAACTTCACGACGATCTCTGGATCGCCGTCGTCGACACCGAGCGTCGCTACTCGGTCTGGCCGCAGGACAAGCGGATTCCTCTGGGCTGGGAGCCGGCGGGTTTTGCCGGTTCGCGCCAGCAATGCCTGGCGCATATCGCTGACGTCTGGGCGGATCCGCGCCCCCTCTCTTTGCGCTCGGCAATCGCCGGCGATGCGCGTCTCTGAAACGGCTGGATGGCACGGATGAACAAACAGATCACAAATTTCGCAGATGCCTACCCGACCGATGTCGCAACGGACGCGGTCTTCGAGAGCTTCCCGCTGACAATCGCGCAGAAGCGTATCTGGTCGCTGGAGCAGATCGGCAACGACACGGTGTTTCCCGACCAGGTCATTTCGCTGCGATTGAGCCCGGCGGTCGACGTCAAGACGATTGCCGGCGCCTGCCGGACGCTCGTGGCGCAGCATCCGTCGCTTGCCACACGGTTTCGCCGGCTGGCGGGCGGCCGCGTCGAGCAATACTGCGGCACATTGACCGCAGTACCGATCGAGATTGTCGGCGAAGATGCTGCTGTTGCGGAGCCGGATGCGTTGGCCGCCCAGAAAGCCTTCCGCGAGGGGCGCTTCGATCTCCTTGCTAGTCCGCCGGCGCGTATTCAGATTATCTTGCTTGCCGATGGGCAGTCGCTTTTGACGATCGTGCTTCATCCTGTGATCTCGGACGATCGCGAGAAGTCTATTCTCGCCGGCTCCCTGACGCGAATTCTCGACGGCGCAGCCGCCGGCGACACGCAGCTGCCCGAAATCTTGGCCGGAACGCGGGAGGCTGAATGGCTGCAGACCGAGCAGGCGCAGGAATCCCTCTCCTATTGGCGGAACACGATCGGTCTCGACTACGCCGCCTCGACCTTTCCCACCCGCTTCAACAGCGGCGGGCTGGCAGGCGTGGCGCGCGCGCAGCATCGATTTTCGATCGAGCCCGGTCTCTGGGAAAAGCTCGGTCGACATGCGCAGCATAAGGGATATCAGGTCGAGCGCGTGCTTCACGCCGCCTTTTGCGCGCTGCTGGCACGCTACAGCGGCAATTACGCTTTGCTGACCGGGCTGCTGGTCGCGCGGCCGCAGAAGGAACATCTTGCGAACCGCGGCCGTGCCGAACAGGTCCTTCCCCTCATCCTGTCACTGACATCAAGAAACTCTCTCGACGATGTCATCGCAGCGATCTCATCGGCAACGGAGGAGGGCCTTGCCCGGCTCGTTCCGCTCGAGCGTATCACCCAGGAACTGGTCGTCGACGAAGCGGCTGCCCAGGAAGCCGTGGTCAAGGCGCTGTTCGAATTCCGCGAGCCGTATCCGGTCCCCAGGCACGCAACAAATCTGGAACCGTTGGGGGCGCGTGCCGACAGCGAGCTTTCCCTGGTGATCGAGGCACGTCTGGATGGGGCCGCATGCGGGCTGATCGATTATGCGCAGGATCTCTACGACAGCGCCCTGATTACCCGTGTCTCCCGGCATTTCACCCTTGTACTCGAACAGATCGTTGTGCGTGACAATGTGCGGATCAAGGACATCGAATTCGTGGGGAGTGATGAGCTCGATCAGTTGTCGGCGCCCTACGAAGACGAGGTCGTCAACGATGACAGGCCGGTCCACGAGCTGATCTCAGCCCATTCGCGCCAGACGCCCGAGAAGACGGCGATCGTCTACGGCGACGAGGAGTGGAGCCACGGCTGGCTGGAGGCAAGCACCAACCGACTCGCACATCGGCTGCGTCATCTAGGTGTTCGCGCCGAGGTGACGGTTGCCATCTTCATCAAGCGATCGCCGGAGGCAATCGTCGGCATCCTCGCGACGCTGAAGGCGGGCGGTGCCTATATCCCGGTCGAGCCGGATCATCCGCCGGTCCGCAACCATCACATTCTGCGCGACGGTGGTGTCAAGATCGTTCTGACCCATAGCTGGCTTCGCCATCGGCTGCCGGAAGAGCTCGACACCATTATCCTCGAACTCGACAAGATCGACCTCGACGGCGAGCCGGATACGCCGCTTGATATTCCCACTCACAAGGACCAGCTCGCCTATGTCATGTACACCTCTGGATCAACGGGGTTGCCGAAGGGCGTGGCCGTCGAGCACGGCCCGCTGACGCACCATCTGCAGAACACCTCGCGCGTCTACGGCATGAGCTCGGCGTCACGAGAGCTGCCGTTCCTGCCTTTCAGTTCGGATGGCGGGCACGAGCGATGGATGAACCCGCTGATGGAGGGGGGCAGCATCATCCTTCCCGATCAGCCGCTGTGGACACCGGAAGAGACATTGACGGCCATGCGCAAGCACGGCGCCAACAATGCCAGCATTCCCACAACCTATCTGCAGCAACTGGCGGAATGGGCAGATATAACGGACGGTGCGCCGCCGATGCGGCTTTATTCCTTCGGCGGCGAGGGGCTGGCGCAGCCGACCTTCGACCTTCTGTCGCGGGCGCTGAAATCAGAATGGCTGATCAACGGCTACGGGCCGACCGAAACCATCATGACGCCGATGGTCTGGAAGGTGAGGGCCGGCACGAAATTCCAGGGGGTCTATGCTCCGCTCGGCCGCGCTGTCGGGTTGAGGCGCGTCTATGTGCTCGACCCCGACCTCAATCCGTGCCCGATCGGCGTGACGGGCGAGCTTTATATCGGCGGCGAAGGCATCGCACGCGGCTATCTCGGCAAGCCGGATACGACGGCGGACCGCTTCATCCCCGATCCATTCTCGAGCGACGGCGGCCGGCTTTATCGCTCCGGCGATCTGACGCGCTGGCGTGATGACGGGACCGTCGAATTCGTCGGTCGTGTCGACCACCAGGTGAAGCTTCGTGGTTACCGGATCGAGCTCGGCGAGATCGAAGCGGCTCTGCTCCAGCAACCTGGTGTCGGCGAAGCCCTGGTGATCCTGCGCGATGACGATGCCGGCGGCGACAAGGCGCTCGTCGCCTACGTCGTTCCCAAGAAAGACGAGAGGTTGGACGTCGAGACGATCCGCGCCGGCCTCGAGCGCAGCCTGCCATCCTACATGGTGCCGTCTGCCGTGGTCGAACTGGAGAAAATGCCGACCAATCCGAACAGCAAGCTCGATCGATTTGCGCTGCCAGCGCCACAACCGGTCAAACGCACAATCGTCGAGCCGGCGACCGCGCTCGAAGAGGAGGTGCTGGATGTCTGGCGGCAGGTTCTCAAGCTGGAAGCGATCAGCGTCGAGGACAATTTCTTCGCGATCGGCGGCAATTCGCTCGGCGCGATCCGCATCCTTTCGCAGCTGCGGCAGCGCCGGCCGAAAATTCCGCTCATTGTCGCCGATATTTTCAACAACCCGACCGTGCGCTCGTTTGCCGGCGTGATGGAGCAGGGGGACCAACGGGATCTGTCCGAGGTGATCGTGCTGCGTGCTTCGGGCGCCAAGCCGCGGCTCTATTGCTTCCCAGGCCTTCTCGTCAGCACCCGTGAATACGTCAAGCTCGTCGACTATCTCGGAGCCGACCAGCCGGCGACCGGCTTCATTTGCCACTCGCTTTCCGAGAAAAAGGCAGTCGGCGCTCCGGTCGAAGAGATCATCGAGAGCTATGTCGATTATATCAGGATGCATAGCAAAGGCGCGCCCTGCTATTTCCTCGGTTGGTCGTGGGGCGGGCTTCTGGCCTATGAGGCTGCCCGCGCCCTCGGTAAGCAGGTCGACGTCAGGATGATGGCGATGGTCGATGTCTGCGATCTCGGATCGGAATTCGCGATCGGCGCAAAGCCGAGGTTCCGGCCGGGCGAGCGCGATGAGCTTCACCGAGACGTAGAGGCATGGCTTGGAAGAACGGCGATGCGTCTCGAATGGGACCGGCTGCTGTCGACGATGGACGCGGATACTTACGATCAGTTCCTGCGCTTTGTCGGCGACGAAAAGGACCCGCTTCCAAACGACGGGCCGGATATCAGCAGTCGTGAGCATACGTTCTGGGTGCTGATCGATAATGCCCTGATCTTCCGCAAGCACCGGCTGGTTCCTCACGATGTGCCGATCTACCCCTGGGCTGCCGACGACAGCCTCAATCGTGGCCTCAACCTGATCGACTGGCGCCGCCTGTCGCCGCGGGCGCGTGCCGCCGAAATCATCACCGGCACCAACCATCTGCACATGATCGGGTCTCCCGCCTTCCACTCAAGGCTTGCCCTGCGTCTCAAGGAAACAGAGAAGGATATCGCATGACCGTCGCTTTTGCCCGCGGGGATGCCGAGCCGCTGGATATTGCCGGCATCGGCATCGGCCCCTCCAATCTGAGCCTCGCCTGCCTGTTCGAGTCGGTGCCCGAGATCAGGAGCCGTTTCTTCGAGCGGCGCCCGTCGTTCGACTGGCATCCCGGTATGATGATGCCCGGCGTCGAGCTGCAATCGTCCTTTCTGAAAGACCTCGTCACCCCGGTCCTGCCGACCAGCCGCTGGTCATTCGTCTCCTATCTGGTTGCCCATAAAAGGCTCTACGCTTTCCTGAACGCCAATTATGACGCCGTTCCCCGGCAGGAGTTCGCGCGCTATCTCGCCTGGGTCGCCAACGGCGTGGACGGCCTGCGCTTTGGCACGGAGATCCGCGACGTCAAGCATCGCGACGACCGCTTCTTGCTGCGGTTCGACAACGGGCAGGAGGAGGCGCGAAACCTGGTGATCGGTACAGGTTCTTCACCCTTCGTGCCCGACTGGGCAAAACCGTTTCTGGGTGCTGATTGCTTTCACAACAGCGAGGCCAAATCGCGTCTCAGCGATCTCGGCGCTGCCCGCATCGTCGTGGTCGGCGGCGGTCAAAGCGGCGGCGAGGTCGTCGAAGCCCTGCTTGCCGATCCTGGTTCCATGAAGGAGCTGACATGGATCAGCCGGCGTCATAATTTCGAGCCGATCAACGACACGCCGTTTTCGAACCAGGTCTTCTCGCCGGAATATGTGCAGGCCTATCTGAAGCTCGGCGGCGAGCAGAAGCAGGCCGCCTTGAGGAACTCGATCCTGACCAGCGACGGCTTGTCGATTTCGACGATTCACGCGATCTATCGACGCCTCTATGCGTTGCGCTATCTCGAACCGAGCACGCTCAACGCATCCCTGGCGCCAAACCGCGATGTGATCCAGATGGAGCGGAACGGCAATGCCTATCGGCTCATCGTCAGGAACCAGTTCGACGGTGGGATCGAGGTGCTTCATGCGGATGCGGTGGTTCTGGCAACCGGCTACCGGTTCCGGTTGCCGGAGGCTCTCGGCTCGCTGGGCGACAGGATAACGCTCGACAGAAACGGCTATCCGCTTCTCAATGACGACTACACGATGCAGTGGACGGGTCCGAGGGCCAACCGGCTGTTTGCGCAGAATGCGGGGCGATACTCGCATGGCATCGCCGACTCTCAGCTCAGCCTGATGGCCTGGCGCAGCGCAACCATCGTCAATACGCTTCTCGGCCGGCAGCACTTCGATGCGGAACCCGACAACGGGCAACTCGCCTGGGCGACGGAGACCGCTTCCGCAATGCCTCATCAGCTCCGGACCGGCTATTCGGACGGCATGCTGTCGTCCTGAAACAGGCGTGTCGAAATGCCGGGGAGTCCGGATTGAGAGCAAACAGCCAGCGCAACGACGTGCTGGCTGCCGCTTTCGACCAGACGGTGATGCCATTGCCGGTCACGATCGCCGCCATCGACCATGACTGGGATGCCATCCTTCCAGGAAAAGGCGACGTTGCGGGGATCCTCGCGCAGCCCGACGCCGAGTGCCTTCAGATGGCTCTCCTTGAGCGTCCAGAGTGCGGCCGCCGCGCGCCCGCGTTCGGACGCAGGCAATTCCGCGAGCCAGCGCCGTTCGTCTGCACTGCAATAGCTATCCACTGCCGCCGCTTCGATCTCGGTATCGGCGCGCTCGCAGTCTATTCCCAGGTGGTCACATGCTGAAGCGACAGCGACCGCCACAAGCCCATCGGTATTTGCGAGGCTGAATTGCGGCCTCTCACGCCCCTCAAGCCTCAGCTTGCCGCGGTTGTCCGGGGACAACAGGAGCTTGCTCGGCGATATCCCGGTATGCACGCTCAACAGCCGCCGCAGGAGATACCGGCCGGCAACGAAGGAGGCCCGATCCCGGTCAAAATAGTAGGTCGCGGCGCGCTCCCGTTCATCCGGTGAAAGCGACTGCATCCAGCGGTTTCGGTCGCCTTCGTTCTTAGAATACTGCCAGAGCGCGATTTCAATGCCGGCGGCTTGGTCTTCAGGTTGGTGCATTTTTGCTCGCCGTGGCTGCTATCTTCCTGAATTTTCAAGAACTCTGGGTCGTAACGCGTTTAATCGATCGCGGAAGTATTGGTCAACTCAGAAGATCTTCGAGAGTGAAGCGGGAACATTGTTTAATTAATACTAAATTATTGAATCCGGTGCGAGATCTTGCATCAGCCGAGTCATCAGCTGATGTGGAAAATGGCGTGAAACTGGTTCTTGAAACCGGAACATCGTTCAAGTCGATCGGTGAGTACGTTGTCCAGATCAACCAACTGATGGATGCGATTGCCACATCGGCGCGCGAGCAGTCGACTGGACTTGCCGAGATCAACACGGCCGTCAATCAAATGGACCAGGCGACCCAGCAAAATGCAGCGATGGTCGAGCAGTCGACAGCTGCCGTTGCCTCATTGTCCTCCGAGGCGGGCCCCCTGCGGGATCTGGTCAATCAGTTTCAATTGGACGACGAGAAAAGCACGGCGGACGTGCAGCGCATCATGAAGACTGCTGTCATCGGTGAAGGCGACGCGGGAGGATTGTTTATAATCGTGCTTTGCTCGACATGGCACGGCATGCTGCGACCGCTTTCTCCAGAGTGGCGGCCTGCCGTTCCGTCCGTCCCGGCGGCACAAAGGAAATGCAGCGCCACTCTGCGGTGTTATGGCTCCCCGCCGACCTGCCGCCGGCGCCAAGCCGCAGGTGCCTCTCCTGCACGGTTGCGGAAAAACCGGGAAAAATAAGCCGGATCCTCGAATCCAATTTCCCGGCCGACATCCTCGACAGAGCGGATTGTAAACTTCAGCAATCGCTTGGCCTCCAGTAGGCGTCGATCGAGCAGCAGATCCTTGACCGATTGGCCGAACACCTCGCGCGCGGCCCTGTCAAGCAGATGGGGTGTGGTCGCCAGATAATCGACATAGCGGCTGACCGGCCAGTCCTCTTTGTAATGATTGTCGATGGCTCGCCGAAGCGCAATGCTGAGAGCGCCCGCTGGTGATGTCATCTGGACATCTCTCGCCCCAGCAAGACGGGCCAACATCGACAGGGCGACCGAGACAAGACCGACGACAACCTTGTCCTCCTTACCGCCGCTGCCCCGATATTCGTCGGCAATCATTTCAAGCGTCGCCCCGAGCCGTGACCAGCCCGGATCGTGCGCCTCGCCAATGAGCAGTATTGGTGTGTCAAGATCGAGTGCCACCTGTGGATCTATCGCACCCAGTAAATCGTCAGATACCGACACAACGATCGCATCGGATTGCTCGCCGACATCGAAAGCATGAACCACGTTGCTCGGCACGAAGCTGATCGTTGGAGCCGAAAAATTCCAAGTCTGGTCGTCGATGCGATAGACGCCGCCGCCTCGAAACCAATAGGTGATTTGCCCCATGGAGGAATGCTTATGCGGCGCAACATGGCCGAAATGCACGATTCTGCGCGCCATAACGGTCTCAACATGGAGGAACCCAACATCGAGTGAACGGCTCGGCTCGCCATAGACGAAGAATGAGGGAATATCGTTTTTTGCCATCATACCGGAAAAAGTACCAGCGAATTGCCTGCTTTGTCCATGGCTCGAAATCACGCGCGGTCTTACCTTCCTGTCACAATCTCAAGGGAGGAACACGGGATGCGACCTGAAGATCACCGGGCAGACAAGACCCGCCCGTTCACCGGCGCCGAATATCTGGCGAGCCTGCGCGACGGCCGCGAGGTCTATATCAATGGCGAACGTATCGCCGACGTCACCACGCACCCGTCGATGCGCAACTCTGCCCGCTCGATTGCCCGCATGTACGACGCGCTTCACGACGAGAAGACCAAAGCGCGCCTGACGTCACCGACGGATACCGGATCCGGCGGATACACCCACAAGTTCTTCCGCGTCGCCAAATCGTCCGAAGACCTTGTCGCACAGCAGGGAGCGATCGCCGACTGGGCGCGCATGTCCTATGGCTGGATGGGCCGCACGGCCGATTACAAGGCCGCATTAATGAACACGCTCGGCGCCAATGCCGACTGGTATGGCCCGTTCAAGGACAATGCGCTCGCATGGCACAAGCGCGCGCAGGAAGCAGCGTTGTTCATGAACCACGCGATCGTCAACCCGCCGATCGACAGACACAAGCCGGCCGATGCGGTGAAGGACGTGTTCGTCCACATCACCAAGGAAACCGACGCCGGCATCTATGTGTCTGGCGCCAAGGTCGTCGCGACCTCTTCGGCCCTGACGCACTACAACTTCCTCGCCCAGAGCTCGGCAACCATAACCGAGGACCCTTCGCTGTCCGTTATGTTCATCGTTCCGATGAATGCGCCCGGCATCAAGATGTTCTGTCGCGTCTCCTACGAACAGACGGCCAATGCGGAAGGCCAACCCTTCGATTATCCGCTCTCCTCGCGCTTCGACGAGAACGACGCCATCCTGGTGCTCGACAATGTGTTCGTGCCGTGGGAGGACGTTCTGGTGATCCGGGATGCGGCGAAGATCCTGTCCTTCCATCCGGCCTCAGGCTTCATGCACGGCTACTGCTTCCAGGGCTGCACGCGTCTTGCCGTGAAAATGGACTTTCTCGCAGGTCTCCTCGCCAAGGCGCTCCGCGCGACAGGCGGCGATGCCTTCCGCGGCAACCAGGCCATGCTGGGCGAAGTGATCGCCATCCGCCACCAGTTCTGGGCTTTTTCCGATGCAATGGCGCACAATCCCATTCCTTGGGCGAACGGCGCCGTGCTGCCGAACCTGGAGGCCGCGCTCTGCTACCGGACCTTCATGTCCGAAGCCTATCCCAAGGTCATCGACATCGTCCGGCGTACTGTGGCGTCCGGCCTCATCTACCTGCCGTCCTCGGCAAAGGATTTCCAGAACCCGGAGATCAATCGTTATCTCGCGCAGTATGTCCGCGGTTCCAACGATATGTCTCATATTGAGCGCATCAAGATCATGAAACTGCTCTGGGATGCGACGGGAACGGAATTCGGTGGGCGCCATGCTCTTTACGAGCTGAACTACGCCGGGGCGCCGGAAGAGGTTCGCTTGCAGGTCCTCAAAGGCGCCGAACGTGGCGGCCGCTTGAAGGAGATGGAAGCGCTGGTCGATCAGTGTATGTCAGATTATGACGAAAACGGCTGGACCGGCGACACCTGGCTGCCGCCGCTCAACGATATCCGTCCACTGCGCGATGCGGCCGAGTGAGGGTGGTGTGATGGCCGCTTCTGTCTCGAAGACCGAATTTCGCAATGCGATGGCGAGGGTATGCGCTCCCGTCAATGTCATCACCACCAACGGATCCGCCGGCCGCGGCGGGTTCACGGCGACAGCCATGTGCTCGGTCACGGACGAGCCCCCAACCTTGCTTGTCTGCATGAACAGCCGATCAGCCCAGACGGGTATCTTTGTTGAAAACCGTCGGTTCTGCGTCAACGTCCTGACGCCGGAACACAAGGATCTGGCCAGCTATTTTGCCGGACAGCAAAGCGACATGGATGCGCGCTATGCAGCCGCCGACTGGATCAACCTGTTGTCCGGGAACCAGGCTCTCGCCAACTCGATCGTCTCCTTCGACTGCCGCCTGATCGAGGCGCGGCCGGTCGGGACGCACAACATTCTGATCGGAGAGGTCGTCGAAATCCGCTCGCGCAAGGACGGGCACGCGCTTCTGTATTTCGACCGTAACTATGTGCATGTGCCGACACAGACCGGCAGCTTCGGCGGTTGATTCCAGGCAGCCGCTCATGTCGGGAACCTTCAAAGGGATTTCAAAATCTCCCTTGACATATGACTAAATAGTTAACATGTTAAATATATCGGCATCTGGGAGGACACATGCCACATTTGACCGTCGAATATTCGGCCAACCTGGAAGGTCGCGCCGATATGGGAGCCCTTTGCGGCACCTTGCTTGAAACGGTTCTGGAAACGGGCCTGTTTGAAATCGGAGCCGTCCGTGTGCGGGCGCTGAAAGCTGATCACTACGCCGTCGCCGACCGACTTGCCGAAAACAGCTTCATCGACCTCAATTTCCGTGTCGGCGCGGGCCGCAGCGCAGAAGAGAAGAAGCGTACGGGCGACGCTTTGTTTGCCGCGGCAAGCGCCGCCCTGGCCCAGCTCTTTGACACCCCCCACTTCGCGCTGTCGCTGGAAATCCGGGAGATCGACGCGGAGTTGAGCTGGAAGAATAACGCCATCCATCCGCGCCTGCGCGGCAAATAACCCCAGACTGCCGCTGGTATCGCGAGCGGTTGAGCCAAGGATCATTCCATGTCCATACTTGAGGAAAACATCACCAAGGCGCAAGCCTATCTCGCCCGGTTCGGGGACAACGGCGTCTTGAATCGCATTGGAGGCGAGGACGTCGCTGCAGCCGACGGTTCGACGTTTGAAACGATTTCGCCGGTCGATCTGAAGCCGCTTGCCAACATCGCTCGTGGCAAGGCGGAAGATATAGACCGCGCGGCGAAGGCTGCCAAGGCTGCGTTCCCGGCCTGGGCCGCCATGGATGGCACAGCCCGCAAGAAGCTGCTGCACAAAATCGCCGATGCCATCGTGGCGCGGGCTGAGGAAATTGCCTTTGTCGAGTGCATGGACACCGGACAATCGTTGAAGTTCATGGCCAAGGCTGCCTTGCGCGGCGCTGAGAATTTCCGTTTCTTTGCCGACCGTGCGCCGGAAGCTCGTGACGGCAAATCCTTGCGCGCCGATGGCCAGGTGAACATCACAACGCGCAACCCGATCGGTCCGGTAGGCGTCATAACACCGTGGAATACACCGTTCATGCTGTCCACCTGGAAGATCGCGCCGGCGCTCGCGAGCGGTTGCACGATCGTCCATAAGCCGGCCGAATTTTCGCCGCTGACTGCTCGCCTGCTGGTCGAAATCGCAGAAGATGCCGGGCTGCCCAAGGGTGTATGGAACCTCGTCAACGGATTGGGTGAAGATGCTGGCAAGGCTTTGACCGAACATCCGCTGATCAAGGCCATCGGCTTCGTCGGCGAAAGCCGCACCGGCTCCATGATCATGAAACAGGGCGCCGACACCTTGAAACGGGTCCATTTCGAACTCGGCGGAAAAAATCCCGTCATCGTCTTTGCCGACGCCGATCTCGAACGCGCTGCCGATGCGGCCGTATTCATGATCTACTCGCTGAACGGCGAACGCTGCACCTCGTCCTCGCGACTGCTGGTCGAAGAGAGCGTTTATGACACGTTCACCACGATGGTCGCCGAGAAAGCCACGCGCATCAAAGTCGGCCATCCGCTCGATCCGGAAACGGTGATCGGCCCGCTGATCCATCCGGTGCATGAGACGAAGGTTCTCGAATATATCGGCGTCGGCAAGGCCGAAGGCGCAACCGTTGCAGCTGGCGGGGCGAAATTCGATGGACCGGGCGGTGGCTGCTATGTCTCGCCGACGCTTTTCACCGGTGCCCACAACCAGATGCGCATCGCGCAGGAAGAGATTTTTGGACCGGTGCTCACAGCGATACCGTTCAGGGATGAAGCCGAGGCCCTCGCGCTTGCCAACGACGTCCAATACGGCCTGACGGGCTACCTATGGACGTCGGATCTCACCCGCGCCTTCCGCTTCACTGACCATCTTGAGGCGGGCATGATCTGGGTGAACTCGGAAAATGTGCGACATCTGCCCACGCCCTTCGGCGGCGTCAAGAATTCCGGCATCGGCCGCGACGGCGGCGACTGGTCCTTTGATTTCTACATGGAAACGAAGAACGTCGCCTTCGCCACGAAGCCCCACGCCATCCAGAAGCTGGGTGGCTGATTTTCAGAAAACAACGAACACGAGTGCCTGTTTCATGGAGTGAGACAGGCCGGAGGAGGACCCAATGGCACTGCCTGCACCCAATCTCTACCCGCCCTTCAACATCGTGCGCCTCAGCCATGTCGAATTCGGCGTCAAGGATCTCGAAAAGTCGCGCGCCTTCTATGTCGATACGCTCGGCCTGCAGGTGACGGACGAGACCGCCGACACGATTTATCTGCGGGCGATGGAAGAGCGCGGGCATCACTGCATCGTGTTGAAGAAATCCGATAAGTCGGAAGCGCGCGACCTGGGCTTCAAGGTCTATGACGAGGCAGAACTCGACAAGGCAGCGCATTTCTTCAAAGGCAAGGGCTTGCCGGTGGAATGGGTCGAGCGTCCCTACCAGTCGCGCACCTTCCGCACCCGCGACCCGCACGGAATTCCGCTCGAATTCTATTCCAGGATGGACCGCCTGCCGCCGATCCATCAGAAATACGCGCTTTACAGGGGCGTGAAGCCGCTGCGCATTGATCACTTCAACTGCTTCTCGCCCAATGTGGACGAGTCGGTCGCCTTCTACAACGAGATCGGCTTCCGGGTGACGGAATACACGGCGGACGAGGAAACAGGCCGCCTTTGGGCTGCCTGGACCCACCGAAAGGGCGGCGTGCATGACATCGCCTTTACCAACGGCACCGGCCCGCGCATGCATCACACCGCCTTCTGGGTTCCGACGCCCCTCAACATTATCGACCTGCTCGACCTGATGGCGACGACCGGTTGGGTTGCCAATATCGAGCGTGGCCCTGGCCGCCACGGTATTTCGAACGCCTTTTTTCTCTACATTCTCGATCCGGATGGTCATCGTATCGAGATTTACTGCTCGGACTACCAGACGGTCGATCCGGACCTCGAGCCGATCAAGTGGGACCTTAAGGATCCGCAGCGCCAGACGCTCTGGGGAGCGCCCGCGCCAAAATCCTGGTTCGAGCATGGCAGCGTTTTTGCCGATACGCCGGTACGCGATTCCGACCTCAAAGCCCAGCCGATCATCGCTCCTTAAACTTCCCAGACCTCCCCACCTGGCGGACCTTCGGGTCTGCCATTTTTTGCACAGCAAGCGAGAAGCGACCATGCAGCTCAAGGATCCGACGCTCTTTCGACAGGCCGTACTGGTCGGGACCCAATGGATCGAGGCCGATCCGGACAATGCCATTGAGGTTACGAATCCGGCAACAGGCCAAATCATCGGCCGCGTGCCGAAGCTCGGCGCGACGGAGACCCGTGACGCTATCGTCGTGGCCGAACGCGCGCAAAAAGAATGGGCTGCACGCACCGCCAAGGAGCGCTCGGCCATCCTGCGCAAATGGTTCGAGCTGATGATGGCGAACCAGGATGACCTCGGTTGCATCCTGACGCTTGAGCAGGGCAAACCGCTGGCCGAGGCCAAGGGTGAAATTGCCTATGGCGCAAGCTTCATCGAGTGGTTCGCGGAGGAAGCGCGTCGCGTCTACGGCGACATCATTCCCGGACACCAGATTGACAAGCGAATCCTAGTGCTCAAGCAGCCCATCGGCGTGGTGGCCGCTATCACACCCTGGAATTTCCCCAATGCCATGGTTACCCGCAAGACTGGCCCGGCACTGGCCGCAGGCTGTGCCGTGGTTCTGAAACCGGCGTCTCAGACCCCTTTTTCTGCCATTGCTCTGGCCGTCCTTGCCGAACGCGCCGGCCTGCCTCTCGGTCTGTTCAGCGTGCTCACCGGTTCAGCCCGCGAGATCGGCGGCGCACTGACAGAGAGCTCGATCGTCCGCAAGCTGACATTTACCGGTTCGACTGAGATCGGGGCCGAACTCTATCGCCAGTGCGCGCCGACCATCAAGAAGCTGGGCCTGGAGCTCGGCGGCAACGCGCCCTTCATCGTCTTTGACGATGCCGACCTCGATGCTGCCGTCGAAGGCGCCCTGATCGCCAAGTTTCGCAACAACGGCCAGACCTGCGTCTGCGCCAACCGGCTCTATGTCCAGGAGGGTGTCTATGACGCCTTTGCCGAGAAGCTGGCAACGGCCGTCGGCAAGCTGAAAACCGGCAACGGCCTGGATGAAGGCGTTATCCTCGGGCCGCTGATCGATGAAGCTGCCGTGGCTAAGGTCGAGGAGCATGTCTCCGACGCGCTGGCCAAAGGCGCACGCCTGATCCAGGGCGGCAGGCGACACGAACTGGGCGGCACCTTCTTCGAAGCGACGGTGCTCGCCGATGTCACGCCAGACATGGTGGTGGCGCATGAAGAGACTTTTGGACCGCTTGCGCCTCTCTTCCGGTTCAAGGACGAGAATGATGTCATCGCGCAGGCCAATGACACCGAATTCGGCCTGGCGTCCTATTTCTATGCAAAGGACCTCGCCCGCGTCTTCCGCGTCGCCGAGGCACTCGAATACGGCATGGTCGGCGTCAATACCGGTCTGATCTCGACCGCCGAGGCGCCTTTTGGCGGCGTGAAGCTTTCCGGCCTCGGACGCGAGGGGTCGAAATACGGTATCGAGGACTTCATCGAAATCAAATATGTTTGCCTCGGCGGCATCGCCTGAGGAGGCAAGGAGAAACCATGTCTCATCCCAAGTTCGTCAGCTTTTCCCGCAATGGCAGCACCGGTTATGGCCTTCTGATCGAGACAGGAGTTGTCGATCTCTCCGCTCGTCATGGATCGAAATGGCCGACCTTGCGGGAAGTTATCGAAGCAGGCGCACTCACCTTGCTGGCCGAAGACGCAAAGAGCCTTCCTGCCGATTTCCCGCTGTCCGAGGTCACTTACGAAATCCCGATTCCCCAGCCGGAAAAGCTGATCTGCGTCGGCGTGAACTTCCCGGACCGCAACGAGGAATACAAGGACGGCCAGTCGGCGCCCGCCAATCCGTCCTTGTTCATTCGCTTTCCGCGGTCCTTCACCGGCCATGACCAACCGTTGATCCGTCCACCGGAAAGCCCGCAGCTCGACTACGAAGGTGAGATCGTCATCGTTATCGGCAAGGGCGGCCGGCGCATTCCCGAAGCGCAGGCGCTCGATCACGTTGCAGCACTTTCTCTCTGCAATGAAGGCACGATCCGCGACTGGGTCCGCCATGCCAAGTTCAACGTGACACAGGGCAAGAATTTTGACCGCACCGGCTCGATCGGCCCTTGGCTCGTGCCCTACGTCGACGAAAACCAACTGGCTGACATCGAGCTAAAAACCCGCATCAATGGCGAGGTTCGCCAGTCGGATCGTACAAGCCGCATGATCTTCTCCTTCCGCAAGATCATTAACTACATCTCGACCTTCACCACGCTGGTGCCGGGCGATGTAATCGTCACGGGTACTCCGACCGGCGCCGGCGCGCGTTTCGATCCCCCAATCTGGCTGAAGCCCGGTGATGTCGTGGAAGTCGAAGCCGACGGCATCGGCATCTTACGCAACACGATCGCCGACGAGGTTTGAGCATGCTGACCAAAGACCAGATCGAGGAAGCCGCAACCCGTCTCGACGAGGCCGAGCGCACCCGCGTGCAGACCGGGCTCCTGTCCCTGCAATACCCGCAGATCGTTATGGACGATGCCTATGCGATCCAGGGCGCCTGGGTGCAAAGGAAGATCGCCGCGGGCCGCAAGGTGATCGGCTGGAAGATTGGACTGACCTCCAAGGCCATGCAATATGCGCTGAATATCAATATCCCGGATTCCGGTGTGCTCTTCGATGACATGGTTTTCGAGGATGGCGCGACCGTTTCCGAAGACCGTTTCATCCAGCCCCGCATCGAGGCCGAAATCGCCTTTGTGATGAAGGCGCCGCTGAAGGGGCCGGGCGTCACCGTCTTCGACGTGCTGAACGCCACCGACTATGTGACACCGGCGCTCGAAATTCTCGATACCCGCATCCTGCGCATCGACCCGGAAACGAAAAAGGCCCGCACGGTCCATGACACGATTTCCGACAATGCCGCCAATGCGGGCATTGTTACCGGCGGGCGCGCGGTGCGCCCGGACCAGATCGACATGCGCTGGATGGGTGCGATCGTCAGCCGCAACGCCGAGGTCGAGGAAACTGGACTTGGTGCTGGCGTGCTCAACCAACCAGCGCGCGGCATCGCCTGGCTTGCCAACCGGCTGGCGCAATACGGCGACGGCATCGAAGCGGGACAGATCGTGCTCGCCGGCTCCTTCATCCGGCCGATCGAAGCCCGGCATGGCGACACCATTGTCGGCGACTTCGGACCCTACGGCACCGTCAGCCTGTTCTTCGAATAAGGATCGCCATCATGCCTGCCCCCAAGAACACTTTCAAACAAGCGCTGCGGGAAGGCGCGCCCCAGATCGGTCTCTGGCAGGCGCTGGCCAATCCCTACACGGTCGAAATCTCCGCTGGAGCCGGCTATGACTGGCTTCTGCTCGACGCCGAGCACGCGCCCAATGACATCCCGCTTCTGGTGTCCCAGTTGCAGGCGATGAAGGGAAGCGGCAGTCATGCGATCATCCGCCCGCCGATCGGTGAGACCCATATCATTAAGCAGTTGCTCGATATCGGCGCGCAAACCCTGCTTGTGCCGATGGTCGACAGCAAGGAACTTGCAGACGCCATGGTGAAAGCCGTGCGCTATCCGCCGCACGGCGTGCGCGGCGTTGGCGCTGCCCTGGCGCGGGCCTCTGCGTTCAACCGTATTCCCGACTATCTGCAAACCGCCAATGACGAGATCTGCCTGCTATTGCAGATCGAAAGCCGGGCGGGTCTCGCGGCGCTGGACGCTATCACTTCCACCGAAGGCGTGGACGGCGTGTTCATCGGGCCCGCCGATCTCGCTGCCGATATGGGCTATCTCGGTAAGCCAGGCGCATCGGAGGTCCAGGCCGAGGTCGAACGCGCGCTTTTGCGAATCCAGAGCCATGGCAAGGCTGCGGGCATTCTCACTGGCGACCTTAATCTTGCCAAGCGTTATCTTGAACTGGGCGCGACCTTCGTTGCTATCGGCAACGATGTGACGCTGCTCGCCAATGCCACGACAAAGCTGCTTTCCGATTTTCGGGTTGCCACGACGGCCAAGGCGGTGGCGACTGCAAACACCTACTGACCTAAACGTCTTCGCCGCTTGGCTTGCCGTCAAGTTTCAGGGCGGCAAGGTCGTCAAGCATGTTGAGCAATTCTTCGACGCGGCTTGCACCGAAGCGGGCATCGATGTCCGCATAGACCCGACGGCTGTCCGGCATCACCTCGTCAATGATGGCTCTGCCGGGCGGCGCAAGCTTTAGAAGCACCCGCCGCCCATCCGCCTTGTCCTTGTGCTTGGTGATGAAATCACGCTCCTCGAGCGAGCGGATCATGCGGGTGAGGCTTGGGGCCAGAATGAAAGCCTTTTCCGCGACTTCGGTGGCATCCAGCGTTCCTGCCTCAGCCAGCGCGCGGATCACCCGCCACTGCTGCTCGGTCACGTTATGGGCCGCAAGGATTGGCCGAAAGTGGCTCATCACCGCTTCACGGGCGCGCAGGAGCCCAATCGCAAGCGAGCGCCGCTCGCGGGAAGCGGGGCCGGCAGAACCCATGCCACTTTCTCTATCGTCGATCGGTTCATTCTTCATGCTGGTTCTTTCTATCCGGTGTTTCGGCGCTTGTGCAATCGCGGGTATTCGCAGATCCTACGGGATCGAACCGCAATAAAGTTGACAAAGGTCACGAAGAGTATTTCCTTAACATAGAAACTATCTCGGCGGAGCCGGCGATTTTTCATTTAGTCTTTGGGAGGAGGCTAACATGCAGCAAATGGTGGAATTCGGGGCCCTGATCCCCAAGCAATGGCCAGTAACTCCCGTGGACGACTGGACTGATCAGCTGAAATCAATCTGCGGGAGCTTCAATTCGCGCCGCGTCGAATGCAAGGTCGTCACCGGCAGCGCTACGATCATGGACGCTGGCGGTCTGGAACTGGCACAGGTGGCCAACGATCTCGACATCATCCATCGCGACTTCATCGACATCAAGCGTGACTACGGCGAGAACCTGTTCCTGTTGTTGCAACTGGAGGGAACCTGCGGCATCGAGCAGCGGGGTCGCCAATCAATCATCGCGCCGGGCGACTGCATTCTGGTGGACAGCTCGGCACCCTCAATCTTTCATTTCGGCGGTCATTTTTCCAACCATCTGTCCGTCCACCTGCCGCGCCAGTTGATCGTCGCCGGCAAGGCCGCACAGGTGGAGATCTCGCGGCGGCTCGAAGCCGAAGACCCCATGTCGGCGATGTTGCGGGCGCTGGTCGCCAAGCTGATCCGCACCGATGCACAGGACAAGCGGGCACAGAATTTGAGAGAGTTGCTGTTCAGCGCCACGCGTCAGGCCTTTGCAATGGATGAGGACCCGGATCAGTCTTTTCCGGTTGATAGTCCAGGCGGGCGATTGGAAATCGTCCAGATTCTGATCGACCGGCACCTCACCGACGAACACCTGACGCCTCAGTGGCTGGCCGACAAGGTTGGCATCTCGTTGCGCACGCTGCAGGATGACTTCTCGGCACTTGGAACCACGGCGACATCTCTTATCCGCCTGCGGCGCCTGCACCTGGTTCACGAACAGCTGCTCCAGATGAAGAACGGACCGTCCGCGCCAACTATCGCCGAAGTTGCCTATTCCGCCGGCTTCAACGACATCTCCTATTTCAACCGCTGCTTCCGCAAAGCCTTCGACTGCTCGCCGAAAGACATCCTGCAGCACTAGAGTCGCGTTTTTGTCCTATTCAGACCGCGCCGGAGCCCAAGACAGCGCGGCGCACATGGAATTGAATGCCTCTCGAAACATTGCTTTGGGAGGAGTTCGACATGAAGCGCTATACGCTGCTCATCGGCGGTACCGCGGTGGAAACCGCACATCACGTGGACATTCGCAACCCATCCACCGGCGACATCGTCGGTGCCATGCCGATGGCGACCCACGCCGACCTTAATGCCGCAGTGGAAGCAGCCGGCCTGGCATTCGCGACGTGGAAGCTGAAATCCAGCACCGAGCTTGCCGATGCGTGCCGGGCCGTTGCTGCCAAGATCGAAGCCCATGCCGAGGAAATCGCGCAATTGCTGACCCTCGAGCAGGGCAAGCCGCTCAACGGTCTCGGTTCGCGTTTTGAAATCGGCGGCGCGCTCGCCTGGACCCGCCATACCGCGGAAATCGAACTTCCCATCGAGGTGCTTCAGGATGCGCCGGAGGGCCGCGTCGAATTGCATCGCAAGCCGATCGGCGTCGTCGCCTCGATCACGCCCTGGAACTGGCCGGTGATGATCGCCTGCTGGCACATCATACCGGCGATCCGCACCGGCAACACCGTCATCATCAAACCATCACCGCTGACACCGCTATCGACGATCCGACTCGTGGAGTTGATGAACGAGGTTCTGCCGCCCGGTGTTGTCAACGTCGTTACGGGTGAAAACGAGATCGCCGCCGCACTGACCGCCCATCCCGGCATCGCCAAGGTTACCTTCACCGGCTCCACTGCTACCGGCAAGAAGGTCATGGCCAGCGCGGTCGATACGCTGAAGCGTTTGACCCTGGAACTCGGTGGAAATGACGCCGGGATCGTCCTGCCCGATGCTGACCCGAAAGCAATCGCCGAGGGGCTGTTCTGGGGTGCCTTCATCAACAACGGCCAGACCTGTGCCTGCCTGAAGCGCCTCTACGTTCATGACAGCATCTACGACGCTGTCTGCGAGCATCTCGCCGCCTACGCCGCCAACATCCCGGTCGGCGACGGCATGGAGGAAAGTTCGGTGCTGGGTCCGGTGCAGAACAGCATGCAGTACGAGATCGTCGCCTCCTTTGTCGAGGAGGCGAGAGCCAGAGGTGGGCGCATTCTGACCGGTGGCAATCCCAACGGCGGCCCCGGCTATTTCTATCCGGTGACGCTGGTCGCCGACATCGATCATGGTGCCAAGCTCGTCGATCTTGAGCAGTTCGGCCCGGCCCTTCCGATCATCCGCTACAGCGATGTCGAAGAGGCGATCAGAAAGGCCAACGACAATCCGGCCGGTCTCGGCGGCTCGGTATGGGGGGCGGATCTCGCCAGGGCGAAAGAGGTCGCAAGCCGTCTCGAATGCGGTTCGGTCTGGATCAACAAGCATGGTGCAATCCAGCCGAATGCTCCGTTCGGCGGGGTAAAGCAATCCGGTATCGGCGTCGAATTCGGTGCCGACGGGTTGAAGGAATTCACCACTATCCAGACCGTCTTCTGCTGACGTGAAACACCCGGCACGCGCTGTTTTTCCTGCGCTGCCGCGATGGAGCCTATCATGAACGAATTTGACTACATTATCGTGGGCGGCGGCTCGTCTGGTTGCGTCGTTGCCGCGCGTCTCTCCGAGAACCCCGGCAACAAAGTGCTGCTCATCGAGAGCGGCACGCGGGATGCCGACAAGTTCATCCATATTCCGGCGACATTTTTCAAAGTCATCGAAAGGGGCAAGGACGTCCAATTCTATGCCTCGGAACCGGACAAGGGCCTGAACGGCAAGCCGAACGTCGTGCCGCAGGGCCATGTCATCGGCGGCGGCAGTTCGATCAATGCGATGATCTACATTCGTGGCCAGCGGGAAGATTATGACACCTGGGCCCAGATGGGCTGCCGCAACTGGTCCTACGACAAGGTGCTGCCGGCATTCCGGGCTGTCGAGGGCAATCAGCGTCTCTCCGGCGAATTCCATGGCGCAGAGGGCGAACTTAAGGTTTCCGACCGTCGCTTCGGCCACGCCCTGTCTTGGGCGTTCATCCGCGCTGCGCAGGAAGCAGGCATCCCCTATAACGAGGATTTCAACGGCAAGGTCCAGGAGGGCGTCGGCTTCTATCAGACGACGACCCATAACGGCCGGCGCTGGAGTTCCGCGCAATCCTTCCTGCGCGACGCCGAAAAGCGTCCCAATCTGACGATCCTGACCAGTACGCGCGTTCACAAGGTGCTTTTCGAGGGCAAGAAGGCCGTCGGCGTCCTGACGGAGACAGGCACAACGTACAAAGCCCGCAGCGAGGTCGTTCTGACGTCCGGCGCACTCGCTACGCCTAAAATCCTGCAGCTGTCCGGTATCGGCGACGCCGCCCATCTGCAGAGCCATGGCATCGGCGTCGTTTCCGATCTGCCCGGCGTCGGCGAGAACTACCAGGACCATCTCGAGGCCACCGTTCAGGTCGAGGTCAAGGATCCGATCTCAATGTTCGGGCAGGACAAAGGGCTCAGGGCCGCTGGCCACATGCTGCAATACCTGCTGACCAAAACCGGCTTGCTGACCTCGAGCGTCGTGGAATCCGGTGGTTTCGTCGATACGGCCGGCACCGGACAGCCCGATGTCCAGTTCCATGTGCTGCCAAGCTTCGTCGGATTTGGCGAACGCGCCGCCGTCCCCGGCCACGGCATTTCGATCGGCCCCTGCTTCCTGCGGCCCCAATCCCGTGGCACGGTAAAGTTGCGCTCGGCCGATCCGAAGGACAGAGCCCTGTTTCACGCAAATTCCTTCTCCAATCCGGCTGATCTGGAAACGCTTGTGCGCGGTGTCGAATGGGCGATCCGGATCACCGAGGCTCCGTCCCTTGCGCGGATCGTCAAGCGGCGGGTTCTGCCGGAACCTGGCATCGAGAAAGATCCGACTTCCCTGCGCAACTATATCCGGAGCATCTCCAAAACCGTTTTCCATCCGGCGGGCACCGCCAAGATGGGCCCCGCCGAAGATCGCATGGCGGTCGTAGGAGAGGATCTGAAAGTGCGCGGCGTCGAGGGACTTCGGGTCGCCGATGCCTCCATCATGCCGACGCTCGTGTCCGGCAACACCAATGCGCCCTGCATCATGATCGGCGAGCGCGCAGCCCGCTTCATTCTCGGCAAGGAGGCCGCCGCATAAGCGAAAGCGGCGCCCTTTTTGACTTTCATGCAACGTTTCTTTGGGAGGAGAACACATGACCAAGACAACTCTGTTTCTTGCTGCATCGACCGCCGCGATCATCTTCAGCGGCGGCTCGGCCTTCGCGGCCCCCGCCTGCGGGCTCAGCAACGGCCAGAAAGCGGCCGGTGAACCGATAAAGGTGGGCGCCGTGGTCGGCCAGACAGGCCCCGATGACTTCTCGTCGTCCGCCGACGCGGCGCGAGCCTATTTCAATTGCGTCAACGAAAACGGCGGCATCAATGGCCGACCGATCGAGTATCTGGTTGAAGACGACCAGTGGAATCCGGAAGTCGCCAGTCAGGTCGCGACCAAGCTGGTAAAGGACGAGCAGGTCGTAGCCCTTGTCGGCAACGGGTCGTTCGTCGAAATGGGCGTCAACGCCAAACTCTATGCCGACGAAGGCGTCATGGCGATGGCCTCGGCGTGTGCCGTGGCGGAGTGCTTCGAATCCTCGAACATCGTTTCCACCAATGAAGGGCCTTTGCCCTCCAGCGTCGGTGCGGCGCAATGGGCCGTCGGCAATCTCGGCGCGACGAATGTCGTGTGCATTGGCCTCACCATTCCGTCGGTCGGCCCCTATTCCTGCGGCTGGACGGAAAAATACATGCAGGCAAAGGGGCTGGCAGGAACAAGCATCCTGCTTGACCCAGCCGCCGCCGACATGAATGCTTCTGTGCTGGAAACGGTCGCCAGCGGTGCCGACACGGTCCTCGTGAACCTGCCCGCCGGCATGGCGGCCGCCTACCTCAAAGCGGTCGAGGAACAGAATCTTCGCGACAATTTCAAGTGGATCTCCTCGACCCCGCTCTATGATGCCGACGTCCCCGGCATGCTTGGTGCCTATTGGGACGGCGTGATGAACGTCAACATCGAGTTGACCCCGATCGACGGCACAGAACCTGACGCCGCCAACTGGCGGGAGGTCATGCAGAAGCATGCCCAGCCAGAGGATCCCCGCGACACCTTCAGCCAGTCCGGCTATCTCTCGGCACGTTTCTTCGTCGATGCCCTGTTGAAGCTCGATCCGGCCAAGATCGATCGGGCCTCGGTGACCGAAGCCATTCAGCAGATCAAGAACGAGAACTCCGACCTGTTGTGTGGACCATACTATGTCGGCAAGGCGGACCGGCATATGCCGAACCATGCCAACATGATGGTGCAGATCTCAGGCAACGGCTTCAAGGTCATCAGCAAATGCGCGGACGTCGACAGCGCCTATCTCGATCCGATCCGCGCCGCTGAAAAAGAACTCGGCATCACCAACTGATTGGATACGCGATGAACGCTCTCGGCCTGTTCCTGGTTTCCGGCCTTGCCGTTGGGGCGCTTTATGCCCTCGGCGGCGTCGGGCTGGTGCTTCTCAACCGCGCCACGGGCGTGCTGAATTTTGCCTACGGCGCCATGGGCGCCGCAGGTGCCATGACCGCCTGGCAACTGTTGCAGTGGAACTGGCCGGAACCCATTGCCTGGCTCGCCTGTATCGGCATCGCGCTGGTCCTGTCTCTGGCGTTCGGCCGGCTGATCGCCCCGGGACTTGCTCATCGTGAACCGGTGGTCAAGGCGGTGGCGACCCTCGGGTTAGCGCTTGCACTGCTCGGCGTTATGAACCTGATCTGGACCGTCACGCCGCGCAAGCTTTCGTTGACACCCGACAGCCTCTCACTGTCGATCGTCGGTTTGCGCGTGACCGCGACGCGGTTGATCGCACTGGCTGCTGGCATCGGCGTGACACTCGGCATGGGATTGTTCCTCGCCCGCACGCGCATGGGCCTGATGATGCGTTCGCTTGCCGACAACCGCGAAATTGCGGCCATCCTCGGAACACCGGTCAGGCGCGTCGAAACTTTCGCCTGGGGCATATCCGGCGTTCTTGCCGGCTTCACCGGTCTGTTGTTTGCCACCCTCGTCCGGCTCGATCCGGCGGTGCTGACCTTTCTTGTGATCCCGATCATTGCCACGACCATCATCGGCCGACTTGCCTCAATCCCCGCGACCTTCGCCGCCGGGCTCGTCATCGGCATGTTCGAAAGCCTGCTGACCCTCTACAAACCGTTGGCGCCCTTCCGCGTTGCCACCCCCTTCATTGTCGCGATTATTGCGATGATGTGGATGCAGCGCGGCCGCAAGCTGACATTCGCCGGACAGGATTGACGCCATGCAAACCGTCATCGAACCGCTCGCCGCTAAAATCTCCACACCCCCTACGGCCTTGAGACCACTATTGCAGAGATACG
Organism: Rhizobium sp. 10PS4; assembly: GCF_032464805.1. Lineage (NCBI taxonomy): Bacteria > Pseudomonadati > Pseudomonadota > Alphaproteobacteria > Hyphomicrobiales > Rhizobiaceae > Rhizobium > Rhizobium sp. 10PS4. The sequence continues at coordinate 155,542 of NZ_JAWDIW010000001.1, read as the reverse complement.
CGCCACAGATGTTTTTCACTGCGATGGCCGTCATCGTGCCCCTCGCCGCCAATGCGCTCTGGGTGAAGGTGTTGACCGGCACTGCAATTTATACGCTGACCGCCGCCAGCATCGCATTGTTGTATCGCCGGCTGGGGCTGGTATCCCTTGCGCAGGTGGCGCTGATGGGCTGCGGCGGATGGATCGCGCTACGCCTTGCCCATGGCCTCGGCCTGCCGTTCGAACTGAACCTCCTGTCCGGCGGCTTGTTTGCCGGAGTGATCGGCATGGTCCTCGCTTATCCGGCGCTGCGCATGCGCGGTCTCTATCTGGCGCTGATCACCCTAATGGCCGCTGGCGGTTTCGGCATCCTCATCAACGTCTTGCAGTTCCCCAACGGCGGCGGCGGCCTGACCGGTTTTGCCGTCCAGGCCGTCACCTACATGCCGCGTCCATACCTGGCGGCGTCGGACAGCGCCTATTTCCGCTATTGCATGGTGGTCGTGGCGTTTGGGTTCCTGCTGATCGACTGGCACGAGCGCAGCCGCGCCGGCCGGGGCTGGGCGCTGATCCGCAAGAGCGAGGCCTCCGCCATGGCAGCCGGCGTTGACGTGACGCTCTACAAGGTCTGGGGTTTTGCCCTGTCCGGCTTTCTGGCCGGAATCGCCGGCGCTCTTCTGGCGGGCAATCTCCAGCTTCTCGACGCCCGTTCCTTTCCGCCAGCAGAATCGGTGATGATCTTCGCGCTGACCATCGTTGGCGGTGCATGGCATTGGTATGGCGCGGTGATTGCCGCCCTGCTCTACCGGCTGGTACCGGCCTACCTCAACGACCTCGGTATCAATGGCGATACCGCCTATGTGATCTTCGGCCTTGCCCTGATCCACGCCCTGATCACCGCGCCGAAAGGCCTCGCCGGTCAGTTGACCGATGCGGTCAGAGTTTTGCGCTCACGGGAGGAGAAGCGATGATCTCGATCGACGACGTCACCGTCACCTTCGGCGGTGTCACCGCGCTCAACTGCCTGACCGTCATCCTCGATAAGCCGGTCTTCGGCATCATCGGCCCGAACGGAGCCGGCAAGACCACCTTCCTCAATGTCCTGTCCGGCTTCGTCACACCCCAGTCCGGCCAGATCACTATGGATGGAGCAGATATTCTCCCTCTCGCACCGCATCAGCGGGCACGCTGGGGGCTGCGCCGTTCCTTCCAGAAGGAGCAGGTGGTCGATGAACTGTCGGTCGAGGACAATGTTCGCGTCGTACTCGACCCCCTTGCAATGTCGGGAAACGATCGCGAACGTGCGCTGATGGCCGCTCTGGAGTTCGTGGGCCTTTCCGCCGTTCGTGGTCTGAACGCCGCTGGCCTCAACGCCTTCGAACGCCGGATGGTCGAGATTGCCCGCTGCGTTGTCGGCAAGCCGAGGCTGATCCTCCTCGATGAACCCGGCGCCGGGTTTTCACAGGGCGAAGTTGACAGGCTTCGCCAGATCATCGACGGCATCAGGGCGTTCAACGGCGCAACGACGCTGCTGATCGACCACGACGTCGATCTCATTCAGGCTGTCTGCCAGGACACGATGGTGCTCGATTTCGGGTCGCTGATTGCCGTTGGCGCGACTGCGGCTGTGCTGACGGATCCGAAGGTCCGCGCAGTCTATATCGGCATGGAGGATGTGGCTGCATGAGCACGTTTACGGTCAGCAATTTGTCAGTCGAGCGCGGCGGCAAGCGGGTCATCGATGATCTGAGCTTCACATTGCAAAGCGGTCGCATCACCGCCCTTCTCGGCCCCAATGGCGCCGGCAAGAGTTCGCTGGTGCTGGCGATTGCCGGTGCGCAGCCGGTCGCCTCGGGTACGGTGGCGGTCGATGGACGGGTCGTTTCCGGGCAATCGCCGGAGGTTGTGCGGGCCGCGGGCATTGCAGCGGTACCGGAAGGCCACCGCGTGCTTTCAGGCCTCAATGTCGAGGACAACCTGCAGGCCGCAGGCTTTCAGCAATCGGCAGCAGACGCCGCAAAGGCGGTGGACGAGGTCTATGCCATCTTCCCGGAACTGGCAGAGCGCAAGAAGCAGCGTGCCGGCTCCATGTCCGGCGGTCAGCAGCAGATGCTAGCTCTGGGCCAGGGCCTCGTTGCCCGCCCGAAATTCATCCTTGCCGACGAGATGTCGCTTGGGCTCGCGCCGCTGGTCGTCAAACGGCTGATGGCCGTGCTGTCCCGTCTCGCGGCCCAGGGAACCGGTATCCTGCTGATCGAGCAGTTTACTGCTCTCGCGCTTAAAGAGGCACACGACGCGCATGTCCTGTCGCGCGGCCGGTTTTCTTTCAGCGGGGCGCCGGAGATACTGCGGCAAAATCCCGACATTCTGCACAAGGCCTATCTCGCCTGAGTTCCACGTCCTGCCGCCCATCATCGGAGCAATGGTCGGGGAGACAGTTGCATCGATACTGGCAGGTTAGGCCGAACCTCTTCGACCCTCCTTGTAACCCGATCGTTTCCCGGCGGTTTCGTTCCGCCGCGAGAAGCAGAGTCAAGAAACATCCTCACCTTGGTTGGCCGGAAACGGGCTGGCGGAAACATAGCGTAAATGCCGCCCACCGGCAGCGACCATTCAGGAAAGAGTGGAGCAAGCTTTCCGGCACGGATATCCGCTCACCATATAGTCAGGGAAGACCGAAACGGGCTGGTTGGCGAAGACTGGACCGACATGAAGACCTTCGTACAGCGGGCGCGCGGCGCCGAGGCCGACCTGGTGACTGCGCCCGGAAGCGCGCTGGTGGTCTAACATGCGTGATCCGCAGCTCGACTCGCTGATTGCATGAGCGGTCGAAGGCAATCGCACAAAATTTCAGCTTACTTCAAATCAGCAAACGTGCCGATAAAATTGGTTGGATAGGCCCGTTTGCGATTCGCAGCATGGGTATTCGTCATTTTAGGTCGAAGTAGCACGCGACCTACACCACCTCCCGGGACACGATCCAGGGGAGTCCAATCCATCGCGTGCCAGGATTGCCGTGTAGCATCCTTCGATCTCCCCTCCCTGTCCCGCTATAAGTGGTGCGAAGTAAGGTGGCAGAGCTTCGTCCTCCGCGGCATTCACAGCCGTCGCAAGCAGCGCGGATAGAGCAAAAATGAGCGATCTAGATTTCATTTTCCACTCTCTGCGATTCCGGGACACACAATACCAAGCAAGTCGACAGCTCTTTGAGTCCTGCCGCATTGAACCTCAGCCTCGCCGGTCTGCAACGCGTGCCATGGTGTCGGCGGGCCGGCAGGACAGCTCGGCCATTTGAGGCGGGCACCCGATAGGGTTAGCGCGATAAGTATTGTAGAATATGCGGATATGCGCATAATTTCCGCGGCTGCCGCTGCTGGGCAAGATTGATCGAGGGCTCTGGAGATCCCATGGAAACAATCGTCGAGGACGCCCGTGTTGGCGTAGTGTCGCCCGAACTCGTAGTCGATGCACTGTTTGCGTGTCGAAAGACGGCGGCTATAAGGGCGGCGATCGAGCTCGATCTCTTTACTCATATAAACGAGGGCAAGACTGCAGCATCGCTGGCGTCGGCAACAAGCGCCTCGGAGCGTGGGGTGCGCATCCTGTGCGACTACCTTGTGGTACATGGTTTCCTGACAAAGGAGAGCGGACAGTACCGAATGACGCCCTCGACCAGAATGTTCCTCGATCGCAATTCGCCGGCCTATATGGGCGCGGCCGTTGAGTTCACGGCCGCACCCGAAATACTGGATAATTTTCTGCGCGATCCGGCCGCCGTCGTGCGAAAAGGCGGTTCGGCCGGGCTTGCGAACGTGTCGGCAGACAACCCCGTCTGGTTGAAGTTTGCGCACGGCATGGGCTCCTTTACCGGGCTCAGCGCCAAAATGCTGGCTGGCGAAATCTCCGGCTGGCCGAGGCCTCCCAAAAAGGTGTTGGACATCGCTGCAGGTCCAGGCGTTTTCGGGATCGAAATTGCGAAGGCCTTTCCAACGGCGGAGATCGTCGCCGTCGACTGGGCCGCCGTATTAGCGCTGTCGAGGCAGAATGCGGAAAAAGCCGGCGTGGCTGACCGGTACCGGACGATAGCCGGCAGTGCTTTCGATGTTGAGTGGGGCACGGGTTATGATCTTGTCCTGCTTCCGAATTTTCTGCACCACTTCGATTTGCCGACATGTGTCCAACTGTTACGAAGGATCATCGCCAGCCTTGCAGAGCATGGTCGGATCGTCGCGGTCGATTTCGTGCCGAACGAAGATGGCGTGTCGCCGCCTTTTCCCGCAGCCTTCTCCTGGGAGATGCTCGCTAGCACGCCGGCTGGCCAGGCTTATACGCAAAGTGAGTTGACTGAGATGGCAAGACTTGCCGGTCTTGCCGGCGTCACGATCAAATCGATGCCGCCAACTCCGGCAAGCGTTATTCTCTTTGAATAGCCGGTCGACCGTCATCTGCGTCGCCTAGCTGACACCTGCCGAGTCGCTGCGCTGAAGCATGTAGCCGCTACAAAAAGCGCTTATCGTTCGCCGCATTTGCTCGTGCCCGGCGGTTCGATTCCGTTCAAGGCGGTCGTCCTGCTTTTTGTCGCAAAACATTATGGACGCAGGCGATATTCTCATATCCCGCCGCATCCTGTAGGCTTGATATCTGCAGCCCTCAGGAATTTCAGATCGATGAAAAAGACATTCAATCCGGCCTCGGTGCGCCGGCCCTTTGGAAATTATAATCACGGCCTGCTGGTGCCGCCCGGCGCATCGCTCCTGGTCACCTCGGGCCAGCTTGGTATCGGTCTCGACGATGCTGTTCCGAGCGATATCACTGCTCAGGCTGAACTCTGCTTCAAGGCTATCAAGACGATCCTCGAAGAGGCGGAAATGAGTTTTGCCGACGTCATCCGCATTTCGGGCTTCGTCACCCGCCGCGAGGATTTCCCGGCCTATATGGCCGTGCGGGATCGCTATACGCTCGATCCGAAGCCGGTTTCCACCTTGCTCATCATCGGCGGCTTTACGCGCCCTGAGTTCCTGGTCGAAGTGGAAGTGACGGCCGCGAAAATTTTCTAAAAGCGCTCCATCGCGTCTCCGACGCGGGTGAGGAATTTTGCCCGCGTCTCCGGCGTGCAATTGTTCATGTCGTAATGGGCGAGGAACGTCACCGGCCTCACCGGATTGATCTGCGCCCTCAGCACGCGCTTGACGATTTTCTTCGGCGGGTTGCCGGCGGCGAAGGCGCGGAAGGGCGTTGCGCCATAAGTCAGGACGGCTGCGAGCTTGCGGATGTGGCGCAGCCGCGATTCCACCTTGCCGTTGACCAGCTCGAAGGAAACGCCCGGCAGCCACACGCGGTCGAAATATCCCTTCAGGATCGCCGGAAAGCCGAAGTTCCAGATCGGGGTGCAGATCACCAGCCCCTCGGCCGCCTTCAACCTTTCGACATGCGACTCCACCAGCTTCAGATTTTCCGGATAGTCGTGATAGACGAGCCGGTCGTGGCGCGAGAGCACCGGATCGAACCGCTCTTCATAGAGGTCGCAGCCATCCACCATATGCCCGGCCTTCTCAAGGCTCTCGACGGTTTGCCGGTAAAGCGCCTTGCCGTAACTTTCCTCGACCGGGTGAGAGTGGAGGACGAGAACCCTCATGAAGCCTCCATCAAGGCCGCCAGGCCGGGGAAGAGATAGTTCTTACCGGCGTTGAAGTCGAAATCGGGATTCTCCCAAGCGATCATCTTGCCGGGATTGAGCAGGCCCTTCGGATCGGTTTCCTGCTTGAAAGCGAGTTGCACCGCGTCGGTGCGCTTCATGCCGCCTTCTTCGAGCGTATAGCGGTGCGGGTTGAAGATCGGGCATCCATTGTCCTGGTGGATCTTGATGATCTCCTCCAGCCGCTCCTCGGTGGTGTAGCGCACCAGCGGCAGGCCGGAGCACTGGATCTGGCCGTCGAATTTGATGAATTCGAGATGACCCGGCACTTCGTCACCAAAGATTTCGACCATCTTGCGAACCTTGGCGACATGATCCGGTCCGGGATATTGAACCTGCAGATAGGTGAAGCTCGGGTCGACCTTCAGCGCACGCAATGTCGTATGGTTCCAGGCAAGCTCGTAGGCATGCGGGATGCCGCGCATGCTTTCCACCTTGTCGGAGCGGAACATGATCTCGCCCTTCAGCGCCGCCGTGAAGGCCAGAAAAGCATCCATGGAGTGCGGCGCGATCATCAGCACGACGATCGACTGGCCCTGACGGATGTAGGGCTTGTGGCGGGTGAAATAGTCGTGCGGGATAGGAGCGGCGATCGGGGCAATTTCCTTGACGAGAATGCCGTTGCATTTCGCCAGCGCGTTGGAAAAGCGCACCGCTTCCATGAAATCGTCATAGCCGACCAGCACATCGACCCAGTCATAGGCAGGTGCAAGCGGCATCTCGATCTCGGTGATGATTCCGTTGGTGCCATAGGCGTGGCTCACCTTCTGCAGATCCCAGCCGGTGAGGTCGAGCACGCGCGGTTCGGCTTCCATGGTGATGACGCGCAGGCGCAGGATGTTTCCGAGGTCGCGCAAGCCGCCCCAGGTGATCGAGCCAACGCCGCCCGAGCCGCCGGCGATGAAGCCGCCGACCGTCGCCGTCTGCGCGGTGGAGGGGTGGAAGCGCAGCTCCTGGCCGGAATGGGCCTTGGTCTGCTTGTCGAGCTGGGCAAGCACGATGCCCGGTTCGCAGATGACGCGGCCGGGATGGATCTCCTTGATCTTGTCCATCGCCGCAAGGTTCAGCACGATACCCCCGGAAAGCGGCATGGCCTGGCCGTAATTGCCGGTACCGGCGCCGCGCGGCGTGACCGGCACGCCATGGGCATAGGCGACCTTCAGCGTCCTTATGACCTCTTCCTCGGTCTTCGGTGTGACGACGAGATCGGCCGTCACATTGTCGAGCTGCGCCTTTAGGATCGGCGAGTACCAATAGAAATCCCGGCTCTTCTGGCGCACCAGCGCCGGATTGTCCTCGACGGCGATGCCTTCGAGCTCCTTTTTGATCTTCTGATAATCGGTCATGTCAGGCTCCAACAACGCTATCGAGTTCACGGTAATCCGGCAGGCTGCGGTCGATCACCTTGCCGCGGCGAAGCACGACGCGGTCAGACTGCGGACGGGAAAGGAATTCACTCCAGCGCCGCGCGCTGAAAAGCACGAGATCGGCGGGATCGCCGGCGGCGATACGGCCCTTGTCCGGCCGTCCGACGATGGCGGCGGGCGAGGTGGTGACGACACGGGCGGCGGTATCGAGCGGGTGGTCGAGATGCAGAATCCGCACGGCCTCGCGGAAGACCTCCACCGGATCGAGATCGCCATAGGCATAGAAGGGGTCGCGGGTATTGTCGGAGGCGACCGCAGTCGCGACACCGGCGGCGGCCAATTCCTTGAACAGGGTGACGCCGCGCCAGCGCGGGGTGCGGCCGGGATAGCGGTCCTGCAGATACATGTTGCACATCGGCAGCGCGATGACCGCGATACCTGCCTTGGCGACCAACTCGACGGTGCGCGCGGCGGTGTCTTCGTCCTGGCGAGCGAGCGAGCAGCAATGGCCGGCGGTCACCTTGCCCTCGAACCCGTTGCGCAGCACGGCCTCGGCAATTGCCTTCAGTGTTTCCGCGCCGCGATCATCCGTCTCGTCGACATGCAGATCGACCTCCAGGCCATGCTCTGCGGCAGTCCCGAAGAGCGTGTCGAGCTGCCAGACAAGCTCCGGCCCCATCCGGGTGACGCCGCCAAGCAGGCCGCCGGTTTGTCGGATTGTTGTGACGAGATCGGCAAAGAAGATGCCGTCTGCCATGGCATCCAGCGGGAAGAGGGCGACCGCCTGCAGTGCAATCCGGTCCTTCCAGGCATCCCGGATTTCGGAAAAGACCTCGAAGGAGATGCGATGCTGGGGCGCAAGCGAATCCAGGTGCGTGCGGATCAGGCTGGTGCCATGGGCATAGGCGGAGCGGAGCGAGAATTCCATGCGCCGTTTGACGTCTGCCGCCGACCAGTTGGCTTCCCGGTCGGCCCTGACCGCATCGAGCGCCCCCATGAAGCTGCCGTCGGGATTGGCCTGGCGCGGCCAGATATGGCCTTTGTCGAGATGGGTATGGATATCGGCGAAGCACGGCCAGACCATGCCGTCCTTAAGATCGGTCCTGGCATAATCGGCGGGTGCGGCGCCGGCCGGCCGGATGGCGGCAATCATGCCATCGGTAATGACGATATCGGCCTTGACGAGCCCCTCGACGGCGGGCGCGTCAAATCCCACAACGGCAACGGCGGGCAGCGTTGCATTGCTCAGCACGAAGCGGCCGGCATTGGGCGGGGAGATGAAGGAATAGGTCATCAGTTTTCCCGTTTCAGGCTGCTCTCATGCCAACGGTGCAGGCTCAGCCAGGAAATGAAAGAGGTGATAGCGAAGATCGCTACACCGAGCAGGGAGAGCATCAGCAAGGCTGCAAAGAGACGCGGGATATTCAGCCGATACTGTGCTTCGAGAAGCCGGAAGGCGAGGCCGGATCCCGCGCCTGCCGAACCTGCCGCAAATTCCGCGACGACAGCGGCGATCAGCGCAAGGCCACCGCCGATCCTGAGGCCGGTCATGAAATAGGGTTGGGCGGCAGGCAATTTGAGAAAGAGCAGCGTCTGCCAGCGCGAGGCGCCGTAGAGCTCAAAGAGGTTGATCAGATTGTGGTCGACGCTCTTCAGTCCCTGGACCATATTCGAAAGGATCGGGAAAAAGGCGACGAGGAAGGCGCAGATCAGCAGCGCTACCTGCGTCGACGGCGCATAGATCAGGATAAGCGGCGAGATGGCGACGATTGGCGTTACCTGCAGGATGACGGCAAGGGGATAGAAGGCAAGCTCGACCCAGCGTGACTGCACGAGAAAGATCGCAAAGCCGACGCCGCCGACAAGCGCCAGCATCAGCGACATGAAGGTGATCTTGGTGGTGACCCAGAGGGCAGGAGCAAGCGTACCCCAATCCGTCACGAAGGCGTTTGCCACAGCGGCCGGTCCTGGCAGGATATAGGGCGGCACGCCGGACAGTTTCACATAGGCGTACCAGACGAGGATCAACAGGGCGATGACGAGAAAAGGAATGGCGATGCGCAGCGCAAGATCGCGGCGCCTTGCGCTTACGGTACCCTTAACGAGCAGCGGCGATGTGTCTGTTTCGTCACTCATCAATGATCCCCTGCCGAATTGATCGCCCCGATCAGCGAATGCGATACCGTTTCGCAGGCCTTGCGGTATTCTTCCGAGGTGCGGTAGTGCGCGTCGCGTTCGAGGCTGGTGATCAGCGGGACGTCGGCATGCACGCGCCCGGGCCTTGCCTTCATCACGACGATGCGGTTCGAGAGATAGGCGGACTCGAAGACCGAATGCGTCACGAAAATCACCGTAATGCCGGTCGCCTTCCACAGCCGCAGCACGTCGTCGTTGAGCTTCTGGCGGGTGATCTCATCGAGCGCGGCGAAAGGCTCGTCCATCAGCAGCAGCTTCGGCTTCGTCACCAGCGCACGGGCGATCGAGACGCGCATCTTCATGCCGCCGGAAAGTTCCCGCGGATAGGCCTTGGCAAAATCCTGAAGACCGACGGTGGTCAGCACTCCCATAATCTGATCACGCGCGGCTGCCTTCGAAACGCGCCTCAACCTCAGCGGCAAGTGGACGTTGTCGAACACGTTCTTCCAGGGCATCAACGTCGGCTCCTGGAAGACAAAGCCGATATCGCCCTCCGGCAGACCTCGGGAATTGATGCGCGAACTCGGCCAGTCGATCGTTCCCGAGGTGACATCGCCGAGACCGGCGATGATGCGCAGCGCCGTCGACTTGCCGCAGCCGGAAGGGCCGAGCAGGCTGACGAACTCGCCGCTTTCGACCGTGAGCGACATGTTCGAAAGGGCGACAGTGCCGCTTGAAAAGACCTTCGAGACCGACTGCATGATAACAAGCGGCCGCTTGCGCGTCTCTTTCGGGGATACCGCCTGGGCTTCTGCTGGGAGCATTGCTGTCTCGTTCATGCGGGAGGATACGGCCCGCCACATCCTCGATGGCGGACCAGGAGAGCCGTCGGTCGGCCTACTTCTTCAGTGCCACGCCGGTGCTCTTGCAGACGAACTTCGTCGTGAAGGCCTTGGTGTAATCGGTATCGGCCTTGAACACCTTGATGGCGGTCATCTCGTCGAAGAACTTCTTGTAATGGGCGTCGGTGATGCAGCCGATGCCCTTGTCGAGGCTGTCGCCGGATTCGATGATGCCGTATTCCTTCATCTTGGCGATCGAATAGGCGATCTGGCCGTCCGTCATTTCAGGATTGTCCTTCCTGATCAGTTCGTTCGCCTTGGTGTTGTCGCCGTAGAGATAGTTGTACCAGCCTTCGATCGAAGCATCGACGAAGCGCTGCACGACATCGGACTTGCCGTCGATCATCGCCTGCGTCGTCGTGATCATCGTCGAATAGGGCGAGTAGCCGTTGTCGGCGAGCAGGAAGACCTTCGGCTCGAAGCCTGCCTGCTTCTGGATCTCGTAAGGTTCGGAGGTCAGGTACCCCTGCTGAGCAGAGTCCTTGTCTGCAAGGAAAGGGGCGGGACTGAAGTTATAGGGTTTGTACTGCTCGTCCTTGAAGCCCTTGAAGTTGGCCTTCATCCATTCGAAATAGGTGAGGTAGCCGTCTTTGCTGAGGAACAGCGTTTTCAGCTTGGCGAGATCCTCGAACTTGTCGACGCCGTTGTCCGGATGAGCGATCAACACCTGCGGATCCTTTTGGAAGATCGCGGCGACATCGACCAGTGGAATGCCCTGCTCGACGGCGGATATCTCTCCCTGAGGACCACCCATGTAGAAATCGAGCTTGCCGGAGATCAGCAGCGCGCTGCCTGCAGCATTCGGGCCGCCCTGGACGATGGTGACGTCGAGGCCGTATTTCGCATAAGTGCCGTCGGCGACGGCTTGGTAGAAGCCGCCATGTTCCGCCTGGGCAAGCCAGTTCGTCCCGTAGCTCACCTTGTCGAGGGCAAGCGCCGGCGAGGCCGCGGCAAGCATCGAGGCGAGGCCAAGGCAGCTCAGGAATTGTCTGTTCGTCTGTGCTTTCAACATGGTCGGCAGTTCCCCTTTTGTGGCAGAGGGAAGCCTTATCCGGCTCCCTTTTGAGAGAATTTGAGCCATTGCCATGCGCTTTGAAAAGCATCAAAATTCGTGCACATTGATGCCTTTTCGGCATCCCTGGGAAAGCTGAAGATAATTTGTGCGGCCTGCGCAAAATATATGCATCGGAGAGATCATGCTGCACTCCAGACGCCTTCTTTACATCAACGAGATTGCCCGTTGCGGTTCGATCCGCAAGGCGGCCGCGCGCCTTAACGTGGCGTCGTCGGCGGTCAACAGGCAGATTTTGGCGCTGGAGGAGGAGATCGGGGCGCCGCTTTTCGAGCGGCTGCCGCGTGGCCTGCGGCTGACGGCTGCCGGCGAGCTCTGCATCGAGCATATTCGCGACGTGCTGAAGAATTACGAGCGCCTGGAGGGGCGTATCCGCAGCCTCAAGATGCAGCAGGCAGGCAAGGTGCGCATGGTGACGACCGTTGGGCTAGCCGCCGGGCCGCTGCCCGAAATCATCGCGCGCTTTCTTTCAGAGCATCCGCGCGTCTTCGTCCAGCTGCGCAACGACACCGGCGGCACGACGGCCAACCCCGTTGTATCAGGCGAGGTGGATATCGGTCTTGGCTTCAATATCCCCGCCATGCCCGGCATCCGCACGCTTGGAAATTTCGATATCCCGATCGGCGTCGTGCTGCCGCCGGGGCATCACCTGATCGGTCCCGGGCCGATCAACCTCGCCGATGTCACTCAGGAAAAACTGGTTCTGGCGCAGCCGGGCACCAGCCTGCGCGAGGTGATCAACCTTGCTTTTGCGCGCCTGCCCATTTCGGTCGAGCCGGTGCTGGAAACCAATGCATCGGAGATGCTGAAACAGCTCGTCAAATGCGGCACCGGGCTGACGCTGCTCAATCCGCTCGACGTCATCACCGAATGCCGGCGCGGTGAACTCGTCTTCCGGCCGATCGCCGAGCCGCATGCGCGTTACCAGCAGATGAAGCTGTTTGCGCGTGCCCGTGCGCCGCTCGACGCGGCCACCAGCCTTTTCGTCGAATATCTGCTCGCAGAACTGCTCGGCCTGGTGCAGGAATTGCAGGCCAAGGGTCATATCCCACCGGATGTGAAACCCGCGGCTGAGCCTATTTCACATAGAGATCCGAAAGCGGATAGGCCTTGAGGTCCCGGAGCAGCTCGACGAACCCGTTGACTTGATGGCGGCAGATCGCCTCGCCCTTTTCGGCAGTGGCAATCGAGGCATCGCCGACGACACCGAAGGGATTGAGGTCATGCGCGATCCAGGCCAGCGAATGCGGCGGCAGAGGCTGAAGAAATTTGGATTGCTCCCGCATCCCTTCGGCCTTCGAGGAGAAATTCTGCGCCTTGTCCATCCGCACCAGCTCGGGGCGAAAGTGCAGCATCAACGACGTCTCGACATCGCCGCCGTGGATGCCATATTTGCTCTCGTGATCGCTGACCATGCCTTCCGGATGACCGAAACGGCCCCATTGCGTGGAGACCACCGCCATTTGATGGCGCACGCGCAGTTCGCGCGCGACGATGCTCATGATGTCGACATTACCGCCGTGGGAATTGACGATCACCATCTTCCGCAGCCCGGCTTCGGCAACCTTTGCGCCGATCGCCGTCCAGACCGGGATGAGCAGCTCGGCACTGAGCGACAGCGTGCCGGGGCCATAGATGTGTTCGTTGGCCTTGCCGATCTCCTGTGTCGGAAGGACCAGAATGTCCAGGTCCTCCGGCCGCTGCCTCTTCAGCTCCGCCAGCATGCCGGTCGCGATGGCAACATCCGTTGCGATCGGCAGATGCGGGCCGTGCTGTTCCGTCGAGGCGATTGGCAGAACGGCAATCGTGGTCTCGGGGGAGAGGCCGGCAAAATCATATGTATTGAGCTCGTTCCAGTAAAACGGCGTGGGCATGCGGTCTTCCCCTTTCGTCACCTGCTTCGATAGGGAGTAGGGAATAATGATGAGCCCGAAAAGCATCATTTTTTGCGCATGGCGCTGCTTTTTTTCGCGCGCATCGGCGGGCGTTGCTCCGCTGGCGCTTCCGCGTCCAAGGCAACTTCATTGAAGTTGTGGCTCGCGGCATCTTATGACCGCGGCTCGGGGAATTCATGAGCCAGATCGATAACCGTATGCAACGGAAGGGGTCTAATCAGGAGGCGGAGTTGCACTACCTCAGCAGACGGCGTTGACGCGCGCCCATGTCCAACGAGCAAGGTGGAACAGTTCATGCCAAGCCAGACACAACTGGAACTTTCCCGTCGAGATCTACTTATCTCGTCGGCCGCAACGATTGCGGTCACCGGAGCCGTCGCGCCCGCGGCGGCACAGTCCCCAGGAAATGACATGGCCTATACATCCAATACATCCAAAGTTTCCTTCGCGGTTAACGGTGAGAAGCGCGATCTCGAGGTCGACAACAGAACGTCGCTGCTCGATGCACTGCGCGAGCACCTGCATCTGACCGGCACAAAAAAGGGATGCGACCACGGCCAATGCGGTGCATGCACCGTCATGGTCGACGGCCACCGCATCAATTCGTGCCTGACACTGGCGGTCATGCACGAAGGCGATCAAATCACCACGATCGAGGGCCTCGGCCAGCCTGAAAACCTTCATCCGATGCAGGCGGCCTTCGTCAAGCATGACGGCTTCCAGTGCGGCTACTGCACACCGGGACAGATCTGTTCCTCCGTGGCGGTGCTCGAGGAGATCAAGGCGAACATACCGAGCCACGTCACCGGCGATCTTACGGCAGAGGCGGCCGTCACTCCTGTCGAGATCCGCGAACGCATGAGCGGCAACATCTGTCGATGCGGCGCCTATTCCAACATTATCGATGCCATTGCTGAAGTCGCGGGGATTAAAGCATGAGAGCCTTCACCTATGAACGTGCCTCGTCCGTCGAGGCCGCGGCCAAGGCGGCAGCCTTAAATCCTGAAACCAAGTTCATCGCCGGCGGCACCAACCTCCTCGACCTGATGAAGCTCGAGATCGAAACGCCAACGCATCTGATCGACGTCAACGGTGTCGGCCTCGACAAGATCGAACCCACGCCGGAGGGCGGGCTGCGCATCGGCGCCTTGGTCCGCAACACCGATCTTGCAGCTCATGAAACCATTCGCCGCGATTACGGCCTGATCTCCAGGGCGCTTGTCGCGGGTGCCTCCGGGCAACTGCGCAACAAGGCAACGACGGCCGGCAACCTCCTGCAGCGCACGCGCTGTCCTTATTTCTATGACCCGAACCAGCCGTGCAACAAGCGACAGCCAGGCAGCGGCTGTTCCGCTATCGGCGGCTTCAGCCGCCAGCATGCCGTCGTCGGCACCAGCGAAGCCTGCATCGCCACTCATCCGAGTGACATGGCGATCGCCATGCGGGTGCTCGATGCCGTTGTGGAAACGGTCAAGGCCGACGGCAGTCGTCGCGCGATTGCGATCGCCGACTTTCATCGGTTACCCGGCGACACGCCTGATATCGAGACCGTTCTTGAGCGCGGCGAGTTCATCACGGCGGTCTTGCTGCCACCCCCGGTCGGCGGCAAGCACATCTATCGCAAGGTGCGAGACCGCGCCTCCTATGCCTTCGCGCTGGTCTCGGTCGGAGCGGTGATCCAGCCGGACGGCACAGGACGGGTCGCCGTCGGCGGCGTCGCCCACAAACCGTGGCGCATCGAGGCAGCCGAAGCCGAGCTGCCGAAAGGCGCGCGGGCGGTGGCAGGCGTGCTTCTTGCCGGCGCCCGTTCGACCGAACAGAACCGTTTCAAGATCGATCTTGTCGAGCGCACGCTCGGCGCCGTCATTGCCGAAGCAAGGGGTTGAGCCATGCAGTTCGATACGCCAGCGACAACCAACCCGATCGACAATCTGAAGGTCGTCGGCCAGCCGATCCACCGCATCGACGGTCAGCTCAAGACGACCGGCCGCGCGATGTACGCCTATGAGTGGCACGATCCCAATATGTCCTACGGCTATGGTTATCCCGTCGGTGCGGCCATCGCCAAGGGCCGCATCACGTCCATGGACGTTTCCGCCGCCAAGAAGGCTCCGGGTGTGCTTGCCGTCGTGACGACGCTCGACATCGGCGAGCGGAAGAAGGGCAGGTTCAACACCGCCAAGCTTTTCGGTGGCGACGAGGTTCAGCACTATCACCAGGCAATCGCGGTCGTCGTCGCCGAGAGTTTCGAGCAGGCACGCGCCGCAGCCTCCCTGGTCAAGGTCGACTATGCCGAAGAAAAGGGTGTGTTCGATCTCGGCCAGGCAAAGGATTCAGCCGTCAAGCCGGATGAATCGCAGCAGCCCGATACAGCGGTCGGCGACTTCGAGGCTGCCTTCAGGTCAGCTCCCGTCACTGTTGACGCGTCTTATACGACGCCCGACCAGTCGCATGCGATGATGGAGCCGCACGCATCGATCGCGGCCTGGAACGGCGACGAGGTGACCGTCTGGACCTCCAGCCAGATGATCGACTGGTGGCGCTCCGACCTTGCAACGACGCTCGGCATCGACAAGGAGAAGATCCACCTTATGTCGCCCTTCATCGGCGGCGGATTCGGCGGCAAGCTGTTCCTGCGGGCGGATGCCGTGCTGGCCGTTGTCGGCGCGCGTGCGATTGGGCGCCCCGTCAAGGTTGCTTTGCCGCGACCGTTCATGATGAACAACACCACCCACCGGCCGGCGACGATCCAGCGGATCCGCATCGGAACCGAGCGTGACGGCAAGATCACCGCCATTGCGCACGAAAGCTGGTCCGGCGACCTTCCGGGCGGCGGACTGGAGACCGCCGTCAACCAGACGCGGCTCCTCTATGCGGGTGCAAACCGGATGACCGCGATGCGTCTTGCAACACTCAACCTCCCGGAGGGCAATGCCATGCGCGCTCCGGGCGAAGCCCCCGGACTGATGGCGCTCGAAATCGCCATCGACGAGATTGCCGAAAAAGTTGGGATCGATCCTGTGCAGTTTCGGATCGTCAACGACACGCAGGTCGATCCGGAAAAGCCGCAGCGGCCTTTTTCCCAGCGCAATCTCGTCGGCTGCCTGACGCTCGGTGCCGAGCGGTTTGGCTGGGGTGAAAGGGGAAGGCCGGGTTCCAGGCGGGACGGCAGCTGGCTGGTCGGCATGGGCGTCGCCGCTGCCTTCCGCAACAACCTCGTCCTTCCCTCCGGAGCCCGGGTAAAACTCGACCGGGAAGGCGTCGTAACGGTCGAAACCGACATGACCGACATCGGGACGGGCAGCTACACGATCATCGCCCAGACCGCCGCCGAAATGATGGGAGTCCCGATCGACAAGGTCGCCGTCCAACTCGGCGACTCGCGTTTTCCGGTTTCTGCAGGTTCCGGCGGACAGTTCGGTGCAAACTCTTCCACGTCTGGCGTCTATGCAGCCTGTGTCAAGCTGCGTGAAGCCATCGCCAAGAAGCTCGGCTTCAACTCCGAAGACATCGTCTTCGAGAATGGCGAGGTCCGCTCGGGCAATCGTTCGGTGCCTCTTGCCGAGGCCGCCGGTCCGGATGGTCTTGTCGGCGAGGACACCATCAAGTGGGGCGAGCTCACCGAGACGCATCAGCAATCGACATTCGGCGCGCACTTCGTGGAGGTTGGCGTCGACATTGCCACGGGAGAAAGTCGTATTCGCAGAATGCTCGCAGTCTGCGCGGCAGGTCGGATCCTCAACCCGATCACGGCCCGCAGCCAGGTCATCGGCGCGATGACGATGGGGGCGGGCGGCGCACTGTCCGAGGAACTGGCGGTCGACACCCGTCGCGGCTTCTTCGTCAACCACGATCTCGCCAGCTACGAAGTGGCGGTGCATGCCGACATTCCGCACCAGGAGGTGATCTTCATGGACGAGACCGATCCGATGTCCTCGCCGATGAAGGCCAAGGGCGTCGGCGAGCTTGGCCTTTGCGGCGTCGCGGCAGCAATCGCCAACGCCGTCTACAATGCGACCGGCGTCAGGGTTCGGCATTACCCGCTGACCCTTGACAAGCTGATCGGCGGCTTGCCGGATGTGGCCTGATTAGTCGGCGGCGGTCTTAAAGCCCGGACCACCGTCACTTTCTGTAGGATCTTGCATGGATCAGACACTTGCGCCCGTTGCAGCACCAATTCCCGTCAGGGCCTCGTCCACCGACGATCCTGCGGAACTGCTTCGCTTCGCGATAGACGCCCATTGCCTCGGCGCGGCGGCTCTTGCAACCCTTGTCGAAATCCGCGGTGGCGCTGCGCGGGCGCTCGGCGCTCATATGGCCGTTGCAGCAGACGGGCGGTTCTGCGGCTATGTCTCCGGCGGATGCATCGAAGCCGCCGTCGCCGCAGAAGCGCTGCTTGCCGTGAAAGACGGACGGGACCGCACGGTCAAGTTCGGCGACGGCTCGCCCTTCTTCGACATCGTTCTTCCCTGCGGCGGAGGAATCTCCATCGCTATCCATGTCCTCAAAGATGTCGGCGCTCTGCAGCATGTTCTTGATCGTCTCGAACGAAGGCAGGCACCCGGCCTTGCATATTCGCCAGAGCGGCAGACGCTTATATCGGTCGACCCGCCGCTGCGGACGTGCTGGACCGAAGGTAATTTCCTGACCGTCTATCGTCCTCGCACCCGTATCGTCCTTTCCGGACAGACGCTTGAAGCGCAGGCCGTCGCACGACTGGCCGAGGCTTCCGGCTACGACGTGATCGTCAGAGGACGGGGCGAGGGGGGCAGGGTCGCAGCCGATACCATCGATCCTTTCACCGCCGTCGTGCTCCTGCATCATGACATCGACGCCGAAGCCGCCATTCTCGAGACCGCGCTTCACTCGCCGGCGTTCTATATCGGCGCGCTCGGCAGCACCCGGACGCATCATCGGCGTGTCGAGCGGTTGACGACCTTGGGTTTCGGACAAGACGACATCCGTCGTATCAAGGCGCCCATCGGAATGTTCGGCCCAACGCGGGATGCAACCTCGCTCGCCCTGTCTGTTCTGGCTGATGTCGCCGCGGCAAGACTGGTGGCTTATGCGTAAGGCGTCGGTCGCGATCGTCATTCTCGCTGCCGGCAAGGCAAGCCGGATGGGTGAGGGCGGGAAGCACAAGCTGCTGGCCGCGTTCGACGGCGTGCCGCTCGTGCGGCGGTCAGCATTGACCGCGCTCGCTGCCGATGCAGCGTCCGTCATTGTCGTCACGGGCCATCGCAGGAGCGAGATCGAGGCCACGCTCGATGGGCTCGATCTGACTTTCATCGATAATCCCGATTACGCCAGCGGCATGGCGAGCTCACTCATAGCAGGGTTCTCATCGAGAGACGCCGACAGCGCCGAAGGCATTCTCGTCATGCTGGCCGATATGCCCGGCATTTCCACGACGCATCTCGACGCCCTGATTTCCGCCTTCCGCAACTCGGGCGGCGAGACCGTCGTGCGCGCCGTTTCACAGGGCAAGCCCGGCAATCCTGTTATCCTGCCACGTTCTCTCACTCAGGCAGTCCTCCGACTTCGAGGCGATGTCGGCGCTCGCGCTATCATCGCCACATCAGGCCTGCCCGTGCTCGATGTCGATGTTGGCGACGCGGCCTTGCTCGATGTCGACACGCCGGACGAGGTATTGGCGGCCGGTGGCGCAATGAACTGATCCGCGAAAATACACTGAGATGAGGATGATTTGACGCAACGGTTCGAGCTCGATTCTCCGCGGCTTTGAATTCGCCACTCTCAGCCGCGGATATGCCAAGCCGTCATTCGGCAGCCGATGGATCAACGCACCGACCTGAATGCCTCTCGCAGTTCCTCAGCGAAAAGCTGGGGCTGTTCCCAGGCTGCGAAGTGACCGCCCATATCGACACGGTGGTAATAATGCAGCGTGGGGTAGGCCTCCTTGCTCCAACTCTCCGGCGCCTGGTAGATCTCCTTTGGGAATACGCTGATTGCCACCGGGATCTTGATCTCTTTGGTCTTCTGGGCGTCGGAGCTGAAGTTGTTGTTGTTGTTTTCCCAATAGAACCGCGACGAGGATGCCCCAGTGTTAGTCAGCCAGTACAATGTGATGTCATTCAGCATTTCGTCCTTGGAAAAAACACGCTCGGGAATGCCCTCGCTGTCGCTCCATTGAGCAAATTTTTCGTAGATCCAGGCAGCCAGACCCGACGGCGAGTCGGAAAGCGAGTAGCCGATCGTCTGCGGACGCGTCACCATCACGGCCCCATAGGCGGCATTCCGGCCGAAGAAGGTGCTCAACGATTCATAGGCATCCCGCTCGGGCGCCGACAGTCCCGCAGGAGCCGGGTCTCCACTGTTGATCGCCTTGGTGAGATTGCCCGGAACGGTCGCCGGCATGTTGAGATGGATACCAAGCAGGCCCTTCGGTGCCTGGCGCGCCAGCGCGTCGGAGATAACGGAGCCGTGGTCGCCACCCTGGGAAACGTAGTGCGCGTAGCCGAGCCGCTTCATCAGGATGTCCCATGCTCGCGCAACGCGGTCAGGCCCCCAGCCAAGCTCCGTCGGTTTGCCCGAAAAACCGTAGCCGGGGATGGAAGGGATGACGACATCAAATGCGTCCTCCGCTTTACCGCCATAAGCAGTCGGATCGGTAAGAGGGCCGATCGCCTTGATGAACTCGAAGGTCGAACCCGGCCAACCATGGGTCAGAATGACTGGAAGGGCGTTGGGATGACGGGACCGCACATGGATGAACTGGATATCGACCCGGTCGATCGTCGTGATGAATTCCGGAAGTGCATTGAGCTCAGCCTCGGCCTTGCGCCAATCGTAATCAGTGCCCCAGTAACGGACCAGATCCTGGACGCGCGAAAGCTGAATGCCTTGCGAGGTGTCGCTCACGGTCTCCTTATCTGGCCAACGCGTTTCGGCAATGCGCCTGCGCAGATCGTCAAGCTGTGACTGCGGAACGTGGATCTGGAACGGGCGGATCGTTTCGTCGGCCCCGATCGGCGTCGCCCGCCCGTCCGATGTGACGTCGGCGGCACTCGCTGGCACAAGGTAACCGGCTGGGAACAGCAACATTGGCCCAACCGCCATCACCATTGCTCCGCGGGCAAGCCGGCGCCAGGCGAGAATATTGTCAAACTTCTTCATGAGGCACTCCATGTTCTTGTCGCCCGGGGCGACATTTCGTGACGGAGTGATGTCTGCCGGGTCTGCGTATCTGGCATGTTTCGAGAAATGCCAAAAACGTATCAGAGTGTGGAGTGGCGGCTACACAGCGGCGGGAACGCGATCGTCAGGGAACGACCAGGCCCACGGCGCCAGAATAGGAATCAAACACCTATTTCTGCCTGCGGAGGCTGCCCAGCATAGCCTTGAAGCCCGCAACCGCCCGCTTCGAAACCGCCTCCGGATTCTCCGCATTGGCGATCCAAAGCGCCATATGGCTACTGGCGCCATTGATGAGGCGAGCGGCGGTTTCGGTGTCGATGTCGATGACCTCGCCATCGGCCTTGAGACGGTCGATGCTGCGGGAGAGGGCGGCGATACAGCCGGGGGTGTTCTGCCATTGCGAGACATCGCCGAGTACAGCCGGGCCGTCGCGAAACATGATGCGCTGGATTTCGGGCTCCAGCGCCATTTCGATATAAGCGGAGCACTCATCGACAAAGCCCTGCCAGCGCGTCGGAGCGGCGGCCGAGACCTCGTTCAGCCGCTCCGTCATTTCCGCGTCGATTTCGATGATGACGGCCTGGAGCAAGCCTCTCTTGTCACCGAAGTGGTGATAGAGGGCCCCTCGCGTCAATCCCGCTTCGCCGGTGAAATCGTCCATCGAGGCTTCTGCGTAGCCGATCGTGCCAAAGGCGCGCCGCCCGGCTGCGATCAGTTTGCCGCGGGTCTCTGCGATCATCTCCTGGCGCGGTTTGCGCATGTCTTCTCCATTGGCATACGCCGCGTATCTTTTTTCATTGACATACGGAACGTATGCATTATCTAAACGCATACGCTCCGTATATAAGTGTTCTACCCGATATCTGGAAGGATCGTCCCATGTCAAATCCGTATAAGCAAATATTCGCGGCACCTGGGGCCAAGGGCTTCTCCGCAGCCGGCTTCTTCGCACGCCTTCCCATCGCCATGGCGCCGATTGGCATCGTCGCCATGCTCTCTCAGGCACATGGCGAATATTGGCTGGCAGGCGCCGTGTCGGCGACCTATGCGCTTACCAATGCGGTGATCTCGCCGCAGATTTCGCGAGCGGTCGACCGACTGGGCCAGACGGCAGTCGTCGTTCCCACAACCATCGTATCCGTGCTGGCGTTCATCGCGCTGATCACCGCGGCCAACCAGAACTGGCCGGTGTGGACGCTGTTCGCCTCAGCCTTCCTCGCGGCGGCTATGCCAAGCATTCCGGCGCTGATGCGGGCGCGCTGGACGGAACTCTTTCGCAACCGGCCCGAGCTCAACACCGCCTTCGCGTTCGAAAGTGCTGCGGACGAACTGGTCTATATCGCCGGAGCCTCGCTGTCGGTCGGGCTGGCCGTCGCCCTATTCCCGGAAGCCGGCATGATGGTGAGCACAGCTTTTCTGGCGCTCGGGACGGCCGCCTTCATCGTGCAGCGCGGCACCGAGCCGAAGGTGCGTCATGTCGCCGGCGCGGCTTCGGTTGGCTCCGCGATCCGCCAGCGTCCGGTGCAGATCATCACGCTCGCGCTGATCTTCGTCGGCGCGATCTTCGCAACCGCTGAAGTGAGTGTTGTCGCCATCACCAAGGAGCTTGGTCAGCCGAATGCGGCAAGCCTGGTGATCGGTGTCTATGCCCTCGGTTCCTTCCTAGTCGGTTTGATCCTCGGCGCGCTTAATCTGCGCATCCCCTTGCACCGTCAGCTGCTGATCGCTGTTGCGATCCTCGCACTGACCTCGCTGCCGCTGCTCGTCGCCGGCAGTTCGGTAGCCCTGCTTGCTATCGCCGTCTTCGTAAGCGGCATCGCGATCTCGCCGACCTTTATAACGGCCTTCGGACTGATCGAGCGTCGCGTGCCGGAATCGGTGCTGACGGAAGGCGTCACCTGGGTGATGACCGGCATCGGCATCGGTATGGCACTCGGCGCCTTCGTCTCGGGCTGGGTCGTCGACAGCTATGGTCCCCAGAGCGGATTCTGGCTCTCTGCGGCGGCCGGGGCCGCGACCGTCCTCATCATTGCCCTCGGTCAGCGCACCCTCTCGGGAGAGTGCACCGGCGGGGAAGATTGCGCGATGCTGGAGCCGGCGCAGTAGCAAGGCGGGCGGTAGCAGGGAACGGCGCAGGAGGGTTCACCGGCCAACGGTTCGAAACCGTTCAAGGCGACCAACCTCACGGCACCTGCGCCCCACTCACGGCGACATAGACCGAATAAACCGACCGCGTCGCCGCGATAAACAGCCGGTTGCGTTGGGGGCCGCCGAAGGTGAGGTTGGCGACGGTCTGCGGTACGCGGATCTTGCCGATCAGCTTGCCCGTCGGATCGAAGCAGTGCACGCCATCGCCCGCGCTCGACCAGAGGTTTCCGTTCACATCTGTGCGGATGCCGTCCGGGATGCCGTTGTCGATGAGGCAGAAGACGCGGCCGTTTGCCAGCCTGATGCCGTCGATCACATCGAAAGCGCGGATGTGGCGCGGCAGGCTTTCGTCATGGCTTGCGGCCGAATCTGCCACATAGAGGATTGTCTCGTCGGGCGAGAAGGCGAGGCCGTTCGGCTGGATGAAATCCGTGACGACAGCCGCAAGCGCGCCTGTCATCGGATCGAGCCGGTAGACGTTGCGGGTTGGTTGCTCCGGCTCGGCGCGAAAACCTTCGTAGTCCGACATGATGCCGTAGGTCGGATCGGTGAACCAGATCGAGCCGTCGGACTTCACCACCACATCGTTCGGCGAATTGAGCCTGGCGCCCTCGAAACGGTCGGCGAGCACGGTGATCGAGCCGTCGACCTCGGTGCGGGTGACGCGGCGCCTCCCATGTTCGCAGGAGATCAGCCGTCCCTGCCGGTCGCGCGTATGGCCGTTGGTGAAGTTGGACGGTTGGCGATAGACGGAGACGCCGCTCTCGGGCGTCCATCGCAGCATGCGCTGGTTGGGAATGTCGCTCCAGAGCAGCTGGTTCGCGTCGTTGAACCAGACGGGACCCTCCGCCCAGCGGCAGCCGGAATAGAGCTCCTCGAGACCGGCGCTGGTCACGATCATCTGCCGGAAGCGCGGGTCGTGGATTTCGTAGATACTGGCTTCGGCCATGGCGGTCTTTCCGTTTATCGCATGCCGGCCCGGCGACCGCCGGCGAGCATGATGACGCTGATGATGATGAGCCCGGTCATGATCAGGCGGATGCCCGCGCCGAGCCCGTAAGTGTTGAGCATGGAGACGACCAGGAACATGAAGAGCGATGCACCCCAGATGCCCGGCACGTTGGAATCGCCGCCGGCGACCGCCGTGCCGCCGATCACGACGACAGCGATCGACATCAGGAGATATTCCGAGCCCATGTTGAGCGCCGCGCCGCCGGAGAAGCAGGCGAGCAGGTAGCCTGCGACCGATGCGAGCACCGCGCAGAAGAGGTAGGTGACGAAACGTGTGCCGTCGACCGGTATGCCGGCCATGCGCGCTGCCGGCATGCTCTGGCCAATCGCCGAGATCCAGCGTCCGTAGATCGTCTTCTCGAGCAGGAACCAGGCAAGCAGCGAGATGAGGAATGCCACGATCGCCACATTCGGCACGCCGAGCGCGTTCGACGTGGTGAATTCCGCCAGCACGCTCGGCGGCTTGATGCGCAAGCCCCGGTTCGTCCAGATCGCGGCGGACTGCACGATGAAGCTCATGGACAGCGTGGCGATGATCGGCGGAATGCGCAGCGCCTTGATGAGCGCATAGTTGCCGAGGCCGACGACAAGGCCGATGACGATGGCAACGAGAAGGCCGGGCAGGATCATGCCGTTTTCGACATTCATCAGCTTCAGCGCCACCGTGCCGGCAAGCGTCATGGTGGCGGGAACCGAGAGATCGATATTGCCGGGACCGAGCGTGATGACGAACATCTGGCCGATGCCGACGATGACCGAGAAGGCCGCGAAGGTGAGGGCTGCCTGCGACAGGCCGAGCGCGCTGGCGCCGAGCGTCACCATGATCGTCAGGAACCAGACGACGAAGGCGGCAAGCCACGACCAGATCCAGGGTTTGCGGAAGAGGCGAAGGAGCGGGGTCATCGGCGTTTCTCCCGCTTCTCCAGGCGGTTCAGCATCAGCCGAAGTGCCAGCACGATGATCAGGATCGCGCCCTGAGCCCCGATCTGCCAATCCGGCGAGATGCGCAGGAAGGACAGGAACGAGCCGGCAAGCGTCAGCGTCAGCGCACCGATGACGGCACCGATCGGGGAGACACGGCCGCCGATGAACTCGCCGCCGCCGAGGATCACGCCAGCGATCGACAGCAGCGTGTAGCGCAGCGCGATATTGGCATCGGCCGAGGTCGTCAGGCCGACGAGGGCGATGCCGGCGAGCACCGCGAAGAGACCGGCAAGACCATAGGCGCTCGCGCGCGCCCCGACAATCGACCAGCCGGCGCGCTCGACCGAGCGTTGGTTGCCGCCAATGCCGCGCATCAGCACGCCGAGCGACGACCGCATGACGAGAAGATGAGCGACCAAGGCGATGACGATGCTGGCGACGATCGCCATCGGCGCGAGCGGCGGCTTGACGGTCATCAACCAGCGCACCCAGTCCGGCGCTTGCCCGCCCGGTGCCGGCAGCAGCAGGACGGCAAGGCCGCCCCAGACGAAGCTCATGCCGAGGGTCACGACAATGGACGGCAGGTTGCGCAGATAGATGACAACGCCGAGCGCCGCATAGGTTGCGATCGCGCCGGCCAGGATCAGCACGCCGATCAACGGGGCATCCCGCAGAAAGGTCGCGGTGACGCAGGCGACGAAGCTGACGAAGGCGCCCATCGAGAGATCGAGATCGTTGACCGCCATCACGATCATCTGGGCGATCGTCGCAAGCGCGATCGGCACAGCCAGGTTGAACAGCAGGTTGAGCCCGACATAGCTCATGGCGCGCGGCTGCAGCCAGAAGACGGCGGCAAGCAGCAGCGTCAGCGACAAGGCGGGAATGGCAAGACGCAGGGCGTCGGACGACAGCCGGAACGTCATGCAGCAGCCCCCTCGAAGGAGGCGGCGATGATACTCGTCTCGTTGACGGCATCACCGGCAAGTTCGGTGGTGATGCGGCCTTCGCGGAAGACGTAGACGCGGTCGCAGAGGCGAACCTCGTCCATCTCGGTCGAGTACCAGATGAAGGTGCGGCCGCGCGCCGCTTCCTCGCGGATAATCGCGTAGACCTCCTGCTTGGTGCCGACGTCGACACCGCGCATCGGATCGTCCATCAGGACGACAGGTGCGCGCGTCGCAAGCGCGCGCGCAAAAAGCACTTTTTGCTGGTTGCCGCCCGAAAGCGACAGGATGCGATTGTCCATATCGGGGGTGCGGATCTCGATCCGCCGCTTCCAGTCGGCGCCTTTCGTCTCCTCTTCGTCCGCCAGGATGAGGCCGCGCCGGGAGAGGTCACCGAGCGAGGCGATGGAGAAGTTGCGCAGGATGCTCCACAGCTCGAAGACGCCGTTGAGGCGGCGGTCGCCGGCAACGAAGGTGACGAGCGGATCTCTCTCCGGCAGCCAGTTGCTCGACTGGGCGGCATGCAGGGCGAGCAGGAGCTCGGTCTGCCCATGGCCCGCCAGGCCCGCCAGTCCGATGATCTCGCCCTTGCGGGCCGCAAAGGGAAGGCCCTTTGCCTGATGGGACAGAATGAGCGGAGCGGTGGATTGTTCGCGGGCCGAGCGCTTGGTTTCCTCCTTCGCAACGGTTCCCATGGCTTCCACGAGGCCGTGGTGGTCAAAGCCCCGCGCCGGGCGCTCGGCGACAACGCGGCCGTCCTTCATGACGACGATGCGATCGGCGGTTTCGAGGATCTCGTGCAGGATATGCGAGATGAAGATGACGGACCCGCCGGTGGCGATGAAGCGGCGGACATGGTCGAGCATCTGCCTGGCAAGGCTTGCATCGAGCGACGAGGTCGGCTCGTCGAGGATCACCAAACGCGGCGCAATGCCGGCGTCGGAAAAGGCCATTGATATCTCGACCATCTGCCGCTCGGCGATCGAAAGATCTCCCACGGCCCGGCTGCTGTCGATGCCGTGGCCGGGAAAGACGGCGTCGAGGCTCGTCTGGATGATTCTTGCGGCGCGCCTTCGCCAGCCCAAACCACCGAGATGGCGATGCATGATGCGCGTGTTCTCGATGATCGAAAGGTTGGGGCAGAGCGAAAGCTCCTGGAAGACGCAGCGCACGCCGCGGGCACGCGCCGCGTTGATGCCATAGCGCTCCAGCCGCTCGCCGTCGCTCGCCACACTTCCTTCATGCGGCGCGAGACCGCCGTTGATGACGCTGACGATAGTGGACTTGCCGGCGCCATTGTGTCCGACAAGCCCGACGCATTCGCCCGGCATGACGTGGAGGGTCACGCCATCGAGTGCCCTGACCGCGCCGAAGCTCACCTTGGCGCCATCGACGGCGATCACCGCCTTCAAAACGTCATCCATGCTGCCCGCCATGCCTGCTTGCAAAAAATGCCGCGCGACCTTCTGCGGCCGCGCGGCAGTCGCCGGGAGATTTACTTTGCCGACTCGATGACCTTGATTGCGTCTGCTTGCGTGTATTCCACGTTGGCGACGCCACCGGCCTGGGTATTGGCAAGGTTGGTCTCGAGATTGTCCTGGTCGATGCGCAGGAAGGGCACGACGAGGTCCTTCTTGACTTCTTTGCCGTCGAGGATCTGTTGCGCCACCCAGAAGGCGAGCGTGGAGACGCCGGGGGCGATGGACACGGACATGGTCTCATAACCCTTCGCGTCCTTCTGCTCCTTCCACCACTTCAGTTCGTCTTCGCGGTTGCCCATGATAATGATCGGCATCTTCCGGTCGGTCGCTGCAATCGCCTGTGCGGCGCCATAGCCGTCGCCGCCCTGCGTTACCACGCCAGCGATGTCAGGAAGGCTCGGCAGGATACCGGCAACAGCCTTCTGCGCCACGTCCTGCGCCCAGTCGCCGTGAACGGAGCCGACAATCTTGAACTGCGGGAACTGCTTGACGCCCTCGTGGATGCCCGCCGAGATTTCGTCGTCGACGAAGACACCGGCAAGGCCGCGGATCTCGAGCAGGTTGCCGCCGTCCGGAAGTTTTTTCGACAAGTACTCGACCTCACTGCGGCCCATTTCCTTGAAGTTGACGGCGATGCGCCAGGCGCAGGGTTCGGTGACGATGCCGTCGAAGGACACGACGGTGATGCCAGCGTCGCAGGCCTCCTTGACCGCGCCGTTCAGCGCCGTCGGCGAGGCGGCGTTCAGCACGATGGCGTCATAACCCTGCAGGATCATGTTCTGGATCTGCGCGGCCTGCTCCGTCGCCTGGTTCTCGGCGGTGGTGAAAGGGTCGGCTGCGGCAACGGTGCCGGCCTTCACGGCTTCGCCCGTCACCTTGCCCCAGCTCGTCAGCATGGCCTGGCGCCAGGAGTTGCCGGCATAGTTGTTGGAAAGGGCGATCTTCTTGGCCGACGTGTCGGCAAAGGCGGAAACGGGCATCGCGGCGCAAGCAATAGCGGCCGATGCCAGAAGCATCTTACGGATTGTCATGTCTTCCTCCCTGATGATCGCGCTGGTCGGCGGATCGCTTCACTCCTGCCGGCCCAATTGGGTCCGAGTGAAAATTGTTCTTGCACTGAGCTTCCTCCTCTCAGTAAGGGCAGGATGCGGGAGATCGACCGGCCTGTACAGGGGCAAGGCGGCAATCCGTTTGCGGGATTTGCGCAACAAGCTGCGGGTTTACGCAAGACGGCGGCGCTTCCGCAGGCGCTTACTGCGAAGGGTCGCGGCGGGTTGAGGAGCCTGCTGCCGCCTCGGGGAGGAACTGACGATGCTGCATCTCGTACCCGCAGCCATGTTCGACCATTATCTCGGCATTTCCCGGCTGCTCGCGGGCCAGCTCGACTTCCGCTCGGCTATCCGTTCCGTCGCGGCCGAAGTCGCCCATATCATCCCGCACGACCATCTCGATGTCTGCGTGCTGCTTGAGGGCGGCAACTACCACACGGCCTATGAGACGGGCATCGAGACTGCCTGGGGCGGCCTTGCCGGCGCGCCTGTTGTCAACAGCCCCATCCGTTCGCTGCTCTGGGGCGAGGTGGATTTTTTGCTGGCGGACGACGCCATGACCGACCCGCGTTTCCACTTCGAGGGCGCCTTCAAGCGGCCGATCGTCGAACAGTTGCTGAGGAGCCGCTTGCACGTGCCGATGAAGGTGCAGGGCACGATCATCGCAGCACTCTCCTGTTCGTCGCACAGGGCGGGCGTCTATACGATGGAGGATATCGAACGCGCCCGCATCATCGCCGACCTGCTGACGCCCTATTTCTTCGCGCTGCAGGCGGCCGAGCAGGCGCAACGCTCGGCCATTGTCGAGGCAGAGGCCCGCGCCCGCGAGGAGGGTTTGCGGCAAGGTGCGCTGAAGCTTACCGAAGCTCTGGAGCAGGAGCGCCAGCGCATCGGCATGGACCTGCACGACCAGACGCTCGCCGACCTGACGCGGCTCGCCCGCCGGATCGATCGGCTGTCACGCAACGGCGAGGTGACGCCCGAGGCGCTGGAGCCCGTCTCCCGTTCTCTGCAGCATTGCATGCAGGATCTGCGGCAGATCATCGAGCAGGCAAAACCCTCCGTGCTCCAGCTCTTCGGTCTCGCCCAGGCGATCGAGCATCATCTGGACCGATCGACCCGCGACACGGGATCGGGGATCGAGTGGGGCCTTGTCGACGAGACGCACGGCGCACTGGAGCGACTGGAACCGACTGTCAGCGTCGCGCTGTTCCGGATCGCCCAGGAGGCGATCAACAATGCGGTGCGCCATGCCGCGCCACTGGCCGTCACGGTGCGGCTCGAGGCCGATGACGACCGGCTATCGATCGAAATCTCCGACGACGGAACCGGCCTCGCCAAGGCGCGGGGACGGATCGGCGGCGGCATCGACAATATGAAGACCCGTGCGCGGCTGATTTCGGCGCGGTTCATGACCGGCCCCGGCCACAACAATCGCGGGACTGCGGTGCGCGTCGTGCTACCGCTCGTACCGAACGACCCGCCGAGCGGGCCAAACTGAGGAGAAGGGCATGATGAAGGTTCTGATCGTCGAGGACGACCCGCTGCACCGGTCCTATCTGCACGAGGCGGTCAACGCGGCTCTGCCGGAATGCGACACGGTGATCGAGGCGGAGAACGGAACCGTCGGCGAGAAGCTCGCCCGCGACCACAAGTCGGCGCATATCGTCATGGACCTGCAGATGGCGAACCGCAACGGCATCGAAGCGGCGCGCACCATCTGGAAGGAGCGGCCGGAGACCCGCATCCTGTTCTGGTCGAATTACTCGGACGAGGCCTATGTGCGCGGCGTCTCCCGCATCGTGCCGGATGGCGCCGCCTATGGTTATGTGCTGAAATCCGCTTCCGACGAGCGGCTGAAGCTTGCGCTGCGCTCGATCTTCATCGAGAGCCAATGCGTCATCGACCGCGAGGTGCGGGGCCTGCAGCAGAAGAGCCTAGGCCAGACGAACGGCTTTACCGATTCCGAATACGAGATCCTCGTCGATATCGCGCTCGGCCTCACCGACCGGGCCATCGCCAAACGTCGGGGCCTTTCGCTGCGCAGCGTGCAGAACCGCCTGCAGCAGCTCTACGACAAGCTCGACGTCTACCAGAGCGCCGGCGACGACCACGAGGACGGCCGCTTCAATCTGCGCGCCCGCGCCGTCACCGTCGCTTTCCTCCGCAAACTCCTGAACTATAGCGCTCTGGAGCGGGCCGAGGCAGAGCTGCAGGAATGGCTTGAGGGAAAGTAGTTTCGGACTTGCGTGGAATGACTGGGATCAGAGACATGGGCTGCGGCCCTGCCTTTCACGGCGCATGCGCCAGCGCGATCGCATCGGCGGCTTCCTCGCAGCGATGGCTGAGCGTGCTGGTCGCGACACGGATATGACTGCTTGGCAGGACGGAGAATTTGCTGCCCGGGTTGACGGCGATATTGCGTGCGGCGAGCGTCACCATCGCGAATGGTTCGGAGACGACGGGCACCCAAAGACACAGGCCCCGGCCTGCAGGGATCGCTATCCCCCGTTCGCTGAGCGCATCGGCAAGAGCGTCGCGCCTCTGCTGATAGATCTCACGCGCCTCGTCGATGAGCTGCCAGGTTGCCGGATCGCGCAAAAGCCAGGCGGCGGCACCTTGCAGGATGCGGCTGGTCCAGCCGGCGCTGAAGGAACGGTAAGACTGGATCTGGTCGACGATCGGCGCGGAACTCGACAGAACCGCGAGACGGAGATCCGGGCCGAGGCTTTTCGAGAGTGAGAGGATATGGATCGTCCGCTCCGCAAATCGGGCGCCCAGCGACTGCGGAGGTGCCGCCGACACGTCGCCGACGCCGTCATCCTCGATGACAAGCGTATCGCTGTCTTCCAGCACATCGCCGAGCTGACCGAGGCGGGATGAACTGACCGTAACGCCGGTCACGGAATGCAGCCGCGGCTGGAACAGGAAAGCTGCCGGACGTTGCTGCAATGCTTCGCGCAGCGAATCCGGCAGGGGGCCTTCGCCGTCGCAGGCGACAGGGATGATTTTCACGCCAAGATCTTCCAGAATATCGAGCAGCCGCATCGCGGTCGGATGTTCGATCGCGACCGACGAACCCGAGGAAACCAGCGCATGCAATATCGTATAGACGGCGTTGTAACCGCCATTGGTGGCCAGAAAGGCTTCCGCCTCATAGGGCCATCGCTCTGAAACGGCGTCCTTCAACTCAGGGACGATCCGGCTGCGCTCATAGCTGTTGAGATCATCGACGGACGCGCCATAGGCCATTGCTTCGGCGAGACGAGGAAGAAGTGCTGCATCCGGTTCGGCTAAGGTGAGGTCGAGCACACCTGCCGCATAGTTTCCCGAGCTGGCAAGACGTTCCGGCTTGGCGACAAAGCGGTCGCCGCTGACCCAGGTGCCGTTGCGCCCCCGGCCGCTGATGATCTTCTGCCGCCGCAATTCGCTCCAGGCTTCGGAGATCGTTGCCGGACTGACATGCAATTCGTAAGCGATATCGCGGATCGCCGGCAGGCGCGTCCCAATGGGCAGGACGCCGGCACGGATCAGCGCGCTGGTTTCGAGAGCGATCCCCCGGATGCTGCGGTCGGCTATTTTTTCGGCAAACCAGGAGGCTTCGACCGTGTCGCCCATTTTTCTCTCACTTTAAATGTTCAATAACGTAATAACATTTGTACTCTTCATTTTGAACATTTAATTTGCCACTCGTCGAGCAATTTTGTGAGTTTTTGCATGCCTGTGACGCTTCGCATCGCCCTCCGGGACTGGGATTACATGACACCCCTCGTGCTCGGTGACGTCAGTTCTTCCCGTCTCGATATCAAAGTGCATCGTGTGGGCACGCTGGTCTCCAGCCTCGCCGATGATGCGGCGCATGATGCCGCGGAAATGTCCTTCAGCCGCTATTCGCAGATGCGTCATGATGGCGATGATCGGGTTCTGGGCATGCCGAACTTCATCATGCGCGGCTTCCGCCATCGCTGCATCATCACCACCAAGGATAGTCAGATCCGCAAGCTCTCCGATCTGGCCGGCAAGAAGATCGGCGTGACCGGTTGGCGCGATTCCGGAAATACCTGGACCCGCGCCGCATTGCGCCGGGAAGGCGTCGGCGTCGAGGATGCGATGTGGTATGCCGGGCGCCTGACGGAGGCTCATCCGATCGTCGACCGGCTCGATGGTTTTGGACGGCCTGGCCGCATTGAGGCTGCTCCCAGCGAGCGCCCGATGGTCGATCTTCTGACGGATGGCGGGCTCGATGCCGTGTTCACCCCTTTCATGCCGAAGGGCTTCTTCGATCAGGAATCGCCGCTCCGCCAGGTGCTGGATGATTTCCGTGCCGCTGAAGTCGCTTACTTCCACGAAGTTGGCTACATCCCGGGCATGCATCTGATCGGCTTCAAGGCTGATATCGTCCGGGAGCACCCCTGGATCATGGTTGAACTCAGCGAACTGATCGACGAGTCCCAGCGTATCTGGCTGGAAAAGCGTGAGAAATACGCCGACACCACGCCGTGGATGATCGACGAACTGCGCCGCTGCGCGGCCGACCTGCCGCCGACCTGGAGAGCCAGCGGGCTTGCCGAGAACGAGGCAATGATCGCCGACTTTGCCGAGGAACTCTACGAACAGAAGATCATGCCGCGCCTTTTGACGCCCGCCGATCTGTTTCCGTGGCACGCCAAGGCCCGATGAACAAAGCCCGGTGAAACCCTCGGAGGCCTCATCGTTGAACCACCCACTTTCGCAAACCAAAAAAGGGGAATGACATGCATTCGAAACTGATCGCTTCCGCCGCCCTGCTGGGTCTGATGATGACGACGTCGGTCTTCGCTCAGGAGGCGGCCGTGCCAAAACAGACCGTCAACGACGCTCTTCGAGCCCGCCTGCCGGAGAAGATCCGCACGGACGGCAAGATGATCTCCGTCAACAACGGTTCCTTTCCTCCCTATGAGATCGTCACCGGTACGAAATTGACCGGCGCCAGCGCCGATCTGACCGATGCGATCGGCCAAATGCTTGGCGTCGAGATCGAGCACGAAACCGTCAGCGGGTTGAGCGCCTTGCTCGCCGGCATCAATTCCGGCCGATACCAGTTCGCCTTCGGCCCGATCGGTGACTTCAAGAGCCGTGAAGAGGCCAATGATTTCGTCGACTGGGTTCAGGAATACGTGGTCTTCTCCGTCCAGAAGGGCAATCCGAAGGCCGTCACCTCGCTCGACAGCGCCTGCGGCAATCGCATCGCCGTCATGGCCGGCGGCTCCGCCGAAAAGGTGATCCAGGCCCAGGTCGAAAAGTGCAAGACGGCGGGCAAGCCCGCGCCCGAAGTGCAGTCCTACACCGACCAGCCGAGCTCGATCCTGGCAGTCCGCTCCAAACGCGCCGATGCCTTCTTCTCCTCGCAGGCGCCGCTGACCTATTTCGTGTCCCAGGCAAACGGCCAGCTGGAATTGAGCGGCGTCGGCCAGAAAAACGGGTTCGAGGATCTCTATCAGGGCGCCGTCGTGCCGAAGGGCTCGCCGCTCGGCCCCGTTCTGCTCGACTCGATCAAAGCGTTGATGGATAACGGCGCCTATGCCGCCATCATGAAGAAATGGGGTCTTGAGAACAACATGATCAAGCAGCCCGGCCTCAATCTTGGTGGAGCCCTGCCGAAATGAGCAATGACCGCACGACTGCCGCACCGCCTTTGGGCGGTGCGGACTTCCGGGATGTTGCCCACGCCCACAAGCCTTTTCAAACGGGCCGGCTCGTCCTGTGGGTGGTAGTGCTCCTGATTGCCGCGAACTTTCTGTGGATCGTCGCCCATAACGAGAATTTCGGCTGGCCTGTCGTCGCGGCCTATTTCTTCGATCCGACTGTTATCAACGGCCTTTACGTCAGCCTGGGCCTCACGGTGGTTGCGATGGCCATCGGCATCGTTCTCGGCCTCGGACTGGCGATCGCCCGGCTGTCGAATGACCGGCTCGCACGTTCGCTGGCATCGCTGTTCATCTGGTTCTTTCGCGGCACGCCGCTCCTGGTGCAGCTGATCTTCTGGTACAATCTCTCGACCCTCTTTCCCGAACTTTCGATCGCCATTCCGTTCGGACCGACGATCGCCAGCTGGGAGACCAATTCGGTGATTACGCCGATGACGGCGGCAATCGTCGGCCTGGCCTTGAACGAAGCGGCCTACATGGCCGAAATCATTCGTGGCGGCCTGCTCTCGGTCGATCGCGGCCAGTTCGAGACGGCGGAAGCCTTCGGCATGACCAAGGCGAGGGCGCTGTGGCGGATCATCATTCCGCAGGCGATGCGCTCGATCGTGCCGCCAACGGGTAACCAGCTGATCAGCATGATCAAGGCAACCTCGCTCGTCAGCGTCATCGCCATGGCCGATCTGCTCTATTCCGTCCAGTCGATCTACAATCGCACCTTCGAGATCGTGCCGATGCTGCTGGTCGCGGTCCTCTGGTACTTGCTTATCACCTCCATCCTCAATCTCGGCCAGAGCTATATCGAGGCCTATTACGGCCGCAGCGAACGGCGCAACAATGCCGCTGCCGCCAAATCCGAGACCCTTGCCGAGGAGGCAAGCCATTGACCAGTGCCGAAATTGCAAAGCCTCTCGTCAGAGCCCGCAACGTCCACAAGTCCTTCGACCAACTCGAAGTGCTGAAGGGGATCAATCTCGATGTCATGCCGGGGGAAGTCGTCGTGGTGCTTGGCCCGTCCGGGTCGGGAAAATCGACCTTCCTGCGTTGCATCAACCGTCTCGAAGCGATCAATAAGGGGTTCATCGAAGTCGATGGCGAGCAGATCGGCTATCGCCTTCGCAAAGACCGACTGGAAAAGCTGTCGAGCAACGGGATCGCCAGCCAGCGGCGCAAGATCGGCATGGTGTTCCAGCAGTTCAATCTCTATCCGCATATGACGGTGCTTCAAAATATCGTCGAGGCCCCGATTGGCGTGCACGGAGAAAGCCGCAAGGCCGCGACCGAGAACGCCATGCGGCTTTTGGAGCGAGTCGGATTGTCGGAAAAGGCGGGTAGCTATCCCCGTCAGCTCTCCGGCGGGCAACAGCAGCGCGTCGCCATCGCCCGTGCCCTGGCGATCAAGCCGAAACTGATGCTGTTCGATGAGCCCACCTCGGCGCTCGACCCAGAGCTCGTCGGCGAAGTTCTCTCCACCATGCGCGATCTCGCCAAACAGGGCCTGACGATGATCGTCGTGACCCACGAGATCGGTTTCGCCCGTGAGGCGGCCGATCGGGTCGTGTTCATGGACGGCGGCAATGTTGTCGAGATCGGCAAGCCCGAGGATGTCATCGGCAATCCGCAACATCCCCGGACCCAGGCTTTTCTCGCCCGTTTTCTCTGACTGGTGTCAGCTTCTGCTTCGACCCTCGGGCCGGAGCAATCGCCCTTTTCGATCAAGACTGGATGTTTTCATGCCCACGCTCGACAATGCCTATGCCCGCCTTTCCGATTTCGAAGCCATGGAGTCGGAGCTGAAGGCGACCCGCCAGTACCTGCACGCCCATCCGGAACTCTCCTTCGAAGAAGCGGAAACAGCGCGGTATGTCGCGGAAAAGCTGGAAGGCTGGGGTTATCAAGTGACCCGCAACGTCGGCGGCCACGGCGTTGTCGCCCGCCTCAGCGCAGGCACGGGTGGCAAGAGCATCGCCATCCGCGCCGACATGGATGCGCTGCCGATCGCAGAAGAAACAGGACTTGCCTATGCCAGCGGCACCCCCGGCAAGATGCATGCCTGCGGCCATGACGGCCACACGACCGTGCTGCTCGGCGCAGCCGAATATCTCGCCCGCACCCGCCGCTTCAACGGCACGGTGACGCTGATCTTCCAGCCTGCGGAAGAGGCGAGCAAGAATAGCGGCGCCCAGGCGATGATCGCCGACGGCCTGTTCGAGCGGTTTCCGTTCGATGCCATCTTTGGCCTCCATAACCACCCCGGCGCTCCCGAAGGCACCATCCTGCTGCGATCCGGCCCGATGATGGCGGCGTCGGACACCGTCGAGATTACCATCAAGGGCAAAGGCGGCCATGCCTCGCGGCCGCACCTGACCGTCGATCCCGTGGTCGTCGCGTGCAACCTCGTCGTCTCGCTGCAGACCATCATCTCGCGCAACCTCGATCCGACCCAGACGGCCGTCATCACCGTCGGCACGATCCATGCCGGCGATGCAGTCAACGTCATTCCGGAATATGCCAAGCTCGCATTGAGCGTGCGCTCCTTCGAGCCAGGCATTCGCGACCTCCTGCAGCAACGCATTACCAAGCTCGCCCGTTCGGTGGCAGACGGTCATGGTGCTTCCATCGAGATCGACTACGATCGCGGCAGTCCCGTCGTCGTCAACTCGCCTGCCGAGACGGATTTTGCCCGGATCGTCGCGGCAGAACTTGTCGGCGAAGACAAGGTCGCGACCTGCCCGCTCATTCCCGGAAGCGAGGATTTTTCGCATTTTCTCGAGCACAAGCCGGGCAGCTTCCTGCGTCTCGGCAACGGCATGAATTCCGCCATCCTGCATAGCCCCAAATATGATTTCGCCGATGCCAGCCTGACGGTTGGCGCAGCCATGTGGGCAAGGCTCGCGGAACGTTACCTCCAGGATCACGCCTGAAGTCTCGATCGCCCGGCTTGACCGCGTCGCATTTGGAGCTTGCACTTTCTGTAGCGCAAAAGGATTTTGTAGCGAGACCATCACGTCAACATCTCTCGCCGCAATGCAGGATGCGCAGCATGATTGCCAACTACAACGACGCCGGACGCGACTTGTCTTACGATCTCGAATTTTACGCATTGATGGCGGAAAGCTTCGAACGAAGGGTGGGACGCAGCCTGACGCCGGAAGGCCACGGTGCCGAATGGCTTTACGACCGGTCACCGGCTGTCGTCCTTGCCCACAACACCGACGCCGATCCGCGCTTCATCTACGCAAACCGCGCTGCCCAGGCCTGCTTCGAATATTCATGGGACGAGTTCATCACTTTGCCATCGCGTCTTTCGGCGGAGGCACCGGATCGCGCCGAACGTGAGAGGCTGTTGAATGCCGTGGCGGCGAATGGCTTTATCGCCGACTACCGCGGACTTCGCATCGCCAAGTCAGGGCGGCGTTTCTATATCGAAAAAGCCATCGTCTGGGATCTTGTCGACCGCAGCGGATGCCGTCGCGGTCAGGCTGCGACATTCGACTCCTGGCAAGACGTGCAGGCGGATTGAGCGCCGGCTGCGGAGACGCCGACCAGGCGCCGGATATGTCCGCAGCTTTGCAAACCATGTCGTTTGCCATTTGGTTGCCAAAAAACCATGATTGCGTCACATAGATCGCACATCGACACTCGGCATTAAGAATTGGATCAACGCTGAATGCGCATAGCCTACTTTTTCCTTGGTGCATTTCTTGCAATTGCACAGTCCGCATATGCTGAAGTTGCATCACCGCCTGCTCTGGCGCCGCTAAAGCGACAGGCGCAAGCCGCTGAGTTGAGCGCGCAATTTCTTTCGCGGTATAGCTACAAGCCCGTCCCACTCGACGACGCCTTGTCGGCTAGGATCATGGATGGGTTCATCAAGTCACTTGATCCGGACCGCATGCTCTTCCTGCAAGCCGACATCGACGGATTCATGTCCGACCGCAGCGAGATCGATGATGCCATCGAGGAGAGAGACTTGAAGATCCCGTTTGCGATCTTCAAAGCGTATCAGCAGCGCGTTGTCGACCGCATGAACTATGCGCGCAATCTGCTTAAGCAGGACTTCGATTTCAGCGCGCAGGAAAACTATTCGGTGCTGCGCGATAAAGCACCGTGGCCGCAGTCGGAGGCCGAGAGCAATGACCTTTGGCGCAAGCGCGTCAAGAGCGACTGGTTGCGGTTGAAACTGGGCGGCCAAAACGACGCGGCCATTCGCGAAACACTCGACAAACGTTATGAAAACACGCTCGAGCGCGCTGACAAGTTCAAAAGCGACGACGTTTTCCAGTCGTTCATGGATGCCTACGCAACGTCGATCGATCCGCACACGGACTATTTCGGTGCGGCCGCTTCAGCCGACTTCAATGTCTCGATGAAGCTTTCGCTGTTTGGTATCGGTGCGGTCCTGCAGGAGCGCGACGACTACACGACGATCCGCGAGCTCGTTCCTGGTGGACCGGCACAGCTGTCCGGCAAACTCTCGGTCGGAGACCGGATTACCGGCGTTGGTCAAGGCAAGGACGGCGCGATCAAGGACGTGGTGGGCACGCGCCTTGATGAAGTCGTGCAGATGATACGCGGGAAAAAGGGTTCTGTCGTGCGTTTGGACATCCTGCCGGCAGATGCCGGAGCTGATGCCACGCATCGCGTCATCAGCCTGGTGCGCGATAAGATCAGCCTCGACAAGCAAGCCGCCAGAAAGGCTGTGTTGTCCGTAAAAGCGGGCGACGTCACGCGTAAAATCGGGATCATTACCCTGCCGGTATTCTATGAGGATTTTGAAGCCAAGCGCAAAGGAGACAAGGATTACAAGAGTGCAAGCCGCGATGTCGCCAAGCTTCTCGGCGAACTGAGCCAAGAAAAGGTCGACAGCGTTCTCATCGACCTGCGCAACAACGGCGGCGGTTCATTGGACGAGGCGATTGATTTGACTGGCCTGTTCATCGGCGATGGTCCGGTCGTTCAGCAACGCGGCAGCGATGGCAAGGTCGAGGTCAAGAGCTCGGAGCTTGCAGCGCCTGTCTGGACAGGCCCGATGGGTGTCCTGATCAATCGCGGCTCGGCGTCGGCTTCGGAGATTTTTGCCGCGGCAATCCAGGATTACGGCCGAGGTGTGATCGTCGGCGAACCCAGTTTCGGCAAGGGCACCGTTCAGACCGTCGTCGATCTTGACCGGATCGTCCGCAACAGCAAACCCGAATTCGGGGAGCTAAAGGTGACGATTGCCCAGTTTTTCCGGGTCAACGGCGGTACGACGCAGCTGCACGGCGTGACGCCCGATATCAGCTTGCCAGGACTTTTCGATCCGGCGAGCTTCGGCGAGACCAGTTATGACAATGCCCTGCCGTGGGCGCAGATCAAACCTGCGAAGTACACGGCTGTCGACACGATCACGACGTTGCTGCCTACATTGCAAAGCCGCCACGATGCGCGGGTTGAGAGCGATCCGGACTTCCAACGCCTGATAAAAGACATTGCCGACCTCAAGGCGCAGCGCGAAAAAGGGGTCGTTTCCCTCAATGAAACCGAACGTCGCAAAGAAGCGACGGCTCGCGAGAAACGGTTCAAGGATCGAGCGAAAGCAGGGGATGGCGAGGATCTTGGAGATGACGGCCTGGAGGCAGGCGAGCGCAGCCTGAGTGCCGATATTGCCATCGAGAATGCCCGCAAGAATGCAAAAGACGTCTTGCTGGACGAGGCCGCCGCCATTCTTGCAGACCAGGCGGATCTGCAGGAAGGCGTGCTCAAGGCAGCTATAAAACAAACGGGAAACACGAACGGAAAATAGTCATAGCTGACCGGCGTGACAGTATGCGCAGCTTTGCGATCACCTTGGCATAATGGGCCTGGGTTCAGGTCCTTTCAAAGACGAGGGATCTCGGTGGCGATTTCCGGATTGGCGTGATGACAGGCGGTCAGAAGACCAGGGGCCGCCGTTCGCGTGGTCAGCGTGGGCTCCTGTTCTGCGCAGATCGACGTTGCTTTCCAGCAACGCGTTCGAAAACGGCATCCGCTAGGCGGATTTGCGGGACTCGGCAGATCGCCCTGCAGAACGATGCGCTTGCGCTGCGCGCGACGCCTCGGATCCGGTGTCGGGACCGCCGACATCAGCGCCTGCGTGTAGGGATGGGCCGCCGCGCTGAAGATCGATTGCTTCGGCCCCGTTTCGATGATCTTGCCGAGATACATGACCATGACACGGTCCGAGACATGCCGAACAACGGCGAGATCATGCGCGACAAACAGCATCGCCAGGTTGCGCTCGCGCCTCAGTCCGGCGAGCAGGTTGATCACTTGCGCCTGGACCGAGACGTCGAGGGCCGAAACAGGCTCGTCGCAGACAAGAAGTGTCGGATTGAGCGCGAGAGCGCGGGCAATGCCAAGGCGCTGCCGCTGGCCGCCTGAAAATTCCGAGGGATAACGGTCCGCATGTTCGGCGCGCAGCCCGACGGATTCGAGCAGCTTGACCGTCTCTTCACGCCAGTTGTTCCTAGACACGACCCCCGGGTGCAATGCCCAGGGTTCGGAAATCAGCCGGTCGACCCGCATGCGGGGATTGAGCGACTGGTAGGGATCCTGGAAAACGACCTGCATCTTGCGGCGCAATTCATGCAGCCGCCGGCCGCTGGCTGTCGTAATGTCCACGCCGTCAAGCAAAGCGCTGCCGCTTGTCGCCGGCCCAAGCTTCAAGAGCGTCCGAACCAGCGAGGTTTTGCCGCAACCGCTTTCGCCGACGAGGCCGAGCGTCTCTCCCTTGGCAATCTCGAAGCTCACATCGTCGACGGCACGCACCGGTGCCGAGGCGCCGCCGAAGTGCCGGGAAAGGTTTTGGACCTTGAGCAGAGGTTCGATCATACTGGTGATACCGGGAAGTGGCAGGCGGCCTGGCGGCCCGGCCCTACGGTTTCAAGAGAGGGGACGATCTCGGCACAGAGCCCTTCGGCGCGTGGACAGCGGGTTCTGAAGGCGCAGCCGGAGGGCAGGGCGACAGGATTGGGGGCGGAGCCGGGGATCGGCACCAATTCGTCTTCATCCGTGTCCATGCGCGGCTGCGAGGCAAGCAATCCGACGCTGTAGGGATGGCGGGCATCTTCGAACAGTTCGAAGACGCTTGCGGTCTCGACGACGCGGCCGGCATACATGACGGCAACCCGATCGGCGAGTTCGGCGACGACGCCGAGATCATGGGTGATGAAGATCATGCCGGCATCGCTGCGTTTGCGGATCGTCTCCAGAAGATCGACCACCTGCGCCTGGATCGTGACGTCGAGCGCTGTCGTCGGCTCGTCCGCAATGATGACATCCGGTTCCAACGCCACGGCCATGGCGATCATGATGCGTTGGCGCATACCGCCCGAAAACTCATGCGGATATTGCCTCGCACGGCTTTCAGGGTCGGGAATGCCGATGGCCGTCAGAAGGTCGATCACGGCTTTTTCGACGCCACCTTCCGGAGTGCGGCCGTGGATACGGAACATTTCGGCGATCTGCCAGCCCACGGAATAGACCGGGTTGAGCGCTGCGAGCGCATCCTGAAAGATCAGGGCGATCCGATCGCCGCAGAGATCGCGCCGCTCGTTCCGCGAGAGCTGCAACAGCTCGACACCGTCGAAACGGATCGATCCTTGATTGATTTCGCCCGGCGGGTTGGGAACGAGATCCATGATGGCCGATGCGGTTACCGACTTGCCGGAGCCGCTTTCGCCTAGGAGCGCCAGGACCGCTCCACGCTCGAGCGAGAAGGAAACGCCGTTGAGCGCCAGGATGCGGCCGGCTGCAGTATCGAAACTGACCTGCAAATCCTCGACTTCGAGAAGAGCCATCAGCGCCTCCGGCTAACAAGACGCCAGTGCTGCGACGGGTCATTAACGATCCGGAACCAGTTGGCGAGGAGATTGAAGGACATGGTCGTGAGCATCACAGCCAGGCCGGGGAAAAAGCCCAGCCACCAGGCGGATGACAGATATCCCTGGCCCTGCGCCACCATCAGACCCCAGCTTACGGCAGGCGGCTGAATGCCGAGACCGAGATAACTCAGCCCGGATTCGAATAGCATCACCATGGCGAGATTGACCGAGGCGAGCGTCAGCATCGTGGGAGCGACGCTTGGGAGAATGTGATTGCGCAATATCCAGACAGGCCCGCCGCCGAAGACGCGCGCCGCATCAACGAAAAGCCTCTCCCGGACCTCCAGAGTTTCGGCTCTTGCGACGCGGATATAGGCAGGCATGCGGGTAACGGCGAGCACGATGATGAGATTGCCGACGCTCGGGCCGAACAGGTAGAGCCCGAAGAGCGCTACCAGCAGCGTCGGGAAACCCAGGATGATGTCGCAGATCCGCATGACAAGGTTGCCGATGATGCCACCGAAGTAACCGGCGATCACGCCGAGCAGCGTTCCGCCGATCAGGCTCGTCAGAACAGTTACAAGCGCTATGCCGATCGTCGTCGATGCCGCCTGAATGAGGCGAACGAGGAGCGGGCGCCCGAGGGCGTCGGCGCCCAGCCACAACGTCCAGGACTGGCCGAAGTCGAAGGGCGGCAGGTTGCGCGCCTTCAGCGAAATGCGGTTTTCTCCCAGCAGCGACGATGCATCCGCAAGAATGGCAAGGACGACGATCAGCAGCCAGATTGTCGCGGCGACCGCCATGGGGTCGCCTGCGAGCGCGCGCATGAACCACAAGATGCGGCGGCTTCGGCGCTCGCGGGCGGGGAGGAAGTCGGCGGACGTACTGGTCATTCGACCCTCACGCGCGGATCGATCGAAGCATAGAGCATGTCGACCAGGATATTGATGAAGAAGATGACGACGGCGACCGCGAAGATCGATGCCTGGACGATCGCGAAATCGCGCTTCAGGATGCCGTCGATCAGCAGCTTGCCGATGCCGGGAAACCCGAAAACAACCTCGACGACGCCACCGCCGCCGGCGAACTGGGCGGCGAGGTCACCGGTCACGGTCACCGCGGGCAGGAGGGCATTGCGCAGCGCATGCACGAAGGTAACCCGGCCGCCGCGCGCGCCTTTGGCCCGCGCAGTCCGGACAAATGTCGCGTTCAGTGCTTCGATCATCGAGCCGCGGACGATCTGCACCAGCGTCCCGAACGGTCTGGCAAAAAGACAGGCAACCGGCAGGATCCAATAGATCGGACCGCCGAAACCCGATGTCGGCAGAATGCGCAAGGTGACGGCAAACAGCAGGACGCCCATCAGCCCGAGCCAGAAATCCGGCACGCTGGCCGCTGCCTGCGACAGCACGTTGATAGCCCGGTCGATCCAGCCGCCGGCGTTCACAGCGGCAATCGATCCAATGACGACGGCAGCGATGAAGGCCAGGGTCAAGGCAATGGCCCCGAGCGCCAGCGTATTCGGCAACGCCTCCAGGACAACGTCCATGGCCGGGCGGTTGTGCCAAAGCGACGTGCCGAAATCGAGGCTCAGCATGTCCCCCGCCCAGTCGAGGAATTGCCACGGGAGGGAACGATCGAGGCCGAGGCGGACGCGCATGGCTTCGCGGGCCGCATCCGAGGCATCGACGGGCAGGTAGAGATTGACGGGATCGCCCGTCAATCGCACCAGGAAGAAGGCAGATGTCATCAGTGCGGCAAGTGCGAGTGCCGCAAAGGCCGCACGTTTCAGGAAGTAGGTGAAGGACATCCGCTCTCCTCAAGGGACGTTCGGCGACCAGTCTGGCGGTCAGCGGTAGCTGATCGATTTAAGCTTGATCTCGTTGCCGGCCTGCACATCGGGCGTATAGGTGACGGTCTCGGCGACGCGGGCAATCGTGACCATGTGGAACAGCGGGACGATATTGACCGCATCGACGGCGATGTAGCTGAACGCTTCCTCGAACAGTTTCTTGCGTTCGTCGCCGGTTGCCTTCGACGCGTCGCCAATCAACGTGTCGAGCCTGGTATCGGCGATGGTCGACTGGTTGCCGTCGGTGGTAAAACGGTTCGGCAGCGTGAATACGGCGTCGCC
Source organism: Rhizobium sp. 10PS4 (assembly GCF_032464805.1). Classification (NCBI taxonomy): domain Bacteria; kingdom Pseudomonadati; phylum Pseudomonadota; class Alphaproteobacteria; order Hyphomicrobiales; family Rhizobiaceae; genus Rhizobium; species Rhizobium sp. 10PS4. Next base: position 112,119 of record NZ_JAWDIW010000001.1, on the reverse strand, counting down.
TTCGGTGTTGTCGATCTGCGTCTGCAGGATCGACGGCTGACGTTCCGTGTCCCAAGGCTTCAGCAGCTTCTTCAGCCACGGGCTTGTCTCAAGCATTTCGAGCCGGGCATTGAAGCCGGCATCCGCGAGCATCGCCTGAATGGCTTCCAGGCTTTCGGACGAATTGGGATAGATGCCGATGCGGCCGTAGATGACGATTTCCTTGTCGACCGGCACGCCATCGGCTTTGGCCGCGTCGAGCAGGGATTTCGCTTTTTCGGGATCATACGTCCAGACGGGGATGTCGGGATTGAAGCCGAAGACGGACGGCGGCACCGCCTGCATCGCCTTTTGGGCATCCTGGTGGAAGATGGTGCCGACTAGGCCGTCCCGGTCGATCGCAAGATTAAGGGCTTCACGCACGCGTTTGTCGTTGAGCGGCGGAATTTCCGCGTCGATCCTCAGCAGCGAGGTTTCGGCGTTTGGGAAGGCATGATCCTGTTCCGTGGTGCCGTCCTGGGGCGCTATTTCATATGCGATCTGCGCCTCCCCAGTGGCGACCATCGCCGCGCGAACAGCGGATTCGGCCCGCCAGATGATGGTTGCGTTCTTGATCGCCGGCTTGTCGCCCCAATAGCCGTCAAAGGCCACGAGGTCGACCGATTGCCCTGGCGTCCACGCTGCAAGCTTGTAGGGTCCCGTTCCGGCCGGGGAGCGCGACTTGCCGTCGTTCGGGGTCGCCGGCGAACCGATGTCCACGGCGGACATCTTGTTCGGCAGGATCGGCTCGACGATATCAGTTTTGATGAGGAGGGTCGTCGGGTTCACCGCTTCTGCATTGAACTTGACGCCCTTCAACGTCGCAAGTCCGACTTCGCAGGCCAGTGCCGGATCCTGCGCCCGCTTGAGAGCGGCAACGACTGCACTGGCATCGAACGCCTTGCCGTCGTGGAAGGTGACGTCGTCGCGGAGCTTGAGTTCCCAGGTCAACTCGTCCACTTGCCGCCAGCTGGTGGCAAGGCTCGGGACGACCGATCCGTCGGCCGGGCTCAGATTGACCAGCGCTTCCGTGATGTTGTTGTGTAGAATGCGAGAGTTGCCCGAAAGGTCGGTGTCACAGGGATCGAGCGACTTCGGTTCGTCGGTCACCACCACCGTCAGCTTATCCGAGGCAGCGTCGGCGCGAATTGCGCTGCCCGGAGCCAGCAGGAATGCCAGTCCGATGCTCAGCGCACCAATTCCCTTCATCTTCTTCATGAAATCCCTCCTCCAGATCCAAACGAGCGGCATCCCGTCCATCGCAGTGCCGTCTTGTGAAAACCATCCGGTTGCGCACCGCCGCAGCGGGTATGCAAATGGCTTTACTTCCTCCGCCAAGCGCGTAGTGTCAAATGTGACACTCACACCACTGAGCATGCTCGCTCAGTCCTGCGAAGTCAATATTATAATTCTCATATGGAATTTATAGTTCATGATTGAACCAAAACATGGATCACCCGTCGTCGAAAAGACCGCCCACCTGCTTGAGGCCGTTGCCGATGCGAAGACGGGAATTTCCTTGGCCGCGCTGGTTGATCAGCTTGGAGTTCCGCGTTCGACCGTCTATCGGATCCTCAATTCATTGGCCGCGCATGGGCTTGTGGCGCGGGTGAATGGTGGAGCGTCCTACGAGCTGGGGCCAAAATTCGTCGAGCTTGCGCGGCGCATCTCGCCCGGCGCCGACAGGGCAACGGTGATCGAGGCGGCAAGGCCGATCCTGACGGCTGCGGCTGACCGCATTTTCGAATCCTTCAGGCTGGCCGCCCCCGAAGGCAACGAGATGATGACGATATTTGCAGCCTCCAGTCCCGGCGATTATTCGCTTTTCATCAAGGTCGGCAGCCGCTCGCGTAAACATGTCGGCGCCGCCGGCAAGCTCGCTCTTGCCTATTCGGACTACGGTGACATAGAGGCCTATTGCAGCGGCGGACTGGAGTCGAAGACGCCATATACGATTACCGATCCGGAGGCGCTGAAGGAAGCACTCGTTGAAATTCGACGCAATGGATGCGCCGAGGACAATCAGGAATCCAACCTCGGCCTCCGGGCCTTTGCCGCGCCCGTCTTCGATTCCGAAGGTCGACTCGTCGCGACGATCAGCGTCCCGTTTATTGGTGAAGCGACGCCGGACAGGGCACGGGCAATTAAGCGCGAGGTCGTGGAGGGTGCCGCCATCTTGACAAAGGCGATTAATGGCAAGCAACCTTTGTCCAAATAAGAAACATTAAATTCTTTATTGAACTATCTTCTCGTTGTGGTAGAGCTTCCACCGGACAATGGAGGATCTCATGACGGCGTTGGACCCATCAGTTTATGCAAAGCTTTTGCGGACGAATTCTGCAAGTCTCAGCACTCTGTTGCTGAAGCGTGGCCTGAAGAACACCGCGGTTCGCGGCGTGCGGCCGCTGGCCAGCGCCGGCGGGCCGATGATCGGCCCGGCCGTCACCGTACGCTACATCCCCGCACGGGAAGATATCGACGGTTCGACTTACAGTTCGGATCCATCCAATCAACAGCGCAAGGCCATCGATACGATCCCCGACGGCCATGTTCTCGTCTTCGATTGCCGCTCCTTGGCGGAAGTCGCCGGCATTGGCGCCATGCTTGCCCGTCGTCTTGTCTATCGTGGCGCCGCCGGCCTCGTGCTCGACGGCGGCGTCCGCGATACGGCCGATATCGCACAGCTGGGACTCCCGACCTACTGCATGGGACCGGCAGCGCCGGCGAACCTGGTTGCCCACCATGCCTCAGATATGAACCAGCCAATCGCCTGCGGCGGCGTCGCCGTTTATCCCGATGACATCATCTTTGGCGACAGCGAAGCGGTGATCGTTATTCCGCGGGAATATGTCGATGACATTGCCGAAGAAGCTGTTGCGATGGAGGAGCAGGAAGAGTTTCTCAAGCTGGAAATCGAGTCAGGCAAATCGACCTTGGGGGTATACCCGCCCAACAAGGAGACCCTCGAACGTTATGAGGCCTGGCGTCAAGCGCGTCATATGACGGCATGACACCATTGCTTCGAAGTATTGTCTAAGGCTGTCGTCTGCTCGCAGATTGCGTTCGTTCTTTGAAACGCTCGCCGATGCTGCCGACATTGCAAAGCCGCCACGGGAATATTAGGGGACGAGCGCTATCCACTGGGGTAGCTGCTTGACGCTCGACACACGCAACTTCACACTTACATTGTCGAAGGTGAGTCGGACAGACTGAACCGTTTTTCGCATCCGTTGCTCATCTCAGAGGGAGATGTCAGCAGGGTTGATTGGTCCATGCGCCGACCGACACCGGTTGATCGCAAATAGGATCGAGATTGATTGAGTTCGAACTCGCAGCCGCTCCTATTTGCTTGTGAGGTTGCGCCGTGGATAAAGTGCCATCAGCAGTCGATCCTCCTCGCGACAGCCCGCCTTGGCACCGGAATTTCCCAATGCCGAGCAACCGCTGGTCCCTGCTTTGGCCAGGGCTTTTGATATCAATTTTGCTTCTTGCAGGCACCGTCGTTTTTTACCGTGAAATCCATCACCTCGAAGATCCGGTCGGCCCCTTCGAAAATCGAGCTCTCAATAAGGCTGCCCGATCATCTCGCATAGCCGCCCGCCCTGATCCGGCGGTTCCTTCTCCCCTCCCGCCGACGTCGATACCGTTGCAGCTGATCGAGGCCCCGAAGCTGGAGTTGGCAAGTCAGTTTCTGCGGATCTGGCGCGTCTCGGGGTCGAGCTTTTGCGGTGCTCTTCGAGAAGCCGGCATCGAGATGAGCGAATGGAAAGCCGCATCGATGCGCAATCGCAGCTATGAGTGTTATTTTCAGCGCATCTACGAACGGGACGAGGTGCGTCCACTCAGCTCGACCTTCGTTAAGGTTCGTGGAGATGAAATGGGCGATATTCTTGAGATCCGCGCCAAGATCATTGGGCCGACGACCGACGCCCAGGGACGTCTCGCCCCGGCCGTCCTGCGCATTTTCGAGATCATCGTGAAGCAGGCGTGCTGGCGTGATTTCGAAGATACTCTTGCCTCGATCCAAAACCTTCGAAATGTCGAATACGAACGATTCGGCTCCTATCTCAGCTTCACGCGCGAAGCAGGCGGCGCAAATATCTTCAATTTTGTTCTTGGTCTTAAGGCGACTTCAAGTTCGCAGGTGAGGACCAAGACGTATTTTTCGGCTGATCGCTGGCTAGCCGCAACAAATCCCCGCAATGTTCCCGCGAACTTCATCCTCATGAACCGCTTGGGCACGTCGAAATCTGCCAATTGCGCTCAATGACGTCGCAAGTACCAGTCACATCCGGGATCAGGCTGGAGCTTGTCTGAACATCGACGATTTGAGCGTCACCACCTTTGAGTGTGAGACGTGAGATCGCCGTGTGATTTCGGCCATGAATGCTGCGATCAACAGTAAACTTCTTGTACACATACTATGTGTACACTATACTGCGATTAAGGAGATAACTATGCCGAGAACCGCGGACAACAAAACCGAACGCTACCAGCTGCGTATCCCGCCAAAGCAGAAGGCAATGATCGCGCGCGCGGCTGCCCTCTCGAACAAGGATATGGCCGATTTCATTCTCGATAAGATCGTACCTGAAGCCGAAGCCGTCATCCAGGCTGCTGAAGTTGAGACCGTGTCGAGCCGCGATTTCATCCGCATCCTCGATCTGCTTGAACACCCGCCCAAACCGAACGCGAAACTACGCGCCGCGATCTCTGCTCTACCGGATGCCTTGTGACCCTCCCCGTCTGGCATGAAGAGCCGATCGCTAAGTCGCACGATCGGGCCGCATTCGATTGCGGCGATGCGGCAATGAACGAGTTCATTCGGCGCTTCGCTCGGCAGAGCCATGAGCAGAATGCGGCGAAGACCTTCTGCGCTATCGACAAGGCCCAACCTCATCGCATCCTCGGATTCTACACAGTCGCGCCTTCGGCCGTTACACATGAGGCCGTGCCTCCAAAGCTGACCAGAGGCCTCGCACGCCATGAAGTCGCAGGCTTCAAGCTTGCGCGCTTGGCAACCGACATAAAGGTGGCGGGAAAGGGTTTAGGCGGCCAGCTCATCGCTGCTGCAGCGCTCCGTTGCCTACGGCTCGCCAGCGAGGGCGGCGGGATACTGCTCATCATCGATGCCAAGAGCGAACGCGCCGCCCATTGGTATGCCAGCTATGGCGCCGAACCGCTGCAAGGGAAACCGCTCACCCTTGTTATGCCGCTTGCCACCTTCGCCGCCGACTTCAAGGCCAAGGGGCTCTTGTAGGCGCGTTGCCGCCAAGCCATTGATATCCTCGGATACACCAAAACAGGGCTCTGCGCCCTGCGGGCGGGAGGCGCCGGCCTGAACCGCAACATCTCACATCATCAGTCAAAGCTGTTTGCCAGCAGAATCGCGGAGAGCTTTTTTATCCCGCGGCAAATCCTATGTAGAAATTCTCGGCGGGATTGAGGACAACCGCCGATGCCGGCGAACGCATGGACAGGCCTGGAAAAGAACATATCTTCAAAGGGGCCTTCCTTTCTGGAGGCCTCGAACCAAACAGCACGGGCAAACATCAATGACCAAAGGCTCCGATCTTCTAGTGGCAGCGCTTGAGAACGAAGGTGTCGAGCGCATCTTCGGCATTCCCGGCGAGGAGAATCTCGACGTCGTCGAATCCATCCGCAAGTCTTCGATTGAGCTCGTCCTCACCCGGCACGAGCAGGCGGCGGCGTTCATGGCCGCGACCTATGGCCGCCTGACTGGAAAGCCCGGCGTCTGCCTGACAACGCTCGGGCCTGGCGCTCTGAACCTCTCGACAGGTGCCGCCTATGCCTTGCTCGGCGCGATGCCGATGGTGATGATCACAGGTCAGAAGGGGATCCTCTCGTCCCGCCAGGCGCGTTTCCAGGTGGTCGATGTCGTCGCGTCGATGAAGCCGCTGACCAAGCTCGCAAGGCAGATCGTGTCGCCGCAGATGATCCCGACGACGGTCAGGGAGGCGTTCCGCATCGCCCAGGAGGAAAGGCCGGGGCCGGTGCATCTGGAGCTTCCGGAAGATATTGCGGCCGAAGAATGCCAGGAGGTGGCGCTGATTGCGCCGCATCAGCTCGAACTGCCGACGGCAAGCGATGCGGCCCTCGATCGCGCTGCCGCCCTCATCGCCGCAGCCAAACGTCCGCTTCTGATGTTCGGGGCCGCCGCCTCGCGTCCCCGCTCGACATCCGATATTGCGCAGTTTGTGATCCGTACGCGCATTCCGTTCTTTACCACCCAGATGGGGAAGGGAACGGTGCCCGGCGGAACCGAACTTTATATGGGCACCGCCGCGCTGTCGGAGCGGGATTATGTCCACGAGGCCATTGAACAGGCAGACCTTATCATCACGATCGGGCACGACACGATCGAGAAACCACCCTTCATCATGGGCAAGGACGGCCCGAAGGTCGTTCATGTCGGATATCAGCCGGCGACCGTCGAGCAGGTCTATTTCCCGCAGTCCGAGGTCATCGGCGACATCGGCCCTTCGCTGAAGGCGCTGGCGGATCGCCTCGAGGGCAAGCTGCCAAACGCGCAGGCGCTTCTTCATCTCCGCGAGCGCATTCTCGAGCGCATCGCCGCGCGGGCAACAGAAGATCGCTTCACGCCACAGCGGCTGGTCCACGACATAAGAGAGGTGATGCCGCATGATGGCATCCTGGCGCTCGATAACGGCATGTACAAGATCTGGTTTGCCCGGAACTACCGGACGCGGATGGCGAACACGCTACTGCTCGACAATGCCCTTGCAACGATGGGAGCCGGGCTGCCATCGGCGATGGTTGCCTCGATGCTCTATCCCGAGCGGCGTGTCATGGCGATTTGTGGTGACGGTGGCTTCATGATGAACTCGCAGGAACTCGAAACCGCCGTCCGGCTGAAACTCAACCTCGTCGTCCTCGTCATCGAGGACAATGCCTACGGCATGATCCGCTGGAAGCAGGCGGTGGACGAATTCCCGGATTTCGGGATGACCTTCGGCAATCCCGACTTCGTGAAATATGCCGAATCCTACGGCGCCAAGGGAACCAGAGTCGACGATATCGGCCAGTTCAAACAGGTTCTCGAAGAGGCATTCTCCGGAGGTGGCGTCCATCTGGTGAACGTTCCGGTCGACTACTCGGAAAATGAACGCGTGCTGGTAAAGGAGCTTCGCGAACGGCTCCCTGATATATTGGAGGTCTGATAGATGGCCGACGCGAAGATGGTGGTGTTCAACCGTTCTACCTAGGACCAGGCGGCACTCTGCCCGAGGTTCACAGGCCGTATCAGCAGCCGTCCTCGTCCGTGAGCGGGATGGATACGGTGTCGAATATCCCGCAGAATTAGATAAGCGTTGGATAAGAGCTTGTTGAGCCAGGATAGGCTTGCCTCGCCTGATATCGGGAGGCATGGTCTGTCGCGGAACAACGGAATCGCGAACCGCGGACGAGGCCTACTGCGAAGCGCTACAGTGTCCTTTGTGTGTCTAAAAAGACGCGCGGCGCTGTAGGCCATGCTCGGAAGCTCGCGGCGCATCGCAAACATGGCTGATTAATGTTTTCCTTCCTGCACAGTTCGGACCTTCATATTGGCAAACGATTTGGCAATCTTCCGGAGGATTTGAGAGGGCGCCTGCGCGAGGCGCGGCATGGCGTGATCGCGAGACTAGCCGGTACGGCACGAGAGCATGGGGCAAGTGTCATCCTGCTTGCAGGCGACACCTTCGATACCGAGACGCCGACGCCGGCCGTACTTCGGCAAGCGCTTGGCGAGATGGCCCGAAACGCACCGCTGCGCTGGGTCCTGCTTCCGGGCAATCACGATTCACTGCTGGCGGATCAGCTCTGGAGTGCTGCGCGCGGCGTGGTGCCCGACAATGTCATCCTTGCGACGGAAGCGACGCCTCTTCCGCTTGGACCGGATGTCGTCCTGCTGCCGGCGCCTTGCACGACCAGGAGGCCGGGCCGCGACCTGACCGAATGGATGACGGGTGCCGCCACGCCGGACGGCTCCATCCGCATTGGCCTCGCCCATGGCCCGATCCAGGAATTTTCGGAGGATGCCGCGGCCACGAACGTGATTGCGCCGAACCGCGCGGCGCTGGCCGGCCTCGATTACATGGCGCTCGGCGATTGGCACGGATCGGTGGCGGTGGACGCCAGAACGTATTACAGCGGCGCGCCCGAGCCGGACCGTTTCAAGCATGACCGGCCGGGACAGGCGATGGTCGTTTCCATTGCAGGACAAGGGGCGATGCCGACGACGGCGGCTGTGGCAACTGCCAGCTTTTCCTGGCAGACATTGCAGCTTCCGCTGCTGGCAGCGGAAGACGGTGTTGAAGCGCTGAAGGCCGCGCTGCCGGAACCGTTCGCGCGGCGACAAACCCTGTTGCGCGTCGCGCTGTCCGGCCGTGCCCGATTGAACGGGCGCACGGCAATGACCAGCCTGCTGCAGCAGGTCGCGCCGGAATTTGCGCATCTGGAGATCGATACGGAACTGCTGGGGACCGATTGCGAGAGCGATGATCTCGAGATCATCGACCGAGCCGGTGCGTTGCGCGATACTGCGGATTTGCTGCTTGCCGAAAGCCTCGACCAATCCCGCTCTGGCGATGACAGGGGTGTGGCGCGTGAGGCGTTGATCCGCCTGTTTTCCTATTGCGAGGCGATCGATCGATGAAACTCAACGCTCTTCGCCTTCACAACGTCAAACGCTTCGCCGGCCGCGGCATATCCGTCGAAGGAATCGCCGACGGCGTGAATGTGCTGAGCGCTGCCAACGAACACGGCAAATCGACCTGTTTCGAGGCGCTGCATGCGCTGTTCTTCCAGCCGCACGGCGGCACGCCAAAGAGCGTGCAGATGCTGCGCCCCTATAGCGGCGGCAATCCGATCGTCGAGGCCGATATCACGATTGAAGCCGGCCGCTACCGCTTGACCAAGCAGTTCTATGGCGGACGGCGCGCCAGCGTCACCGATCTCGGCAGCGGCCGGCTCGTCGCCCAGTCCGACGAGGCCGAGGCTTTCATCGGCGATCTCATTTCCGGCGGAACTGCCGGCCCGGCAGGCCTGCTCTGGGTGCGCCAGGGCGTCACCGGCATCGAAAATCGCAGCAAGAGCGAGGAAGAAAACGACAAGCGGGTGCGCGAAAGCCTGCTGTCTTCGGTGCAGGGCGAGGTGGAGGCGCTGACGGGCGGACGGCGCATGTCGGCAGTGCTCGAAGCCTGCGAGGAAGAACTCAATTGCCTAGTCACCGCGACGCTCCGGCCAAAGGCCGGAGGCCGCTTTGCCGCCGCGCTCGACGATCGTGATCGGCTGCAGGCGGAGGAGGCGCGGCTGGCCAAGGAGGTGGAGATGCTGCACGGCGCGCTCGACCGCCGCCGCTCAGTGCAGGCGAGACTCAGCGAACTGGAAAATTCGGACGAAGAGGCCGGCCGGAAGGCGGCGATTGCCAATGCCGAGTCTGTGCTCGAGGCCGCTAAACTGCACGACAGGGAACTCAAGGCACTCGATGCCGAAGCTGCCCTGGCCGCCAGCCGTCGCGATGAGGCGCAGCAGGCATTCGACCGCTTCCACGCGGCATTGAACCGCAGTGACGAACTCGCGCGGCGTTTCGCCGTGACGGAAAAAGAGCTTTCAAATGCAGCCGAGCGACGCGCGGCATCGCTGGCCGAAAGCGAGGCCGCTACGGCGGAGGTTCAGGCAGCCGAAGAGGATGAGCGGGTAAACCGCGAATTGCTGGCGCGGCTGGAGGCAGCACTCCGTTCGCGTCACGCCGCAGAGCGGCTGGCGGAGGTTCGTCTGCATCTCGAACAGGCGGAAGCGGCGCGGCGGCAGATCGAGGACGGGGAGGCTGCGCATGCATTGCTCGCCATTCCAGCCGATGCGATCGAACGGCTCGAAGCGTTGGACCTCAAGATCGTTGGCCTGCGTGCAGCAGCCGAGGTCGGCCTTCCCAGGCTCAGGATCGACTACCTGAAGGACGCCTCCGGATCGGTGAGCATGGACCGCCAGCCTTTGCCTGGGGGTGAGGACAAGAGCTTTGCCGGGGTGGCGAAACTCGACATAGCAGGCATCGGTACGCTGACCATCCATTCCAGCCGGCAGGCAGAACAGGACGGGGCGCTCGAGGCTGCGGAAGCGACGCGCCAAACATTGCTTGCCAGGCTCGGTGTCGACAGTTTGCGGGCGGCGCGACAGCGCGATATTGCCGCCCGGAGCAAGCAGGAGGAACTGGGGCGGGCACGCCAGCGGTTCGCCGATGTGGCTCCGAATGGCATCGACCAGCTTCACCTCGATGCCGCACGCTTTGCGGAACTCAGCCAGGGTCCAGTCGAACTCGACGCCGACCCGGAAGAGGTGCGCGCCCGTCTCGCGGATGCGACGCAGCGTATCGACCTGGCGCGAAACTGGGCGCGGGAAGCGTCGGTGATGCGCATGGAGGCCGGCGAGGCAATATTGCGGGCGCAGACGGAGCACGCCAAACTTGGCCAGGAGCTCGAGGCTATCGCGGCGATCATCGGTCCCGAAGCCGGCCGACCGGAATTGCAACGGGACCTTGCGGCAAGGCTTTCCAGCGCCAAAGAACAATGCGATGCGGTTGAGCTCCGGGCCGGGCCTTTGCGCAGGGCCGGGCGGGACCTCGCCGGCGCGGAAGCCGCCCTTGCCAGGGCACGTTCGGTCGCCGACGCCGCAGCACGTGAAATTGCCAGGCTACGCGAGGAGCTTGCCGACCTCGGCGGTCAGATCCGCACCCGATCAGACAGTGCGGTGGAAGAAAACTGGTTGGAAACTCGTGGTTTGCTTGACGCGGCGCGGGAGCAGGTGAAGCGTTTCGAGACGGAGGTCGCCGTGCTGGATCGCCTGCGCAAGGCGCTGACGGCGACGCGAGCAGCGGCGCGCGACCTCTATCTTAAGCCTGTCATGAACGAACTCGCCCCGCTGGTCGGCCTGCTGTTTGACGACATCACGATTACCTTCGACGGCGACACCTTGCTGCCGCAGATCGTGCGCCGCAATGGCCTGGACGAGGATGTCGATCGCCTGAGCGGCGGCATGCGGGAGCAGCTCTCGGTGCTGACCCGCCTCGCATTCGCAAGGCTGCTTGCCCGCGACGGCCGGCCGGCGCCTGTCATCCTCGACGACGCGCTTGTTTATTCCGACGACGACCGGATCGAGCGGATGTTCGATGCGCTGCACCGCCAATCGCGCGACCAGCAGATCCTGGTCTTCTCCTGCCGCCAGCGCGCCTTCGCCAAGCTGGGCGGCAATGTGCTCACGATGCAGCCGTGGCAGCCGGATTGATGAGGATCAATGCTCAGGCGAGCACTCTGCCACGCTCAAGCCACAGATAGGCTGCAGCCGTCCAAGAAAAGCCGAGGCCGCCGCAACCTTCGCCGGTGACCGGATCGAAATATTCGGCGAAACCTTCCGTTTCGATCGCTGTGACGGTCGATTTCCGCAGGTCTTCGGCCACATCCGCATGGCCATTGCGCCTGAGTCCGTCGATCAGCAGCCAGTTGATGATCGCCCAGGCGGGGCCGCGCCAGTAGCGCTTCGGCTCCCAGCTGGCGATGCCGGGTTTGGTCGTGGGGAAGGCAACTTTGAGATCCTTGGACCAGGCCTTCATTTCCGAGACCAGGGCGTTCGCAACCTGCTTGTCGAGGTCCAGCGAGAGGAGGGGGATGAAGCCGGCTTGCGTGGCGGCTTCGACATCTTCGCCGGAGATCAGGTCGCGCGAGACGAAGCGGGCGAGGTCCGGCCGCCACTGGGCCATTATCGCCGTACGGCTGCGGTCGTTGAAGGCAGCGATCTCGATCGCGTCCTCTGTCCGGCCAAACAGGCGGGCGAGTTGTTCCAGATCTTCGCCCGCCTTGAGAAGGATGGCGGTCGTCTGGATCTCGGCGACCTTGAAGGACGCCTTTTCCCATTGTTTCGCCGGATCCCAACCACAGGCGGCATAGGTATCGACCAGATGAATGAAGCGGCGGTAATCCTCGTCGCGCGGGCGCATGTCGGCATCCACATGACCGATATCCTTACGCACGACAGGCGTGTCGGTTGTGACGGGCACGCGGGCAAGCGCGATGTCCCAGGCGGGAGAATTGTCGCTGCCGCTTTCCCAGGGATGCAGGAGTGCTACGAGCCCCGTGCCTCCAGGGTCGCGGGCGGAATACCACCAGCGGTGCCATTTCAGCGCCGCCTCGTAGAGGGGCAGGGTGCGCGTCTCGTCCTCCTTGCCGGCGACCTCATGCAGCTTGCGCAGTGCGATCGCGAAGACCGGCGGCTGGGTTATCCCGGAGGTCGGGATCGTATGATTTGTGCGCCAGACGGTCGGCCCCGGGAAATAGGTTTCGCTTGGCGCGTGGAAGACGATATGCGGGATCATTCCATCCGCCCACTGGCCCTCGACCAGCCGCTCCAACTCGCGATAGGCGCGGCCGGTATCGTAGAGCGCGAAGCCCATGGCGACGAAGGCGGAATCCCAGTTCCACTGGAAGGGATAGAGCCGCTCGGTCGGCACGGTATAGCCGCCGCGATCGTTCTGGGCGAGGATGCGCTTCGCCTGGTCGATATGCGTGTTCATTCTGGATGCTCCGGTATTCTTAGGCCAAAACGGCCGGAAAGGACTTGCCGCTTTCGGGCGAAAGCCAGGTGATGCGCTTTTGGTCGAGCTTTAGGCCGATCGTCTCGCCGCTCTTCACGGTCTCCGAAGCCGGCAGGATGACGCGGACCGGCTGGTCATGGATCGACCCAGTCAACAGCAGATGCGAGCCCATCGGCTCGGCAACGCGAACCCGCATTTCGAGGCCCTGCGGCAGCGACGCGAGTTCGACGGCCTCGCCGCGCAGGCCGAGGATGATTTGATCGCCGGATTCCTGCGGCGCCACGAGCCGTTCGGCGCCTACGGCCACCTGGCCGTTCGAAACCGGCACCTGTATGAAGTTCATCGGTGGATTGCCGATGAAGCCGCCGACGAACCGTGTCGCAGGGTGATTGTAAATCTCGACCGGATGACCGACCTGCTCGACCACGCCGCCATGCATGACGGCGATGCGGTCGGAAAGACCCATCGCTTCCGTCTGGTCATGGGTGACATAGATTGTCGTCGTGCCTGCCGATTGCAGCACGGTCTTGAGTTCGGTGCGCATTTCGAGGCGGAGCAGCGCGTCGAGGTTCGAAAGCGGCTCGTCCATCAGCAGAACCTTCGGTTCGACGGCAAGGGCGCGAGCGACCGCAACGCGCTGGCGCTGGCCGCCGGAAAGCTTGTTCGGGTAGCGGTCGAGATATTGCTCGATATGCAGGAGGCCGGCGGCCTTCTCGACCTGCGCCTTCACGCGTGCGTCGTCGGCCTTCTGCATCCGCAGCCCGAAGGCGACGTTTTCGTAGACCGTCATATGCGGAAAGACGGCATAGTTCTGGAAGACCATCGCAAGCCCGCGATCCCGGGGTGCCAGGCCGATCACCGACTTGTCGCCGATACGGACATCTCCCGATGTTGCCGTCTCGAGGCCGGCGATGATGCGCAGCAGCGTGGTCTTGCCACAGCCGGACGGACCGAGCAGCGAGACGAATTCGCCGTCGTTGATCGTCAGCGAGACCTCTTTCAGCGCCTGGAAGGCTCCGAAGCTCTTGCGGATGCGGTCGATGACAATATTGGCCATATCGATGGTCCCGTTATTTGGAGGAAATGCCCCAGATCGCGAAGAGGTAGCGCCTGACCGCGAAGATGAAGACAACCGAGGGAAGGATGAGCATCAGGCCCCCGGCAAAGCGGTAATGCATCGGGCTTTCCGAAAGCACGGTCAGCAGGTAGGCGGTCAGCGTGCGATTGCGCACCGTCAGCACCGAGGCGGCAAAAACCTCGTTCCAGGAGATGACGAAGGCAAAGACCGCGGTCGCGACGATGCCGGGCAGAGCGAGTGGCGCCACCACCTTGAAGAAGGCCTGGATGCGGGTGCAGCCGAACACCCAGGCGGCTTCCTCCAATTCCCTGGGCACGCCGAGGAAAATGCCCTGGGTGACAAGAGCCGCGAAAGGCAGCGCCAGCACCGTATGAATAAGGCCGACGCCGAGGATCGTATCGTAGAGGCCGAGCCGGATGAAGGAGACAGTCAGCGGCAGCGCCAGGATTGCCAGCGGAAAGGCGCGGGTCAGCAGCACCAGAAGCCGGTAGCTGTCCTTGCCGCGGAAATCGTAGCGTGCGAGCGCGTAACCCGCCGGCGCGCCGAGCAGGATCGAAAGCGCCACCGTAATGCCGGCTGCCCCCAGCGAATTGAGGAAGGATTGCACGACGCCTTCGGTCTTCAGGAAGAGAATGAAGGGCTCCAGCGACAGACCAGTCGGCAATCCCGTCTTCGGCCAGACATAAACACCCTGGCGGCCGCCGAGTGCGCCGAGCGCCACCAGATAGATCGGCACCAGCACCCAGGCGCAGAGTGCGGCGATGCCGCTCCAGAGAAGCCAGCGCCGCGAGGAGACGAAGCCGGCGGCGTTGGGGGTGTCCGCGGTCGTGCTTATGATGTCCGTGGTCATGGCAGGCGCTCCGGATCGACCTTCAAGGCTTTGAGATAGATGAGCGTGGCGGCAAGCGAGATGATCATGATCAGCACCGCGTAGGCGGCGGCGACGCTGTAGTTCTGGTTCTGGTTCTGCCAGTTGTACGCCTCGCCGACGAGAACCGGGAAATTGCGCCCGCCGAGCGCATAGACCACCGCGAAGACCTCGAAGGCGAGCACGGTGCGCAGGATGAGCGCCGATTGCAGGGCGGGGCGGATCAGCGGCAGGGTGATGCGCCAGAAGCGCGTCCACGGACCCGCGCCGAAGATTTCGGCGGCTTCCTTGAATTCCTTCGGCACCTGGTTCAGACCGGCGACGATGATGACCATGACGATGGCCGTGCCGCGCCAGATTTCGGCAACGGCGATCGCGAGGAAGAGCGCGACCGGCGTCTGGTAGGAGAGCCAGCTTGCCTGCCTGCCGATGATACCGAGGCCGAAGAGCAGCGAATTCAGATAGCCGGTATTCTGCAGGATCGACAGCCAGACGAGGCCGGCGGCGAGGTCGGAAATGCCAAGCGGGATTGTCCAGATCCACAGGATCGTCTCCCGCCCGCGGCCGACCTTGGCAACCATCGTGCCCATGGCAAGCGCAATGGCGATCTGCACCGGCACGACCGCGATCGTCAGCAGGAAGGTGTTCTTCACCGAGCGGGTGAAATTGATGTCGGTGACCATGCGCTCGGCATTTGCGAGCGATGGCGCGCCATTGTCCGAAACCGCCAGCCAGATCGTCTGCACCAGCGGCACGACGAAGAGCAGCGCCAGGAAGGCGACGGATGGCAGGATCAGCAGATAGGGCATCCAGGGTCGGCTGTTGGTCATCGGCTCCGGCCTTGAAGAGCAGAGTGTCGGAAGAGCGCCCGGGCATCTCGCCCGGACGCTTCATGGGCGGATTTATTCGACCGGGCAGGGTCCGTCGCTCTTGGCGTCAGGCGCCCAGCAGGCAGCCTTCGTGTCAGTCATCAGCTTGGCCATCGTGGCGCCCTGGGCCTTCAGAACGTCGGCGACGGGCTCGTTCTGCAGCACGATGCGCTGGAAACTGTCCATGTAGACCTTGTTGAACTCGCCGCCCTTGTCACCAAGGCCGACCGGGAGCAGCGAGATGACTGCGTCCTTGGAAGCCTGGGTGGCGGTGACCGCACCGGCGAGCAGGGCGACGCCGGCATCGAGATCCGGCGGCAGCTTGACGTTCAGGGTCGGGAAGAAGCCGACCTTGGAGGCGGTCAGGAGCTGTGTGTCCGGCATGGAAAGGTGTTCGATGATCTTTTCTGCGCCGGCCTTGTCGGGCGCGCCCTTCGGGATTGCGAGACCGGCAACGACCGGCATGTAGCCGCGACCCTTCGGACCCGCAGGAGCCGGGAAGACGACATAATCGTCAGGTGCTGCAGAAATGGCATTCTTCAGGCGGGCGATATGGTCCCAGGCGACCATGACTTCGCCGGCTGCCAGCGGCTCCTGCATGAAGTCGTAGCTGGTCGAGTTCGGCGTCACATAGGCCCATAGCGCCTTCAGCTTCTCCCAGCCTCCGGCCGCATCCGCACTCTGGAAGGTGCGCACGACACCTCCCGTAAACGACGGATAGAAATAGCCCTGGAAGTAACGCGCCATCAGCCCCTTCGGGCCGGCCGGGAAACCGATCTGCGGCTGGCCCGTCGCCTCCTGCATGTTCTTGCCCCACGTGATCAGCTGATCGTAGTTCAGCGCGTTCACGTCGGCGCCGGCCGGCAGGTATTGCAGGGCTTCCTTCTTGGCGGCCATGACATAGGTCGCCTGCATCCACGGGATATACTGCTGGGTCGACTTGCCGAGCTTGCCGAGGTCGAGCAGCGACTGCGGCATGCCACTCGCTGCCAGCTTCTTGGCGAGATCGTCGAGCGGTTCGAGCGTGTCCTTGTCGGCAAGCGGCGAAAGCTCGCCATGCAGCGCACCGACGAGGCTGACGGTGTGCTTGCCGGCCTGGCGTTCGGCTTCCATACGGACGGCAAACTGCGGCGGCTCCTCGACCACGTAATCGACCGGGCCGACGTCCTTCAGGAGTTCTTCGCGGACGACGGTCGCCTCCTCGATCGGACGAAGCTGGGTGGACACGAAAACCGTCTGGGCAAGCACCGGTGAGGCGAAGGCCAGCACGGTGGAAGCCAGAATTCCAAATGACATGATATGTTTCATCTTCTCCTCCTTCATTGTTCTTTGTTTGAGATGCACTGCTGTCTATGCCGCTCTAAGCGGACGGCGATGGCTGTCGCGATCGACGAATTCGATCGCGTGAAGCTCCTGGAGTTCTTCGGCGGGTTCGCCGCCGATGGCGCGCAGCAGCAGCGAGGCGAAGCTCGCGCCGAGGTGTTCGCCGGTCATGCGCATGGTCGAAAGCGGCGGGCTGGTGAACGCGCCCATCGGCAAGTCGTCATGGCCGACAATGCTGATCTGGTTGCCGCCATCGACCTCGCGCAGCGCGCGGAGTGCCCCGATCGCCATTTCGTCGGTGGCGCAGACGAGTGCGGTCGGACGCGACGGCTGGCGCAGAAGTTCGAGTGCTGCGAGATAACCGCCCTGCTCCAGCGGCGCGCCTTCGGCGCAGAGATCGGTCGCAAGGCCGCATTCCTCCATCGCCGCCCGCCAGCCGCGGCAGCGGTCATGTGCGAAGTAATATTCCTGCGGGCCGGCGATATGGCCGATGCGGTGGTGGCCGGAGGCATGGAAGCGCAACGTCGCGGCCCGGAAGCCGGCAAAACCGTCGCCATCGATATAGGGATGGGGCATCAGGCTTTCTGTGCGGCCGTTGGTGACGAAGGGGATGCCGCGCGACTGCAGGAATTCGACGCGCTCGTCCTTCCGCTTGGTGCGGACGAGAAGCATGGCATCGACGCGGCGGCCATCGACGAAGCGGCGGCAGATGTCGAGCTCGCTCTCGCCGCGCGGTACCGGCGCAATCACCAGATTGAGGCCGGCAGCAGCAAGATGTTCGGCGCAGCCTGACAACATATCGAGGAAATGCGGGGGGCCGATATGACCAGGATCGCTCGGCAGCGTGACGGCAACCAGTTCGGCGCGCTGCTTGCGGAGGCGGCGGGCCGAAGCATTCGGCCGGTAGCCGACCTTGTCGGCAGCCTCGCGAACCCGCTCGCGCGTAGTGGCCGACACATCGGCATAACCGTCGAGCGCACGCGACACCGTGGTGATCGACAGTCCCAGCGATTGCGCGAGCTGTTTGAGATTGGCCAAAGATCTTCCTCCCGAAGTGACAAAAAGATTCTCCAAAACGTTTTGGGAGTCAAGCCAAAACGTTTTGGAAATCCTGCGATTCGCTCTGGCTGGGTAAAAGCGCGGGAGCTGCAGGAGACAGCTGAGAACGCAACAGGGCCAAGCCCTGCCAATCAGAGGCGCGCCGGGCAGGCGCCAATCAGGGCATCACACCCGTTCACAGCCCGGAACGGCTGTTCCACGAGCAAAAGGAGATGAGTCCCACGATCGATTATTCAAGGCCTGCGTGAGCCGATCGACCCTGCCTCGGGTCTGGACTTTCTAACTCCGCTTCGAGGCTCGGTCGCTGATGGCCCGCGAGGTGCGTTCATTCGATCAAAATGTAATCAACGGCGTAACCTGATTTGAAAGTCGGTTTGGTACGGAGAGTCTCCTTCCGGGAAGTGACGTCATGATCCTTGAGTTGCAGAATGCCATTCTGGAAATGATTGCCAAAGGGGAACCGCTGGCAGCAACGATCGAGCAACTTTGCCTCAAGGTTGAGGCCGCCGTTCCTGGGATCATCGCTTCGGTGCTGACGTTCGACGGGAGCCGTCTTCACACACTTGCTGCACCCTCCCTTCCGCCTGATTATTCAGCGGCCGTTGACAATCTTGAAGCCGGTCCTCTTGCGGGCTCCTGTGGCGCCGCTGCCCATTTCGGAGAAGCGGTCGTTGTCACCGATATCGAGACCGATCCTCGTTGGCAGGACTTCAAATCCCTGGTCCTTCCGCTGGGGTTTAAGGCTTGCTGGTCCAGCCCGATCAAGCGTGGCGAGCGGGTGATTGGTAGCTTCGCCTTCTACTATCGAGACCACCGTGGTCCAAAGGCCCTCGAACGGGACCTCGTCGAGGCTTGTGTCCATCTCTGCACAATCGCCATCGATCGCGAAGAGCGGGTGATGGAACGTCAGCGGCTGACATATAGCGACGCCATGACGGGACTGTCGAATCGCGCTCGTTTCAACCAGCTTCTCGCCGAAGATCTGCCTCGATCCCGGCGCGCCTGGGGCATCCTGCTTGTTGACATCGACAACTTGAAACTCGTGAACGACACGTTCGGGCACGCAGCCGGCGACGCATTGATTCAAGTGGTCGCAGACCGGATCGCCGCAACAGCAGGCGCCAAAAACACGTTTAGGCTTGGTGGAGATGAGTTTGCTGTCATTGTGTCGGACGACAAAGACCTTGATCTGAATGCGAGAGCATCCGACATCCTCAAAGCACTGTCTTCTCCTTCAACGTGCGACGGTCATGTCGTCTTTCCCGCCGCCACGATTGGCGGCGCGTTGGCGGAGACGGAAACAAACCCTGACCAGATCCGTCAGAACGCCGATGTGGCGCTCTATCATGCGAAAGAACACAATCGCGGCCGCTACGTGCAACACTATCCCGGCCTGGGCACCGCCCTGACCAGACGCTTCAGGGCGGTTCGCGATGTGGGTGTCGCCCTGGAAGACGATCGGATCGATGCGCATTACCAACCGATCTTGCGCCTCGATACACGGGAAATTGTAGGTTTCGAAGCCTTATGTCGAATGACCACGCCTTCCGGCGAAATCATAGCTGCAGCGCATTTCCATGAGGCGACGAAAGACGCGCATATTGCTGCTGAGCTGACCCAACGGATGTTGCTGAGGGTCGCGAGAGACATCCGCAGCTGGCTCGCCCGAGGCCTTCCTCTCCAGCATGTCGGCATCAACCTGTCCGCCGCAGATTTTCGCGGCGGTAATCTGCAAGACAGGCTGTGCCGAATTTTCGGGGAAGCAGAGGTTCCTCTCAAGCACATCATCCTCGAAGTGACGGAATCGGTTTATCTCGGGCAACGGGACTATGTCGTAGCGGACGAGATAAAGGCTCTTCGGTCCAAGGGCTTGCGGGTTGCCCTCGACGACTTTGGCACGGGCTACGCGTCTTTGACCCATCTGCTGACGGTGCCGGTCGACATTATCAAGATCGACAAATCCTTCATCGACCGAATGGTGCCGGGCGATGCTGGGACCTTCATCGTCGAGGGCCTGATCGGAATAGCTCGCAAGCTCGGAATCCGGGTCGTCGCGGAGGGGATTGAAACAGAACCCCAAGCTGCTCAATTGAGCAGGCTGGGCTGCAAGCTCGGACAAGGCTATCTGTTTTCGAAAGCAGTCGATCGAACGGTTGCCGCGGCCATTTTAGAGCAGCATGGACAACGGCTCAACCAAGACAAGACCCGTGCCGGAGCCCTATAGCCTGAGCGAGGTTTTCGCGCTCGGGCCGGCACCGGATACCTGAGACAACGCTTGAGTACCAAGACTATTTTTGAACGGATCAGAGATGCGAAAACGGATACATGTCAGCCAGCTGCGGGTAGGAATGTATGTCGAGGACGTCGAAATTGAGGGAGAAGACAGGACACGCCGGTTCAAGCCTTTCCTGATCTCGGCCGCCGGTCAGGTCGAGAGTTTGATGGCAAACCGCCTGATGACTGTCGTTATCGACGTCGGAAAAGGCGCGGATGTCGACGCGGGTGCACCACAGGATATCGACCGGGCTGCGTTTGACGCCGAGCTTCGTGCCGTGTTTTCGGCCAAGGATATCAAGCAGGCAAGGGAGTGCGTCGAGGATACAAGACCGCAGATCCGTCAAATGCTTGCCCACGCCAGGATCAAAGCCGCGTTCGCCAGTGATGTGGCAAGCGCAGCCGTGGAGCGGATCATGTCGGCAGCCTTCGACAATGCCGGTGCGCTGATCGCAGTCGCAAAGCTGAAGGAAAAGGATGAGCTGACGTTCCTCCACTCGCTGGCGGTTAGTGCATTGATGATCACCCTAGGGCGCAGCCTCGGTCATGGAGAAGAGGAGGTACGGGTCCTGGGATTGGGCGGACTGGTTCACGATCTTGGAAAAATGGCGCTGCCGGACGAAATTTTAACGAAACCCGGCAAGCTGACGGCCGAGGAAATGGATCTTGTCCGAGGGCATCCTCAGCGGGGATATGAGCTGGTTTCCCATGTCGCGCATGTCCCGAAGCCGGTGCTCGACATTTGTCGCTACCACCACGAAAAATTCGATGGCTCGGGCTATCCTGGCCGGCTCGTCGGAAAGAAGATCCCTTACGTCGCCCGGCTTGCGGCGATTTGTGACGTTTACGAAGCGCTGACCACGATCAGGCCGTATAAGCGCGCCTTCTCGCAAGCAGAGGCGATCAACATGATGATGAATTCGCCGGGCCATTTCGATAGCCAGCTTCTTTCCGCATTCGTGTCAAAAATGGTGATCAGCGGCACGCTCCACTAAAGCGGTTTTTGCCGTAAGGCGCATCGTATCGGCTGCAACTCTGCTCCGGATCGGCGTTATTTCGGCAGCGGAGGCCAGGGTCAAAAGAGCGATCTCTCCTCGCCGGTTTGAATCCCATCAAGGCGCCGGAGTGTTCTTGGAGTTTACCGCTTCCCGGAAATGACGGGGGGTCGTACCGGTTCGCTCCTTGAAAATCTCGTAAAAGCGACTGCTGGAGCCAAACCCGCAGTCAAAACCGATCTGCAGGACCGGATCGTCCGTGTCCGTCAGCAGCTGCATCGCGCGGGCAATCCGATGTCGGGTCAGGTATTCGTTGACTGATATTCCCAAAACCTTTCGGAAAGCGCTGTTGGCGGTGCTTGGATGCATGCCCGCGAGTTTTGCGAGATCGGCTACGCTCACCGGATCAGCGTAGCGGGAATTGATGAGGTCGATCAGCAGCTCGACGTGGCGCACCGCGTGGCCGGCCAACGATGTCGGAGAGACATGTGTTGGCGAATTGTCGCTTTCAGCATTGTCCAGAATCAGACGTCGTATTCGCAGTCGCGCTTCCTCCACGACCAATTTCCGTCTGGCCGCACTGCCGCCCTGCCATTCCTTTTCCCATCGTGGGAGGGTCAAAGCATCCATCGTTTCCTGATTTCCCTGCGCCAGAAATCTCCCCTGCATGATCGACTGCCTTGCCTTTCTGTCCACCGGCAGACCCAGAAAATCGACAAGGGGAAGATAGAGGCATACGAGCGGCGCGTTTTCGGCAACAGCGATCGTCTGATGGGGAATCGCGGCCCAGAATAGAACTAGGCGGCCGGCCTCAACCTGTTCCCGCCTTCCATTGAAAAGGTAGGTCATCTGACCTGCCATCAGCAGGTTTAATTCAACGTGGTCGTGCCAATGCGGTGCGGCCATCGCATCAGCGATGTGACGCTCGATCAGGAACTCCCCTCGGGAGCCAATCCATTCGCCGCGGCTTTGGGTATGTTTCATGCGTCCAAGACTCGAATTCCGGAATTAATAGGCCGATGCCGGGAGGAAATTCTGACCTAGAAGGAGCACTAAGCAATCACAACCGATAGGGAGATTGCAATGCCGAAGATTTGCCTGGTAGGCGCTGGTAGCACCGTTTTTGCACAGAACATTCTGCGAGATGTCCTGTCCTCGCAGAGAGGCGGCGACTACGTCATCAGCCTCTTCGATATCGATCCAGAGCGACTGAAGACATCAGAGATCGTCGCTCGCCGGATCTGCGAGTCGCTTAAGCTTTCAAACGTCAGGATCGACGCCACGCTCGACCGGCGGGAAGCGCTGCGCGGTTCCGATTTCGTGATCCTCATGATGCAGGTCGGTGGCTACAAACCGGCGACCGTCACGGACTTCGACATTCCAAAAAAATATGGTTTGCGTCAGACGATCGCCGACACCCTTGGCATCGGCGGCATTTTCCGCGGTTTGCGGACGATACCAGTCCTTGAGGCGATCTGCCGAGACATGCAGGAGGTCTGCCCGCAGGCTCTTCTGATGCAGTACGTCAACCCGATGGCCATCAACTGCTGGGCGATCAAGGATCTGGCCCCGGAAATCCGCACCGTCGGCTTGTGTCACAGTGTGCAGCACACAGCCGGGCATCTCGCGCAATGCCTCGGCGAGGACATTGCCGACGTGAACTATGTTTCGGCTGGGATCAACCACGTCGCCTTCTTCCTGAAATATGAGAAAATTCATAGCGACGGACGGCGGGAAGACCTTTATCCGAGACTGAACGCTCTCGCCGCCGATGGCCGCGTTCCGCCGGACGATCGGGTGCGGTTCGATGTTCTCAAACGGCTCGGCCACTTCGTCACCGAATCCAGCGAGCATTTCTCCGAGTATACCTCCTGGTACATCAAGGAGGGACGAGGGGATCTGATCGATCAGCTCAATATTCCGTTGGACGAATACATCCGGCGCTGCGAGGTGCAGATCAAAGAGTGGCATGCCCTTCGCAAGGAACTGGAAGGCGACGAGCCGATCGAGGTGTGCCGCAGCAACGAATACGCGGCCGGCATCATTCACGCCGCGGTAACCGGCAACCCGGCGCTGATATACGGCAATGTCCCAAACAACGGCCTGATCGAGAATCTGCCCGATGAATGCATCGTGGAAGTGCCTTGCCATGTCGACAGAAACGGAATTCAGCCGGTCCGGGTCGGTCGGATCCCCTCTCAGCTTTCCGCCGTCATGAACTTGAGCGTTTCCGTTCAGCAGTTGACGGTCGAGGCGGCTCTTACAAAAAACCGCGCGCGCATCTACCAGGCCGCTCTGCTCGATCCGCATACGTCCGCGGAATTGTCGCCAGACCAAATCTGGAACCTTGTCGACGACCTGATCGTCGCACATGGCGATTTGCTGCCGAGATATCAGTGAGATCCCGCGGGTAAGCCAGCCACAAACGCATGGCAGTTCATTCGTTTAGACGCGCCGCGAATTCACGGCGCGTTTTTTCATTCCAGGGCCATCCAATTAATCACAAAACGTCATAAAATTGATTGACACTGATTATTTGAAATGGAATCATGATCGAAATTGGGATTGGCCGTGAGGGAGGTTTTCGTTGAGCCAGGCAGTTGGAATGAAGGTCGATCGACTGGATGCCATTCGCAGCCACCTCTACGCGAACGGCTTTTCGACCATTCAGGCGCTTGCCGATGCGATCGGAGCATCGCTTGCCACGGTTCGTAGAGACTTGCAGATCCTTGAGCAGGAGGGCGCCATTGATCGCGTGCATGGCGGAGCGCGCATTGCCGAAGGATCGTCGGTTGAGGTTGCATTTCAGGAGCGCGAAAAGCGCCATCTATCGGCCAAACGGGCAATTGCCACCGCGGCCTACGACCTGCTTCATCCGCGTACGGCAATCTTTCTCGACGCGGGAACCACCGTCCTGCAGCTTGCGCGCCTCATTCGCATCAACCCCATGCCGCTCAGGATATTCACCAACGGCCTGACGGTAGCGCAGGAATTCCTGAATATTCCGAATTTGGAAGTGGTGCTTCTCGGCGGTCAGCTGCGCAGCGAGAATGCGTCGCTTGTCGGACCTCAGGCGGAGGCAATGCTGGAAACATTATGGTTCGACCAGCTCTTTCTTGGCGCCAGCGCCATCAGCTCCGACGGCGCGATCTACAGCGTGGACAGTGCGGAAGCGAGCCTCAACCGGCGCATGCTGGCTCGGTCGGCCAATCGTTTCGTCCTGGCCGATTCCTCGAAATTCGGAACCACCGCGACCTACAAGGTCGCGCCGCTGGACACCGCGAAAGTCATTACCGATTCCGGGCTTTCGCGGCATTGGCGTGACGAGCTTGTCAACTTCGGCGTCGACGCAACAATCGCGGATCTGAGGGCGAAAGAGTGAGCGACGCGCTGATCCTCGGCATCGATGGTGGCGGAAGCAAGGTGCTGGTTGCCCTCGCGGACAAGCGTGGCCGGATATTGCGGCGTTCCCGCGGCCATGGCGTCAATCCCATGGACAATCCGAATTGGCTCCATGAGCTGGAGCAGCATCTCCTTCCCTTTCGCGATGAAGGAAATCTGGCGGCCGTCGCCGCAGCGCTGCCCGCCTACGGCGAGGTTGAGCGCCTGTCGGCTCTACAACGCGATGCGATCGAGCGCCTGTTCCCAAACGTCCCTCGGCGCGTCCTCAACGATGTGGACGCAGCGCACCTCGGTGCTTTTGCGGGCGAGCCGGGCATCCTCATTCTTTCCGGCACGGGTTCAATGGCATGGGCGCGTAATTCCAAAGGCCGGTCGGCGCGCACCGGCGGCTGGGGAGATCTCATCGGTGACGAGGGCAGCAGCCATTGGATCGGGCAGAGGGCGCTCAATCTCGTCAGCCAAAGCTTGGACGGGCGTGCTCCGGCAACCGCTCTCGCAAAGGCCCTGTTTGACCACCTTCGGATCGACTTGAGCAATCCGATGAATGGGCTCGGCGATTGGGCCAGCTCCCTGGTGAACCCACGGGCGGACATTGCGGCAATTTCGATCCTCGTCGATCAGGTCGCACTTGGCGGCGATAAAGGGGCGGTCGGGTTGATCGAGCAGGCCGCCGATGAGCTCGCGAAGCATCATGTCGCAATTGCCGGCCATTGTGATCCGGATGCCGACTGGACCTATGCCGGCGGTACTTTTTCGAGCCGGCTTCTTTTGGAGGCGCTTGAACGGCGAATTGGCAGGCCTCCGGCTTTGCCGAAACTTCCCCCGATTGGCGGCGCGCTCCTGGCTGCCGCCCAACTTCTCGACTGGCCGTTAGACGACGGCTGGTTCGGGCAAATCGTGGCCACGGCCGAAGGCGGTGACTGCGCATCCCAGTAGTTGAGCTCAAGAATAATGAAGGATGGGAACATGCATAAATTGATCTTGCCTCTACTTGCATCGGCGGCCTTGGCAATCGCCGCACCGGCTCTTGGCCAGGACGCCAAGCCGCTTGCCGGTCAGTCGATCACGGTGCTCATGCCATCGCCGCAGGGACCGAACATCGCCGCTGACTTCGAGGCCGAAACCGGCATTCACGTCGACCTGCAGACTCTGTCGTGGGACGACATCCGCCCGAAGCTGGTGACAGCCTTGGTTGCCGGTACAGCGCCAGCGGATGTGACCGAATTCGATTGGTCCTGGACCGGTCAGTTCAGCGCGGCCGGTTGGTATATGCCGCTCAACGACGTGATCGACGCCGATACGGTGAAAGATATCGGCGTTGCCAAGATCTTCACGGTCGACGGCAAATTATTGGGAATTCCCTACACCAACGACTTCCGGGTGATGCTCGTCAACAAGAAGCATTTCACGGATGCAGGCATCACCGAGATGCCGAAAACATTGGACGCCCTGGTCGCTGCAGCCAAGAAGATCAAGGAAAAAGGCATTGTCGAATATCCGATCGGCCTGCCGGTTTCGGCAACCGAAGGCGCGTCGACAAGCTGGTACCTGCTGACGAAGGCCTTCGGTGGCGAACTCTTCGACAACGACTTCAATCCGCTTTTCACCTCGCCGGATTCGGCTGGTTACAAGGCGCTTGCTTTCGAATTGATGCTTCTCAAGGAAGGGCTGGTCGATCCGGCTTCTACCGGCTTGAAGGACAGCCAGATCAACGAGAGCATGTTCGCCCAGGGCATCACCAGCATCATGATCTCCGGTGAGCCTGGTCGCCTTGGCCAGATGAACGACCCCAAGCAGTCGAAAGGCGCCGGCCAGGTAGAGGCGATCCTCGTGCCGACGGCTAGCGGTGAAACGCGCAGCTTCGGCCTTCCGGAAGCGCTGGCTATTCCAAACGTCTCTCCCAACAAGGAGGCGGCGATCGCCTTCGTCAAATGGTTTACCAGCAAGGACTTCCAGAAGAAGAATGCCGTGAACGGCTTCCTGCCGACACGCACGTCGGCGCTTTCCGAACTCAACGAGTCCGGAAAGCTGAACAGCGGCGACGCTCTCGTGGCGCAGTCGAAGACGGTTGAGCCGCTGTTCCCGCAGGGCACGCCGCCTTGGTACCCGCAATTTTCCAGCGGCGTAAACACAGCGATCAATAGCGCTGCCAAGGGACAGATGAGCGTCGACCAGGCGATGGAGGCTATCGCTTCCGCCGCCAAGCAGGCGATGGCGCAATGACCGCTTTGGCGTCCGAAGGGGCCACCAGCAAACGTGGGGTCGGCTTCAACGCCGACGCCACACTCGGCTTGCTGTTGGTGTCGCCCATCGTTATCACGATGGCAGCTTTGGTCTTCTACCCCATGGGAAGAACCGTCTGGGACAGCCTGCACAGGGTCAACCCCATGCAGGCCGGCACGCCATTCGTCGGTCTTGAGAACTACAGCCGAATGCTGTCGGATGGCCAGCTCGCGACGGCCTGGAGCAACACGCTCATGTATGTTGTTCTGGCTGTCGCCGCCGAAACCGTGTTCGGCGTTCTTGCAGCCGCTCTCATCAATCAGATCAAGGTCGGGCGGCAATGGGTTCTCGCTGCGGTGATCTTGCCCTGGGCGCTGCCCGGCGTTGTGAATTCGGTCATTTGGCTTTGGATTTATCAACCGGGCGCGGGTCTGTTGAACGGCATTCTTTCAGCGCTCGGGCTCCCCTTCGAAAATCACGTCTGGTTCAACGATCGCACCAGCGCAATCGTCGCCGTAACGATCGTCCATGTCTGGCGCATGATGCCTTTGACGATCGTCATCGTTCTTGCGGCGATGCAGAGTATCCCTGTTCATCTCTATGAGGCTGCGCGGATCGATGGGGCCACGCGCGTTCAGATGTTCGGATGGGTAACCCTGCCGCTGGTTCGCAGCGCGATCGCTGTTGCCATGACGAATGCAACCGTGAACGCTTTCAATCTCTTCGACGAGGCCTGGGTTCTGGCGGGCGCCAGCCTCGAGACCCGACCGGTGCTCGTCCAGATCTACCTCGAAACCTTCCAGAATCTCCGCTTCTCGTATGGCATGGCGCTTTCGGTCGTGATCACTCTCGTGTCTCTGCTGATTTCGCTGGTCTACGTCCTTCGTGTCTATCGCAACACACGGTTCGACTGATGAGATCTACTATTGCCTATCGAATGATGATTTGGGCCGGTGTCGTCGTCCTGTTGATCTGGTCTCTTGGGCCGATCTACTGGACCATTGCGAGTTCGGTTACGCCCAGCGAAGACTTTTCGACCCGGCCGATCAACTTCTTCCCGCAGCACTTTACGCTCGATCACTACTCCCGGCTGCTCGGCATCAATATTGCGCGGATCGGGGGTGTGGACGTGTTCAAACAGTTCCGGGCCGCATTGCTCAACAGCGTGGTGACCTCAATCGCTGCCACGCTGCTTTGCGTCGCGATATCCTCTCTGGGGGCTTACGCGTTCACCAGGCTTCAGTTTCCCGGCCGGAAAGCGCTTTTTGTCGCCGTTGTCGCGACGCTGGCCATTCCTGCCTACGCTGTCTTGATCCCGCTCTATCAGATCATGATCAAGCTGCATCTCGTCGATACCTATCTGGGTGTTTCGCTGATCTATGTCTCGGCCTTCCTGCCTCTGTCGCTCTGGCTGTTGCGGAGCGTGTTCGAAGCTCTTCCGATCGCACTGGAGGAAGCGGCGCAACTCGACGGAGCGGGCCGGCTCTACATCTTCTTCAACATCGTCCTGCCGCTGGCCGGACCGGGTCTGACGGCAGCGGCAATCCTCACGTTTCTGGGTGCCTGGGGGCAGTATCTCGTACCGCTCATTTTTTCGCCGCAGGCGACGAAGCCGCTAACGGTTCTGATTCCGGAATTCGTAACGAAGAACTTCATCGACTACGGCCTCATCACAGCGAGTGGCTCGATCGCGATCGTCATCCCCGCCCTCGTCGTCATTTTTCTCAACCATTACCTCGTCAGCGGCCTGTTGGCCGGTTCCGTCAAATAATCGGAGACTTCATGAGCACGACCGAAAAGGTTATTTTCGAGCAATTTCCCTATTGGGAGAAGGCCATTGAATTGAATTCTGCCGACGACCGCGCGGAGCTGCTCGTCTTCGTCGGTTGCGGCACCTCCTTCAATCTTGCACTCTCGCTGGCAGCCTATGCCAATATGGCCGGACGCAAGGCAATCGCGGTGCCCGGTGCCGAATGGCAAAAACGCCCCTCGGCCTTCTGGCCGGAGTGGCGCAACACGCACGTCGTCGCACTTTCCCGGAGCGGCGAGACGACAGAGACAGTCGCCGCAGCAAAGGCAAGCCGCGCCGCCGGCGCCTTCGTGACGGCGATCACCGTCGAACCGGAAAGCTCTCTCGCGAAAAATTGCGATCGGATGGTCGCTGCCGAAACTCATCCCGACGAAGGTATCGTCATGACGGTATCGGCGAGCCTCATGGTCCTTCTCGGTTTGCAGATGATCGGGCAGAAGGTTCCTGCCTCGGTCGTGAATTCCGCCCGCCAGCTCGCGAGCGCTCTCGATGCGGCGCTTCCTGGAATTATCGCCGACCGGTCGCACTTCGTCTTTCTCGGTGGCGGGCCGCTCTTCGGCATCGCGCTGGAGGGAGCGCTCAAGCTCATGGAAATGAGCCAGATCATGACCCAGGCCTTCCACCCGCTGGAATACCGTCATGGGCCGATCAGCCTCGTTGACGCAAAGACGGTTGCGGTCATGCTGTACAGCTCCGACCAGAGGGAGGCGGAGACGAAACTGGTGGGAGAACTGAGAGAAAAAGGCGCGGTCGTCATTGGTGTGGGTGGTCCAGGCGATCTGGAACTCGCCGTCGATGTCGATCTGTCGCTTGCGGGCCTCGTTGTCCTTCCGGCGCTGCAGGTCCTCGGCGAACGCGCCGCGCAGGCCCGGCAAATCGACACGGTCTCTCCTCGTCACCTGACGAAGGTTGTAACGCTCGCATGACGTCGATCGAAGAAAACCGCCAGACCGCGCTGCGAAAGCTTTTCGGTGCCCGAAACCTGCCTTTTCCCCATGGCGTCACTTCGGTCTGCTCGGCGCATCCGCTGGTCATCGAGGCAGCCCTTCGGCGTGCCGGCATGGAGCACCGGGCGGTCCTCATCGAAGCCACCTGCAATCAGGTCAATCAGGAGGGCGGCTATACCGCGATGACGCCGGCGGACTTTCGCCGGTTCATCGAGGACATCGCCGCAGCGGCTGACTTTCCAGCCGAACGCATCATCCTCGGAGGCGATCACCTCGGCCCCAACCCCTGGAGAAAACTGGCGGCCGAGGAGGCAATGCTGCGCGCCGCGGCTATGGTGACGGCCTATGTCGAGGCAGGGTTCGAAAAGATTCACCTGGACGCGTCGATGGGCTGTGCCGGTGAACCAGCGGCGCTCGATGACGAATTGACTGCGGCGCGGGCCGCTCGATTGGCAAAGGCCGCTGAGGAGGCCGCTCTTCGTTCAGGCCGCCCTCCGCCGGTCTATATCATCGGAACCGAGGTGCCGCCTCCAGGTGGTGCAACGCACGCACTCGAAGACATCGAAATTACCCGGGCCGATGCGGCGATGAAAACGCTGGCGGCTCACCGGGCGTCGTTTGCCGAAGCAGGTTTGGCGCCGGCGATGGAGCGGGTCATTGGGATCGTGGTTCAGCCGGGCGTGGAATTTGGCAATACCGACGTGGCGCTCTACAAGCCTGAACGGGCCACGAGCCTCATTCGTTCGCTGGACGACATGCCGGGCTTGGTTTTCGAAGCACATTCCACCGACTACCAGCCGGCCGAAGCGCTATCTGCTCTCGTCGACGGCGGCTTTGCGATCCTCAAGGTCGGACCAGGGCTGACTTTCGCGCTGCGCGAAGCGCTGTACGGCCTCGATGCGATTGCTGACGTGCTTACAGGGAGGACGCCACGAGCCGGACTGGTGAGGACCATGGAAAAAATCATGGTCGAACAACCGGCAAGCTGGGCGGCCCATTATGGCGGCAGTCCCGATGAGGAGCGACTGCAACGGCATTTCAGCTATAGTGATCGAATTCGCTATTACTGGCCGGATCCCCGCGCATCCGCCGCGGTCGGCGAATTGTTCAGCCGGCTCCCCGATGAAATTCCCGAAACTCTGATCAGCCAATATCTCGGCCGACTCTATTCCGACGTGGTTTCAAAGCGGGTCGCTCCGAAGGCCCGCGAACTCTGCCTTGCTGCGATCGACGCGGTACTGGCGCCTTATTCAGCCGCCACGGCAAGCCGATGAGCAATCGACAGCCGTGTCAGACGAGCGGCTGCGTCCCGAAGATACCAACATTCAGCCGGAGAAAGTTATGGCGTCAGTAAATGTGGCGAATGCCCGCAAGAGCTACGGTCACTTCGAAGTTCTGCATGGAGTGGATATTGATATCCAAGACGGCGAATTCGTGATCCTGGTCGGTCCGTCCGGGTGCGGGAAGTCGACATTGTTGCGGATGATCGCCGGCCTCGAAGAGATTTCAGCCGGCCGGATATCGATCGGCAGCAAGGTCGTGAACAATGTCGCGCCAAAAGAACGCGATATCGCGATGGTTTTCCAATCCTACGCGCTCTACCCCCATCTGACAGTCGAGGCGAATATGGGTTTTTCGCTGAAGCTGGCGAAAGCCCCAAAGGAACAGACCAGGCAACGTGTTCGGGAGGCCGCTGAAATTCTGGGGCTCGGGCATCTGCTCGACAGATATCCGAAAAACCTGTCGGGTGGCCAACGTCAACGTGTGGCGATGGGCCGTGCCATCGTTAGAAATCCGCAGGTCTTCCTGTTTGACGAACCATTGTCGAACCTGGACGCGAAGCTGCGTGTGCAGATGCGTTCGGAAATCAAGCAACTGCACCAGCGACTGAAGACAACGACCATTTACGTCACCCACGATCAGATCGAGGCCATGACGATGGCCGATCGGATTGTTGTGATGCGGGACGGCTTCGTCGAGCAGATAGGCTCGCCACTCGATCTCTACGACCGGCCGGCAAACCTTTTCGTGGCGGGCTTCATCGGCTCGCCGGCGATGAACCTTATTCGAGGCCAGGTCAGCACTTCGGGGCCGCTGGAGTTGATCGCGGACGGCGGAGGTAGGCTGCCGCTGCCCGAAGCAGCGCCATTGGAACGCGGCGCACAGCTTATCTACGGCATTCGCCCTGAGCATCTTACAATCGGACAAGGTCCCGTTGCCGCTGAGGTTGTCCTCGTCGAGCCCACTGGTGCTGAGATCCAGGTCACCACGAAGTTTGGTGCGGATCACCTCGTTGCGACGGTGAGAGAGCGCCTTGATCTCCGCGCCGGCGACCAAATCGTCATTAGCCCAGACCTCAGCAAACTGCATCTGTTCGACGCAAAAACCGAACAACGGTTGAAGTCTGTCTAACATGACTATTTTTTCGGACTGGCGGAACGCGGAGGTCAAACTAATGACAGGTCGGAGACGAGTTCGCCAACGCTGGCCAATGTTTGGCTGAAAGTCAGCGTTCAAGGCTGCCGGCGGCGGCGATGATCTCCGCCGCAGTCGGGAAGATGCAAAGACTGTTTGGTCCGTCCAGCGCCTCAATTTGCGACCAGGCGATGGTGCCGTTCGCATTGACCAGGAAGTGCCCGACGAGCTGGGTGGCGTGGTTCGAGAAGATCGCCATATCGGCTTCATCAAGCTCGAAGCGGTCCTTGGCGTTGAGTATCGTATTGGCTTCCATCGGCTGTAGCACTTCCGGCAACTCGCCCGTGGGGTTGATGCGCGCCGCCTGGAACTGCGCCATCGTCGCGCTATAAGGCCATTCGGGCTGCTTGCTGCTCCCATCGGGCAGGAACTCAGCATGGGGCACACCATAGGCCCGATGTGTGTGGCAGTCGGGATCGCATAGCAGCGTTACTGGCGTCGGACGGTGGCGGAAATACAGGCGAGCGCGTTCTACCGGTGTGTTGATAACGGCCACGGTCTCTACTCCGGAGGCGCGCAGGGTGGGCTGCATGCCAGCAAGCTGTTCGACCTGGCGCCGACAGAACGGGCAGTGCAGCCCGCGAAAGAACCCGATCAGGAACGGGCGACCGCTCAAATCGGCGAATGAGACCGTTCCGTCGAAGTTGGCGGTGGCGAGTGCGAAGGCGGGGGCGGTTTCTCCTGGTTGCAGCGGGCGATTCTGGTCTCCCATGGAATAATTCCTTTGTCGTATGGTCCAGGTGGACGACCGAAATTTAACTATATCACTTGTCGCAAGGAGGCCCAGCGTTCGCTGCTAAGATCGCCGAATGTGATTCGGTAAGCCATTGCCGCTCCGACCGGCGTCGAAGCTGACCCTTTCATTGAGCCGCCTGCCGTCGTCGAGAGCTTGCCGGTATCGATAGCCGTACCTATCTTTATTTAGAGCAGGCTAATGGAGCAACGAGATGGCGGAACTTGAGGCTGATACTCCATTCGACTCGACGATCGAGATCATTCCTCCGGAAGACGCAAAAGAGCAGCCGGATAGTCGTGCATGCCTTTGCTGCAAGCGGCGGCGTCAGTGGATGGACGACGACGGGTGCGGCATCTGTGAGGAGTGCCTGGCCTCGTGATCGATACAAGAAGGGCACAACGCGATGGTCATTCGCAGCGCCGGACTTCTCATCCACCGGCGCATTTGCAAGGACTACGAAGTCCTTCTCGTCCATCCGGGCGGTCCTTTCTGGGCTAGGAAAGATGAGGCTGCATGGTCGATCCCCAAGGGGCTGATCGAGACCGGCGAAGATGAGCTCGCGGCCGCAATCAGGGAGACTGCCGAGGAGCTGGGTGTCCCAGTCGATGGCAGGTTCAAACCATTGGGCGAATACCGACAACCCGGCGGTAAAATAGTCGTCGCGTGGTCGATCGAAGCCGATCCGGTACTGGACCTGAAAGCGATACGGAGTTCCAAATTTGAAATAGAATGGCCACCACGGTCAGGCCGGCTAACGAGCTTTCCAGAGGTCGATCGTGCGGGTTGGTTTTCCCTACGCGAAGCGGCCATAAAGCTGTTGAAAGGGCAGCGACCGATGCTTGCCGACCTCCTGACGCATCTGGAATGATCGGCCCGAAATGATTGATTGAGCCGCGTCATTTCGCTGCACCCATGCATGAGGTGCGCGGCAGCCATGAGTTGCTTCTGAAGACAGCCATCCTATCTGACAGTCACCGCCATATGACTGAAATCGAGAAATCGAGCTGCGATCCGCCTTGAGCACGCGCGAGGAGACAATCATGAACGGCATTTCCAAAACCCTGAACGACATGACGCTTGTCGAACGCTCGAGCCTGCTCGACACCGTCGCCGATGCCTTGGAAGCAACGGCCGAGGAGGCGGAAGGTGAGGGCGACACCCGCTTCGTCGCCAACTCCATCTGCGTCGCCAATACGATTCGCGGACTATCCGGGGACATGACGCCCCGCGATCTGCAGGCGGCCGAGTTGCTCCTTGAGCAGGGCATCATGCTGGTCCACCAGTTCTCGAACCGGGCGAAGACGAACGGAATGATCCACTAACAGTGAGCGAGGCGCTCCCGTCAGCAATGCGCTCTGTCAGTGTGGACGGCGGCTGAAGGATTGAGATAAAGCCGTTGATCCGTACCGGGGAATAGCGGATGCCGCCGGCCCCTGGCGAGAACGAGTAGTCTCCGTTGCGGCAAACCGCGGGAGCGGGAGATTAGCAGACACGCCAGGAAGGCTTTATTTCCAATGGATCTCCGGTTCAATGCGCTGCCGTGTCGAGTGGCCGATATAGCAGGGTTCACCTTTGTTCGGTCAGGAGAAGCGTAATGCAGCCTGGTCGCACAGGCCTTGCTGTCTGCTTGATGGTGGCTGCCGCTTTCTTAAATAGTCTCGACGCGGTCATCGTTCGTTTGCTGGCCGGCGACGTGCATCCATTGATGATCGGCTTTTTCCGGTCATTTTTCGGGCTTCTTGTCGTCACGCCCTGGATCGTGTCACGCGTCGACCTGAAATCCTCTCCCTATCGTGTTCTGCATGTCGTGCGTGCGGGTCTGAAGCTTGCCTCACTGGTTGCTTTGTTCGTCGCCTTTGCGCACGCGCCACTCGCCGATGCCACGGCGGTCAATTTCACCATGCCGATGTTTCTCGTTCTCGGTGCGTGGCTGGTACTCAAGGAACATGTCGGCATCTCCAGCGTGGCCGGCATTGTCGCAGGTTTTATCGGCGTCATGATCATCATTCGCCCCGGAGCGTCCGGTTTCGACCAATGGCTGCTTTTTGCACTGGCAGGAGCGGTCTTGACGGCGGCCAGCCAATTGATGCTGCGGCGGATGGCATTGAGGGATAGTGCCGACCGGCTGGTTGCATGGAATCTGATAGCGACGGTGCCGCTAGGCCTGATCATCATGCTGCCGGTCTGGTCAATGCCGACCTGGAACCAACTCGCACTGCTTGCCCTGCAAGGGGCACTCGGCGCTCTCAACATGACGCTGATCACGCGCGCCTTCGGCATGGCGGCCGCGAGCGTCCTGGCACCGCTCGACTTTCTCCGACTGCCCGTCGTGGCCCTTATGGCCTTCTTATTTTTCTCGGAAGTTCCGGCCGCACAGACGTGGATCGGCGCGGCGGTGATCATCGGCGCGGCCATTGTCGGAACCCGCGGCATGACATGGCGACGCAAACCGCCGCGATAAGCCCTGATCATTTTTGGGGTTCACAAAAATTTTAGATGCACTAATATTTCAGTTATAACGCCGGTCGTCGAGCCGTGCCTGTTGCCGGAGGGGTATTACAGGCAGCACAGACGAAGACGAAACCGGACATCACGAACCCCATGGGGTTCACTCGGGAGGAGTGGCATGAAGAGTTTCATCGGCAAACGCGCGATCGCCAGTGGCGTATCGCTCGTGGTGCTTATCGTCATCGTGTTCTTCCTGTCCCGGCTGACGGGCGATCCGACCGACCTCTACCTGCCGATCGATGCGACCACCGAAATGCGCCAGCAATTCCGTGAGATGAACGGTTTCAACGATCCGTTGATCATCCAGTTCGGCCGTTATGTTTCGGATCTCGCCCAGGGCAATTTCGGTCAGTCACTGCGACAGGCCCGTCCGGCCATGGATGTCGTGCTGGAGGCTTTCGTCTGGACCTTCTGGCTGGCTGTCATCACCATGGCGCTGGTCACGGTCGCCGCGATCGTCATCGGTTCGCTCGCGGCGTTTCGCGTCGGCGGCGTCTTCGACCGTCTCGCCACTTTCTTCTCGCTGATCGGCGCTGCGGCGCCGGACTTCTGGCTGGCCATCGTGGCGATCGTCATTTTCGCCGTCAAACTGCATGTTCTGCCGACATCGGGAACGGGAACTTTCTGGCACTGGGTCCTGCCGGTCAGCGTGCTGTTCATCCGGCCTTTCGGCCTGATCCTGCAGGTGGTCCGCGGCTCGATGATCAGCGTTCTGTCTTCCGCCTATGTGAAGACGGCCCGCGCCAAGGGGGTCCGCTCGAACTCAATCATCTTCATTCACGGACTGCGCAACGCCATGCTGCCGGTGATCACCGTCATCGGCGACCAGGCGGCCGCCATCCTGAACGGTGCCGTCGTCGTCGAGACGGTGTTTGGCTTTCCTGGTATCGGCAAGCTGATGATCGATTCCATTTTGCTTCGCGATTTCGCCGTCGTGCTGGCCGTCATCATGGTCTCGGCACTGGCGATCTTCATCATGAACCTGTTGATCGACATCGCCTATGCGCTGCTCGATCCGCGCATCCGGTATTGAGCGATGACGATGGCCGACACACAAATCCTCGCCGAGAAAAAACCAAGCGGCCCGATCGGGCGCTGGCTGACGATGCTGTGGGCGGACAAGCTCGCTTTTTTCGCGGCTCTGTTCCTCTTGATCGTTCTGCTCTGCGCGCTGTTTGGCCCGTTCCTGCTGGAGGCCATCGCCACCAAGCAGAACCTGCGGGGCCGCAACGCACCGCCGTTCGATATCACCCGCGGATTGCTTTATGTCCTCGGCGCCGATGCGCTCGGCAGGCCGCTTCTTGCCCGCGTCATCGTGGCGGCGCAAAACACCATCCTGGTGGCCGCGGCAGCCGTGCTCGCATCATCCGTCGTTGGTACGGCGCTCGGTCTGGTGGCAGGTTACAGCCGCTCCTCCGCGGCTCAATGGATCATGCGCCTCGGCGACGTCATCATGTCCTTTCCGTCGCTGCTTCTGGCGGTGATCGTGCTCTACATGCTCGAGCCCTCGGTCACCAATATCGTCCTCGTCCTGGCGATCACCCGCATTCCCATCTATCTGCGCACCACGCGCGCCGAAGTGCTGGAAGTGCGCGAGCGGATGTTCGTGCAGGCGGCGAAGGTCATGGGAGCGTCGTATTGGCGCATTGTCTTCCATCACATCCTGCCGGTGATCTTCCCAACGCTGGTGACCATCGCAACGCTGGATTTCGCTTTCGTCATGCTGGCGGAGTCCTCCCTGTCATTCCTGGGCATCGGCATTCAGGCGCCGGAGATCACCTGGGGCCTCATGGTTGCTCAAGGACGGCCCTATCTCACCAATGCCTGGTGGCTTTCCTTCTGGCCGGGCCTTGCAATCATCCTGACGACGCTGTCGCTGAACCTTTTGTCGAATTGGCTGCGCATCGCGCTCGATCCGACGCAACGCTGGCGCCTTGAAATGAGGGGCAGGAAAAATGGCTGAACATCTTTTGGAAGTGCGTGACCTCTCGGTCGAGTTTCACACCGCCAGCGGGACCGTCAAGGCGGTGCAGGATGTCAGCTGGCATCTCGATCGCGGCGAGACGTTGGCGATCCTTGGGGAAAGCGGTTCAGGCAAATCCGTGTCGGCCTCGGCGGTCATGAATCTGATCGACATGCCGCCCGGTAAGATCACCAGCGGCGCCATTCTCCTCAACGGGCGCGACATGCTGAAAATGACGCCCGAGGAGCGGCGCTCGATCAACGGTGCCAAGATCGCCATGATCTTTCAGGACCCGCTCGCCCACCTCAATCCGGTCTATCCGGTCGGCTGGCAAATCACCGAGATGATGACGACGCATGGCCAGTCGGCGGAGCGCGCCGGCGCGAGGGCGCTCGAATTGATCAGACGCGTCGGCATAGCCGATCCTCAGGCGGCGATGCGAAAATATCCGTTCCAGTTCTCCGGCGGACAGCGGCAGCGCCTGATGATCGCCATGGCGATCGCCTGCAAGCCCGATATCCTGATCGCGGATGAACCCACCACCGCGCTTGATGTGACGGTGCAGGCGCAGGTGCTGGAACTTCTGCAGGAGTTGCAGCAGGAAACCGGCATGGGCCTGTTGCTGATCACCCACGACTTGGGCGTCGTTGCCGAGATCGCCGACCGGGTCGTGGTGATGAATTCCGGCTGCGTGGTCGAAACCGGCAATGCGGCCGAAGTCTATCGCAACCCGCAGAACGCCTATACGAAGAAGCTGATTGCTGCCGCACCGGGGAAGGGTGCGATGGCGCAAGAGCGTGACCGACAGGGCGAACCGCTGCTGCGCGCCATCGGCTTGAAAAAGAGTTTCGGTGCATTCCAGGCGCTGAAGGGCGTGGACTTCGTCATCATGCCCGGCGAGACGGTTGCCGTTGTCGGCGAGAGCGGTTCCGGCAAGTCAACCCTTGCCCGGGCGATCGTTCGCCTCGATGATCCGCAGGAGGGCCAGGTTCTCTACCGCGGCAACGATCTGCTTGCGATGACCCCGAGGGAAATATTCGGGCTGCGTCGCGATTTGCAGATGGTCTTTCAGGACCCGACCCAGTCACTGAACCCGCGGATGAGCGTATTCCGGTTGATTTCCGAAGCTTGGGTCATTCACCCGGATATCCTGCCGAAAGCGAGATGGAAGGAAAGAGTGGCCGAGCTGCTGGTCAAGGTTGGCCTGAAACCGGATATGGCCGACCGGTATCCACATCAGTTTTCCGGCGGCCAGCGCCAGCGCATCGCGATTGCCCGGGCGCTGGCGATGGAGCCGAAACTAATCATCTGCGACGAGGCGGTTTCGGCACTCGACGTGTCGATCCAGGCGCAGGTGATCGCCTTGCTTGAGGGCCTGCGTCGCGAATTCGGCCTTTCCTACCTCTTCATCGCACACGACCTGCCGGTGGTTCGCGATTTTGCCGATCGCGTCATCGTCATGAAGGCCGGCGAGATTGTCGAGGAGGGGCCGGTCGAACAGATCTTCAACGCGCCATCCCACCCCTACACGCAGGCGCTTCTTGCCGCGAGCCTCGATCCCGATCCCGAGATCCAGGCCACCCGACGCGCCGCCCGCCAACGACAGGAAGGACTCGTTTCCGCATGAAGCCCGATGTTATCGTCGCCTATCCGCTCCGGCCCCATCAGATGGCGATGCTCGAGGAAAGCTACACGCTGCACCGGCTCGATCTTGTCAAAGGCGAAGAGCGGGATGCTCTCTTGCGGCAAGCCGGCCCGGTCTCTTCCGCATTGGTCTGCAACGGCCATGTGACCATCGACGAAGCCCTGCTTTCGAAATTGCCGGCATTAAAGCTCGCCGCCTGTTCCTCGGCTGGCTACGACCAGATGGATGTCGAGGCGATGACACGGCGCGGCATCAAGCTCACCAAC
The DNA here is from genome assembly GCF_032464805.1 of Rhizobium sp. 10PS4. Taxonomy (NCBI): domain Bacteria; kingdom Pseudomonadati; phylum Pseudomonadota; class Alphaproteobacteria; order Hyphomicrobiales; family Rhizobiaceae; genus Rhizobium; species Rhizobium sp. 10PS4. The sequence continues at coordinate 73,056 of NZ_JAWDIW010000001.1, read as the reverse complement.
ACATCCGAGGTGCTGTGCGACGACGTTGCCGACATGGCACTGCTTCTGATGCTGGCGGCACGACGGCGCCTGCCGGAAGGCGATCGCTATGTGCGCTCCGGCGACTGGGGTCAGAAAGGGATGATGCCGCTGACGACATCGACCTCAGGCAAGAACGCCGGGATCGTCGGCCTCGGCCGCATAGGGATGGCCATTGCCAGGCGATGCGAAGCTGTCGGGCTGACGGTCGGCTATTACGGGAGGACGAAGAAAGCCGGCAACGATTTTGCCTATTTCGACACGCCGGTAAAACTGGCGGACTGGGCCGATATCCTGATCGTCGCGACGCCTGGCGGGCCTGCCACCGAAGGATTGATTTCGGCGGACGTGCTGAATGCGCTCGGACCGACCGGCAGCTTCATCAACATTGCCCGCGGCACCGTGGTCGACGAGCCGGCCTTGATCAAGGCCTTGCAGGAAAGGCGGATCGCCTCGGCCGGCATCGATGTCTACCTCAACGAACCCAATCCCGATCCGCGCTTCGCAGCGCTCGACAACGTCGTGCTCTATCCCCACCATGCCAGCGGTACCGAGGAAACGCGCGACAGGATGGCGCAATTGACGGTCGACAACCTTGCCGCCTTCTTCGCAGGCAGGCCGCTGCTGACGCCGGTCAATTGACTCCGGCAAAACCCGCGGCGCGGCAGATCAGACGAAGTAGTCCGGGAACTCCTTCCGCAGGTCTTCCACTTTTGCGACGGTGCGGCTGAGATGCTCGCGGATCGCGTCGACGGCACCCTGTTCGTTGCGCGCGGCGATCGCATCGATAATGGCGTGATGCCCATCGAGAATGCTGACGATCTTGCCCTTCTCGGGCAGATGCAGGCGACGAATACGCTCGAGATGGCCGGAGCGCTCGCGTATCAATTGGTGGAGGCTGCTGCGCTTGGCGCCTGCGAACAATGTCTGGTGAAAGAGCTCGTCGAGCTCCTGGAAGATCGCGATCTGATCGGCGTCGTCGGCGACTGCCGCCTGCATCTTGATGATCGATCGGGCGCGGGTAATGACGCTCGGATCCGGGTCCGGATCGGTTGCGAGGCGGCGGCAAACCTCCGTTTCCAGTGCAACGCGGAGGAAATGCGCCTCGTAAATCTGCAGGACGTCGATCCTGGTCACCACAGTGCGGGACTGCGGATAAATGCGAACCAGACCCTCCTGTTTGAGAAGCTGCAATGCGTCACGGATGGGAGTCTGGCTGACTTCATAAGTCTCGGTGAGCTCGGTGCGCGACAGCGTGGTGTCCGGCGGCAACTGAATGGTGATGATGCGCTTGCGCAGATCATCATAGACTCGCTGGACGGTACTGCCAGCGACGACCGGGAAGCCGGGCGCGGTCAGGCCGAATGTAGAGGCGAACTGGGAATTCATGTGAGGCGTCCTTTTCGACTCCATTCATAGCTTTGCACGACCTAATGCACAAGAACGCAAACTTTCCATTGATATATATGTCAAACTAAAATATCAGTTGGTGCAAACGCTGAAATAAGCAAGCGAAAAGGTGGGAGAAGGCCGTGACCGCGAGGAAAACCTACGAGCAATTGCGGTCCGCCCGATGGATGCTGCCGGATGATCAGCGCTCGTTCGGCCATCGGTCGCGGACCATGCAGATGGGTTACGCGCCGGAGGATTGGCAGGGAAAGCCGATCATTGCCGTGATCAACACCTGGTCCGATGCGCAGCCGTGCCACATGCATTTCCGTGAACGCGCCGAATGGGTGAAGCGGGGAATTCTTCAGTCGGGTGGGTTCCCCATGGAACTGCCCGCTCTTTCCCTTTCCGAAAACTTCGTCAAGCCGACGACGATGCTCTATCGCAATATGCTGGCGATGGAGACCGAGGAACTGTTGCGGAGCCATCCTGTCGATGGCGCCGTTCTGATGGGTGGCTGCGACAAGACGACACCAGGCCTTGTCATGGGCGCAGTCAGCATGGGCATTCCCTTCATTTATCTGCCGGCCGGCCCGATGCTTCGCGGTAACTATGCCGGCAAGACGCTGGGCTCCGGTACCGACGGCTTCAAATATTGGGACGAGCGCCGCGCCGGCATGATCACCCAGGAGGAGTGGCAGGGCATCGAAGGCGGAATCGCCCGCAGTTACGGCCATTGCATGACCATGGGCACGGCATCCACGATGACGGCGATCGCCGAGGCTATGGGATTGACGCTGCCGGGCGCATCCTCGATCCCGGCAGCCGACGCCAACCACCAGCGCATGTCGGCGGCCTGCGGCCGCCGCATCGTCGATATGGTTTGGGAGGATCTGACGCCGGATCAGATCATCACGCCCGCTGCCGTCGACAACGCAGTCACGGTCGCAATGGCGACCGGCTGCTCCACCAATGCGATCATTCACCTGATCGCCATGGCGCGGCGCGCCGGCGTCCCGCTGGAGCTTGATGATCTCGATCGTATCGGTCGCACGACGCCGGTTCTCGCCAACATCCGGCCTTCCGGTTCGACCTACCTGATGGAGGATTTCTTTTATGCGGGTGGCCTGCGCGCCCTGATGAAGCAGCTCGGCGACAAGCTCGATCCCACCGCGATCACCGTGACGGGCAAACCCTTGGTGGATGGTCTGGACCAGGTGAAGATCTACAATGACGACGTTATCCGGCCATTGTCGAACCCTGTCTATCACGAAGGTTCGCTGGCCGTGCTCAAGGGGAACCTGTGTCCGGACGGCGCGGTCATCAAACCGGCGGCCTGCGACCCGAAATTCCATCGCCATTGCGGCCCGGCGCTGGTCGCCGACAGCTATGCGGAGATGAAGAAGATCATCGATGATCCAGACTATCCGCTGACGCCGGACACCGTTCTCGTTCTCCGCAATGCCGGCCCACAGGGCGGACCGGGCATGCCGGAATGGGGCATGATCCCGATGCCGAAGGCGCTGTTGAAGCTCGGCCTGCGCGACATGGTGCGGATCTCGGACGCCCGCATGTCCGGAACCAGTTTCGGTGCCTGCGTGCTGCATGTCGCACCGGAATCTTATGTTGGCGGGCCTTTGGCGCTGCTGAGAACGGGGGACATGGTCGAGCTTGATATTGCGGCACGCAGCCTCAATATGCTGGTTTCCGAAGAAGAGATCACAGCGCGGCGGGCCGCCTGGGCGGCGCCGACGCGGCACTATGAGCGCGGCTACGGCTTTATGTTCTCCGGCCATATCGAGCAGGCCGACAAAGGCTGCGACTTTGATTTCCTGACGACGCAATTCGGTGGCAAGACGCCGGAACCGGCTATCAACTGAGGCACCACGATGTTTGATCCCGATCGACGTACGATTCCCGCACAGCCCCCCAAGGCTGGCTTCGCTGCCGGTCCGTCCAAGTTGGACGCCATCCGGTCAGTCACCCTGTCGCTCGTTTACCTGCCTTTGGCGCGGCCGATCAGCGATGCCAAGGTTTTGACGGGCCGGCAGAAGCCGCTGACCCAGGTGGCTTTTCTGTTTTGCGAGATCGTCTCCGAGGCCGGCCATAGCGGTCTCGGTTTCAGTTACTCGAAGCGGGCAGGCGGGCCTGCCCTTTATGCACACGCCTGCGAGCTTGCCGACAACCTGATCGGCGAAGATCCCAACGATACCGCGCGCATCTGGGACAAGCTCTGCTGGGCCGGGGCTTCGGTCGGCCGCTCCGGCATTGCAACGCAGGCAATCGCCGCCATCGACATCTGCCTCTGGGACCTGAAGGCGAAACGCGCCGGCCTGCCGCTAGCAAAACTGCTTGGCGCCCATCGCGACAGTGTCGCCTGCTACAACACCTCCGGCGGCTTCCTGTCGTCGAGCGTCGAGGAAATCCGCGATGCCATCGACCACTCGATCGCTTCCGGTATCGGTGGCATCAAGATCAAGGTTGGACAGCCAGACCCGATGATCGACCTTCGCCGGCTTGATGCGGTGACCAGCCATATCGATGGCCGTGTCCCGCTGATGGTCGATGCAAACCAGCAATGGGACCGCACGACGGCCTTGCGCTTCGGCCGGCTGGTCGAACCGCTCAACCTCGAATGGATCGAAGAGCCGCTCGATGCCTATGACGCCGAGGGCCATGCGGCCCTGGCGCGGGAACTTGCCACGCCGATCGCCACCGGCGAAATGCTGGCAAGCGCCGACGAACACATGGCGCTGATCCGGGCCGATGCGGTCGACTTCATTCAGCCGGATGCGCCGCGTGTCGGCGGCATCACCCCCTTTCTGCGCATCTGCACGCACGCCGAGGTGAAACGCATGCGCCTGGCCCCGCATTTCGCCATGGAAATCCATCTGCATCTGGCCGCCGCCTATGCGCACGAGCCGTGGGTCGAGCATTTCGATTGGCTGGCGCCACTGTTTAACGAACAACTCGACATCAAGGACGGCCGGATGATCGTGCCGGCACGTCCGGGGCTCGGCTGCAGCCTGACGGGCAAAGCCCGCGACTGGACTGTGGAAACCCGCAGCTTCGGCGCCTGAACGAGAACGAGGAGGAGGAAATATGAACCCCGCAACCCGTGAAAAGCTGATGGGTGTCTCCGTCGCGACGCTCTGCTCGGCCCTGTTCAAGCGCGGCTTGAGAAACCAGACGATCCAGGATGTTCGGCCGGTCCAGCCGAAGGGCCGCAATATGGTCGGACCGGCCTTCACGCTGCGCTACATGCCGGCGCGCGAGGACCGCAACGCGATGAACGTCTTTCGCAACCCTAAACATCCGCAACGGCTTGCGATCGAGACTTGCCCGGAAGGCGCTGTTCTGGTGATGGACAGCCGCAAGGATCCGCGCGCAGCCTCTGCCGGCGACATCCTGATTACCCGCCTGATGATGCGCGGCGGCGCCGGCGTCGTCACCGATGGCGGTTTCCGGGACGCCATGACGATCGGCGGTCTCGATATCCCCGCCTATCACCACCGTCCCTCCAGCCCGACGAACCTGACGTTGCACGAGGCGATCGACATCAATGTGCCGATAGGCTGTGGCGATGTGGCGGTCTTCCCAGGCGACCTCATGGTCGGCGACGACGACAGCGTGATTGTCATCCCAGCCGAGATCGCCGACGAGATCGCCGATGAAGCGGTAGAGATGACCGCTTACGAGGATTTCGTCACCGAGCGCGTCAAGCAAGGTCATACGATCATTGGCCTTTACCCGGCCACCGACGAAAGCAATCTGACGCTCTTTGCCGAATGGCGGAAGGTGAATGGCCGCTAAGGCGGCGCATCTTGAACAACGGAACCAGGACGGAGCAAGGCTCCGCCGAGGAGAATAACAATGAGCTGGACCCCTTCAGGCAGGCATTTCATCGCCGGCGAGTGGATTGCCGGAACGACGACATTTCGGTCCGAGCCGGCGCATGGGCAGGCGCATGACTTCGCTGTCGGCACAACGGAATTGGTCGACCGCGCCTGCCGCGCTGCTGAAGCTGCCTTTGCAGCATATTCGGCAACGACACGCGAGGAACGCGCGATTTTCCTCGAGGCAATCGCCGAGGAGATCGACAAGCGTGGCGAGGCCGTCACCCTCATCGGAACGCAGGAAACCGGACTTCCAGAGGGCCGGCTCAACGGCGAACGTGCTCGTACCACCGGCCAACTCAGATTGTTTGCCGACCATATCCGCAAGGGCGCGCATCTCGACGCGCGCATCGATGCGGCGCAACCGGACCGGCAACCGGCGCCGCGCCCCGAGATCCGCCTGGTGCAGCGGCCGATCGGCCCCGTCGCCGTCTTCGGCGCTTCGAATTTTCCGCTGGCATTCTCGACGGCCGGCGGCGATACGGCAGCCGCGCTTGCCGCGGGCTGCCCGGTCGTGGTGAAGGGACATTCAGCCCATCCCGGCACAGGTGAGATCATTGCCGAGGCGATTGCAGCCGCTGTCGAGCGCACTGGAATGCCGGCCGGCGTCTTCAGCCTTATCCAGGGCGGCCGCCGTGATGTCGGAACGGCGCTGGTGACCCATCCGGCCATCAAAGCCGTTGGCTTTACCGGCTCGCTTGCCGGCGGACGGGCGCTCTTCGACCTTTGCGCCCAGCGCCCTGAGCCAATCCCGTTTTTCGGGGAATTGGGCAGCGTTAATCCGATGTTCCTGCTGCCGGCCGCTACCGCTGCCCGGGCGGAGGCAATCGGTTCAGGCTGGGCCGGTTCACTAACGCTCGGTGCCGGCCAGTTTTGCACCAAGCCCGGCATCGCCGTTGTCGTCGACGGGCCGGAGGCGGACAAGTTCACCAGTGCCGCCAAGGCGGCTCTTGAAAAGGTGGCGACGCAGACGATGCTGACCAACGGCATCGCCACAGCCTATCACGACGGCGTGGACCGCCTGCGGGCAAGCAATGCCGTCGCGCCGGTTCTCGCTGCAGAGAGTGCCGGCCGCGACGCAGCGCCGAACCTGTTCGAGACCAACGGCTCGGCCTGGCTTGCCGATCACTCGCTCAGCGAAGAAGTATTCGGTCCTCTCGGTCTCGTCGTACGCGTCGGCTCGCCTGAAAAAATGCTCGCCCTTGCCGAAAGCTTCCAGGGACAGTTGACCGCGACGATCCATATGGACGACGCCGATCTCCGCCTTGCCCGCGACCTGCTGCCGATCCTCGAAAGAAAGGCGGGCAGATTGCTGGTCAATGGCTTCCCAACCGGCGTCGAGGTTGTCGATTCCATGGTGCATGGCGGACCCTACCCGGCCTCGACCAACTTCGGCGCAACCAGCGTCGGGACCATGTCGATCCGCAGGTTTCTGCGCCCCGTTGCCTACCAGAATTTCCCCGCGGACCTGTTGCCGCAAGACCTGCGCAACTGAAGGAGTGCCAAATTGATTGCCCCGACTGAACTTCGCGAGATCATTCGCAACGGCCTGCTGTCCTTTCCCGTCACCCCTTTCGATGCCGAAGACCGGTTTGCCGCCAAGCCATTTTCAGCGCATCTGGAATGGCTGTCATCCTACCCCGTTGCCGGCCTGATCGTTGCCGGCGGCACCGGCGAGCTGTTTTCGCTGACGCCGGGTGAGGTGGTTGAGGTGGTAAAGGCCGCCCGCGCCGTATCCGGCGATGCACCCGTTATTGCCGGATGCGGCTACGGCACGCGGATTGCCTGCGACATGGCGCGCGACATCGAGGCGGCCGGCGGCGACGGCATTCTTCTGCTGCCGCATTACCTGACCGAGGCGCCGGCAGATGGCATCGCCGCGCGTGTACGAGCCGTTTGCAAGGCCACTAATATGGGCGTCATCGTTTATAATCGTGGCCAGGCGCGGGTGTCGGCCGAGCAGCTTGCTCAGCTTGCCGACGAATGCCCAAATCTGATCGGCTTCAAGGATGGAACCGGCGACATCGATACGGTGCGCCGTGTCACGATCGCGCTCGGCGACCGCCTTTCCTATATCGGCGGCATGCCGACGCACGAACTGTTTGCTCAAGCCTATCGCGGAGCCGGCATGCCGACCTATTCCTCGGCGGTCTTCAATTTCGTGCCTGAAACGGCACTGAGATTCCACAAGGCATTCCTCGCCGGCGACGACGCGGCCTGTGAGCAGATGCTGCGCGATTTCTACTATCCCTTTGCCCGCATCCGCGATCGCAAGGCCGGTTATGCTGTTTCTGCGGTCAAGGCAGGCGTGCGTTTGCGCGGCTTTGATGCCGGTCCGGTGCGGGCGCCGCTGACGGATCTTACCGACGAGGAAGTCGAGATGATGCGCGAACTGATCGCTTCGGCCGGGTAAAATTTCGCGCCTGCCGAGTGGATGCCGGAGCACCGGAAAACGGGACACAGATTTACTGTGAGGAGCGCCAAAGGCGCATGGGAGGAGAACGAAATGAAACTGCATTTGTTAGCTGCCTGCTTTTCAACAACGGTGCTCGCGCTGAGTTTCGGCTCGGCTCAGGCGCAGGATGCCAAGAGCAACGTCACTATTGTGCTTGCCGAAACGGTCGATGTCGTCGAGCCCTGTATGGCTGCCCGCCAGGACGTCGGCCGGGTCATTTCTGAAAACGTCAACGAGATGCTGGTGGAATTCGACTACGTCAATGGCGGCCTCAAGCCCCGCCTGGCGACGGAATGGTCGAAGATTGACGACGACACCTGGGAGTTCAAGCTGCGCCCGAATGTCAAATGGCACGATGGCAAGCCGTTCACCGCCAAAGATGTCCAGTTCACCATCGAGCGCAACAAGAACAAGAAGCTCAGCTGTGAGACCGGCGGCAAATATTTCGGCGGCACCGAGTTCAGCTTCGAAACGCCGGATGCCAACACGATCCGGATTACGACAAAACCGGCGCAACCGATTCTTCCGCTTCTGATGACCGTGATGGCCGTGGAATCGGCCGAGGCGACACCAGCAGACGAATTCACCCGCAAGCCGATTGGCACTGGCCCCTATACGTTCGACAAATGGGAAATCGGCCAGTCGATCGTGCTGAAACGCAATCCGGAATATTGGGGGGAAAAGCCGCAGGTGGAACAGGCGACCTATCTGTTCCGCTCCGACAGCGCCGTTGCTGCCGCCATGGTCGATGCCGGCGAAGCCGATATCGTCCCGGCTGTATCCGTGCAGGATGCCACCAACAAGGAAACCGATTTCGCCTATCCGAATTCGGAGACGACATCGCTGCGCATCGATACGCGCGCAGCACCCCTTAACGACCGGCGCATCCGTGAAGCGATGAACCTCGCTATTGATCGCCAGGCGATGCTCGGAACACTGTTCCCCGAACAGGCCAAGATCGCGACACAGCTCGTCGTGCCGACCACGATCGGCTACAATGCCGATATTCCCGCCTGGCCGTATGATCCCGAAAAAGCAAAGGAACTGGTCGCAGCAGCGAAAACGGACGGCGTGCCGGTCGATCGCGAGATCCGCATCATCGGCCGTAATGGGCAATATCCCAATGCCACCGAAGCGATGGAAGCGATGATGGCAATGCTTCAGGAAGTTGGGTTGAACGTAAAGCTCGACATGTATGACGTTTCCGTGTGGAACGGCTACTTCGTTGCACCCTTTGTCGCCGATTCCGGTCCGACTCTGACCCAGTCGCAGCACGACAATGCGACCGGCGATCCCGTCTTCACCGCATTCGTGAAATACGCGACCGACGGCTCGCACTCCATGGTTCGCGATCCTGCCGTCGACGCGCTGATCGCCAAGGCGACGTCTGCCACCGGCGACGAGCGAACAAAACTCTGGAAGGAGCTGTTCGCCAAGGTGAATACCGAAATCATCGCCGACATCCCGATGTTCCACATGGTCGGTTTCACCCGCGTCTCGCCGCGTCTCGACTTCAAGCCGACGATCGCGACGAATTCCGAACTGCAGTTGTCGCAGATCCGCTTCAAGTAAGCCGGGTTGCCGCACTTAAGCACGGGCCGCCCGCAAATAGCGGCCCGTGCTTTCCATGACGTGAGGGAGGAATGCCTATGCCGCTGATTGACCGCATTGCCCTGACCCAATTCGCCGAGCAGATATTGACCCGCGCCGGCATGGAGCCCGACAAGGCCGAAACGACTGCCGCCGTGCTGGTGGAAGGCGACATGATCGGTCACGAAACCCATGGCGTCAGCCTTTTGAACTGGTACGTCGAGGCGTTGGAGGACGGTTCCCTTGCGAAGTCCGGCAGCTATGAGGTCGTCAATGACCGCGGCGCAGCCTTTGTTTGGGACGGCAAATCCCTCCCAGGCGCATGGCTGCTGACGAAGGCGATCGAGCAGGCCTGCGAACGGGTCGGCGATCATGGCGTTGTCACCGCCGCGATCCGCAACTGCCACCATACCTGCGCTCTTTCAGCCTTCATGCGGCAGGTCACCGACCGCGGTCTGATCGTGCAGCTGTCGGTCTCGCATCCCGCGGCGAGCCGTGTCGCGCCCTATGGCGGCACGAAGCCGCTTCTGACGCCAAACCCGATGGCGGCCGGCTTCCCGACGTCCAGGGATCCAATCCTGATCGACGTCTCGGCCTCGATCACCACCACGACCATGACGCAAAACCTGGCGAAGGCCGGCAAGAAATTTCCTGAGGCCTGGGCTCTCACCGCCGCAGGCGAGCCGACCGATGATCCACGCGAAGTGACCGAACGGGGCGGGACAATGATGCCTCTTGGCGGCCAGTTGAAGGGGCACAAGGGTTTTGGGCTCGGGCTGATCGTCGAATTGCTGGGGCAGGGGCTTTCCGGCAAGGGACGGGCCAACACGCCGTCCGGTGTCTTTTCGCAAAGCGCTTTCCTTCAGGTCATCGATCCCGCCTTTTTTGCCGGGCTGGATGCCTTTACGGCGCAGTCTGACTTTCTCGCCTCTGCATGCCGCAGCAATCCTCCGGCGCCCTGGAACAATGGCCCCGTTCGCATGCCGGGCGACAGCGCCGCACGAAAGCGCCGCTCGGCGTTGGAAGAGGGCGTGCCGGTCGGCGAGGTGGCTTGGCAGAAGCTTTGTAAACATGCCGAGATCCTGGGCTTGCCTCTTCCTGACGTCGCTGCTTGACGAAAACATCTCGGCTTCGAAACTTCTATCGGTCGCCGCAACGCCCGGTCAGGTGCAATCAGATCGGCCAGACCAATAGCAGGATCGGCACACTGACGACCACCACAATGAGCGAGAGCGGCAGACCCAATCGCGCGTAGTCACCAAACCGATATCCGCCCGGTCCCATCACGAGCGTGTTGCACTGGTGTCCGATGGGGGTGAGGAAGTCACAGCCGGCTCCAATTGCCACCGCCATCAGAAAAGCATCGGGTCTAAAGCCCAGCTTCTCGGCAAAGGTCGCGGCGATCGGGGCCATGACCAGAACCGTCGCTGCGTTGTTCAAAAACGGGGTTACGGCCATGGCCGCAACCAGGATGAGAGCCAACGCACCGAAGGGCGGGAGCATTTCGGCGGTTCGCGAGAGGAGGTCCGCGATGATGTCGGTGGTTCCTGTGGTCCTGAGCGAGTCGCTGATCGGAATGAGAGCGGCCAGCATGATCAGAATGGGCGCATCGAGATGCTGATAAACTTCCCGCAAAGGGATGGATCCGGTGACCACCATCAAAAAAGCTGCGGCGAAAAACGCCGTCGCAACGGGGATCCCGCCAAAGGCCGTGGCCGCCATCGTCGCCAAGAGGATGATGACGGGGACCAGGCCATTGCGGGCGCTGCCGAGCTTCAGATTTCGTTCGACGAGCGGTAGGCATCCCCACTCGCGCAAAAGATCCGGTAATTTCTGCAGGTTGCCCTGCAGGACCAAGACGTCCCCGTTGCGGATCTTGATCTCCCCCAGACGCTCGGTGAAGCGTTTGTCGCGGCGGCTGACGGCAAGAAGGTTGAGGCCGGTATTGTCAAAAAGCGAGACGTCTTTTGCGCTGACGCCGATCAATCGGGAATGTTCGCCGACAATGGCTTCGACAGAACCTATGTCGCGGCGCGCCTCCGGCTGGTGCTTGCGATCGGACAGTTGAAGCTTGGCTTCGCTGACGATCTTGTCGAGCGCGCTCTGCTCGCCCTCGATAATAAGCAGGTCGCCATCCTTGAGCACGGTGTCGGGAAGGGGCGTGCGCTTTTGCCCGCCGCCGCCGATAATGGCGGTGACCATCGCATCGCCGCCGGCAGGTTTCTGCAGCCAGCTGACCGACTGCCCGATCGCCCCGGACGGCGCTGCGACCTTGGCTTCGGTGGTATAGTTTTTGATCGCTACCGCCTCGTCCATCGATGTCTCTACACGCGATCTTTCAGGCAGCAGCCTGTAGAAGAGCGCCAGAAAAACAACGCCGGCGACCGAGAGCGCCAGGCCGACAGGCGTATAGTCAAACATCATGAACGGCTGCCCGGTGATCTCCTCGCGCACCCGGGACACGATGATGTTTGGCGACGTGCCGATCTGCGTCATGAGCCCTCCAAGCAGGGAGGCGAAAGACATCGGCATCAAGAACATGGACGGCGATACGTTTGACTTTCGCGCCATTTGCACAGCGACCGGAATCATGATCGCCAGCGCACCGATGTTTTTGATAAAGGCTGACAGGGCTGCGACTATGGCAACCAAGATGATCAGCTGCATCCTTGGCCCACGTCGTTCGGGCGAAAATCTGCGCAAGGCGACATCCATGATCCCCGATCTGGATATCGCCGCACTCACGATGAGCGCGCTGCCGACGATAATGACGATGTCGTCGGCAAAGCCGGTAAAGGCATTTTTGGCGGGGACGACCCCGATAATGATCGCGATGAGAAGTGCGCTCACGGCGACGATATCATATCGATAACGATCCCATAGAAACGCACCCATCATCAGCGTGATGACGAGAACGGACAGCCATTGATCCCAGCGCATCTTTGCATCCTGATGGTAGCGATTAACGCTTGAGCCTGGATAACGATGCTTGGTGAGGTGAATTTTTTGTTCCGATACTCACCGCTCTATCTTCTGACAGTTGCGGCGGGTTGATCCCAGGACGCATGCCGAGGCAGGCGCTACAGGAGCTGGACGGGCCAATGCCGGTATCGAGAAGATCATCTGAGAGACGCTTCACGGCGGTCCTTGAACCGTCGGCGCACAGCCACAATATCATTTCGTCAGGACCATTGGTGGCATGAAAGGAGGAAAAGATGCCGCTGAACGATGTTCCATGGATCCGGCCGGTGACGATCCGGCTGCAGTGCGGTTTAGAGCGTACCTTCACAGGCGTTTACGACGCCTTGGATTTTCTCGAGAACGAATGGCCGCTGCGTCATGGAGAGCGCCATGAGCGAGCGGTGAAGACGTGCCGCGGCGCGCTTAACGGGATCATTCCCGGCATCGTCGCGCGTGAGGCCTTCGTGGCGTCCTGGTCCCGTGGAAGAGGAAGCCCGCTCCGCATCCGCCCCGGCCAGCGCGTCACGCGGCCATCTAGGGTATCAGTGATGACCTCGCCTCCGATGAGGCGAGGTCTTGCCGAAGCGCGCGTTTTCCCGATGAGCGCCGGTATAAACGCCCTGATGGAACTTCCAGCTGCCAGCCGGCATTTCGCTGTCGGGGCTGCTTTCTGGAGCGATTATGGCCAGCGACAAACTATCGACTTATCGATCGAAGCGCGATTTTCAAAAAACGGCCGAGCCGAGCGGTGAAAAGCGCCTGACGCGCAGCAACCGCCGTCGCTTCGTCATCCAGAAACATGATGCCACCCGGCTGCACTACGATCTGAGACTCGAGTTGGACGGCGTCTTCAAGTCCTGGGCTGTCACGAAAGGGCCATCCCTCGATCCGCACGACAAGCGGCTGGCCGTCGAGGTGGAGGATCACCCACTGGACTATGGTGATTTCGAAGGCACCATTCCGAAAGGCCAGTATGGCGGCGGCACTGTCATGCTGTGGGATCGGGGCTATTGGGAACCGGAAGGAAAGAAGAGCCCGGAGCAGGCGCTGGCAAAAGGCGATTTCAAGTTTACGCTGGAAGGCAAACGCCTGCACGGCAGCTTCGTGCTGGTGCGGATGCGCAACGATCGCGACCGTGGCAAGCGCACCAACTGGCTGCTGATCAAACACCACGACGAGTTCTCCGTCGACGAGAACGGCGCGACTATCCTCGAAGAAAATCAGACATCGGTTGCCTCCGGCCGAACCATGGAAATGATCGCGGCCGGCAAAGGACGAAAGCCCAAGCCTTTCATGGTCGAGGGCGGCGATGTTCGGGCCGATGCGGTCTGGGACAGCAATCAGGGACTGGCTGCCGACGAGAGAAAAGAGGATGCCCGAACTGGAGGAGACTCCAAGACGGTGACACAGGTCGATTTGCCGGATTTCATTGCGCCGCAGCTCTGCCAGACCCTGGAGCGCCCTCCGGCAGGCACCGGCTGGATTCACGAGATCAAGTTCGACGGTTACCGGATCCAGATGCGCGTGCTCGATGGTGAGGCGACGCTGAAGACCAGGAAAGGGCTCGACTGGACTGCAAAATATCCCGATATCGCCGAGGCGGCATCGGCATTGCCCGATGCGATCATCGACGGCGAGATCTGCGCCCTCGACGATAGTGGCGCTCCTGATTTCGCGGCCCTGCAGGCTGCCCTTTCGGAAGGCAAGACCAGCGAACTCGTCTATTTCGCCTTCGATCTACTCTATGAGGGAGGGGAGGATTTGCGATCTCTGCCGCTCGTCGAGCGCAAGGCGCGGCTTCAAAGCCTCCTGTCCGACGCCGGCAGCGATCCGCGCATTCGTTTCGTCGAACATTTCGAGACTGGCGGCGATGCAGTTCTCCGGTCTGCATGCAAGCTCTCGCTGGAAGGCATCATCTCCAAACAAGCGGATGCACCCTATCAATCCGGCCGTACTGAAAGCTGGGCGAAGTCGAAATGCCGCGCCGGCCATGAGGTGGTAATTGGCGCCTACGCAAAGACCAACGGGAAATTCCGATCCCTGCTGGTCGGCGTCTATCGTGGCGACCACTTCGTTTATGTCGGCCGCGTCGGCACTGGATATGGCGCAAAGAAAGTCGAAACGCTGCTGCCGAAGTTGAAGGCGCTCGAGACGGCGAAATCGCCTTTCACCGGTGTCGGCGCACCGAAAAAGGAGGCCGAGGTCACGTGGCTGAAGCCCGAGCTCGTGGCGGAAATCGAATTCGCAGGATGGACCTCAGACGGTATTGTCCGGCAGGCGGCCTTCAAGGGGCTGAGGGAAGACAAGCCGGCGAAAGAGGTCAAGGCTGAACGGCCGGCGAAGCCCGCGCGAACTGACGTGCCGCAGCCGGCGGTGCAGGCGAAGGCCAGGCCCGTCCGCCGAAAAAGCGCCAAAGCCGAGGTCATGGGGGTGCTGATTTCAAACCCGGACAAGCCGCTATGGCCGGATGCGAATGACGGCGAAGCGGTCACCAAGGAAGAGCTGGCCCGCTACTACGAAGCCGTCGGTTCCTGGCTGATCGAGCACATCAAGGGACGCCCATGTTCGGTCATCCGCGCACCCGACGGGATCGGCGGCGAGCAATTTTTCCAGCGCCATGCGATGCCCGGCACCTCGAACCTTCTCGAACTGGTCAAGGTCTTCGGCGATAAAAAGCCCTATCTGCAAATCGACCGGGTCGAAGGCTTGGCCGCCGTCGCGCAGATCGGCGCGGTCGAGCTGCACCCCTGGAATTGCGAACCGCATCAGCCCGAGGTGCCCGGGCGTCTCGTCTTCGACCTTGATCCAGGTCCGGACGTGCCGTTCTCCGCTGTGGTTTCGGCGGCCCGGGAAATGCGGGACCGTCTCGACGCGCTGGGCCTGATCAGCTTTTGCAAGACGACTGGCGGCAAGGGTCTGCACGTTGTCACTCCGCTCGCGGTCAACAAGCGCAAGCCGCTTTCGTGGGCTGAAGCGAAGGGTTTTGCGCACGATGTGTGCCAGCAGATGGCGCGCGACAATCCCGATCTCTATCTGATCAAAATGACGAAGAGCCTGAGGAACGGCCGGATCTTCCTCGACTATCTGCGCAACGACCGGATGGCGACGGCGGTGGCGCCTTTGTCACCGCGCGCCCGGCCGGGCGCCACCGTCTCGATGCCACTGACCTGGACCCAGGTCAAGTCGGACCTGGACCCCAAGCGCTTCACCATCCGCACCGTTCCTGCTCTTCTGGCGAAATCGTCGGCCTGGGAAGACTATTGCGACGGCCAACGGCCACTGGAACAGGCGATCAAGCGCTTCGCCAAGGCGCGGGTCGCGGCTTGATTGAGGGGCTTACCGCGGACCGGGTTCGAGGTGATAGTTAGCGCGAACCGCAATTGCTTTGGGAGTTCGCGCCCGGCGATCCACCGTGGCGACAGCCGGGCCAGGCGTCGGATTAATGCCATGTGTTCAAGTTGGATTTGTTGCAGGCAACGACACTCGCCTGGCCACGATCGACAGTTTCCGTGGAGCAGTCCGAAAAGTCCATCGGTCGGAGGCTTTCGACGCTGATTGCTTTATCGCATCGTCGAGAGGTCAGTCGCCTGTCGAGCCGCTGCCTCGTGGTACAGCTTCATCGCGTCCGACGCGGTTCCGCCATGCGTACCCTCCCTCGGAAGCAGGTTTACCGCCAATCGAACCACGGTGTCAGCAAGCCCGTCTTGCGCCGATAGGCTTCATATTCGGATGCCAGCGGTGATAGGGAGAACTTCCTCTCCTCATTGCGGGCTGCAATCACGTAGACAACCGTAAAAAATAAGACCGGCAGGATCGACCATATCGACCAAGATGCCAGCGCCCACCCCGACCAGAAGAGCAGGTAGGACGTGTAAAAAGGGTGCCGCAGGTAGCGATAGGGACCGTCGGTGACAAGACTATCTGGATGATCGAGAGTGAACACGAAGCGCAACCTGGCCTGTCGCGAGGCCGACACCGCCCACCAGAACAAGCCCGCCGACCCGATTTCAAATCCCAGTCCTACTACTTGTACCCATAGCATCTGGGTCCCGGACCAAACCAGGTACAGGAAAAACGCCGTCGTCGCGATGACGCCGATGGTGATCAGCTTTGCTCCGGCTTCCATCTTCGGTGAGTTGAAGTGGCCTCGCAACGACCACGCGTAGGACCCGACGATAGTCAGGCTGGTGATCGAAATAATGAAGTCCAGAAGAAATTGCATCTCGATACCCAGCTTGAAAGGTTGGTTACAATTGCTGCTGCGACAGACCTAACCCGTATAAAACGCCAAGGCAAATGATTGATGTATGATACGTAACCGCATCGAAACGTGTCGTGATTGCACGGCCTGGTTTAGATCTGGTTTACGATGATTATGCACCTGCCGTAGATCTTTTTGTGCAAGATTTTGGCTGCGCTTTAGGGGTCGCAGCTTATGGACGTATTTCACTGTACAATCGACACCAGCCACGGCGCTGTGCGCATCAGTGACACTATCGATGGCGCTGCACCACTACTTATGATACACGGTTCCGGCAGCTCACGGACGGTCTTTTCACGGCAACTACACAGCCATTTGTCCCGGAATTGGCGTCTGATTGCGCTCGATCTTCCGGGGCATGGCGAATCGAGCGACGCTCGAGATCCGCAGTCAACTTACACTGTCACCGGTCTTGCCGACTGCATAGGAGAGGTGGCAGCGCGCCTGGGGCTTCGTCGCTTTCCCGTGCTGGGATGGTCGCTTGGCGGTCACGTCGCGATTGAGATGGCGGGCAGCGGCAACGGCATTTCGGGCCTGATGTTGTGCGGCACGCCACCGGTCCCCAGCGGTCTCCTCGGAATGCTGCGGGGATTCCATCCATCATTTGATATTCTTCTGGCATCAAAAGAGAACTTTACATCGCGTGACGTGGAGCGGTTTCAGTCTCTTTGCTTTGGAGACACGAGCAACCCCTCCTTTCGCGATGCTATAGCGCGTGCAGACGGGAGACTAAGGAGCGTTTTTTCTCGCGCAATGTTGCGGGGGCAGGGGGTGGATCAGCGCCGCACCGTCGAACAGGCTGATATACCCATTGCTTTTGTGAATGGATTTCATGACCCCTTTGTCAAACTCAGCTATTTTTCGGGCCTGAACATCCAGTTGCTCTTCGAAGGCAAAGCGCATGTAATGGAAGGTGCTGGTCACGCGCCCTTCTGGGAAAAGCCGGAGAGCTTCAACTCGATGCTCGACCGGTTCCTGAACACAGTCGCCGCTCATGAAGCCAATATCGATCTGAAAAATCATCACTTTCTTTCGAACAGATCAATGTTCTAAAAGCGATACGCGGAGCTGCGGTCTCCTGTGCTTACAGTTTCCGAAACATGTCGCGGGAGATCGACGAGTGGCTCGAAAGACGACACAGGATCTTTCAAGCCAGGTAATCGGATCGGAATGCGAGGGATGTGGCTCGCCATTTGCCGCGGCCACGAGCTCGTACTGCAAACGACGTGGTTTCCATCGGTCGTAAAACAATATTTGACGTCTAAGTTCATTATGCGACGGTCATGGTCGGGCAACCGCCATTGCCTTTCCCGCAGACCGATCCCGCCCTATCATTCAGAGGCGCCTGCATGAAATCCAGGGAGATGGGAGAGCGATGCAGAAACGTTTAGGCCTGTTAGCGGCAGGAGTCTTTCTCCTCCAGCCATGCTCCTTCGCCAACGCACAGGCACCGAATGCCCTGGAGAGGGCCATCGGAGATGCGCAGCCATGCAGGTCGTTGAAGACCAAGGTATCGAGCTTCGGTATCAGTGTGGAGGTAGGCGTCGACAAGCTCGATTCGGTGAAGATCGAAAACCTGCAATTGTCGGTCAATGGCAACACCGCGGAGGCGAGCGCCCGCGGCACGCTTGCTTGCAAGACCTCGGACGAAGCGCTGGTACAAGGAGGGTTTTCAGCGACCGCTGAGGTTCGGCTGAAGGTCGACCTTACGACCTGCAAGATGACCGAGACCTCCATCGAGATCGTGAAGACCGGTGGCCGGTTCGGCGACATCGTCAAAGGACTTGAGACTGAAATCTCTGGCGCCCTCCGGCGAAGTCTGGAGAGGAACGTGGCCAAGCTTTGCGAGAAGTGATCAGCGGACCGACACCGTTAGACAGGAAGGGGATCGAAGACTGCGTTGCAGAGGTGCCGCCGCCTCAGCGGAGCAACCCATCGCGACAGAACTCTTCCCAGCCGAGAGGTTTCGAACGTGACGCATCGTCGGGGTCGGCATCAAGTTTCGAAGGGGTCTTGGCCTTGGTCTTCAACGAACGCGTCAACTTCGCTTTCAAGGCTGCCCGTCGTCGTTTCTCGGCCGTCGCTTCAGCATCCTCTTCGCGCCAGACTGTCACCATGTCTCGGTCGAGGATGTCCTCCACCACGCGCGGGTCGAATACGTGGAAGGTAATTTTCCTCGCCCGCCCACGCAGCTTCACCGTGCGGGTTCCTGCACTGGGCAAGCGCCCGTCGCTGAGCCAGCGATGTCTCTCGGTAGTAGAGATCGTCAGGATATCCTGGATTTCACGGGGGATCACAGGCAGGCTTTCGATGTCTTCGAGCGCGTTGGAAACGACTGACGAAGCAGCACGGAACGCACTCTTAGCCGTTTCAGCCATCGCCAGTGTCAGAGCACCCGCCTCGATTTCGAGCGACTTTCTCACCGCCAAAGGCAGACGTGCGCGAATCTCCAGCAGAATCCCCTTCGCGCGAACGGATGATCCGAGCGTGGCTGCGGTCGATAGGGGCCACTCCTTGATCAGCTCCGCATCGTCGGTCGTTTTGGGTTTTGCCATGTACGAGTAGATGGGCCTTCCGCCCTGCAGCGTCAACGACTACGTCAGGACGGAGGGCATCATGTGATTACGCCCAGTCGCGGTACTCGGGCATCTGTTTGAGCTCGTCCTTGGTCCAGCTCGTAAAGGCATGAACGTCGCCGTCTTCATCGCGCATGAACCCAATATCCGAGACCGGAACTGCAACAGGGTTCGAGCCGATACCCAGAAAGCCTCCGACGTCGCTGACCGAGAAGCCGCCGGCGCCCGCGCCATGGATATGATCGAACTTGCCGACTTTGTGATCCGGCTCCACAGAATGGTGGGGACGGCAGGGGTAAGTTCTGAAGTCGTCAAGCGTACGTGGTTGGTGTGTTCCATGATCGTTTCCTCCTTTGTGAAGGAGGGGTCAGTCCGTCCGGCGCCGTGATCAGCTGGTTTTCTCGGCGTGCTGATATTGCCATTCACAAAACTGCTCCAAATAACGGTTGGGTAGATCGCGCGCCGTCATCCGTTGACAATCCTCTCTTGCTCAGGTCTACTGGTCCACTTACCGGACCAGTAGACCTGAGCGCGGGGAGGGGGAAAAGCAATGGACGTTCGAGCGATGCTCGAAGACGACGTTGCGGCGCTCGGTGGAGCGCCGAAGAAGTCGATGAAAGACTTCGTCGTCCAGAAGATTGCGACCTTCATTGCCACCGGCATTCTCAAGGTGGGCGATCCGCTGCCAAGCGAACGTGAACTCGCCTCCGCACTCTCGGTCAGCCGCGAGACCGTCCGTGGGGCGATCCTTATCCTTTCCACGCATGGGATTCTCTCGGTTGCGCACGGAACGCGCACGGTAGTGTCATCAGAGGACGTCGGCGAATTGGCCGTCCAGGCCGCGCGGTATCGCGACATTGCGGCCTACAGTCTTGACCATGTTCACGAGGCGCGGCTGCTGATCGAAGCAAAGGTCGTCAGGGCTGCCGCGCTCAAGATGGAGCCTTCAACTCTTGATTATCTCGGCAAGTCGATCGCGGCACAGGAAGCCGCCTGTGACGATCCTGTTCGTTTTTTGATATGTGACCGGGAATTTCACACCGCTATCTACCGTTCCAGCGGTAACGCGGTGCTGGCTGATATGGCCGCCGACCTCTATTCCTATCTTCTGAGCCACCGAAGGCGCGTCGTATCGCAGCCCGGGAGCATCGCCACCAGCATCGCCGATCACCGGATGATCCTCGCCGGTTTGGAGACGCGGGACCCGGACGCCGCCGCCGCGGCCTTCGCAATCCACGAAACCCGTATTTATACGACGACCAAGTTACTCTTCTCGTAGTTCGCAGGGAGGCGAAACACGATGCATATTCTCATTATCGGGGCGGGAGGAATGATCGGCCGGAAGCTTGCTGCCAACTTGGCGCGCAGCGGCTCCCTCGGCGGCCGAACCGTTACGCGCATGACGCTCGTGGATATCGCGCCTCCGCCGATACCCGCCGGTGGCGTTGCGCCGGTGGAAGCGCTGGCTGCCGATATCTCCGAAAGCGGCGCAGCGGAAGCCCTGGCGGCCCGCCGGGCTGACGTGATCTTCCATCTTGCCGCGATCGTTTCCGGCGAAGCCGAGCGCGATTTCGAACTCGGCTACCGAGTCAATCTGGACGGCACGCGATCGCTATTGGAAGCGATCCGCCGGGAAGGAGCCCGCCAAGCCTATGTTCCCCGGTTCGTATTCTCCTCGTCGATCGCGGTCTATGGCTCGCCGTTTCCCGATCCGATTCCCGACGATTACGTGCTGGCACCTCTGACCAGCTACGGAGTCCAGAAGGCGATATCCGAGCTTCTGCTTGCGGACTATTCGCGGCGCGGCTTCATTGACGGCGTGGGAATTCGGTTGCCGACCATCGTGATCCGGCCTGGTGCGCCGAATGCCGCGGCATCGGGCTTCTTTTCCGGAATCCTGCGTGAACCCCTTGCAGGCCAGCGGGCTGTTCTTCCGGTCGAGGAAACGGTCAAGCACTGGCTGGCAAGTCCGCGTTCCGCCATCAAATTCCTGATCCATGCTGCGACGCTCGACACGGCGGCGCTGGGTGTCCGGCGCACGCTTACCATGCCGGGCGTCGCCGCCACCGTTGCCGACCAGATTGCCGCCTTGCGCCGTGCTGCCGGTCCCGAGGCGGCGGAGTTGATCGATCGTCGCCGCGACGAGGTCATTGAAGGGATCGTCGCCGGATGGCCGAAGTCCTTTACGCCCGAACGCGCGACGCAACTGGGTTTTTCCGCCGAAACCACGGTGGACGAGCTGATCGAGGTCTATCTCGCCGAAGACGCTCCGGGTGCGTCCGGATGAGATTGGGCTGGGCTAAAACCGCGCCATAGGAGGAGAGTACCGCCAGGGCACACCCGCATATGCGGGATTGCAACGGCAGAAGGACTTGAGAAGATAAGGCCGCCGGCAAGATATACGAAAATACGAAGACATAGCATGTAGCGCTCGATTTCTGGGAGGAGTGGGTATGGCAGGCGTTCAATTCGCGGATGTGCGGAAATCATTCGGGTCGTTTCCGGTGATCAAAGGCGTGGATATCGACATTGCCGACGGGGAGTTCGTGATCCTGGTCGGCCCGTCGGGTTGTGGAAAGTCCACTCTTCTGCGGATGCTGGCGGGACTTGAGAATATTTCCGGCGGTGAGATCAAGATCGGCGGGCGCGTGGTCAACACGCTGCCGCCCAAGGACCGCGACATCGCGATGGTGTTCCAGAACTATGCGCTCTATCCGCATATGACGGTACAGGAGAACATGGGTTTCTCGCTGATGCTGAACAAGGCGCCGAAGGCGGAAGCCGAGAAGCGGGTGAAATATGCCGCCGGCATCCTCGGTCTCGACAAATTGCTCGACCGTTATCCGCGCCAGCTTTCCGGCGGCCAGCGCCAGCGTGTCGCCATGGGGCGGGCGATCGTCCGCGATCCGGAAGTCTTCCTGTTCGACGAACCGCTCTCCAACCTCGATGCGAAGCTGCGCGTCGCCATGCGCGCCGAAATCAAGGAACTGCACCAGCGGCTGAAAACGACGACGGTCTACGTCACCCACGACCAGATCGAGGCCATGACCATGGCCGACAAGATCGTCGTCATGCATGACGGCGTCGTCGAGCAGATCGGCACGCCGCTCGAGCTTTACGACAAGCCGGCCAATCTCTTCGTTGGCGGGTTCATCGGCTCGCCGGCGATGAACATGATCAAGGGCAGGCTCGACCCCGAGAACCCGACAAGTTTTAAGGCGCCTGATGGCACGGCGCTCCCGGTTTCCAACCCGCCTGCCGACGCCCTGGGCCGCGACCTCGTCTACGGGCTTCGCCCGGAATACATCCTGCTCGATGCCAATGGCCTGCCCGGTGAAATCGTGGTGATCGAGCCGACCGGCTACGAGACGCATCTTATCCTCAGGCTCGGCGGCAGCGACCTCAGCTGCGTCTTCCGCGAACGCGTCAGCGCGCGGCCGGGCGAGACCCTGCGCGTTGCGATCGACGCCGCGCATGTTCATCTCTTCGATGCCGAGAGCGGCCGGAGATTGACCAACTGACGCCGTCCGGCGGCTGCGCGGGGCGGAGGAGCCCCCGTCGCCCGCAAGCCGGCAGCACCCCGTTTTAGGGATTCAAGGACCGTCGTTCACAATGCGGGAGGTGAACGTCGGGGAGTTCGCACCCGCTTTTCTGAAGAGGAGGAATATCATGAGTTTTAAGAGACGTGACTTTCTTGCCGCCTCGGCTGCCGTTGCCGGCGCCGCCGGCCTAGGCATCCGGCCGACCTTCGCGCAGGCCGAACCGACCTATACACCGGAAAGCGGCGCCAGCCTGCGGCTGTTGCGCTGGACACCCTTCGTCAAGGGCGATGAGGAGGCCTGGATTGCAAACACCAAGAAATTCACAGACGCGACCGGCGTAGATGTGCGCATCGACAAGGAAAGCTGGGAAGATATCCGCCCAAAGGCTGCCGTCGCGGCCAATGTCGGTTCCGGCCCGGACCTCATCATGTGCTGGTTCGACGACGCTCACCAGTATCCCGACAAGCTGGTCGACCTGACCGAGCTCGCCAACTATCTCGGCAACAAATATGGCGGCTGGTATGATGGTGTGAAGGGCTATGCGGCGCGCGGCGACACATTCATCGCCATGCCGCTGGCCGCAATCGGCAATGCGGTGGTCTATCGCGACACTCACGTGAAGGCGGCCGGCTTCAGCGAATTCCCGAAAGACACGGCAGGCTTGCTTGAGCTTTGCAAGGCGATGAAAGCCAAGGGCACGCCGGCAGGCTTCCCGCACGGCAAGGCCGTTGGCGACGGCAACAACTACGCCCATTGGCTGCTTTGGAGCCACGGCGGCAAGATGGTCGACGAAGGCGGCAAGGTAACGATCAACAGCCCGGAAACGCTGGCTTCGATCAACTATGCCAAGGAGCTCTATGCGACCTTCATTCCAGGCACGGAAAGCTGGCAGGACGTCAACAACAACCGTGCCTTCCTCGCCGGCCAGGTTTCGCTGATCGCCAACGGCGTCTCGGTTTATTACACAGCCAAGAACGACCCGAAGCTCGCCGAGATCGCCAAGGACATCCGCACGACGAATTTCCCGGTCGGCCCGGTTGGCCAGAGCGTCGAGCTTTTCCAGACGAGCTCACTGCTTCTCTTCAAGCACACCAAATATCCGGAAGCGGCGAAGGCCTACATCAAGTTCATGATGGAAGCCGACCAGATGAATGCCTGGATCCAGGGCTCCAGCGCCTATTGCTGCCAGCCGCTCAAGGCTTTCGCCCAGAACCCGATCTGGACATCCGATCCGATCCACGCGCCTTATGCGCGCGCCTCGGAAAAATTGCGCCCGAACGGCTATGGCGGCCCACTCGGTTATGCCTCGGCAGCGACCATGGCCGACTACGTTCTGGTCGACATGTATGCGGCCGCCGTCACCGGCCAGATGTCGCCCGAAGATGCGATGAAGGAAGCTGAACGCCGGGCAAACCGCTACTATCGCGTCTGAGCCGCGCTTCAAAGCAAGCGGCATGCCGGCTTCGGCATGCCGCTAGCACTCTGCGAGTTCAAAACGTAATCTGGAGATAAGCAATGTCGATGGTGAATCCGGAGGATAGACGCGGGCCGATCTCTTCGCTCCTGCAGAACAACAACGTGCTCGGCTTCCTGTTCATGCTGCCGGCGGCGGTGTTCCTCGTCTGCTTTCTCACCTATCCGCTGGGGCTCGGCGTCTGGCTCGGCTTCACCGATACGAGGATCGGCCGCGACGGCATCTTCATCGGGCTGGAGAACTACCAGTTCCTGATGGACGACGGCGTCTTCTGGCTGTCGGTCTTCAACACCATTCTCTATACCTCCGTTGCCTCGGTGCTGAAATTCGCGCTCGGCCTCTGGCTGGCGATGCTGCTCAATCAGCACCTGCCGTTCAAATCCTTCTTCCGGGCCATCGTGCTGCTTCCCTGGGTCGTGCCGACGGTGCTTTCGGCCCTGGCCTTCTGGTGGATCTACGATTCCCAATTTTCGATCATCTCCTGGTCGCTGATGCAGCTGGGACTGATCAGCGGGCCGATCAACTTTCTCGGGGACCCCATAAATGCGCGCATATCCGTCATCGTCGCCAATGTCTGGCGCGGCATTCCCTTCGTGGCGATCTCGCTGCTTGCGGGGCTGCAGACGATTCCGGCGTCGCTGCAGGAGGCCGCCTCGCTCGATGGCGCCACGAGCTGGCAGCGTTTCCGCTATGTGACGCTGCCGATGTTGACGCCGATCATCGCCGTGGTGATGACTTTCTCGGTGCTCTTCACCTTTACGGATTTCCAGCTCATCTACGTGCTGACCAAGGGTGGACCCGTCAACGCGACGCATCTGATGGCGACGCTATCCTTCCAGCGCGGCATTCCAGGCGGTCAGCTCGGCGAGGGTGCGGCCATCGCGGTCGCCATGGTGCCCTTCCTGCTCGGCGCCATCATGTTCAGCTTCTTCGGGCTGCAACGGCGCAAATGGCAACAGGGCGGCCAGGATTAAGGCCAGGGTTAGAGCCAAATTGGGGTTAGGGAGAGTGACGATGTCGATAAATTCAAACGCCGCCGATCAGGTCGTGACCGACAATGCCGAAGGTATGAGCTATCTGAACCGCCTGCCGCGGCGGATCGTGATGCTCTACCTGCCGATGGCGGTCTTCGTCGTCGTGCTGCTCTTCCCGTTCTACTGGATGGCGATCACCGCGGTGAAGCCGAACGATCAGCTGACCGACTATAACAACTACAGCCCCTTCTGGGTCGTGGGGGCGACGCTCGATCACATCAAATACCTGTTCTTTGAGACATCCTATCCGGGCTGGCTGTGGAACACGATGCTGGTGGCGGTCTGCTCCACCTTCCTCTCGTTGGTGGCGTCAGTCTTCGGCGCCTATGCGATCGAGCGCGTCCGCTTCACCGGCTCGCGTTCGGTCGGCCTCGTCATTTTCCTCGCCTATCTCGTGCCGCCGTCGATCCTCTTCATCCCGCTTGCCTTCATCGTCTTCAAGCTCGGGATCTATGACTCGCGGCTGGCGCTGATCTTCACCTATCCGACCTTCCTCATTCCCTTCTGCACCTGGCTGCTGATGGGCTATTTCCGCTCGATTCCATTCGAGCTGGAGGAAAGCGCGCTGGTGGACGGCGCCAACAGGTGGCAGATTCTCACCAAGATCATTCTGCCGCTCGCAGTACCCGGTCTGATTTCAGCTGGCATTTTCGCCTTCACGCTGTCCTGGAACGAATTCATCTATGCGCTGACTTTCATCCAGTCGTCGGAAAACAAAACCATTCCTGTGGGCGTACTGACCGAACTGGTGCGCGGCGACGTCTTCGAATGGGGGGCACTGATGGCGGGAGCATTGTTCGGCTCGCTTCCGGTGGTCATCCTCTACTCGTTCTTCGTGGACTACTACGTCTCATCGATGACCGGGGCGGTGAAGGAGTGACATTCTACCCCGGACACGCCCTTGCTTCCTGCAGCATGCGACTGCTTGTTATTGCAGGAGGCGTGTCCGCGAAAATGGGATCACGTGCCTTCCCATCATGTATCGAAACCTCGTCTTGCCGAGATCGAATAATTGTAAACTGTCGCGTAGCTCGTCGATACGAGCAGCGGAAATGCGATGGTCTTGAGTATTTCCGGTGTGCCGGTCGCCGCATGGATTGCCACGAGAATGCTGGCTGAGCCGAGACAGGCAATGAGAGGCGGCGCCCAAAATCGTACCGATCCGACGAAGCGCTTGGAAAGCCAGTCAATCACAGATTTCAGGAAAAGCGTCAGGCAGGCGGATATCGTACCCTGCACAAGCCCGGCATAGAGCGGCAATGGCATGGCGTGCGCCCGATTGGCGAAGACCGCCCAGCTGCCCATTACCAAAGAGGCGAAGAGAACATGGACAAGGCCGCTGCGGAGAAGCCGGTGCAGTGCATTCGGCATCACAACGACCACCCGTGGCGGACAAGATGGTGCAACAGGGTCAGAGCCTGTTCTTCATCGCGGCGCGCAAAATGTCGTTGATCCGATCCTGCCAGCCAGGGCCATCTTCCTGGAAATAGGCAAGCACATCACTGTCGATCTTGAGCGAAACAAGCTCCTTTGTATTCGGCAGCGCCGGCCGCTCAACAGCTTGTTTCGGCTTCTTCTTCGCGGGATTGAACAACGCTTCGGCAGCATCCATTGGATTGACAGGTCTGCGGGGCGAGTTTGCCATCGTTATGACTTTCTATTGCCTGTCGGATCGACATATGAGCGGCATACGGGATCTCGGCTGCTTCGTCGACTATTTAGCTCGTTTCATCAGGGCGATCTAGCCGACCTGCTCGACCGCCGGCGTGCGGGAGCCATTGCCGGCAGGTTCTGGATGCCAGACCTGCCGACAATCTGGGCGTCAATCAGCCTTTTTGCGATACAGCAATGTCATGAGTGCGAGGACGCATCCCAAGACTCCGACGGATGCAAAGATGTAGAAGTTCCACTGCGGAGCCAGGCCTGCACCCAGAACCGCACCGCCGATGGCCGGTCCTATCATGCCTCCGATACGGCCGATGCCGAGCGAGAAACCAAGGCCGGTTCCGCGGATCTCGACCGGATAGAGGTTTCCAACGAGAACGTTGGCGAGGATCTGCGTACCGATCGTTCCCGTACCGGCAAGTGCGACGAGACCATAAACCTGGAGGCCCTGATCCACCTGCGTCAGCAACCAGATCGAGCAGGCACCGAGAAGAAACATCCCAGCCACGACTATTTTGACATTTCCGCGGTCGGCAATCCTTGCGCCGATCAGGAGGCCGACGGCCGCTCCGAGATTGAGCGTTACGGAGAAGAGGAGGGCAGAACCGAGGTCATAGCCCATCTTGTTCATGATGGTCGGAAGCCAGTTGACCATGCCGAATGTGAGCAGAAGCGAACAGAAGTGAATGCCCCATGCGTTCAATGTCGGCAGCAGGCGACCTTCGGAAAACAGCGACCGGATGCCCACTTGTCGAAACGCAGCAGGCCTGGCTATAGGATTGGGCAGCCCGTACTGGTTTGCAATCTGGTTCGCTTCGGTCTGGCGGTTCTTCGTTGCCAGCCATTCGGGGGACTCGGGGATGAGACGGATGAAGAAAGGCAGAAGCAGGATCGGTGCACCGCCGATAATCATCAGTGGACGCCATCCGTATTTCTGTATCAGCAGCATTCCGAGGATACCCGAGATGATGCCGCCGGCCAGGTAACCCAGAAGAGCAATCGAATAGGCCATTGCCTTCCGTTTCGGCGGAGAAAACTCGATGATTAGAGCGGTTACCGTCGGAAAAAGAGCTCCAAGGCCCAGGCCGGCGAGAAAACGTGTTCCCTCGAAAGCGAGAAAGTTCGGCGCAAGACCGCTGCCGATCATCATCACGGAAAAGCTCAGCAGACTGCCGATGATGACCTTGCGACGACCTATCCTGTCAGCAAGTGTTCCGGCAACGAGAGCGCCCAGCAGCATACCGAATAGGGTGATGGAGGCAGCCCGTCCGACCATGCCCGGCGTCAGGCCCCAACTGGCTTCACCGAGCAAAGCCGGCGCGACTGCGCCGTAAACGATCAGGTCATAGCCGTCGAACAGGATCAGCAGACCGCAAAGGGCGATGATGATATTCGGGCTGCGAACGCGTTCGTTGATAATAGCGAGATCTTGTATGGCCAATGTTCCCTCCCCATAAATTTGCGTACAGGAAGTACGCTCCTGCCAGCGGCAGGTCCGCGTCGATCCGTGTACAAATCCTCCTGGATCGTTGCCGGCGTGGTTCCTCCCAGCGCCAGACTCACCCGCAAACGGGCTATGTCAAGACAACGATGACACGCTATTAAATACTTGCGAATAAAATATTTGCAACTGCAAACTTTTCAGCTCGCAACTTTTCCCTTTCCGGACATTGCCGGCAGGTTGCTGTGCATGCGGCGCAGCGCCTTCTTCAGTGCTGCGACCTCCTCGTCCGACATGTCCTGAACCGCGGTGCGTTCAAGCTCGACGGCAAGCGGCATGAGCCTTTCGGTCAGCGCCTCGCCCTGCGGGGTCAGCCTTACGATGACGATACGGCCATTATCTTCCGGACGTGTTCTCGACACCAGCTTCCGCTTGGTCAGTGTGCCGACGAGGCGCGACAGCGTCGAAATCTCGACGGAGACGACGTCGGCGAGATCTCCAAGGGTGCTCTCCCGGCGCTCCTTGAGCATGGCCAGAACCCGGTACATCGCCACGCTGAGATTGTCTTCGGCGATTCTCTGCGCGAATACCTCGGCTATCCGCACGCCGGCGCGATTGAGAAGATAAGGAACGGAATCGGTAAGTTTGTACATGTCTCTGTCTGCTGGCGGGATTTCGCTTGCTGAGGGCTCTCTCCGACATGCACCTAAATGACCGGAAAGACAACACGATTGGCTTTCAGCCGTCGAGAAAGGTCGAGTAAGGCCAGCATTTTCCCGCTCAATTTATAAACTTGCATTGACAATAGTTGCAAATGCAATAATCTAGATGCCGAGGAGACACGGGAGGAAATCATGTCTGCCACTGCTGCCCTCGGCATAGCGCCGGACCCCGCACCGATCAGCGATGCGTTTCGATCGACCATGCGCCGTTTCCCGGCGACGGTGACAGTCATTTCTGCTTGTCGCAACGGCGCGGATCATGGAATGACGGCGACCGCCGTCACATCACTTTCGATGGATCCGCCATCTCTCATCATCTGCCTGAACAATCGCACCTACCTGCATGACATGCTGCTTGAGGTGCCGGAATTCGCAGTCAGCATTCTGACCGACAGGCAGGCAGCCGTATCGGAAGGTTTCAGCGGCAAGATCGCGCCTGAGCGTCGGTTCGACGCTGCCGATTGGGTTCGCCATGAGCGCGGCATGATGGTGCTGAACACCGCTCATGCCTCGGTTGTCTGCCGCCGCATGGGCGCAGTTCCCTATGGAACGCACACGATCTTCATCGGGCAGGTGGTGGATACACGCCATTCCGAAAACACGATCGCGCTGATGTACGAAAATTCGAAATATTGCGCGCCGCAGCACGCGCTTCCTGCATCCCAGAACTGAAGGTAGTCCCATGAACAATACAGCCGCCCTGTTTCCCGCCTCGGCGCGGGTCAAGACCGCATGTCTTGCAGATCGCATCGCCCCGGTGCTGGACGAAATCCGTGCCGGCGCGCGCGATACCGAAAAATCCGGCCGTGTGCCGGTCCGCTCTATCGATCTGCTGCGCTCCGCCGGCTATTTCGATGTCGTCAAGCCGGCCCGTTTCGGCGGCGACGAAGGATCCTTTGCCGAGCTTGTCGATGCAAATATCGAGCTATCGTCGGCCTGCGCCTCCACCGGCTGGGTTGCCGGCCTCCTTTCCGCGCATCAATGGCTGCTTGCCATGTTCGATGAAAGGGTTCAGCAGGACGTGTGGGGCAGCAATCCGGATGCGCTGCTCTGCGGTTCCTACGCGCCGGTCCGCATGGCGGAACGCGTCGAGGGTGGTTTCCGGCTATCCGGCGATTGGGCCTTTGCGAGCGGATGCGAAAATGCCCAATGGGCGCTCTGTGCGGCGATCATTCCGCCAAACGGCGAGGGGGAGCGTCCTGTACCGGCGTTTCTTCTGGTTCCCGCCAGCGACTATACCATCGCCGAGACCTGGGACGTTGTCGGCCTCGCAGGCACCGGCTCAAAAAGCCTGATCCTTAAGGATGTCTTCGTTCCCGAATACCGCATATTGAGCTTTCCGGATGCGACCTCCGGCAGAACGCCGGGCGGACGTGGCTACAAGGGTATCGGGCTTTTCAACATTCCGCTCCTCATGGGAGTTCCGTTCTGCCTCGGCAGCGCCGCCGTCGGTGCGGCCAAGGGCGCACTGGATAGCTATATCGACCAGATCGGGACCCGTGTGACACGTGGTGCAGTGGCCGGTGGCAACAACAAGATCGCGGAGTTTCCGACGATCCAGCTTCGCGTGGCGGAAGCCTCCGCATCGGTGGATGCCGCCCGCGAAATCATTCTGCGCGATATTGCCCGGGCGCAGCAACTGGCCCAGGCCCGCGAGGATGGCACCGGCGAGATCACCGAGGAAGATCGGATTCTTGCCCGCCGCAGCCAGTCCTTTGCGGTCAGCCTGGCCCTTCGGGCGGTCGAAGCACTCAATGCATCGACAGGCGGCCTCGGCCTCCAGATGTCCAACCCCGTCCAGCGGGCGTGGCGCGATGCAAATGCCGTCGGGCGCCACATTTCCATGAACTGGGATGCCGTCGGCACCATGGCCGGCCAGCAACTGCTCGGTCTTCCGCCCAAGGGACAATTCTGATCCGCCATCCTCAGCATTTCGATTCAAGACAGGAAAGAGAACATATCGTGCAAGGCAAGATCGCGCTTGAAGAACATTTCGCCATTCCCGAGACGCTGCAGGATTCTGCCGGATTCGTGCCGGGCGACTACTGGACGGAACTATCCGCCCGTCTCCTAGATATCCAGGAAAAGCGTTTGCGGCTGATGGATGCCCACGGCATCGAGAAGATGATCCTGTCGCTGAACGCTCCGGCCGTGCAGGCGATCCCGGACAAGGCAAAGGCGCTGGAGATTTCCCGACGCGCCAACGACTTCCTGGCGGAGCAATGCGTCAAGAACCCGAACCGTTTTCTGGGATTTGCAGCATTGCCCCTGCAGGATCCGGATGCCGCAGCGCAGGAATTGCAGCGCTGCGTGACGACGCTGGGTTTTGTCGGCGCGCTAGTCAATGGCTTCTCGCAGGAAGGCGACGGAACGACGCCGCTCTACTACGACCTGCCGCAATACCGCCCGTTCTGGGCCGAAGTCGAAAAGCTCAACGTTCCTTTCTATCTGCATCCGCGCAACCCGCTGCCGCAGGATAGCCGGATCTATGCCGGCCATTCCTGGCTGATGGGGCCGACCTGGGCGTTCGCGCAGGAGACCGCTGTTCATGCGCTGCGCCTGATGGGGTCCGGCCTGTTTGATGAACATCCGGCCTTGCGGATCATCGTTGGCCACATGGGCGAGGGACTGCCATACATGATGTGGCGCATCGACAACCGGAATGCGTGGGTCAAGGTGGAAAAGAGCTATCCGGCCAAACGCCCGATTGCTGATTATTTCAACGAAAATTTCTACATCACGACGTCGGGGAACTTCCGCACCCAATCGCTTATCGATGCTATGCTGGAAATCGGCGCGGACCGAATTCTGTTCTCGACAGATTGGCCATTCGAGAACGTCGACCATGCTGCAAACTGGTTCGACAGCACGACCATCTCCGAAGCCGACCGTCTGAAGATCGGTCGCACCAACGCGGTTTCACTCTTCAAACTCGATCGATAGCATGGTTGTACCTTTCAGATACACGGCCAGCGCGGCCCAGGTGATATTCGGGAGCGGCTCGTTGAACCGTCTCGCCGAGGCGATTGCAGGGCAGGGCGGCAAACGCGCCCTGATCCTTTCGACCCCGCACCAGAAAGCGGAGGCTGAACGGATCGCCGCTTCCCTCGGCCCGCTTGCGGCTGGACTATTCCACGATGCGACGATGCATACGCCGGTCGATGTGACCGAGCGCGCGATGGCGGCCTATAACGCAGCCGGTGCCGATTGCGTCGTCGCGATCGGCGGCGGATCGACGATCGGTCTCGGCAAGGCAATCGCCTATCGCAACGACGCGCTGCAAATCGTGGTGGCGACGACCTATGCGGGGTCGGAGGTAACACCAATCCTCGGTCAGACAGAGAACGGGCAGAAGACGACGGTCCGCGGGGCCGGCATCCTGCCTGAAGTGGTGATCTACGATCCTGAATTGACACTGGGATTGCCGGTCAACATCAGCGTCAGCAGCGGGCTCAATGCGATGGCGCATGCGGTCGAAGGTCTCTACGCGCAGGATCGCAACCCCATTTCGTCGATGATGGCGGTCGAGGGCTTGCGCGCGCTGAAGCAGGCTTTGCCTCAAATCGTCAATGCACCTGGGGACATCGAGCCGCGAAGCGAAGCGCTTTACGGTTCCTGGCTGTGCGGCACGGTGCTCGGAGCGGTTGGCATGGCCCTGCATCACAAGCTTTGCCATACGCTGGGCGGTAGCTTCGACCTGCCGCATGCCGAAACCCATGCGGTCATTCTTCCCCATTCTTCTGCCTACAATGCCGCAGCCGCGACGGATGCGCTAAAGCCCGCTGCCGATCTTTTTGGCGGCTCGCTGGGCGGCGGTCTTTATGATTTTGCCGCTTCGATCGGCGCGCCCATGGCGCTGCGGGATCTGGGTATGAAGGAAGCCGATCTGGATCATGCGGCGGAACTCGCCGCCCGGAATCCCTACTGGAACCCGCGCCCGATCGAACGGAAAGCGATCCGGGCTTTGTTGCAGAGCGCCTGGGAGGGCGCGCGGCCGCGTTAATGCTTTAGGAGGATGGCCACGTGACTGAATATTTCACCGAAGAGAGATCCGTGGAAGCCGTCAACTCGCGGATGGGGCAGGGCGTTGATCCGCGCCTTGCCGAAGTCATGGAGTCGCTCGTCAAGCACCTGCATGCCTTTGCCAAGGATATCAGCCTGACCCAGGAGGAATGGGAGCTGGCAATACACTTCCTGACCCGTACCGGCCATCTCTGTCATGATGAGCGACAGGAGTTCATCCTGCTCAGCGATACGTTGGGTTTGTCGATGTTGGTGGATGCGATCAACAATCGGCATCCGCCAGGCGCCACGGAAAATACGGTGTTTGGACCATTCCATGTCGAAGGGGCGCCCGTACGGCAGATGGGTGAAAAGATCTCGCTCGACGGCAAGGGCGAGAGTTGTCTCTTCATCGGCCGGGTGCTGGATCTTGACGGCAATCCGATCGAGGGAGCCCGGATCGATGTATGGTCGGATAATTCCGATGGCTTCTACGACGTCCAGCAGCCGGATATCCAGCCGAAGTGGAACAACCGTGGCATTTTCGTCACCGGCGCAGATGGCGTCTATAGCTTCGTTGGCATAAAGCCGGTTTCCTATCCGATCCCGGATGACGGCCCGGTCGGCCAGATGTTGGCGTCCCTCGGCCGCCATCCCTACCGTCCAGCCCATACCCATTACCTGATTACGGCTTCAGGTTATCAGAAGCTCGTCACCCACACGTTTGTCGGCGACGATCCTTATCTGGAATCCGATACGGTGTTTGGCGTTAAAAACAGCCTGGTCGCGCCTTTCGAGCGTGTCGATCACCCGACGGTCTGGCGCTCCGATTTCGACTTCGTGCTGACGCCGGTGGAGAATAGACAATGATCGTCGCCCGCTACGCGGTATCCGACCCCTGCAAGGCTGCCGAACGCTCGCGATTGCTCGATGAGCACAAGGCCTATCTGCATGGCGCGCCGATCCGCATCCTGCTGTCCGGACCTTCTGCACCGCCGTCGGAGGGCAAGGGTTCCACCGCAATCGTGATCGCGCAAGTCGAAACGCTCGCCGAGTTCGAGGCGTTCAGCGCAGGAGACCCCTTCGTCCGCTCCGGCATTTACGCGAGCGTCGATATATTCGAATGGCGGCCCAGTTTTGGGCTTCTTCTCGAGAACCTCTGATCGGCGCTTTGACCTTAGAGCAAGGATGATTTTAGCTCATATCGAAGACGGCGGCGTTGTCCTGAACCTCGCGCAGCCCCTTGTAGGAGGCATGGCGGAGATTGCCGTCATCCGTCCAGCCGCGAAACTCGATCTCGGCGATCAGCGTCGGCTGCACGAGGACAAGACGCTTGCCCTTCAGGGGAACGGCAGGCCGGCTCGTCTTCAACCGGTCCAACATCTTTTTCAGGTATTCAGCATCTCTGGCACCGAAACCGGTTCCGACCGACCCAACGTAAATCCAGTCGAGCCCTTGTCTGCCGGCCAGCAGCAGCCTGCCGATGCCGCCGCGGGCGGATGCCGACTGCTCATAACCGACGATCATGAAGCTCTCGCTCTGGACGCATTTGATCTTCAGCCAATCGCCCGTGCGACCGCTGCGGTAGGGCCGGTCGCGGTGCTTGGCAATGATGCCTTCCAGATGACGATGGCAGGCGTGCTCGAGGAGGTCTTCGGCCGGCAGCTCTATCTCTTCGGAGATGCGGATCGTCTGATCATCGCCTTCCGGTATCAGGTCTTCAAGCAGGTGCCGGCGTACGTCAAGCTCGGTGCCGGTCAGATCGTGTCCATCGAGATAGAGAAGGTCGAAGGCAACGAGGATTGACTCGGTCGACACCCGCTTGCCGCCCCGCCCGCCGAGAGAACGTTGCAGGGCGCCAAAATCCGATCGGCCGTGATCATCGAGTACAACGGCCTCGCCATCGAGAATGGCGGTCGTCACCCCAAGCTCTTTTGCTGCCGCAGCGATGGCGGGGAAGCGATGGGTCCAGTCATGGCCGCCGCGAGTAATGACTCGCACGCCCTTCGGTTCAATATGGATTGCCAATCGATAGCCATCCAATTTCACCTCATAGAGCCAATCCGGCCCCACGGGCACAGTCGGCTTCAGCAGTGCGAGGCACGGCTCAATGCGCGACGGCATTGGATCGAAGGGCAGACTGGGCTGGTCAGGATCGCGCTTGCGGATCGGACGAGACTGCAGCGTTGAGTGAGATTCGTCGAGCAAGGGCAGAATTGGGCGGCGCGGGCGCGTCATGATCAGGTCTAGCGCCTCCCCGGGCGGTTTTCCGCTTCGACCGACTTGCGCAGGGCATCCATGATGTTGATGACATTGCTTGGTGCCGGCTCTTGTTTTTCCTTGGACTTGGACGTTGTCCTGCTCGGCTTTTTCATCTGCTTCTTCTTCGCGTCGATGATGTCGAGGAGTTTGTCCTGAACCGGATCGGAAACCATCTTCGGGCTCCAGTGCTGCGTCTGCTTTTTGATGAGCTGCTGGACAAGCGGCATCATTTCGCTGTCGGCAGGCTGGTCATCGACTCTCTCGAAATAGGTCTCTGCATCGCGCACCTCATCCCCATAACGCAGCGTCCAAAGTACGATGCCCATGCCGCGTGGCTCCAACATGACGGCGCGTTCCCGTCTCGAGATCACCAGTCTCGATATGCCGACCATATTCTCGGCGGCCATGGCGTCGCGAATGACTGAAAACGCCTCCTGGCCGACCGGATCGTCCGGAGAAAGATAGTAGGGCGTATCGAGCCAAATCCAGTCGACGCCGTCGCGCGGTGCGAAAACTTCGATGTCGATTGTTTTGGTACTGTCGAGCGCGATACTTTCGAGTTCCTCGTCTTCCAGAATGATATACTCGTTCTCGCCGCGTTGATAACCCTTGACCTCGTCCTCATCCTTCACCTCCTTGCCGGTGACGGAATCCACATAATGGCTGACGACGCGGTTCTGCGTCTCTCGGTTCAAGGTGTGGAAGCGGACCTTCTCGTTTTCCGAGGTCGCGGGCATCATCTGCACGGGGCAGGTGACAAGCGAGAGCTTGAGATAGCCTTTCCAGTGGGGACGAAGGGCCATTGCATCCTCCGATCAGCTGGCGCGGCGGTGTTGAGCGGCGCCGGTGCCACGCGACTTCGCCGATGTAGCACGCGCTGCCTTCTGGCGCGCTTTTCCGGCATTTGCGTTAGCTGCGGTGCGCTTGTTCTTGGCGGGCGCGGGCACTCCGGCACTTTCACGCAGCGCCTGAAGCAAGTCGCTCGGCTTTGATGCGGGAGGCGCCTTCTTCTTCGGCAGCGTACGGCCCTCTATCTTGGCCTTCACCAGCTCGGCGACGGCCTCCTCATAGCGATCATCGAACTGCTTCGGATCAAATTCACCTTTCTTCGTATTGATGATGTGCTTGGCAAGTTCCAGCATCTCGCCTTCGATCTTCAGGTCCGGCATTTCCTCGAAAGCCTTCTGCGACGAACGGACCTCATAGTCATAGTTCAAGGTGGAGCCGACCAAACCGTTGCCGTGCGGCCGAATGAGAACGGTACGCAGACGCCGGAACAAGACCGTACGAGCAATTGCAGCAACCTTGGCCTTTTTCATGCCGTCGCGCAGCAGCTTATAGGCGTCTCCGCCTAATTTGTCGGGAGCAAGGTAGTAGGGCTTGTCGAAATAGACATCATCCACTTCATCGCAGGGAATGAACGCCTCGACGGTAAGTGTCTTATCGCTGTTCGGAATCGCGGCCGCGACTTCGTCGGGTTCAAGGACGACATATCGCCCGTCCTCGATCTCGAAACCTTTGACCTGATCCTCGCGCTCGACGGGATCGCCGGTTTCGCTGTCGACGAACTCACGCCGAACCCGATTGCCAGTCTTTCGGTTAAGGGTGTTGAACGCGATCCGTTCGGACGAGGATGCGGCCGTGTAGAGCGCGACGGGAAACGCAACTTCTCCAAACTTGATGTAGCCT
Organism: Rhizobium sp. 10PS4; assembly: GCF_032464805.1. Lineage (NCBI taxonomy): Bacteria > Pseudomonadati > Pseudomonadota > Alphaproteobacteria > Hyphomicrobiales > Rhizobiaceae > Rhizobium > Rhizobium sp. 10PS4. Next base: position 36,079 of record NZ_JAWDIW010000001.1, on the reverse strand, counting down.
TTCCAATTCGCCCGCGGGGCAACCATCTGCGCGACTCCCTCACACAACCAACGCGAGTCAACTCAATCACCCGGCTGATTGTTCCGCCGCGAAACGAATCTAATTTCAATGACTTAACGTACGACAGCCTCCCGTATTCCGAGTCCGGAGATGTTCTTGATTCGATGCATCTTTTTGTCACGGCGTGCGTTTCAAGAAGACGGCAACCACAGGAATAGATGACATGACCAAGCGCGAACTGATCGATACCGGCACCGACAAACGCTATGTCCGCCGTAATAAGCAGGGACAGTTTAAGGAGAGTGATGACGTCGGTCGCTCGCTAGCTGCCGATCGCCGCCAAACGGCCAAGACGAAAGCAAAGGCCGGCGAGGGCGACCGAGGCGATTGCAACCTCAAACATTGACGAGATCGCCAACCGCATCGATCTCCCGCATCGGTCTCTTCGGCCAGACAGCCGATGCGGGTCGTCCTGCCGCCGACAAGCCGTTTCTTGGTCGCGGCAGGATCAGCGGGCGCTGTACTTTGCGTCGAGATCATCCATGGCCTTGACGTTACCGGCAGAGCGGCCGTTCTCGTCGAAGGTCTGGGCAAGAAATGCGTCAGCGATCGACTTTGCAAGCTCGGTTCCGATGACGCGGGCTCCCATGGTGATGATCTGCGCATTGTTGGAAAGTGCTGCACGCTCGGCAGAATAGGTGTCGTGCGTCAGGGCAGCACGGATGCCCGGAACCTTGTTGGCCGAGATGCAGACGCCGATGCCGGTGCCGCAAACGAGGATCGCCTTGTCGTAGGTGCCGTCGATGACGCCTGAGGCAACGCGATCCGAGAGGTTGGCATAGAAAGGATCAGCGCCGGCGCTGGTACGCGAGACTTCGTAGACGTCGAAGCGGTCCTTCAGATGGTCGGCCAGAACCTTGGCGAGGCCTTCGCCGGCGCTGTCTCCTGCAATGGCAAGTTTCATTGTCTTTCTCCTCAGAGTTTGGCGGCACATCTGGCCAGGATGTCGAGGTAACCTTCGACATTCCAGGCCGAACGGCCAATGAAGAGCCCGTCGATATGCGGGCTCGAGATCAGTTCTTCGCAGTTCTGCGGGTTGACCGACCCCCCATAAAGGCAGGGGATCTTCCGGCCCAGCACAGTTTCGGCGACGGCTATGATTTCAGACTGGCGTGCATCCGCATATTCCGCGGTCGCCGGGATGCCCTTCTCGCCGATCGCCCAGACCGGCTCGTAGGCGAGCAGGATTTCGGCGCTTTTCTGGGCGCCGGAAAGTTTCGAAAGCGCCCCGCGCACCTGGATCGCGAGGATATCGGCGGCCTTTCCGCTTTCGCGGTCGGAAAGCGTCTCGCCAATGCAGATCAGCGGAATTAGGCAGTGGCGAACGGCTGCTTCGGTCTTCAGACCCACTGTCTCGTCGGTCTCTGCAAAATGTTCGCGCCGTTCGGAATGACCGAGCTCGACGAGATCAAGATTGCAGTCCTTCAGCATCACCGGCGAGACTTCGCCGGTCCAGGCACCCTGATTGGCCCAATGCATGTTCTGGGCGCCGACCTTCACCGAGGTCTTGGCAAGCAGCGACTTGACCTCGCGCACCGCTGTGAAGGGCGGAATCACAAAGCGCTGGATACGCGGGTCACGCGCGGCATCGGCAGCTTCGAGGCCGCGGGCGAAATGCTCGGCTTCAGCAAGCGTCTTATTCATCTTCCAGCTGGTGCCAATCCAGAAGCGCGGCTTTTCGGTCATGTCGGATCCTGCGTTGATGCGATGGTGAGCGTAATGCCCGCCTGCTCGAATTCCTCGAGGACAGCGGCATTCGGTGCGCTGTCGGTGATAACAGCGTCGAAATCGGCCAGGTCCGCCATGACATGCAGGGCAGTGTGGCCGATGCGCTGATGGTTGACCAGAAGGCAGGTCCTGGTCGACGACGCGATCATCGCCCGTTTGGCGCGCACGACGTTATCGTCCATGTGATAGGCGAGCCCGCCGCTGACGGCGGGCGTCGAAATGAAGGCGATGTCGGCTCTCAGGCGCGACAGTGCCTCCTCGGTGACGACGCCGAGATAGGCGTTGAATTTGGCCGAGTAGATCCCGCCGAGCGCGATCAGCGTGATGCCGGTTTCGCCTTTCAGCCGCTCCATGATCGCCGCGTTGTTGGTGATCAAGGTCAACGGCCGCTTCTGCAGCAGCATTTCGCCGAGCACGGCCGCCATCGAGCCGTCGTTTACCATCACCGTCATACCCGGCTCGACCAGTTCCAGCGCGGTCTCGGCCATAGCCAGCTTGGCCTCGTTGCCCTGGCGTTCGCGAATGCGGAAGTCGCTTTCGAACTGCGTTCCGGCGTCAATGGTCGCGCCGCCGCGAACCTTGCGCAGGACGCCGGCCTGCTCGAGATCGTCGAGATCGCGATGGATCGTCATCTTTGACACGGTGAAGCGATCGGCAAGGTCGTCGAGATCGACGGTCTTGTTTTCGACGAGCAGGTTGACGATCAACTGCTGCCGCTCTTCCCGCCTCATCCCGATCTCCACCCTCGTTTGATGTTAAGATAACGGAGTATGCGTGATAATCAACATTTATTATGTTATTTTGCGATCAAATATTGTTGTGTTTCCGTAGCTACTTCAGCAGCGACTGCGCGGTTCGTTCGTCGGTGATCAGCCCGAAAAGGCGACGGCTATTCAGAATTGCCCGGATGGCCGCCACTTTCGACTGTCCGCCCGCCAGCGCCACGAGCCGCTCTTTCTTGGTTTTGGGAAAAGATGCAGAGAGCGTGCGCGCCGTCAGCGCGGTCTCGAGGATATGGCCGTCGGCGTCGAAAAAATGTCCGAGGATTTCGCCGACGCCGCCTGCGGCAGCAATGTCGTCGATTTCACCCGGTTCGACCATGCCGGACAAAACCAGCTGCGCCTCGGCATCGACAGTTCCCAGGCCGACGAGCTTGAGGTCGGCATTATTGGCAAGATCGAAGACCTCCTTGACGGCACGCTGCGCCTTCAGCACTTCGCGGTCCTCGCCGGTATTGGCAAAAAAGGGAACCGGCATGACATAGGCATGGGCGCCGGTCTTTTCGGCGATGCGATGCATCACGTCATAGGGATTGGCGCCGTAGTTTCGTGTCAGCCCGCCAAGCAACGAGACGAAGCGCAGGTTCTTCGCGCTCACCCTCGGCATATATTGCACGGCGGCGGAAAGCGTGCGGCCATGACCAAGGCCGATCACCGTATTGTCGCCGCGCTCGATCTCGCGCTTGAGATAGCCGGCGCCTGCATGGCCGAGTGCGCGCAGCGGCAAGCCTTCCTCGCCGAGATCGGGTGCGACCTCGCAATATTGAAGCCCGAACCGTTCCGAAAGCCGCATCTCCAGCTCGACGCATTCGACGATATCCCCGTCGATGGTAACTTTGACGACACCATCGGCGACCGCTCTGGCGATCAGTCGATGGGCCTTTACCGACGGCACGCCGAGGCGGCGCGCAACGTCGGACTGCGTCAGGCCACCGGCATAGTGAAGCCAGGCAGCACGCACGGCAAGCGTATCATCGGCGTCCGTCATCACGGCTCCTTTTCGAAGGTCATGCGGCGATTCCGCCGTATCGCAGTGCTGCCTTTTAAAGATCTCCGCCTCAGATGTTCAAGTCGGCGATGCCGGTGTCGATATGCGGCGCCCAGAAGGCGACGCTTTCGGCAATCTGCGGGATGACCTGGCGATCGTTCGGCTCGCGTTCCTTGAAGGAGAGTTCCAGGCAGATTTCATTGTCCTTCGCCCCACCTTCGGCCAGCGCCTGGAGCAGAGGTGCCGGCTGGATGCGGCCCTTGGCGTTAAATTCGGCGGTAAAGGGCCGGTGCCCGCCCTTGTCCATCAGGCTCTGTTTAATGTGGATGATCGGCGATATCGGCGGGACGGCACGCGCCCAGGCATAGGGGTCGTAGTCGTCGGGATTGGCGGAGGTTATGTCGCCATGATCGATATCCGCCATCATCCACATCGGGATGGCCATTCCGGCCGATGTCAGCCGCTCCTGCAGCGACAGGCAGGCGCCGATCGTCTCGCCGAACTCGCGGCCGATGCTCATCGGTTCCCAGAACATGTAGGAGAGGCCTGCGGCACGCGCGTGCTCGGCGACATCGGCCCAACAATCGATGGCAATCTTGATCAGTTCCTCGCGTCTGGCCGGATCGTCGAAGTCCTTGTATGTGAAGATCGCAAATTGCGTTCCGACCGAGTGGCCGCCGAGATCGGCGGTGATGTCGGCAAAGGTCTTGAACCAGTCGAGGTAGTAGCGGCGCACATCGGCATCCGGATGTCCAAAATGGTTGAGGCGCCCATAGGGGCCTGTCATGCCCGAGGTGACCCGTACGCCGGTGCGTTTCAGCGCAGCGCTCATCGTGCGCGTCAGGCGGCGGATGACGGGTGCCTGCCAGCTCGGATTGATGAACTCGTGGGTCAGTTGAATGTCGCGGATCCGCAGGTCGCGCGCAACCGTGTCGATCAGATCGTCTGGGTCGGCGAAGCGGTTCACCAGCGGATTGGTATTGAGCGAAAGGGTCAGCGGCATGGCGGCATCCTTCAGGCGGCGGCAAGGCGGGTGGAAGCAAACCACTCGCCAAAGGCCGCGCGTTCCGCTTCGTTCAGATGGAGGTAGTGTTTGGTGCGGCGATAGAGGATGTCGTCCGCCGTTTCGGCCCATTCCGTTGCGACGAGATAGCGGGCCTCGGCCTCATAGAGCTGTCCGCCGAAATGCCGCCCGAGCCCTTCCATGCTTGTCGCGCCGGCAACCACGTTCCTGGCGCGAGCGCCGTAGAGACGGCCGTAGTGATGCACGAGTTTGCGCGGCATCCAGGGATAGATATCGCGCAGGCTGTTGGCGAAGCTCTCGTAGTCGGCATTCGGAATTTCGCCGCCGGGCAGTGGCGCTTTCTCAGTCCAGTCGCCTCCCATATTCGGGAAAATATGCTTGAGACGCTGCATGCCGCGTTCGGCGAGCTCGCGGAACGTCGTGATCTTGCCGCCGAAGACGTTGAGCAGCGGAGCGCCGCCTGTCTCGTCGAGATCGAAGACATAGTCGCGGGTAACAGCGGACGGATTGCCCTTACCATCGTCAAACAGCGGGCGCACGCCGGAGAAGCTGTGCAGCACATCGTGGCGACGCAGCTTTTCCTTGAAGTAGCGATTGACCGCCTGGAGTAGATACTCGATCTCCGTCTCGTCGGCGGCGACATCCTCGGCCCGGCCTTCGTAAGCGATATCGGTCGTCCCGATCAGCGCCTTGTCACCCTCGTAGGGATTGATGAAAATGACGCGTTTGTCGTGGTTCTGGACCAGATAGGCATTGGCGCCCGGCCAGAACTTCGGCACGATGATGTGGCTGCCCTTGACGAGCCGGACGTTGCGGCCGGAGTTCGATCCGGCGACGCGATTGATGATGTCCATCACCCAGGGGCCGGCGCAGTTCACCAGACATTTGGCACGGAAGGTTCGCGTCTCTCCCGTGGCGTTGCTTTTCGTGACCACAGTCCAACCGCCGTTCTCGCGACGGGCCGAAACGGCCGGCGAGCGGATCAGCACCAGAGCGCCGTTTTCCGCTGCGCTCACCGCATTCAAGGTCACGAGGCGGGCGTCGTCGACCCAGCAATCGGAATATTCAAAGCCGCGTGTGAATTGATCGAGGATCGGCGTGCCCTCGGGGTCGCGGAGCAGGTTGAGCGTGCGGGTCCCGGGCAGCTTCTTGCGGCCGCCGAGATGATCATAGAGGAAGAGGCCGAGCCGCACGAGCCATGCGGGGCGATCCTCTGGGCTGTGCGGCAGGACAAAGCGCATCGGCCAGATGATATGGGGCGCGGCATTGAGCAGCACTTCACGCTCGATCAGCGCCTCACGCACCAAGCGGAATTCGTAATATTCGAGGTAACGCAGACCGCCATGCACCAGCTTGCCCGAGCGAGACGAGGTTCCCTGTGCCAGATCGTCCTTTTCGCACAGCACGACCTTCAGGCCGCGACCAGCGGCATCGCGTGCTATCCCCGCACCGTTGATGCCTCCGCCGATGACGAAGAGATCCAGGAGTTCGGGTTCGGTCATGTCATGCTCCTTCAATGCCTGCTGCATCAGAATTACGCGCCCAGCGGCGACGTCGTTGCGGCTTCGGCAAGCTTGTCCCAGGCGGGCGCCATTGCCTGGCGTACATCGGTGTAGGCAGAAAAAAGCCGGTCGAACCTGTGGGCCTCGCTGGCATCCGGTATCTCCGGATCGCCGAGCAGCGGCGTCACCCAGTCGGCAATGCAATCGTCCATGCTGGAATAGACGCCGACAGCCACCGCGGCCATCATCGCCACGCCGGCCGCCCCGGTCTCCTCGCGGCGCGACTGGCGGATCGGTGCGTTGACGGCGGCCGAAAGTGAGCGGCGAAGGGCGACGGAGCGTGTTGCCCCGCCGGTGACCCGCAGCTCTTCGGGCATCGCGCCCATCGCCGCGTAGCAGTCGCGGGTGGCAAGCCCCAACCCTTCGACCACGCTGCGCAGCAGGTCGGGGAAGCCGTGACGCATCGAAAGCCCGGTGAAGCCCGCGCGCGCATTGGCGTTGACGAAAGGCCCACGTTCGCCCGCTTCGGAAATGTAGGGATGGTAAAGCACCGACCCCGGCCGGCTTTCTGCAAACCAGCCGTCGATGCGCGCAATGAGGTCTGCATGCGAAGCAGGCTTTCCTGCCTCGGCCATCAGATAGGCGGCGACGTCGAGGATCCAGTCGACGTTGATCGTGGCGCCCATATTCGTCTGGACCTGGGTGACGATGCCGGGGATAGGCAGGGCGATCACATAGCCGGTCCCTTCACGATTGAGCTGAACATCGGCAACGGACTTGGCGCGCAAGTGCACGCCGGTCGAGCCGATCGTCGAGCAGGCGGCGTTGTGAGCGCCGCTGCGCACGCCTGCACCAAGCGCCGTCATCACCATGTCGACATAGCCGAGGCAGACCGGCGTTCCGGCAAGAAGCCCACAGGCCTTCGCCGCCTGCGATGTCAGTGGGTGGCTGATCTCGCTGCCGTCGATGATTTCGGGCAGGAGCCTGCGTCTATGGTCAAGGCCGAGCGCGTCGATCACGACTGCATCATACTGGCGCGTTCTGAAATTGCCGAAGGTGAAACTCGCCTCCGATGGATCGGTTGCCCGCACGCCTGTGAGGTTGAGATAGAGCCAGTCCTTGCAGTGCAGCGCCGTCTCCGCCCGATCGAGAAGATCCGGCGTGAAGCGGTCCATATGGGCAAGTTGCGCGCCCTGCTGGCAAGTGTTGAGCCCGGTGCCTGTTGCCTCGAAGCGGGCACGGTTCTGCGTTCCGCCGGCGAGCGACGTCACTGTCGGCGCGGCGCGCGCATCGAGCCACAGCCAGGCGTCGGCGACCGGCCGATTGCCGCGGCCGACGAGCCAGGTTCCGTCGCCCTGTCCGGTGACGGCGATAGCTGCGGTGCGGGATGCAAGATCAGGGACTTTTTCGCCGAGGCCACGCAACGCGCTGGCGCAATCGAGCCAGGTCTGATCCAGCGACTGCGTTGCCGAGCCATCGTCTCCGGTGGCGTATCTATTGCGCACGGAGGCAGTGGCGATCTGGCGGCCGGACAGATCGAAGGCGACAGCCTTGATGACCGAGGTGCCGGCATCTATCCCAATGATAATCTTCTCGGTCGATGTCATTGCAGGCCTATCTCGCCACCACCGCAAGCGCCGCGGCGGGCCATACGCGCATCAAATTCATCTGAAATCCTCCCGATCCCTAACTCTCTGCGATGATGCATGCGGCTGCCAACTTCGGTTCTTTCACGAGCAACGGCAAGCGCGGCCACTTCGGCAAATCCCAGGATCGGCGCGCCGCAGAAACCTTCCTAAGCTCGCTCGAAAAGATAACATAAAGATACCATAATGCTAGTAAGATTTTTCTAGCGGTGTAATTTTTTTCATCTAAAATAGAGGAGTAGGGAGTTTGCTTCCCCGCCGCCGCGCTATCGGCAGGTGGCGTCAAAAGCGGCAGAGCGCGCAATGCTGCAGCTGTGAGATAATAGTTAAAAACATTGTGGATGGCGAAATTATGCGGCTGAATGACAGATGTGAAAGTGTCTGCATTTGCCGCCGCTTTTTGCTGCACCGCAGCGTGATGAACAAGATGTGAGGTCGTGCATTTCAGTCAAGTTGCCACGAAAGTGCCGTTGACAGCTTATAAAATATATAACATCATCTACGGCATAAATAACATACTTCTATCACGGAAGTCCCTTCCTGATGGAGAATTGCAGGCCAAGGCGGTTGGAGGAGACAATCGCCGGTCTTGTTGAGGAGACTTCCGATGCGAATTTTCGTCCAGAGTTGCGCTCTTGCGGGCGGCCCGCCGGCTTCCGTTCCAGTGCGACGCAGTGCTTCAGCCCGTCTGCGGTCATCATCGCGCTAGCCTTCTTCACCTCGCTATTCCAAGCCCAAAGGCCGAACGGACATGAGTACATCGCCCGATTATCCAGCATCAAAGCCGAGCAGCAGCAATCGCACGCTCCTTGTCAGCGCGGCGTTGACGGCCATCGTCGTTGCAGCGATCGCGTTCGATACGACGGTCGTCAGGATCGGCTCCGAAAACGATGTCCGCCAGCAGGCATTCTCTCCGGAAACCTTCGGCGCCGAGCAGTTCCCGAAGATCAAGGCGAATGTCGAGGAGCGGGCCGTTGCCGCCGCCGATCTCGCGGCCGCCATTGCCGCCGACAAGAAGGCGGCGGCCGAGAAATACGGTACCGCGACGAGCACCGGACCGGTCATCCCCGTCACGCTGACCGGCGTTTTCGGCGCCCGCAAGTCGAACACCAACGAAATGAAGATCGATGGGTTGCCTCCCGAGACGGTGGTCCGTGTCCAGACCGGCCCTGCGGTCAACGGCACGGACCTCCGCGATGCAACCGGCACCATCGAATTCGGCCAGTTTACCAACCAGATCCAGTATCAGGATGCCGGCTCGGCCATCAATAACGAGATGAAGAAGGCGGTTTTCGCGGGCCTGGATGCTGACGCCCTGGACGGAAAGCAGGCGACCGTGGTCGGCGTCTTCAAGCTCATCAACCCGAAGAACTGGCTCGTCACGCCGGTAAAGGTCGAGCTCAAATGAACCAGCCGCAACGCAGCAACGGGGCGAAAGGCGAGGTGGTCCTCGCTGCCCGCAACATAGCAAAATCCTACGGCAGCGTTCACGCCCTCAAGGGAGTGAACTTCGACATCCATCGCGGCCAGGTCACAACGCTGTTCGGGGAGAACGGCGCGGGCAAGTCGACCCTGATGAAGATCCTTTCGGGTGTGGCGCAGCCAAGCTCCGGCGAGATCATTCTCGACGGCTCACCGATCAGCTTTACCTCGTCGACCCATGCGCGCGAGTGCGGGATCTCCATCATCCATCAGGAGCTCAGCCTGGCCCCCAATCTCAGTGTCCGCGACAATATTTTCATGGGCCGCGAGATCATCAAGGGCGGTGTCGTCGATTTCGCTGAAGAGGAGCGTCAGACCCGGGCGCTGATGGAAGAGCTCGAGGAAGACATCGATCCGCTGACGCGGGTCGAGGATCTTCGCCTCGGCCAGCAGCAGATTGTCGAAATTGCCCGGGCACTCTCCGTCAATTCGCGCATCCTGATCATGGACGAGCCGACCTCGGCGCTGAGCGCGACGGAGGTGGAAGTGCTCTTCAAGGTCATCCACGACCTGACGAGCCGTGGCGTGTCGATCGTCTACATCTCGCATCATCTGGAAGAGGCGCTGCAGATCACCCATCACGCCGTCGTTCTGCGCGACGGAAACATGACGGCCTATGCCGAGCGCAAGGACATCGATCTCGAATGGATCGTCCGCAACATGGTCGGCGAGAATTTCGACCTTGGCAGCCCGCCGCAAGGTCACCCGTTCGGAAACCTCTCGCTTTCCATCGAAAACCTCAGTGTCCCCGGCCCCTCCGGCGCTGCCTATAATGCAGTCGATCGTCTGTCGCTCAAGGTGCGTGCCGGCGAAATCGTCTGCATCTACGGGCTGATGGGCGCGGGGCGCACGGAACTGCTCGAGTGCATTGCCGGACGTCTGCGCGCAAGTGGCGGACAGGTTCTGCTCGAAGGACAGGACGTCAGCGGGCTCAGCATCGCCGGGCGCATTGCCAGCGGTCTCGTGCTCGTGCCCGAAGATCGCCAGCGCGACGGCCTCGTCCAGACGATGACGGTCGGCTCCAATCTGTCGCTTGCGAGTATCCGCGCCTTCACCAAAGGGCTTTTCACCTCCGGCCATCGGGAGCGCGATCTCGTCAATGACGCGATCCGGCGGGTGCATGTGAAAACCGATGGCGGTGCTGCGTCGATCGGCTCGCTCTCCGGCGGCAACCAGCAGAAGGTCGTCATCGGCAAGATGCTGGCAACCCAGCCAAAGGTCATCCTGCTTGATGAGCCAAGCCGCGGCATCGACATCGGCGCCAAGGCGGAAGTTTTCAAATTGCTCGCGGAGCGCGCCAAGCAGGGATTGGCGGTCATCTATTCGACGTCCGAAGTCAATGAATGCCTGAGTATCGCACACCGCATCATCGTCATGCACCGCGGCAGGATATCGGCCGAGTTCGGCTCGGATGTCACCAAGGAAAAGATCATGGCCGCCTCCGGCGAAGCCGTGATCGCGCACTAGCCTGGATTATGGAGCACTGATTATGTCAGTCACGAACGTCACCGAAAAGAAATCAGTTTCCAGCGGGCCGAAGCGCAATACCAATATCGTGCGTCTCATCCTGGAGGGCCGGGCCTTCTTCGCGCTGATCGTCATCATTGCGGTCTTCTCGTTCCTGTCGCCCTATTACTTCACGCTGAACAACTTCCTGATCATGGCGTCGCACGTCGCGATCTTCGGCATTCTGGCGATCGGCATGCTGCTCGTTATCCTCAATGGCGGTATCGATCTGTCGGTCGGCTCGACACTGGGGCTTGCAGGCTGCATCGCCGGTTTCCTGATGCACGGCGTCACGCTCACCTATTTCGGCGTCATCCTCTATCCGCCGGTCTGGGCCGTCGTCGTCATCACATGTGCGCTCGGTGCGCTGGTCGGTGCGGTCAACGGCGTGCTGATCGCCTATCTCAAGGTGCCGGCCTTCGTCGCCTCGCTCGGCGTGCTCTACGTCGCCCGCGGTATCGCGCTCTTGATGACCAACGGCCTGACCTACAACAATCTCGGTGGCCGTCCGGAACTCGGCAATACCGGTTTCGACTGGCTCGGCTTCAACCGGCTCGCAGGCATTCCGATCGGTGTCATCGTGCTTGCGGTTCTCGCCATCATTTGCGGCATCGTGCTGAGCCGCACCGCCTTCGGCCGCTGGCTCTATGCCTCAGGCGGTAACGAGCGAGCCGCCGACCTCTCCGGTGTCCCGGTCAAGCGTGTGAAGATCATCGTCTATGTGCTTTCGGGCGTCTGTGCTGCGATCGCCGGTCTGGTCCTCTCCTCGCAGCTGACTTCAGCCGGTCCGACGGCAGGCACAACCTACGAACTGACGGCAATCGCAGCCGTGGTCATCGGCGGCGCGGCGCTGACCGGCGGCCGCGGTACGGTTCGCGGCACCATGCTCGGCGCCTTCGTCATCGGCTTCCTTTCGGACGGCCTCGTGATCATCGGCGTCTCGGCCTACTGGCAGACCGTGTTCACCGGCGCTGTGATCGTTCTCGCCGTCCTCATGAACAGCATCCAATACGGCCGCCGGGTCAAATCGTCCTGACGGCTAAGACCGAAACTTATCCACGACGGCAGATTGGAATCCACGAAGCCGATTGCGGAAAGCCCTGCCGGATCCCCGGCAATAACTAAGCTCACGAATGGGAGAGAGACTATGTTTAAGAAAGGCATGCGCATACTTCTGGCCGCCGCGGCTGTAGCACCGCTTCTAGCAAGCTCCGCCTGGGCAGCGGGCATGATGACGATCATCGTCAACGATCCGTCGAATCCCTATTGGTTGACGGAAGGCAATGTCGCCAAGGCTACTGCCGAGAAGCTCGGCTACACCGCCTCGGTCAATGCCCACAAGGGTGACACCAACACCGAAAGCAACCTGATCGATACCGCGATCACCAACAAGTCGGTGGCGATCATCCTCGACCCGGCAAACGCCGACGGTTCCGTCGGTGCGGTCAAGAAGGCCGTTGCTGCCGGCATCCCGGTCATCCTCGTCAACGCCGAAATCAACCAGGAAGGCCTGGCCAAGGCGCAGCTTGTTTCCAACAACGCACAGGGCGCCGCTCTCGGCGCGCAGCAATGGGTCGAAGCGATCGGCGACAAGGGCAACTATGCCGAACTCTTCGGCGCTCCGTCCGACAACAACGCGGCGACGCGGTCGAATGGCTACGAGACTGTCCTTTCGCAGTATCCGGATCTGAAAAAGGTCGCCAAGGAAGTTGCCAACTGGGACCGTACCCAGGGCCACAACAAGATGCAGTCCATGCTGCAAGCCAACCCGGATATCGTCGGCGTCATCTCTGGCAATGACGAAATGGCGCTCGGTGCGATCGCCGCGCTCAAGGAAGCCGGCAAGCTCGCCAATGTGAAGGTCGGCGGCTTCGACGGTTCGCCGGATGCCGTTGCTGCCATCAAGGCGGGCGAACTCCAATACACCGTTCTCCAACCGGTTGCCGTCTTCTCCGAAGAAGCCGTCAAGCAGGCCGACAATCTCATCAAGACGGGTAACACCGGCGCCAAGAGCGAGAAGCAGCTCTTCGATTGCCTGTTGATCACCAAGGACAACATCGACAAGTACACTGGCCCGTTCGTTCTGGCTCAGTAAACAGAAGAGGGCGCTCGCAAGAGCGCCCTCACTTTCATGCTGGAAGCGATGGCCGGCGGTTCAATCACCGGTTGCTCTTCACGTTTTTGCCTTGGCGCGGCAATCACTGTACGAAGCTGGGATCCACAATTCAGCGACAGGGGTGACCCGTGACACAGAAGACCAGCCGGGACGACGATCTGTTGGACCAACTCACCAGCGACAGCCGGCAGACGCGCCAGATCGCGCGCCGCCGCATGATTGCAGAGGCCGTGATGGGTGAAGGCTCGATGCGGATTGAAGACCTGACCGACCGCTTTGGGATCAGCCTGATGACGGCTCATCGCGACGTCGATGAACTCGTCAGCCGCGGCCTCTTCAGGAAGACGCGCGGCATCGTCACGGCGGCGGCGACCAATCTCATCGAATCCAGCGACGTCTACCGCTCGAACCGTCAGTCGGCCGAAAAGAAGCTGATCGCCGAGGCGGCAATGCAATTCGTCGAACCGGGGCAGGCGATCTTTTTCGATGACTCGACCACGGTTCTTCAGATGGCGGCACATCTGCCGTCGAAGGCGCCGGTCACCGCAATCACCAATTCCCTGACGCTGATGAATGCGCTGACGGGCCTGCACGACGTGACGCTGCTCGCCCTCGGCGGCCAGTATTACAATTGGTGCAATGCCTTCATGGGTCGCATGACCATCAACGAGATCAAGGCTCTCAGGGCCGATGTCGCGTTCATCTCGATGTCGGCGATCAGCGATGGCACGGTGCTGCACCAGTCTCCTGAAACAGTCGATACCAAGCGCGCCATGTTCGACTGTTCCGTAAAACGCATCCTGCTTGCCGATCATACCAAGTTCGAACGGCGTGCGCTCCACAGTTTCGCAGCACTGGATGAATTCGACGTCGTCATCGTCGACGACAAGACCCAGCCGGTGCACATCGACCGCATGCGGTCCAGAGATATCAACGTGGTCATCGCCAAGGGCGCCGGAGGGCGCTCCTGACGGCGCCGGCCCGTTGCTCCTCGTGAGGTAAATCTGAATGCCGACACTGCTCGGGATTGATAGTGGTTTGACAGTCACCAAGGCAGTCATCTTCGATATCGACGGCACGCCGCTTGCAGTCGCCCGACGTCGCGTCACGCAGTTCATTCGGAAGGCACGCCATATCGAGCGCGACATGGATGAATTGTGGAAGGCGACGGCCGATGCCATTCGCGAAGCGATTTCCCTCAGCGGACGACCGGCAAGCGACATAGAGGGCATTGCCGCTACCGCGCATGGAGACGGCATCTACCTGCTCGATCACGCCCGGAAGCCGCTTGGCCGGGCCATTCTCTCGCTGGACAGCCGGGCAGGGGCGATCGTCGACCGGTGGACGCAGAGCGATGTCGCCGACCTGGCGATCGAACTGACGGGACAGATCCCGCACGTCTCCGCGCCATCGGCATTGCTTGCCTGGATCCGCGAAATGGAGCCTGAACGCTATAAGCGCATCGGCCATTTCTGCAGCTGCAAGGACTGGCTGCGGTTCTGCCTGACCGGGATCATCGGTACGGACCGCACCGAAGCGAGCACCTCCTTCACCAATGTCAAAACGCAGAACTACAGCGAGGACGCCCTTCGGCTGTTTGGATTGCAGGATCTCGTCCACGCCCTGCCGCCGGCCTCGCGCTCCGACCAGATCGTCGGACGCGTGACCCGTGAAGCCGCGCAACTGACGGGCCTTGCCGAAGGGACGGCTGTCGTTGCCGGTCTGCACGACGTCACGGCCTCGGCGCTCGGGGCAGGGGGCTATGCCAAGGGCGTTGTCGCAGTCATTGCCGGAACCTATTCGATCAACGAAACGCTTTCGTCGGAACCGCGTGTCGACCGGCGCTGGTTCTGCCGTAACGGGATTGCACCCGGCATCTGGAACAGCATGTCGATCTCTCCGGCATCGACGGCCAATTACGACTGGTTTCTGGACACGCTCTGCGCTGCCGAACGGAAGAATGGCGAGGTGCAAGGCAAGTCGATCCACGCCCTACTGGCGCCCGAGATCGACGCCGCTTTCGAGCGCCCCTCGACGGCGCTCTTCCATCCCTATCTGTTCGGCTCGCCTTATGGCGCAGCAGCCAGCGCCGGCTTCTTCGGGCTCGGTGGATGGCACGACCGCGGCGATATGCTGCGCGCCGTGCTTGAGGGCATCGCTTTCAATCATCGCATCCATGTCGACGCGCTTCGCGACGGCTTTGCCTTCGATCAGGCGCGGCTCGCCGGTGGCGTCTCGCGCAATCCTGCCGTCGTGCAGATGTTTGCCGATGTGCTTGGCATGCCGGTCACGGTCACCGAGACCGATGAGGCGGCCGCCTGGGGTGCTGCGCTTTGTGCCGGCTCGGGCGCCGGTATCTTTGCCGATCCGCAGAGCGATCCGCGCGACACGGCCTCCATCGCGAAAACTTGCCGGCCGGATGCGGCGCGCAGCGCGGATTATGAAAAGCGTTACCGGGTATTCCGCGACATTGCCGACGCGATGATCCCCCTTTGGCCTAGGATTGCCGCGCTTGCGCCGGAGCAATCGGCAAACTGAAAAGACAAATGCCTGCAGCGGCGGGCGATTGAGGACGATGAGCATGACCCCCGATTTGCAGCAGCGCTTCTCGAATCTCGGCGAGAACGATATCGACGTTTTGATCATCGGGGCGGGCATCAACGGTGCCGGCCTGTTCCGCGACCTCTCGCTACAGGGTGTCAATTGCCTGATCGTCGACAAGGCCGACTTTGCCTCCGGCACGAGCGCCGCACCATCGCGGCTCATTCACGGCGGCCTGAAATATCTGGAAACGGGTGAGTTCGGACTGGTTGCGCAGTCGACGCTTGAGCGCAACCTCCTGCTCAAGAACGCGCCGCATTGCGTCGAGCCGCTGCCGACCTTCATTCCGGTCTTTTCCTGGACACGCGGAATCTGGGCAGCGATCCGGACGCTCTTCGGGTCGAAGACGGCGCCGCGCAGCCGTGGTGCGGTTCTCATCAAGATCGGGCTTCGGCTCTACGACTTCTTCGGTTCGCGCGACCAGGTCATGCCGCGCCACCGGCTGATCCTGAAGAAACAGGCGCGCAAGGAAATGCCGCATATTACGCCTGCCATCGTCGCCGGCGGCATCTATTACGATGCCAAGATCAGCAGGCCGGAGCGGCTCGTCTATGAGCTCGTGCGTGATGGTCTCGACGCGAATGCGGGGAGCCTCGCGGCGAATTTCGCGACACTGGCCGCCGTTTCAGACGGGCGTTTGACCTTCCGGCAGCCTGATGGTCGCGAGTTCGGCGTCGCTCCCAAGCTGGTCGTCAATGCGGCAGGTCCTTGGATCGATCACGTCAACACGTTGCTCGGCGCTCCATCGCACCTGATCGGCGGCACGAAGGGTTCCCACATCCTGCTTGACCATCCCGAATTGGTGCGAAGCCTCAACGGCCACATGATCTATTTCGAGGCCGACGACGGCCGCATCTGCCTGGTCTACGACTATCTCGGGCTGGCGCTGGTCGGCTCGACCGACATTCCCGCGGATGATCCGGACAACGTCTCCTGCGAAGAGCCCGAAACGGAGTATTTCCTCGAAAGCGTCCGCTCGCTGCTGCCGACGCTGCGCTTCGATCACAACCAGATCGTTTACAGCTATAGTGGCATCCGCCCGCTACCTGCATCGGATGCGACCGTACCGGGGCTGATCAGCCGCGATCACTCCGCGCCGGTGAAGGAGCCAGAGGACGGCAGACCTTTTCCGATCATTTCGCTGGTGGGAGGCAAGTGGACGACATTCCGCGGCTTTGCGGAAGAGGTCGCCGACACCATTCTCGCCCGGCTGCAGCGCAGCCGCAGCCAGTCGACGCGCTATCTCGCGATCGGCGGCGGCAAGGCCTTTCCGGCTGAGGCCAAGCAACGTAACGCCTGGATCAGGGATATGGCGTCACGCAGCGGCGTTGTTGCCGAGCGAGCTGACGAACTGCTCGGCCGCTACGGCACGACGGCTGTGGCCCTGCTTTCTTCCCCCTCAAGCTATTCCGACGAACAGCGCCTGACCGGTGCGTCGCGTTACAGTTTCCGGGAGATCGACTGGATCGCCCGGAACGAACTCGCCGTCCACCTGTCGGACATCGTGATGCGCCGCACGACGCTTGCGATCGAGGGCCGGTTGACGCTGGAAGGCCTGCGGGAAATCGCCGGCGTTGTCGGGGCGGCGCTCGATTGGAATGCCGAACGAACGGCAAGCGAAATCGAGGATGTTGTCAGCCAGCTGAGCCGCTTCCACGGCCAAGCACTGACGGGCGGACCTGTCGCCGCCGAGCCGGAAAAGGCACCCCGCCCGGCCTCGGGCTAGAACAGGATGATTTTAGGCCGGGTCGGCCCAAAATCTAAATCCTGTTCTACATTATATAGTGAGAGCATGATGTCGTCCGAAAACCGCTTCACACTTTTCGGCATCATGCTCTAGCCCAGTTTCAGGAGAAAGCCGGATCGAGTGAACCGGACTTGTAACGCTTCGCCATTTCCGCAACGGGAAGGGGCGTGATGCGGCCCGCCATACCGGCCGTGCCGAACTGTTCGAAGCGCTCCTTGCAGAGCTTGGTCAGCGCCGTCATTGCCGGCTTCAGATATTTGCGCGGGTCGAACTCGCTCGGGTCCTCCTGCAGCACGCGGCGGATCTGACCGGTCATCGCCATTCTGCCATCGGTATCGATGTTGACCTTGCGCACACCGTTCTTGATGCCGCGCTGAATTTCCTCGACCGGCACTCCCCATGTCGGCTTCATCTGACCGCCATATTTGTTGATGATCTCCTGCAGCTCGATCGGGACCGAGGACGAGCCATGCATGACGAGATGCGTGTTCGGGAGCTTGCGGTGAATTTCTTCGATGACGTTCATCGCCAGCACCGAACCGTCCGGCTTGCGGGTGAACTTGTAAGCGCCATGCGATGTGCCCATCGCTATAGCGAGCGCATCGACCTTGGTTTCGCGCACGAACTTCACGGCTTCGTCCGGATCGGTCAGCAGCTGGTCATGCGAAAGCTTGCCCTCGGCGCCGTGGCCGTCCTCGGCCTCGCCCATGCCGGTCTCCAGGGAACCGAGAACGCCGAGTTCGCCTTCCACCGAGATGCCGCCGAAATGCGCCATATCGGTCACCATCTTGGTGACGCCGACATTATAGGCCCAGTCGGCGGGCGTCTTGGCGTCCGCCTTCAGCGAACCATCCATCATCACCGAGGTGAAGCCCGCCTGGATCGCCGTCATGCAATTGGAGGGATCGTTGCCGTGATCGAGATGCACGCAGACAGGA
The DNA here is from genome assembly GCF_032464805.1 of Rhizobium sp. 10PS4. Lineage (NCBI taxonomy): Bacteria > Pseudomonadati > Pseudomonadota > Alphaproteobacteria > Hyphomicrobiales > Rhizobiaceae > Rhizobium > Rhizobium sp. 10PS4. The sequence continues at coordinate 17,962 of NZ_JAWDIW010000001.1, read as the reverse complement.
ATATGCGGATAGATTTCGACGACGGCATCCATCATGTGCTTCAACATGATGTCATGGGCATAGGCGCGGGCTCCGCGCGACGCCTGCATGATAACCGGCGCATGACACGCGTCGGCGGCTTCCATGATGGCGAGCGCCTGCTCCATATTGTTGATGTTGAAAGCGGGAACGCCGTAGCCTTCCTCCGCAGCATGGTCGAGCAGTTGCCTCAGCGTAATGCGTGCCATCCAAGATTCCCCCATATCGATGGTCGATCGAAACGCCGCCATCTCTTCGAAACTAGAGCCCAGGCGCGAGCCGTTCAAGCGTCTTATTTTAATAGGCAAAATGGCATAGGAGGATGAATGTAACAAGCAATAATAACAATATCACAACGAGTATGATATTTCTCAGCAGTCATTTCGTACCCACAAGCCGAAAGAAATTCCAACATTTGCTGAAGAGATGGGGCGCATGGTCTTGCCGGCGGTGGCGAGAGCTCTTCAGCCGGGCACCCCTGTGGCCGCTGCGGTTGTGACTTATGGACGACCAGCATCAGCCTCGACTTAAGGCTGATGCAACCGAATGGGCGATATCCGGCAACTGGGGTCAGATCAGACCGTATTGTTCCGCCTTATTGCGTAGGAACGGCAGGCCTTTGCCCATGACCTCTTCCATATCGCGTGCAACGGGGCGCCAGACGGCCAGGCCATAGGCGACCTCAACCGGCATGTTGATGAAGCTTTCCATCGCAAGCCCGCCCTTGAATCCGATTGCGGCAAGCGCGGCATAGATCGCATCCCACGGGATGTTGCCGTAGCCCGGCGTGCCGCGGTCGCTTTCGGAAAGATGGATGTACTTTAGGTGATCGCGGGCGATCAGGATGCCGTTTGCCGCACCCTTTTCCTCGATATTCATGTGGTAGGTGTCGAGGTGAACGAAGATGTTGTCGGCGCCGACACGCTCCACCATGTCGACGGCCTGCTGCGCCGAATTGATCAGGTGGTTCTCATAGCGGTTCACGGCCTCGACACCGAGCTGGATGCCGTACTTCCTCGCATGTTTTGCCGCCGCGTCGAGCACTTTGGCGATGTTGTCGTATTCGCCTTGCGTCGGCGGCACGCCGGTACGCTCGCCGATGCCGCCGAAGATGACGCCGGACAGAGCTTCCGCGTTCATTTCCGCAGTCTTTTCGATCGCGACCTTCAGATGCTCGATCGCCGCATCCGGGCGAACGGATGCCCAGGCATGTTCCGGCAGGCCGAGCGAGCAGACGGCGCGCAGCTTGTGCTTTTCGAGCAGGTCGCGGGTGTGTTTGGTATCTACAGCCGGCGCATTGAGCAGCGCGATCTCGATGAAGTCCATTTTGTAATGCACGGCTCCGGCAATCGCCTTCTCGGCGCCTGCGCGATCCCAGTTCATGGTCCACATGCTGGTGTGAACGCCGAAACCTTCCATGGTCGTATCTCCTATTTCACGATTCTGATGAACTTGGCCGAGAGCCATCGCAGCACCATCACGACGATGAGCAGGATGCCCCAGACGGCAGTGGTGAGATGCTGGTTGGCGCCGAGCAGGTTGAGCCCCGAAGAGAGGAGCTGCAGCACGATGAGCGCCACGAAAACGGGCAGGACGCGGCCGAAGCCGCCGAAAGGATTGATGCCGCCGAGAAAGCAGGCGAGCACGGTGATCAGCAGATAGGACTCACCGTGGCCGACGCGCACCGAATTGAAGCGCGCAAGCATGATGATGCCGGCAACCGCCGCCATCACGCCGGAAAGCATGTAGACCAGCACCAGGACCTTGCGGGTGTTGATGCCGGAATAGCGGGCAGACTCAATATTGGAGCCGATCATGTAGGTGGAAAAGCCGAGCTTGGAGCGCGAGAGCAGGATGTGGCTGGCGATCACGCAGGCGATCAGGATCAACAAAGGTACCGGGATGCCGAGGATGCTGCCGTGGCCGATCGGAGCGATGAAGGTGGGGAAGCCCGAAATATCGCCGCCGCGTGTCAGGAACTCGCCGAGGCCGCGCAGGAAGATCATCATCGACAGCGAAACGAGGATCGGATGGGCGCGGGTAAAGGCGATGACCAGGCCCATGACCAGGCCGCTTGCCGCGCCGACGGCGAGCGCCAGAGCCGAGCCGAGCAGGAAGGCGCCCGGGCCGGCATCGATGCCGCCATTGGCCTGCAGCGTCCAGGCGAGCGTCAGGCCGGCGATGTTGGCGGTGAAGGTGATCGCAAGGTTGAGGCCGCCGGTGAGGATCGGCATCAGCATGGCAAGCGTCAGGATGCCAAGCTCGGGAAGCTGAAAGGCGACCGATCCGAAGGTCGCGCTCGTGAGGAAATGCGGCGAGGCGACACCGAAGACGATCAGCACGGCCGCCAGTGCGGCGAGGGGACCGGCCATGTCGGCCCCGAAGATGGCGTTGAAGCGGGCGGCGAGCGCGTTCATCAGCTCTCTCCCCTGTCTGCAGGCCTGTCGCCGGTCAATTTGCGAGTCGCAAATACCGGCACCAGATTGCCGATGCGGGCGCTCGACAAGGTGATAGCAACGAGGATGATCGCGCCGACGATCATCTTGAAGGCGAAGGGCGAGACGCCCATCAGGTTGAGGCCGTTCTGGGTGATCGAGACGAGCAGCACGCCCAGCACGCAACCGAGCACCGAGCCCTTGCCGCCGCCCAGCCGCGCGCCGCCGAGTACCACCGCAGCCAGGACATCGAGCTCGCGGCCATAAAGTGCATTCGGCACGACCTCCTGCGCATAATGCGCCTGCATGAGACCGGCGATGCCTGCCATCAATCCAAGCCAACCGAAGGCGATGAACTGCATGGCGCCGATATTGACGCCGAAGCGGCGCGCCCCTTCCGGATTGTCGCCAAAGGCATAGAGCTGCCGGCCGGTGGTCGTGCGGGTAATGAAGAGCCAGGTGGCGAGCGTGCAGACGGCCATGACGACAACCGGCAAGGTGATCTCAGCCCAGCTCCCATCGGCCATTTCGCGCTCGTAGATGATGACGCGGGTCGTCAGCCAGTCGGGCAGATTGTAGATCGACACGCCCTTGGTGAAGAACATCAGCAGGCCGAAATAGACGTTGAAGGTCGCGATCGTCGCGACGATCGAGATGATCCGGAAGCGGTGGATCAGGAAGGCGTTGATCATCCCGAGCACCATGCCGATACCGGCCGCGATCAGCAGACCGGACACCCAGCCGCCCCCGCCGATCCGCTCAAGCGCCAGTGCAGTGACATATTGCACGATCGAGGCGGCGACGGCGAAGGAGATGTCGATGCCGCCTGATATCAGCACCACGAGCAGGCCGACGGCGAAGATGATATTGACCGCGCTGATGTTGAGCAGGTCGAACCCATTGCCGAGCGTGATGAAGCGGTCGGTCGTAAAAGCCAGGACAATGCTCATCGCGATGATGACGGCAAACAGCACGAATTCCGTCGTATAGGCCAGGAACAGCTTACGCATAAACCGTCGCCTCCAGGTCCTTCAGTGTGGTCGCGCGCGGATCGTACCAGCCGGCCATGTGGCCCTTTTCCATATGGATGATCCGATCGGCGTTGAAATAGACCTCCGGCACCTCGTCCGAGATGAGGATGATCGCAAGCCCCGCCTCGGCAAGGCGCGCTACGATTTCGAAGATGCCGGCGCGGGCGCCGACATCGACGCCCACCGTGGGCGCATCGAGGATCAGCACCTTTGGATCGGTGGCGAGCCATTTGGCAATGGCGACGCGCTGCTGGTTGCCGCCCGAAAGCGTCGAGATCGCATCGTCCTGCCTGCCGATCCTAACGCCGAGATCGGCGATCCAGCGCGCGACGAGCGAGCGCTTCTTTTCAGGCGAAATGAGCCGGCCGCTCAGGATGCGGTTGAGCGAGGCCATGACCAGATTGTCGGCGATGGATTGCGGCTGGTTGAGACCGAGCGAAAGGCGGTCTTCGGAGAGATAGGCGACACCTGATGTGATCGCCTCGCGGTTGGAGGCAAAGCGCACCGGCTTTCCCTCCAACACGATCGTTCCGGAGGCGGGCCGGCGCATGCCGAACAGCGTGAGGGCAAGTTCGGTGCGCCCGGAGCCAAGCAGGCCGGTGATCCCGAGCGTCTCGCCACGGCGCAGATCAAAGGAGATGTCCTCGAACTCGCCAGGCCGGGAAAGCTTGCTGACAGAAAGCACGACCGGGTTCTGCGATACGTCGCGGGCGACTACATTCTGGTCGAAGGTGCGCCCGGTCATCAGCTCGGTGATCTTAGAATGGGTCATGCCCTCCACCGGATAGACCCCGACCAGCGCGCCATCGCGCAGCACGGTGATGCGCGAGGAGATTTCCAGCACTTCCGCAAGACGATGGCTGACGAAGACCACGGCAACGCCCGAGGCCGACAGCGTGCGCACGATCGCCAGCAGATGATCGGTCTCCGACTGGGTGAGGGAGGCGGTCGGCTCGTCCATGAAGACGATCCGGGCCTCTCCGACCAGCGCGCGGGCAATGGCGACGATCTGGCGCTGAGCGATGGCGAAATCCTTAAGGGGTCTGTCGACGTCGAGGGTGACGCCGAGGCGGGCGAGTGCTTCCTCGGCTATTCCGCGGATCGCGGCATAATTGACGAAGCGCGGGCGCGAACCGGAAAGGGTCTGGAAGGCGATATTCTCAGCCACGCTCATTTCCGGAAAGAGCGCGAGATCCTGCCAGATGATCTGGATGCCGCGGGACTGGGCCATGCCTGGCGTCATGTGGGATATCGTCTCACCGTCGAAGACGATCTCGGCGCCGTCAGCAGGCCGATAGACGCCGGAGATCACCTTGATCAGCGTGCTCTTGCCGGAGCCATTTTCGCCGGCCAGGCAATGCACTTCGCCGGGCAAGACTTCGAAGGAGACGTCTTTGAGCGCCTTGACACCGCCGAATGTCATGTTGATGCCGCGAAGCGAAAGAAGCGGCGTGGCCTTCACACCATCATCCGTTGCTGTGTTCATGCCGGTTGCCCGTCCAGTCGAATGCCATAAAAGTCAAATGGTCCGGCCATGGCCGGATACCGCTCTCTTTCCCGAACGCCGGGCCGGTCGACATGGACCAGCCCGACACCCGGGGAGGGGGCCTCTTCAGAGGCCCATTGCGGCCAGGTCGTCGACCGTATCCTTGTTGATCGGCAGCAGTTGATCGACGATGATGTCGTTACCAACAGGCTTGATCACGCCGAGACCCGGAATGTCATCACCTTCCTTGACGCTCTCGCCCTTGATCAGGCGATCGGCGAGCGTGACGAAGACTTCGCCGGCCTGTTTCGGATTCCACATGAAGCCGCCCGATATCGCGTCGGCCTTGATCAGCTTCTGGCCCTGACCGGGCGAGAACGGGCCGAGCACGAAGATTTTGCCCGTCTTGCGGCGTTCCTCGATGGCGCGCCCAGCGCCGATCGGACCCTGGCTGCCGAAGGCGAGGAAGCCGGTCAGATCCGGATGCGCGGCAATGAGATCGAGCGCCGTCGAGCGGCTCTTGTCGACGTCTTCCGCCACGCCGTAGCGCTCACCGACGAGCTTCATGTCCGGGTAATTCGCCTTGATATAGGCGATTGCGGCATCCGCCCAGGCGTTGTGCAGCGGCACGGTCAGCGAGCCGACGAAGACGGCATATTCGCCCTTGCCGCCCATTTTCTCGGCGAGCAGCTTGCCATGCGCTTCACCGAAGCCGGTGGCCGATGCGAGCTCGAAATTCCAGTCGGCGCCCTTCTGCGAGGGCGATTCATGCGTAATGACCTTGATGCCGGCGGCCTGCGCCTTGGTCAGCACGGGCTCAAGCACCTTGGCATCGTTCGGAACCACGCCGATGACCTTGACGCCTTGGGCAATCAGATCCTCGATGGCGCGCACCTGCAGCGCCGGGTCGGCGCTGGTCGGGCCAATCATGAAGGCATCGACCCCCAGTTTCTGGCCCTGTTCCTTGATCCCGGCTTCCATCGCGTTGAACCAGGGAATGCCGCCGATCTTGACGACAACGCCGACCTTCGGCGCGTCCTGCGCAAACGCGACCACCGCCCCGGCAAGCGACAGCGATGCGGCAAACGCCGCTACGATAAGGCTCCTCATCCTCACTCCTCCTCAAAGGTCGCTCATACGAACGACGACCACCGGCCGGTTTGCGGCAGGTTGTTCCTGATTGCTTCTTGGCGAGGGAATACCCTTGCCTCCCATCCCGCCTCCTCCGGCGAACCATCTTTGCACAATCGATCTTTCTTTTTTGCACAATCGATGGTGCAATGACTATCGATCAAGGCGGGGCTTTCGTCAAGAGGGGTTTGTTTCTAAGGGAAGCGACAAAGGAAGGCGCGATATGACCAACGTCAGCAGGAAGAAGGCGACCATCTACGATCTCTCGATCCTATCGGGTGCGTCGCCTTCCACCGTGAGCGCCGTGCTGAACGGAAGCTGGCGGAAACGGCGTATCAAAGAGGCGACGGCGCAGCTCATTCAGAATCTGGCAAACGAGCACGGCTATACGGCAAATCTGCAGGCCCGCGGCTTGCGTTCGTCCCGCTCCGGTCTCGTCGGTCTTCTGCTGCCGGTGCACGACAACCGCTATTTCTCCTCGATGGCGCAGTCTTTCGAGGCGCAGGTCAGAAGCCGCGGCCAGTGCCCTCTCGTCGTCAGCGCCTGTCGCGATCCGGAGGAGGAGCGCAAGGTTGTCGAGACGCTGATCTCCTATTCGATCGACGAGCTTTTCATCGCCGGCGCAACCGATCCGGATGGCGTGCACAAGGTTTGCGAAAAGGCTGGGCTGAAGCACGTCAACATCGATCTGCCGGGCACGCTGGCGCCGTCGATCATCAGCGACAATCATGAAGGTGCGCGCATGCTGACACAGGCGATCATCGAACGCGCGCAGGAGGATGGCCCACTTTCACCCGACGATCTGTACCTGTTCGGCGGCCGCAACGACCATGCCAGCCATGAGCGAATTCGCGGCTTTCGCGACGTAAAGCGCGCATTGCTGGGCGCGGATCCGGACGTCTGCATCCAGCCGACCGGCTATTCCCCCGCCATGACGGCGCGCGCCTTCGAAGCCTTCTACGAAGGCCATGGAAAGCTGCCGCGCGCATTCTTCGTCAATTCCTCGATCAACCTCGAAGGGCTGATGCGCTTCCTCGCCCTGCACCCGCATGAGACCTTCGCCGATATCATCGTCGGCTGCTACGACTACGATCCCTTCGGCTCCTTCCTGCCTTTCCCCGTCTTCATGATCCGGCAGGACAGCGAGGCGATGATCACCAAGGGGTTTGCGATCCTCGACGCAGACCGCGGCCCAGCAATTACGCATCTGGTGCAGCCGACCCTCGTGCCCCCACGCACGGCGCTGATCGGCCCGCTCGATGCGCTGAAAGATATCGAGTAATGCATCCTGCCTCGTTTCGCTACGATCAAGGATGGCGGAGGATGCTTGGCGTGCAGCTTGCACCACATAGGCGCGCCTGACGAACACGATGAGCACGCTAAAAAGAGCCCACTACCTCCAGTTCCATAAATAAGGGTTACACATCAGCGGCTTATCCTGAGTAAGGCGTCGCCGGTTCACATCCCTTCAAGAGCACTAAAAACGGGCGGGGCCTCGGCTGAGTGGTACCGGTTTACAACGATTGCTTCGAGTCTTTCTCGCAACACCTGAGCGGGAACTGTAATCTTGGAAGGATTTGGCTGGATTAGAGCGATTCAGTTACGGTATCGGTAGGACTGCGAAGCGATTTGCGCGAGCGGGACAGCTAGAGACAGCACGTCCACATCTCCTAAAGCAGGATCTTGATGAACGCGGATATGATAGCCGCCTGGGCGGTGGAAAATGGATTCCATGCGATGGATTCCGGGAATTATCGTCGCCATGACAATGCAGGCGTGATCACGATCGAGATAAAGAGGATGTCATTCCTCCTCATCGATGAGAGGCAAGGCTTGCGACCCCGCCTCATATCGCGGTTGTTCAAAGACATATCCCTCACAAGCGGGAGCGGCCGCTTGCAGGGTCTACTTGACCACAAACGCAATCATTGAGCGCTGCCCTTATTCGACAGCCCAACCAATTCAGGTGGCGGATCATGGGCTGATGCCGATGAGCACCGTCGCAAACGTTCTACACTTTCAATATTTCTTCTTGCGAACGATCTTGTTGCCGCGTGGTCCGCTCACGACCGGTGTTCGGTCGCGGTTTTCTGCAAGCAGGTTCCGCCAGCGTTCCAGGCGATCGGCGACCAGAGCACCGCTTGCGACAGCTGCCTGGACCGCGCACCCAGGTTCATGGGCATGGGTGCAATCGCGAAAGCGGCAAAGCGGCGCCAGCTCGGTTATTTCAGCAAAGAGGGTGTCTATACCGTCGGCACCATCACTCACGTAAAGCGTTCTTATTCCCGGCGTATCGATGACCCAGCCGCCGCCTGAAATTGCATGCAGGGATCGCGCCGTAGTTGTGTGGCGGCCCTGCGCGTCATATTCGCGGATGGTGCCCGTCTTTTGCTTTGCGTCGGATTCAGGCCCGGTCATGGTGTTCACCAGCGTTGATTTTCCGACACCAGAAGATCCCACCAACGCAACCGTCTGGCCAACGCCGCACCAGGGCCTCAACAGGGAAACGGCGTCCGCGGAGCGCCCATTCAAGGCGATGACTGGCAGGTCACGCTGCAACGCCTCGGCTTGCGCCTGGAATATGCCGACATCTTCCGCGGTGTCCACCTTCGTTAGCACAATCACCGGATTGCTCCCGGCCTGGTTGGCCATGATCAGGTAACGTTCCAGCCGAGCAAGATTAAAATCGGCATTGCACGAGGTCACGATCAACAGGGTGTCGATGTTGGCGGCAACAAGTTGCTGGCCACGTCCGCCTTCCGGGCGTCGCTGAAAGACGCTTTTTCGGTCGAGACGTCTGATAAGCATGTCAGTCAGTGCATCGGCAAGAACCCAGTCGCCCACCGCGTAGTCACCGGTACTGGTATTAGATGGAAATTCCAGTCCGACCGGCCCGGTGACATCGATTGCCTCGATGCGTGCCCGGTGAACTGAAGCGATGCGTCTGGGGATCAAGTCCGCTTCGCTGGGCTGGACCTGGTCAGCGAAGAATTCAGACCACCCAAGCAGTTCCAGCGATGAAGAAAGTTGGGAGCTGGTCAAATCTTGTTCCACTTTCAGTAAGGCTGCCATAAAGGGTTTTGAATGATCTTCCGCGGCGTTTCGCCTAGCGTGGATGATCCCGTTTTGGCAACGAGGTTGCGTAAGCAGCAGCTTCGCCGGGGTAGGGGAAATCGTCCCCGAGCTGACGGTCCCCATCGTAGACTTTGAAGGTAGGCCCTTCGACTTCAACGATCTTATAGCCATTCACGTATTCGATCTTCGGTGTTTTCCAGCCCATCAAAGCTCTCCAGTGCGGTCCGAGGGTTGTGTCTCTGAGGATGTGCCAAGACCTCATACACAGCGATCTATGACCTATCAGGTGCTTCACGATTAGCCAACGCCGGTTCGATCCCGCTCAAGGCCGTCGTTCGTCTGTAAATTCGGCGAAGCGTCACCGCCAGGCTGGTTTACACGTGATCAATAGCGCACGATGGCGATCTCCCCCGACCAGAACGGACTGACCTTCAATCTCGCAAGGCTTAGGGAAAGCACCATGCATGCCGCGACGACCTGCTCGTTTGGGCCTTGCGCGGAACCAATCGCGCGGCCAAAAACCGGCAGCACAATAAGTCACCCGTTGACGCTTCGAGCAATCGCAGCGCTACCGCCGCCGGCAGCCCGGCGCGTAGCAAGCGCCTTGGCCGAGAAGAGCGCGTAAATGATCAGCGGAAGACAGACGAGATAGGATGTCCGGATGCCAGCATGTTCGGCAATGAAGCCGAGCAGCGGCGGCGCCAGGAAGAAGACGACAAAGCTCATCTGGCCGAGGGCGGCGACGTTGAGATACGCCGCGCGATCTGTGCGTTGGGCCGCCGCCGAAACGGCGAGAGGATAGACCGCGCTGCAGCCGGCGCCCATCAAGGCAAAGCCCACCAGCGCGACATAGGGATGCGGCGCCGCCGACACGGCGCAGATGCCGATCGCCGAAAGAACAAGCAACATCGTGGCGACGGCCCGCGCGCCAAACCGATCGACCAGCGGATCGACGAATAGGCGCGCCAGCGCCATGCAGAAGGTAAAGAGCGTCAGTCCCAGTCCGCCGATGAAGGGCTCGACCGAAAACACATCGCGCATATAGATCGCCGACCAGTCGATCCCGGCGCCTTCGACGAGAAAGGCCGCGATGCCGATCACGCAGAGCGGCATTAGGCCCCAGGTGGGAAGCGCTACCAGCGGCGCCTTGCCTTCATGCAACGCGATCCGCGCCGGTGCATTCCGCATGCCGGAAATCGCCCAGATGCCGATGATAAGAACCGTGACAAAGGTCGCGGCGAGATGGAGTTCCATCGAAATGCCGGCTTGGCGGACGACGGAGGAGACAAGTGCTGTGACGAAGAAGCCGAGGCTCCAGAAACCATGCGCCCTGTTCATCACGCCGCGTCCTAGCTGCGCTTCGATGCGGTCGATCTCAACATTGAGATTGATCTCCAGCGCCCCGGCGAGCAGCCCCTCGACGAAGAGCACACAGAACACGAGCGGCGCCGCACCGATCCACGGCACCAGCGACAGCAGCGCAGATGTGCCGAGAACAGTAATGAATGCCGTCGTACGCGCGCCCAGCCGGGCGATCAAGGGCGAAGATAAAGTCAACGAAATCAAGGCGCCGATCGCAGCCCCTATCAGCGTCAACCCCAACTCGGACTTATTGACGCCCATCGCAACCTGCAAATCCGGCATCCTCGACAGCAGCGCGCCCAGCGACACAGCGAAGAGAAAGAAGCAGACATAGATCCGCTGCTGCGGCGCGATTTTCATGATGCAACTCCGGGGATTGACGCGTCGACGCAAAACACGCGCGTATGGACCTGGGATGTCTATCTCAGAGGGCCCAAGATCGAAACTAGTTTCTGAGGGAATGCGTCGGAGAAGGTGATCTTGGGGAGCGGCGCGATTTGCCGAGCCGCGGTAACGTGTGCGTGCCGCTTGATCAAGGTTTCAAGCTTGCCGCCGCGATTCCAAATGCGAGCTTCGTACCGCTTGAGAGCAAGAACCATGTGCTCGTGCCGGACGAGGCCTGCATGTAACGTGTTTCAAGCCGAATTTGCTGCCTTCCTCGGGTAGAAATCGGTCGAGGCAGCCGCGCGCGGTTCGTGGGGCTATCTCACATCAAGCCTCCCAACGATCTCCTTTGGTCCAGCAGGTGCGTCGCTTTTCGCCGATACAGATTGAGGAGCTAGTTTGACAAACTTTGCCAATTTCAGTTTAACTTGTGCGCAGTATGGAGGCCCAAATGGCCGACTGTGGCGACGGCCATCTACCCATCGCTCTCGTTTTTCGTACCCGACTCGGGTAACAACACAGCCAGGCGGCGGCGCAACTCATTTCTGAAAATTGCGCGTGCCTGCGCGATTTCATGGAAACCGATATGCGCAACGAAGCGCATGACCGTAGAGACGGAGACGCCGCAGTCGTCCGCGATTGAGGTCGCGCTACCAAAGGCCATGAGTTCCGGTTTGGCCAGGACCCTCTTCGCCACATTCTCGACGCGAAGAGGGAAGGTGACGTGGCGGCAGGCGATGGCCGACTTCAGCTCTTCGAAACTTGCCGGCGGGCTGCATAGATTGCGGATATGCTGCGACATTTCTTGGCACACTCCGTCTTTTGCGATCCGGCCTAGAGGCTGGACAGCTGAATTGTCCTGCGTTCGGTAATCGACGTGATACAGGCGAGCGCGATGGCAAGCGCATTGCGGGCATCTTCACCGGTCGGGCCGGTGACGGAGCCTGTCCTTATGGCGTCGACGAAGGAGGCGAGCTGGGCGGTGTAACCGTGGACAAAGTGATCCGTGTCACGCCGCCAGGTATCGTTCGAAACTCCGTTCTTGTCGTAGAGCGTCATCGAGGAACGGCGTACATCGCCCATCGTCACCATGCCTCCGGAGCCGAAGACCTCACCGCGGATGTCGTAGCCGTACATGGCGCAGAAATTCGCCTCCGCCACAGCGATCGAACCGTTGTCGAAGCGGATGGTGACGACGGCGGTGTCGTGAAAACCCTTTCTGGCAAAGTCCGGTACCACGAGGGCATCGGCAATCGCCGTCACCTCGATCGGGGTTGCTTTCGGGTTCAGCCACAGCAGCGTGTCGAAGTCGTGGATCAGCGTCTCATAGAAGATCGTCCATAGCGGCGTCTTTTCCGGGTTGCCGCCGTAGGGACCCGGGTCTCGCGTCAACGAGCGAAGAAGTTGGACGGAACCAACTTTGCCGGCGTCGATCGCCGCGCGGCCCTCGTAAAAAGCCTGGTCCCAGCGGCGATTGAAACCAACCTGGAGCGGTACCTTGGCAGACTTTGTCTCAGCGATCGCCTCGTCTGCTTCCCCGAGCGTCAGCGCCATCGGCTTTTCGCAGAAGACCGCTTTTCCGGCCCGGGCGGCTTCCACGACGACGCTCGTGTGGAAACGCGCCGGCGTGGCGATGATGACGCCATCGATCTCCGGATTGGCGAGGAGCTCCGATACGCTGGTATAGGCTTTGGGTGCATCGAGCGCTGCCGCCAGTTTTTCGGCAGCGCCCGGCGCCGGATCGGCGACGGCGAGCAAATTGGCATCAACCAGGCGCCGGGCGACGCTTTCGGCGTGGAACGAACCGATGCGGCCGGCACCGATGAGAGCGAGATTGACGGGACGGTGGGCGGGCATGGAAAGCTCCTGAAAATGCTGCTGTCGGATCAAAGGGAAAACGCGTCGCGAAAGCGGGAAAGCGCCAGCTCGTCATCGCCGGAAGGCCAGGCTTCCATGCCGATCGTGCCCCGGTAGCCCATCTCATTCAGGGCGCGTGCGATCGCCGGATAGTTGATTTCACCAGTGCCCGGCTCTTTACGGCCGGGAACGTCGGCGACCTGGATTTCACCGATATGTGGAAGAGCGGTGCGGCAAAGCTCGATCAAGTTCCCCTCGCCGATCTGTGCGTGGTAAAGATCGAGGTTGAGCTTCAGCGACGGCCGGTTGACGGCCGCCACCAATGCAAGAGTGTCGGCGGCCTTGGCAAACGGCGTCTTCGGATGGTCAACAGCCTCGTTCAGGTTTTCGAGCACGAAGGTGACGCCTTCCTCCTCGCCGAGATCGGCGATACGCTGTAGGGTGTCGTACGCCTTCAGCCACATGGCGCCAGTGACGATTTCCGATTTGACGACGGGCAGACCCTGCCCGTCGAGCCCGGTGCCGTGCAGGTTGAGGCGTGGGCAGTTGAGTTCCTTGGCGACGGGGATCGACAGGCGCGCTGTGCGCAGAAGCTCATTCGCACCTTCCTCGTCTGCCAAAGTGCCGGTCACGTATCCGGTCATCGACGAGAAAGTGGCGCCAGATTTTGCGATCGCCTTGATATCGTGTTTCGTCCAGTCCCAAATTTCCGCCTGGAAACCGAGTTCTGTGATCCGTTTCAGCCGATCAAGAACGGGCAGGGAGCGAAACACCATTTCAGCGCAGACTGCGAGCATGAAAGGCGAGGATTTTAGGATCGTGGTCATTTCTGTTTCCCAATGCTTGTATTGCTCAGATCGTCCCGCCGAGCTCGTGAGAAATCACCTGCAGTTCCTTGCCGCCGGCCATGAGGTTCTGCAGTTCCTCGAGAGAAATCTCGCTTTTGTCGAAGGTGCCGAGCGTCTTTCCACGATTGAGAACCGTGAAGCGGTTCCCGACTGCAAAGGCGTGGCGGACATTGTGGGTAATAAAAATTACGCCGAGGCCTTTTTGTTGGACCTGGTGGATGTACTTCAGCACCATTGAGGTCTGGGCAACACCCAATGCCGACGTCGGCTCATCGAGGATGAGGACCTTGGCTCCGAAATAGACGGCCCGCGCGATCGCCACACATTGCCGCTCGCCGCCGGAAAGGGTGCCGACCGCCTGGTTGGGGTCGCGGATATCGATGCCGATCTTGTGCATCTCCTCGCGGGTCACCTCGCTGCAATACTTGAAGTCGACATGGCGAAACGGAGGAATGCCCTTTACGGGTTCCCGTCCCATGAAGAAGTTTCGCGTGATCGACATCAGCGGGATCATCGCCAGATCCTGATAGACGGTTGCGATCCCGGCATCGAGCGCATCGCGCGGACTGGTGAACGCGACTGGCTTTCCCTCGACCAGGAAATCGCCGCCCGAAGGACGGACCACACCCGACAGCGTCTTGATGAGCGTGGATTTCCCAGCTCCGTTGTCGCCAAGCAGGCAGAGCACTTCGCCCTGCGATACCTTCATCGAAACGCCCGAGAGAGCGATGACGGAGCCGTAGTGCTTGACGATATTTTTGACTTCGATGACGGGCGGAGCGGTTTCTGATTGGCTACCAGTCATGATCAGCGTTCCCCTGTCACTTTGCGGCGGATGAAATTGTTGAAGAGAACGGCCAGCAGCAGCATGGAGCCGAGGAACACCTGGAACCAGTCAGAGTCGAACTTCGTGTAGGTCAGGCCGATCGAGACGAGGCCGAAAATGATGGCGCCGAAAAAGGCGCCGATCGCCGAACCGTAACCGCCGGTCAGCAGACATCCGCCAATCACGGCAGCGATAATCGCCTCGAATTCCTTCTGGAAGCCGCGGCGCGCGTCCGTCGAGCCGGCGTCTAGAACCGTGATGATGGCCACAAGCGCCGCGGCGCAGGCCGTGAGCGCGAAGAGCCCCGTCTTCACGCGATCGACCGGTACGCCGGAGTTTCTAGCCGCATTGGGATCGCCGCCGGCGGCAAAGACCCAATTTCCGATCCGAGTGCGCAGAAGAACCCAGGTGGCAAGCCCGGCAATGGCGATGAACCAGACCACCGACACCGGCACGCCCGTGACTTTCGGAACGCCGTTGTCGAACTTCTCGACCAGGCCATGGGCTGCAAGCCAGCTGAAAAGATCCTGGAAGGCGACGCCTGAGAACAAGCGCTTCAAGAGACCGTCGCCGACGACCTCACCTATACCGCGAAGCTGCGTTGAGCCGCCTGTCGCCCATTTCAGGCCAACAAGGGTTAGACCCCGCAGAATGAAGAGGAAGGCAAGCGTGACGATGAACGACGGCAGCCGTGTCCTGATCACGATCTGTCCGTTCACCGCGCCCATGGCGGCTGCAAGCAGCATCGTGATGATAATGGAAATCCAGAGCGGTTGGCCGAAATTGGTCAGGGCCGCACCGAAGATCAGGCCCGCGAAGGCGACCATCGAGCCGATCGAAAGATCGAACTCGCCACCAATCATCAGCAGAGCTGCCGCAATGGCGAGAATTCCCAGCTGTGAGGCTGGGGCCAGGATCGTCATCACACCTGAAAGCGAAAACATCGAACGGTCTGCGGTAAGAAAGAAGAACGTCACCACCAGGATGAGGCCAGCAACCGCGCCGAGCTCGGGCCGACGCATCATATGTGTGAGAAAGCCCACCTGTTTGATGCGCTCGTCGGAGTTAGACGCATCTCCTATTTTTTGCTCAATCGGAGCCATGATACCTACCTCCCAATGGATGCAATTCGCCGAAGCGCCGAGGGCATTCCTCACGGCGCACGTCGCCTGTCGAACACCCTCTTCGAAAGCGGAGGGTGTTCGACAATCAAGCCTTTCGGCAGTCATGGATTAGCGGATGCCCTTTGCAGATAATTCGACGACCTGGGCGGCCTTTTCCTTGGTGATCAGGTTCGGACCGGAAGGCACGTTGCCGCCGGGGATCAGGCCGTACTTGGCATAGTTTGCGAGGAAGACCACGGGCAGATAACCCTGGAGGAACTGCTGCTGATCGATGGCGAAAGCGGCATCGCCAGCTGCGACAGCCTTCAGGAAGTCTGCAGAAAGGTCGAAAGTGGCGACTTTGATCTTGCCAGTCATGCCTGCATCGGCGACGGCAGCCAGCGACGGTTCGCCGGCAGTGCTTGCGCCAAGCGCCATAACGGTGTCGATGTCGGGATTGGAACTGAGCGCCGCCTTCACCTTGGCCCGAACGTCGGCCGGATCGTTGGAGACGGGTAGGACCGTAACGGTACCCGCAAAACCATCGGAAAAGCCCTTGCAACGCTGATCGAGGGAGACGTTGCCGACTTCCTGGTTGACGCAGATGGCAACCTTGCCGCCCATTTCCTTGAGCTTTTCGCCCGCTGCCTTGCCGGCGCTGTATTCGTCCTGGCCGACATGGAGGAGCGCTCCGAGCGACTTCGAGACATCGGAACCGGAATTGATGGAAATGACCGGAATGCCGGCGGCGACAGCCTTTTGTATGGACGGGCCCAATGCGGACGAATCCGGGATCGAGACGATCAGACCGGCTGGCTTCTGGTTGACGGCTGCGTCGATCAACTGGCTCATGGCCACCATGTCGAAGGTTTCCGGTGCGCGATAATCGATGCTGACACCGGCATCCTTGGCACCGGCGCTCACTCCGTTCTTGACGACGGACCAGAAGGGGTCGTTGGCCTGGCCGTGCGTTACGGCGATGATGTTGATATCCTGTGCGATGGCAACGCCGGATGCAGCGCCAAGCGCTCCAACCACGGCAGCGCCCAGCACGATTTTACGAAGAAACGATTTCATAAAAACTCCTCCCAAAGGGTGTCCCGCACCTCCGAGCGCGAGAACCACCAAAAACGCCTCAGACGGCGCGTCCTCCAAAGTTGCTACCGGGTGCATATTTTTGCTACCGGTAGCAAACGTGCATAGCTATAAGATTCTTGCTAAGAGAAATCAACCATTCATTTCGCATTCCGGCAGAAATGGAATAAACGTTTCAAACGGGAGGTTCGACTATGAAGCGAGCGACGGCGCAGAACGTGGCGATGGAGGCCGGCGTTTCAAAGTGGACGGTCATTCGTGCATTTACGCCGGGTGCATCGATCACGGAGGCGAGCAAAGCCAAAGTGCTGGAGGCGGCAGAGCGGCTCAATTATCGGCCGAACCTGTTGGCCAGGAGCCTTGCCACAAATTCTACACACCAGGTTGCAGTTCTCGTTGATGACTTCGCAAACCCGCACAAGCTTCCGTTTCTTGAAAAGCTGACCGCTAGCCTGCAGGCGGAGGGGCTCGTGACCATGTTGATCAATATCAATCAACACTACAACCACGTGCACGCCATATTGAATGCCGACCAGCGGCAGGTTGATGCGATCGTGCTCTTTGGTACGGCGTTTCGGGACGAGATGTTGACAGATCATAAGCTGGGACGCGGTGGGCCTCCGATGTTTGTTCTCGCTCGAGATAGCCAGATCGAAGGTGTTCCCGCTATTTCCTGCGATGCGGTCGTGGCGATTGCCGAGATCGGCAAGCACCTATTGGAAAGGGGATATCGGAGACCGGGATTTATGGCCGGGGCGCGTACATTGTCTACAGCGCTTGGCAGGCGGAGAAACTTTAAGGAGTTCTGGCGAACCGCTCTCGGCGTCGAGCTCGTAGAGATGTCTGCCGAGCGCTACAGCGCAGAAGCCGGCGCGCAAGCCGCACGGGACTATCTGTCCAAAGTTGCGCCGGAAGACCGGATCGATGTCCTCATGTGCGAAAACGATGCTCTCGCGTTCGGAGCGATGGATGTTGCCCGAAGCGAGTTCGGCTTACGTGTGCCGGATGATCTCGCCATTGTGGGCTTCGACAACGCTGCTCCTGCGGCGTCACCAGCATACGGCCTTACAACCTACGAGCAACCCACCGACCAGATGGTCAAAGCGGCAATAGACATGATTCTGGAAAGAGCACCGAGGGAGACGGTTAACTTCAAAGGCGAGCTTGTGGTGAGAGATTCGGCCTGATTGATCAAGCAATATAGGCCAAAACGTATTTGGGCAAAATCCTCCAGGCGACATCTTGTCCGGGGCGCTGCGGTTGATTGGTGCAATCACTTAGTTCCATAAGCTATCTTATGCGATATAGGCT